>PBVT01000041.1 GCA_002728755.1 Myxococcales bacterium
CTACCGCAGACCACTTGTATCGACGGCGAAGAGGTCTCCTGCGATCCCCTACTCGGCGCAACCAACGAGATCTGTGATGGAATCGATAATGATTGTGACGGGTCTATCGACAACAACCTGGGCTATGGGACCTGCGGCGTCGGAGCCTGCGAACATACGGTCCCAACCTGTATAGACGGCGAACTGAACCTCTGCGATCCTCTCGAGGGTGCCAAAGATGAGCTCTGTGATGGTGTGGATAACGACTGTGACGGAGCCATAGACGAAAGCCTCGGAGACATCATCTGCGGGGTTGGTATATGCGCCAATTCGGTGCCTTCATGCGCCAATGGTAGCCCCCAGACCTGTACACCTCTGGAACCAGGCGAAGAGATCTGTGATGGCTTGGACAACGATTGCGATGGTCAAACCGATGAAGACGCAGGCACGATTGTATGTGGCGAAGGTGCGTGCCTTGTTGAGGTCCCGGCCTGTGTCGGTGGAAACACACAATTCTGTATGCCGAACCTCCCGGAAACCGAAGTCTGCGATGGCATCGATAACGATTGCGACGGTCAAACCGACGAGGACCTGGGAACGATCACCTGCGGTACCGGCCCCTGCACCAACACTGTAAATATGTGTATCAACGGTTCTATGGGGACTTGCACTCCATTCGAAGGGACCTCCGAGTTATGCGACGGGATCGACAACGACTGTGACGGCTTGGTCGACGAAGAGCTGGGAACCTTCAGTTGTGGTACGGGTGCCTGCGTGACTGTGGTTGACTACTGTACTGACGGGCAGCAAACCGCCTGTGCCCCACAGGATCCAGTCACAGAGAGCTGCAACGGGATCGACGACGACTGTGATGGAGACACCGATAACGGAGCGGGCGCCACCTGCCCCCATGGAGTCTGCGCCGAAGGTACCTGCCAGGAGCCAAGTTGTGTGGACGGGGTTCAAAATGGTGCAGAGACTGGTGTGGACTGTGGTGGCGGCTGCGTCGCATGTGGTGGCTCTCCTACCGCCACCGGTCAACTGGTCATCAATGAGATCATGAAGGAACCCAAAGATGTATGGTGGGCACCGGTCGGTCCGGAGTGGATTGAACTATATAATGCGACTTCAGATATCACCCTGAATCTGCACAACTGCAGTATTCGCGACAACCACAGCAATTATCTGGTCATCAACAAACATATTCACGTGATACCAGGGGGCTACGCCCTACTCGCCACCGGGTCTATCTCTGGATATACCGTGCACCTTGATTATGATGGAGATGCGTTCGAACTGGATAATGGTTCCGATGAAATCATCTTCGAATGCAACGGCGTGGAGATCGATCGAGTCGAGTTCAACGACGCCAATTTTCCGGATAAGGAAGGTAAATCGTTGAACCTGAACTCGCCCACCAACGACAATAATAACGGGGCCAACTGGTGCAAAGGGAAATTTGTCTACACCTTTGATCCCAAGAACCATGGTACCCCAGGATTTCAAAACGATCCCTGCCCCCAAAACTGACCGTCGATTCGCCTTCGAGGCCAGTCCATAGTACAAATACCACGGTATATGTTTCGATAGCGAATCAAACCAAGGGCAGGGAATTCCATGGAAAAACTGGTATTGGGAGCCGGGCTCTTCGTGTTCACAGCCCACCTTCTTGATGTCGTCTTCAAGAAGACACGTATTCCGGACATCCTCCTTTTGATGATTCTTGGAGTGCTGGCTGGTCCCTGTTTTGAATGGCTGGACTATCGCGAATTTGGAACCATGTGGCCCCTATTGGGCGCGATTACTCTGGTTGTAATCCTTTTTGAGAGCGGCTTATCTCTGCCCTTAGGATCGTTATTAAAAGCAGCCGGGCGAGCTGTTCCCTTCGCATTGCTCACCTTCAGCCTTACCGTAAGCCTACTTACCGTTGTTTGTGCATTGATTCTCGGATTATGGGGGTGGGAAGCGGTTATGGCCGGGTTCATACTCGGTGGAACCTCGTCGGCCGTGGTAATTCCCATTGTAAAAGGACTCGGTTGCAGTGAATCTACGGCGTCAATTCTCACTCTCGAAAGCGCTATAACCGATGTTCTTTGCATTATCGGCACGGTCGGTATTGCCACCGGTATCGCCGGAGAAGCAGCCGTCAACACCGAGAAATTGGTAGAACACGCTGCCTTGTCGTTTGCCCTGGCGCTCGTCTTCGGGATCGTTGCGGGTCTTCTCTGGTCGTTTATCCTGGGTCTTATGCGGCGCGTCGACAACGCCATGTTCACCACTCTGGCCTATGCAATGGTCGTATATGGCAGCGCAGAGATGATGGGGATCAGCGGAGCCATCGCGGCTCTGAGCCTTGGTATTACCATGGGGAATGTAGGCAAACAGACCGAATCAGCAGCTGACCGTGACGATCTGGAGGAAGAAGATTCGCAGGCCTCGGAAGAAATCGAGGAAGTGAATGAGCCAGAGGAACAGAAACCGAGCGGGTTTGGACTGTCCCGGCTGTCGGATACAGAACGTGTCGCCTACCGAGAGGTCGTCTTTCTACTAAAGGCTCTTTTCTTCTTCTTTCTGGGACTGACTGTAGCCCCCTCCTCTTTCCTGAGTCGCCCAGGACTATGTGCGCTGATCCTGGCCCCTCTTCCCCTTATTCCACGGATCATACCGGTTCGTTGGGTGTTTCCCCGTAAGGCCCCCCTGAGTGAAGCCTTACTGGCCTGGGCTATGGTGCCACGAGGGTTGGCGGCAGTGGTTCTCGCCACAGTACCCTTATCCCTGGGGCTCGAAGGGGCAGAGCTCATTAAGGACACGGTAGCCTTGACCGTATTCCTGAACATTACTCTGGTGGCTGTTCTTGTATTTCTCATCGAACGTGGCTTTCTCGATGAATTCGGCGCGGGGATGTTTCCAAAATTCCAGACCGAATCGTCATCGGCTCCACTGGAGACACCTGTCCCCGAGATAGAATACCCGCCGGAGATAGAGCTTCCACAGGAACCCGAAGCCAATGCTCCTGACGTTGAATTGGAGATCGACACCGACGAAATCTAACGAAACCAACCTTGGTTTTGGGCCCCAGACTCCACAGGTACGCACGGATCGCGTAGGATACCCGGTATGGAATCGACGCATAGCCTAAGAAACGCGGCCGCTGGCCGTTTCGCTCGATTGGCGGAGACGCAGGGGAATCGAACCCCCCTGAGATACGGTGACGTACCTCACACCGGCTTTGAAGGCCGGGCAGCCCACCAGGACCGACGCATCTCCGTCAGCCATGCTGCCCCAGTCCTTAGCGGGACGCAACTATGAAGCGTGGAGACCGTATTGGAGAGAGTTTCCTTCTTGCCCGACAGATCGGTAAAGGTGGCATGGGTGAGGTGTGGCTCGCCGAAGATATTGGCCTGAAACGAAAGGTTGCCATCAAGTTTTTTACGGCGCCCTTCGGTGATCAGAAGAAACTGGAAGATCGCTTTCTTCGTGAAGCAAAGGTTGTAGCTCGCTTGCAAAGCCCCCATATCGTGGCAGTACATGGCTACAAGATCGCGAAGAACACGCCTCCGTATATCGTCATGGAATGGGTCAACGGTGAATCTCTTCAGACACGACTTACCCGTGAAAAACGTATCGACGTAAAGACCACGATTCACGTCGCCATACAGGTCGCCTTAGCTCTCGAAGCCGCCCAACAGGAGGGCATCGTCCATCGAGACTTGAAGCCCGAAAATGTTTTGATCTGTAGCCTTGCCGGAGATCCATGGTTTGTGAAGGTCGTCGATTTCGGTCTGGCCCGTTCCTACGAAGACGAACACCAACATGACCTCGGGCGACTCACCACTGCATCCGTTGTTCTGGGTACACCTGCCTATATGTCACCCGAACAAGCGATGGGAAAACGACTTGAGGCTGCCAGCGACCTCTATTCCCTGGGCGTGATGATGTACCGAATGTTGGCCGGTCGTACTCCCATTAAGGCCGCCAGCGCCCAGGAATATCTCGTCGCACATCAGATACAGCCACCAACACCACTCGAAGAGCAAAAGGGTTGCGCGGATCTCCCCACCGATCTGGTGCAACTCATCATGTCTCTATTGGAAAAACGACCCGAAGCCCGTCCCTCTACACCAGCCGTAGTCGTCGATTATCTGCGAACCATTCAACGCAACTCAAAGGAATACCGACAGGAACCAGTACAAGTCACAGATCATGAACTCGAACCGGCCCTCAACGATCCAACCATGGAATACAAGATCGCCGAGCCGCAGCCAGAGATAAATTGGGAAGAATCACAAGCCAAGGATGTCGAACAGAATATGGGGAATGTGGACACCATGGTGATCCCCCCTTCTTTTGACGCCAATAATTCGATACTGACCGGACCAGCTCTCGTGCCCAAGCACTTCGTGGGCCGGACAGATGAGCTTGAGCAGCTCGAAAAACATCTCTCCCACGTAACCCAGAATTCCATCTCCCGCTGTGTGATCGTACGTGGGCCATCCGGCGTGGGCATATCCCGACTTCTGGTTCAATTTCTAGCCGTCACACGGAAAAAGAATCCCAAGACCCATACAATTCGATTGTATCCCTGGAGTGGCCCCGTCGATCTATTCGGCCGGCCCTTCAGCGAGCTGCTTCTTCGTGCCACGAAACTGGACACCACCGCATCCAGCGAGGAGTTGAAGGCTCGGTTTGGTCAGGCCGTAAAAAAACTCGTTAGTGCTGGCTTTGTGGGAACCCCGGAAGAGCAGCTTCACCTTGTCCGTCGATCCGCCGCAGCTCTCGCCGCCCTGTCGGGCGCCGAACAGAGATCGCATATCAATGCGATGGCGCCTGAACAGGTAATGGACGATGTCCTGGAATATAGCGCTCGTTTCCTGCGTGGAGTGTTTAAGGACACCCCAACGATTCTATCGATCGATCGGGCCGAATTGCTTCGACCGGGTGCGATACGCCTACTCTCGAATTGGCTGGACCGTATACGGCCGGGCCGCTGGCTCGTACTGCTCGGAATGCGCGACGATGCGCCTTCAAAGGCAAAATTGAAGGCAAAATCAAACGTTGGCCGATATGTTATCGATGTCCCTCCTCTTCCAGATGAGTCAGCAAAAGAGCTCCTGCAACACTACTCGACCGCGCTCAAGAAGAAAGATGTAGACTGGGATCAGGTTCTGGAGCAGTCCAAGGGCAACCCAGGCAGTATGCATACCGCCGCTCTGGAAGCCATGCTTGGCCAGCCTCTGTCCAGCTATCTGGACACGCCGGGGCTCTTCGAGACCACCGTTTTGAACGCAGTCGCAGCATGTGGAGGGCCGGTTCCCACCGAGATGTTGGAATCTATTTTAGGCCCAAGCGCGGACGCAGCACTTCGCCTTTGGGCCCGCCACGGGGTCCTGGTCCCCTGCCGTGTACACGAGCTCGGAGGGCGTCAGGGATATACCTTCGACTCCCGCCGCTATTTCCGGGCCGCACCAAGAATTCGGGACCGCTTTTTGCGCATCTCCATCCACGATGGAGCCGTAGCCTGGTTGAACACCCACACATCCAATGATTCCCTGGGTACGGCCAATCGACTCTTGGAACATCATGTGGGACGAGGAAAACTCCGCGAAACTCTGCAGATAGCAGAGCGGATGGCAACACATGCCCTCACGATCGGAGCGTATTCCGACGCCTCGGACGCTGCCTCCAGGATCGTGCAGGCCCTGAGTACACGCGCCGAACGAAGTCCGTTGAATCAACAGGAATTCACCCTCTATATACGCGGGGTTGTTCTCACCGCAGAGGTGAAAAGTCGTATCGGACAAACCATGGAAGCTTTTGAAGTGCTCGAGCGTGCCGCCCGGCTGGCCCAGGCCTACCCGGCCGAACAATTTGGCCATCATTTGGCTGAGTTGCTCACAGTTCGAGCCGAACTTACGAGTACGGAGCAGGAACGGAACACCTATATCCAACGTGCAGAAGCGGCTCTGGAGGGCGTCAGTGATGAATCCCTTCAGGAAAGCCCGCAACAATCCGTATCCCTGATGGTTCGACTGGCAGAAAACAAGATGCATTCCGAACAATCGGCCGAAGCGGAACAACTGCTACATCGAGCGAACGGCCTGGCAAAATATAGCGAGGATCTGGACCTCCACTTGGAGGTAATTCTCGCACAAAGCCGCGCAGCGCAGCGTCGAGACAACTTCTCGGGTGCGGAACAACGCTTACGTGAGGCCTATGAGAATTCGGAGAGCGCCCACCAAAAGGCACGCCTACATCTAGAACTGGCACGACTTCTCGGAGGAATGCACCGATTCGAAGACGCCTTGGAATTAGCGCAAAACGCCCGTTTCGAATTCGAACGCTTGAGTGAAATGCCCGATGCCTACGAAGCCACTCTAGTGGAAGCGGGGCTCCTAATGGCACGCCCAGACGCCTGGGCAGCGCATCGTGTGCTGACGAAGACCGTGATCGATCCAGCGACACAGCCTGGAACCGAAGCAAGAAGGCTGGAACTCCTGGCACAAACAACCAATATTATCGGTGAACCGGACCAGGCGGGCCGTTGGGCCAAGAAGTCCATTCAGCTGGCACTCTCTATTGGCGACAAGCAGACCGCGTTACGGGCAAAACTGACCCTGATCAAGACACAGAGCCAGAGGAACGAAGACGGACGAGCGATCCATCGTGCGCTCAACGCCCTGCTGGAACACCAACGAAACATCCAGGATCTGGAAGGTCTAGCTCGTACCTACTATTTTCTGGCGGAAGAGGCTGTACGCGGACATCTGCCCGGGGTAACACGTACCGCCGCGTCCGAAATGATCCATCAGTCGACCCGCTTATTCCGAAAGGTCGGCCTCAATGGAGAAGTAAAGCGGGTCCAGGAATTTCAGCACCGAAATGGGCTATAGGCCCATCGTCTCAATGGGATTGAAACTCATCCTCCCCGCCCCAATAGATATCGAGCGGATACGATCCTGGCACAAACTCTACGACCGCTCCCCACGGAACGAGCACCTCTGCACGTGGCCCATCTACGAATAGGAAGCCATCCTGCATGCGATTCTCGATACGAATCGTCTCACTATGGATACCTCGCCGTAAGCGCACCTCAACGCCAGGTTGGGGATAGGGCTCGCGGATCAGGTATTGAAGCTCCTGCATCCCCGCCGGCATGGGGCTACCGCCCGCCGATCGGATGGCGGCTGTGGATCCGGTCGCCGTTGCAATCCAGATACCACTCGACTTTTGACGTTCGGACCGATCACCGACGGTTAAGATATAGCGAGAGGTTCCGGCCGGCATTTTATGGGCGAATAACACCTCATTCAAAACCGGCGGCACGACGACCTCATCATTGATCTTAACCTGCAGTCGATACACACGAGAAGGCTGCTGCTCGCCCGATATGATGCCGGCCAAAACGTCCCCAAACGTCTCTATGTTGGCCCCACAATACCGCCCAACACTGAACGTTGTAGAGCTGTTCACACCGATAATTGGAATATCCTCCACCGAATGGGCCGTACTCAAGAAGGTGCCGTCGCCGCCGACACTGACCACTAGATCGAAAGAGTCACTGCCCTTCACTTTTTGAATCGGCCGCTCCTGAACCTCATACGTACAGCCTGTAGTTTCCAACGCTTCGCGGACCGCAGCTATGGTCGCTTCATTTTCTGTGTGGGCGCGTTCATGACGCTCACGTACGACCTCATGCTCGTCCACCATGGCCTGGAAACTCGCGTCACCGTCCTCTCCCCCGAGTAATTCGAGCAGCGAACGTTTACATACAACCAGTACGTGTGGTTTCACGATAATACCTTCCAGATAACGGCCAGGGCTATTGGCCGTATAGACACGATGCGCCCCATGATAGGTCGCGAACGAAAGGGGTGCAAGAGCACAAATCTGGGAATGAAATACAAATTGAATCGATTATATGTACAAGCTCCCCTTCGGGGAGCAATGTCCGTCGCAACCCGTATCGAGGAGATCAGGCCTGATGCAGAACTCTTCCTATCGACAAATCTCTCGCCACCCAAGCCTCCGATGGGGGATCTTTCTATTGGTGCTTGGAGTCATCGTAAGCCAGGTACTACCCATCGGCCGAACCAACGGATCCGCCCTGGCCGCTTCCGGTCCAATGTACGGGTCCCCCGTTCATAACTCTGGCCAACTGCGAGCAAATCTCCGTCTGTCTTTTGCCGATGCGGTCGACAAATCCATCGCCTCGGTCGTGAACATATCGGCGGAGACAAACCGGTCCAATCACCCCATGTATCGCATGAACCCATACGGTCAACGCGGACTGCGAGGACAGCCTCCGACCAGTTCCGGCTCGGGAGTCATTGTTAAGAGTGATGGCATCATCTTGACCAATAATCATGTGGTAGAGGGAGCTACCAAGATCCATGTAAAACTCCATGACGGACGTAGCCTGGAAGCTGAAATCGTAGGAACCGATAAAAAGACCGATATCGCCGTCCTACGAATCCCGGCGAAAAAACTACCCGCAATCTCTCTTGGTGATTCCCGTTATCTTCGGATTGGTGATGTGGTGCTAGCGATCGGCAACCCATTTGGCGTCGGGCAGACCGTAACCATGGGCATCGTAAGTGCGCTACAACGAACGAACGTCAACATCACCGATTACGAAAACTTCATACAGACCGATGCCCCCATCAACCCAGGCAACTCGGGTGGCCCACTGGTTACAACGGATGGTCTTCTTGTAGGTATCAATACGGCCATCCTGAGTCGCTCCGGTGGCTCCCAGGGGATCGGATTCGCAATTCCCTCAAGTATGGCCCTTCCCATTATGGAAACCATCCTGAAAGAAGGGCGCGTTGTGCGGGGTTGGCTCGGAGTTGGTATTCAGGACATCGGCCCTGAGCTCCAAAAAGCGCTCGGCTTTCAGACCAATGAAGGAGCCCTGGTCTCCTATGTAGAACCCCAGAGCCCAGCCGACCGTGGCGGAATACGTCGTGGCGACGTGATCGTCTCCGTCGATGGAACTCCCACCCGAACCGTACAGCAATTACGAAACGAGGTTGCTCTGATACGGCCCGGAACCGTAAGCCAGCTCTCTATCATTCGAGATGGTCGGCGCATGCAGCGGAAAATCAAGATCGGCAACCTGGATCGAGGAATTACAAAGCGACCATCGAGACTCTCCAAATCAACAAAGATGCTCGCCGGCATCGAAGTAAAGCGGCTGTCACGTCAAATGGCACGCGAAGAAGGACTACCCCGCGACGCTGTCGGCCTTGTCGTCACAGCGATCCAGGCGGGTAGCCCTGCGGAAGACGTCGGAATGGAACCAGGCGATGTTATTCTTGAGGTCAATCAAGTGGAGCTCGATCGGCCAAACGAGTTTTATACTCTGGCAAGGAAGCTGCAAGGGCCAGCGGTTCTACTGGTATACCGGGAAGGCCACGCGCGCTACGTTGTGATCCAGGCCCAACGCTAGAACCAACGTTCTCTATTTGCCCTCTGGAAGGTATACCCCCGGGCTTGGTGCGTTGGGTCGACGGGGGTGAAACCACAGGGGTAAACCGGCGAAGCCTTCCGGTAACGCCGGCATCGTGACCAACGGACGATAGTTTCGACCGAGGGCACGAGCACACCCGGCATCCAACGGATCCTGGGCACGTGCCCCCTCGTCGGGTTGGGTAATACAGCCGGTCGTAATCAATACCGGGATTGTCGGCGACTTGCCCTGTTGTACTCGATACAGCGCACCCAGATCCCGGGGCGCGCTCTCGGGCAACACCCACCAGGGACGGGCTGCCTTATGCCGCGTATGGATTCGTTCTCTCGGGCTGGGCACGTCCAACCCACGGATAAGATGGCCCTGGTTCGCCGCCTCTTCGGCCGTCAGAACCACGGCCGTCTCCGGATCGGCCACCATGATTAAGGGCAGACTCGGAACGATTGTAAATAGAACCATTCCATTCAATATCCGGACTCGTATACGCTCCCCATCACCACTGCCCCGACAGAGCCTCCAGAGTCCGTAACTCGCCAATACAAGCAATACCACGGCGAGAGGTGCCTGGTACCGAACAACATCGGAGAGCGTCTGGGTCGTGCTTACGGCCAGAGGGAACATCGTCAGGAGGGTTAACAGGACAATCCAGCGCAGAGTCCCCTGCAACTTAACCAGGGCGACCACAGTCAACGGTAGAAAGGCGAATGGGATGATAAAGGGGTTCAAAGGACCAATGCCCGCATGACCCATCTGATGCGCAACCCTTGCAAGAGGATTGGGGGAATCCACGTCCCCGAACATGAAGGTACGGAAGGCATGAATCAAGTGCGGGGCCGTAACGATAAGTAGCAACCCTACAAATACAAAGCCCCAGCGACGTTTTCCCGCTGGGAAAAGAAGAGGAGCCAAGCCTATGGGCACCAGCCACGCCACGGTGACGATATGCGTTTGAATCGCCAAAGCGGATAACGCCATCGCTAGACATAGCCATTCCCAACGCTCCTCCGCCACCGCACGATGGGCAACCAGTATCGCCATAAGAACAAAGAGGGTGGCACATAGCAGTGGGCTCTCGGTCGGTGCAGAGCGCACTGCGATCGGTAGTATGGCGTACCATACCGCCGCCATACGACACATGGCCTCACTCCGCGTCATCAAAAAGGTCACCCGCGCGATCACCAGGGTGCCAAAGGCCATCAATCCACCCATCCAGGATAGAAGCTCTGTGCCTACGGAGCCTGTAAAGAGCGCCAGGAAGCGGTAGATCGTGCTGCCAGCGTAACCATATGGGCCATCGGGCCAGGCCGCATCGATGGGCCCTAAAGACGCCGGCATATAGGCAGATAGCTCGCGGATGCCGTGCTCGTTCGCATGTATCGGTCCCGCTATCGGGCCAAAGAACCGGATGAGCAGAGCTCCGAGGGTAATCGCGGCAAAAAATGCCAGCCGTTCCCTTGTGAGAGTGGACACAGTTCGGACACTACTACTCAAGTACCAGATGGAGAGGAACACCACCCACCAGACAAGAAAGTCTACACTATATCGCACCAACCTCTCGGGTTGCGGCTTACCGACCTCTTTCCCTGTTTTATGAACTTCTCGTCCGCCCCTATTACTACCCTGACGAAACCTTTCTCCCCGTCGGGCCCGAAAAAACTGCCCATTATCGACCGCACCAAGAATCTCCACGACTCGGCGAGCGATAGGCTCCAGATCGGACTCCGGTGGCGCCCTGCCCTTTCCGGGGGCGTGCGCACGGACACTGAAGCTGGGTAACGCCAGTCCATCCGAATAGAGCCCTTTTCGTCCCAACACGACAGTCGAAACCACCGACTCTTTGCCTGTCGCAGGATCTGTCTGTACCACGTCCAGCTCAACGGATTCGGGCCCGATACGACTATTCGGAACCTTCACTCCAGCCTCGTTGAGCACCTTCATCCAGTGAACAACCGTCGCCTCTCGATGTTCTGAGAGGCGGCCCACCTCTACATCATGCCATACCCGCTCGTGTAGTGGCCCAAAGACCATTGTACAGACTACGGCCACCACCAATGTGGCGGCCAGACCGAGTCCACGAGCACGAAGACCTGGCGCGGGAAATGGTTCAGTCACTTGGCTCCTCATGGATAGACACGACCGGGAATTCCGGTACAGGCTTTATATCCGATACCTGATACCTGCGAAAGCCATTCTCGTCGAAGCGGGTACCCAGAACCTCATAACCTGCGGCCCGGAGAATGTTTTCCACTCCATACGCCGTAACCCAGCGAGGCACCCCCTCAGCCAGTATTTGCTTAGCAATCGCTGGTGCTTTCTCCCGAAGAAGCCTTGGGTGTAGCCTGGTTTTGCCTTCGGGGTCGTCCCACCCTTCATGGTAGGGACAATCCCTGGATAAAAGATGTTCTCGACCGGCCTCCTCTGCCGACAGACACCAGGGTGCCTGCTCGTAACGGTTCGCATACACCGTACATCGGGATTCGCCGTTCGGTTCATAGGCCAGAAACTGACAGTGTACACCGGGAATAACGACGCGAAGTTGACCCAATCGAACGGCTGGATGACAGCTAATACCACAGCGTCGGCATCTCTCCTCGCTCGTCATCCCAACTCCACTGAATTCGGGGTAATACCCCGGTTCATCACCCGTAACTGCTTACACAATACCATAGGCTCCGAAATTCCTTAACACGTATAGGCCCTGCTAAATCGACAAATAATGCGGCTTCGATTGGATCTGACCATAGGAAATGGTATTAGCCCGCAACCTTTTTGAAGATTGTATTGGGCATATTGACCAAGAAAGAACTTTGTTAACTGATTGATTTGGAATAAAAAATGATTCCAGCACGATTGGTAGTCCACAAAGTGATTTTGTTTGCGAATTGGACCGGGAGGCCACGTATGAAGATTTTGAATTTGAAAGCCCTGGGGGCAGCAGTGCTTGGACTGAGCATGCTCTTTGCCCTGCCCGGCTGTGTTGACGAGGGTGGTACTTCATCTCTCTCTGGCGGCAAAGCCGATTGCCCGGACTGTGATCCCTCGGGCCCCAGCGCCTTTATCCAGGCCGGTCTCTCCTCGCGCTTTTACGCGACCGGAGACACCTTTTACGTCGGTTGGCGCTACTTCGATCGCAACGATATGGACAAGTCGCTTCGCCTCGCCGACGAGCGCGTAACCATGAGCGATTTCTACCTGTTCAAATATGAGGTGGTATCGGTCGATGAGCGTATCATTGATAGGACCCGTCGCCAGGTAGCGACCATTCGTATCAGTCAAGCGTTTCCATCCCAGACCGCTGGGTTTGCAAGTGTATCATCGCTCTTTGCTAACCACGCTCTGACTCGACACCAATATAGGCTGACATTCGAGATGGACGATCTTCTTCGCCCGATCTCCGAAACACTATATTCCAAACAATTCCCCAACGGTCGCACCGTGCAGACCGACATTGATTCCTCTCTGAATGGGAATTCGGACATCTTCCCACGCACCATTCCCCGAATCTACCGATCGGAGGGTTCGGATACAATGTTGCAGCTTCCCGATGAACTTCATCAACTGACGAAGACCTTCTTCCCCTCGTATGAGGAACAGACGGTGCGTCAGTTCAAGTTCAAAGACAACGGTGACCTCGTGTACTGGCGCGATGGTGACCTATGGCCGTTCTTTACGCGTACGAGGCAGGGAGAAGGAGTACTTCTTCTGCAGAAACTCGTAGGCAATTCGGCTGGGCAATAAGGAGGGAATCATGAAAACTACATTACGTATTGCACACTTTCTCTTCGTCCTCTCTCTCTTCTGCTTCGTAGCCTCCTCTGCGACGGCACAAGAGGGGTTCACCAATAGCGATAACGACCGGTATGGTGAAACACGATGGAATAAATTGCCCAAGGCAGCCACCATTTCAAAAGACATCTGGGTCGGTTCCTGGTGGGCCTACAAGAAAGACGGCATCGCCTGTCGTTGGCATGCCGGCACCTACGGTTGTACCAATTCGGCGACCAATATGGACCGTTGGAGCAAAGAAAATGCCGACGCCTTAGAGATCGACAAGCATTCTCCGTCGGAGAAGTTTGACCGCTTGATGGGTCGTTCAGACAAGATCGAATACGACAAGATCGTAACCTATCTGGGTGGATTGCATGCCAAGACCGCAGAGATCAACGAGCTCATTCTGGAGCGCCGCGATCTCATCTACAAGCTGAACGCATGGATCGAAGAAAATGCCGGTGAGGAGTGGCGTGAGACCGAGGATGGCAAACGCTATCTGGAGATCACCAAGACCATTGATACGGCGCAGGACGAGACCAAACATGACTTTGAGATCGATACTGCGACCGAGTTTGAGATTCTCCACCATGGAAATGGTCAGTTTGGACTTGAGAGCTGGTACGGCCACTGCAACGCATGGGCTGCGGCGTCCGTCATGGATCCAGAACCACGCTATCGCACCGAGGTTGACGGTATTCCCTTCGAAGCTGCTGATGTGAAGGCCCTTCTGACCGAGACCTGGATGGAAGCCCATTCCTCGTTCTTTGGTAGCCGTAACGATTACGATAAGGACAGCGCCGCTCGTGAGAAGATCAACTTCAAAGACGTAACTCCTGCTGCGTTCCATATCTTTTTCGCCGACCAGGTCGGTAATAAAGACCGCTCGTTCGTCATCGACCGATACACGGGTTCGCAAGTATGGAACCAACCCGTAAAGGCCTACCGTGTTCTCAGCGCAGAGCCCCTGTATGAGACCCCGGAAGAAGAGAACGCAGAAGCCATTCCCGTAGAGGTCGACCTGAAGGTGACTCGTTATAGCTGGACGGGTGCTGAAGAGGTCGAGTTGGGCAAAAAGAAGGTCTACCCCGTAAAGATTACGACCACGATCCATTGGATGACCGATGGTGTTCCCCCGGAAGAGCTCACAGTGGAATATACCAGTGAAATCGACGACGAGACCTTTGCGGACACCATG
Organism: Myxococcales bacterium; assembly: GCA_002728755.1. Classification (GTDB taxonomy): domain Bacteria; phylum Myxococcota_A; class UBA9042; order UBA3505; family UBA3505; genus UBA3505. Next base: position 14,415 of record PBVT01000041.1, read on the forward strand.
CGCATCAATGAGATGTTCGACGACCAGGTCGAAATACGTACCCTGGGATACACCCTCTATCTGGACCGCCCCATGGACGATCCGGACGCACGCATTATCGGCGACGGGGAGTGGAACCATGGTCAGACCGGTGGTTATACAGCTCTGCATCCGGATTTCATGTGGCAACCACAGTCCAATCGCCCCAGTGGTTCCCGTGAATACGAGAACCCCTTCATCGATTACGAGGTCCTCCTTGAGAAGATCCTTCCGGGAGCTACTACCTCGCCGGAAGAGCTCGCCGCGATCCCGGTTGAACCTACAATCGTAAGCGCGCAGGACCTGCCGGTAGCCATTCCGGACAACGACGAAGCGGGTATCATCAGTGAGCTTATCATCGCCGATGAGCTGATGATCACCGATACCCACATCCTTCGTATTACTGTGGAACACACCTATATCGGTGATCTTCGCGTACGACTGCTAGGCCCCAATGGGCGTACACGTCTTGTGAAGCATTTCGGCTCTGGAGGCTCCGCAGACAACTACACGAAGGTTCTGGATCTGAAGAAGTGGCTCGACACCGATGCACAGGGCACCTGGAGCCTGGAAGTGATAGACAACGCCGGAATCGACACGGGCGATATCACGCAGTTCGAGTTCGAAATCAAATAGTTCGACGCCCTTATAGCCAAGCAAAGGCCCGAGGAGGAAAACCCCTCGGGCCTTTCATTTTTTGCGCCGCATAAAAACGCATCAATCATCTTGTGAAGTTGAACTTCATAATATATGGTGTCGGCACATTTGCACGGAGAGCACTATGACGCAGAAGGATCCCCAATTCACGGAAGATCACGGTATCTTTCGAACCGCGTTTCGCAAGTACGTTGAAAACGAATTGGCTCCCCATGTAGACAGCTGGGAGAAAGAGAAGATCTTTCCACGCGAAGTCTTCACGGACATGGGACAACGAGGCTATCTGGGGATGCGCTATCCGGTAGAGCTGGGTGGTTCGGGGCTGGATTACTGGTTCACAGTGGTCTACGCCGAAGAGCTCGTCCGATGCGGGTGTGCTGGTGTACCCATGGCACTTATGGTGCAAACCGATATGGCGACACCGGTCATTGAGGATCTGGGGACAGAAGAACAGAAACAAGAGTTCCTGATGCCGGCAATTACGGGAGAGAAAGTCGCTGCTCTCGGTGTATCCGAGCCCAATGCTGGTAGTGATGTCGCAGGTATCCAGACCACCGCACGACGCGATGGTGACGATTATATAATCAATGGTGCGAAGACCTTCATAACCAATGGTACGCGGGCCGATTTCGTCACATTGCTTGTCCGCACCGGAGACCAACCAGGTTACGGTAGTATCAGCATCTTCCTATTCCCAACGGATACAAAAGGCTTCTCCGTATCCAAGAAACTCGAAAAGATCGGGAACCACTCCAGCGATACGGCCGAACTCGTCTTTGAGGATTGCCGCGTACCGGCTCGCTATCTCCTCGGACAGGAGAATATGGGCTTCTATTACCTCATGCGGAATTTCCAGGGGGAACGGCTTATTGGCTCCGTATCTGCCATGGCTGGATCCAAACTGAATATGGAACGAACCCTGGAGTACTGCTCGGATCGAAAGGCGTTCGGTCGCCCCGTCTCCAAATTCCAGACGAGTCGCCATCTTTTTGCGGAGATGGCTACCCGTATCGAGGCCGGTCAACGGCTTGCCTACCATGCGGCGGACCTCTACGACCGCAAGATAGAAGCAGTAAAAGAGATCAGTATGGCCAAACTCTACTGTGGCGAGACCTCGTGTTGGGTAGCCGACCGTTGTCTACAGCTCCACGGTGGCTGGGGTTATATGGACGAATACCAGGTGAGTCGAGCCTGGCGCGATTCTCGTCTTGTAACCATCGGCGGCGGTACCAGCGAAGTCATGCGTGAGATCATCTCGAAGTGTATGGGTGTATAACCCGGCGAGTTATTTCGAATCGATCTCGTTGGATAGAGACTGTACGCGAGGATGATCAGGGTCCGTAACACGAAGCTGACGAAGAAGTTTTGCGGCCTTCCTCTTCTGTCCCAATTGTATTCGACAGTCCACTTCATCCAACAGTTCATCCTGTTCGAGGACCGCGCCAAGCTCCCGAGCACGCTCGAACGCCACAAGAGCAGGCTTACACCCCTTCTTGCCCTGTAGATAGAGCCGGCCAGCCATCGCCCATGTCGTTCCTTCTAACGGCCGGACCTCCATCAAGCGCCCCAACCAGTCTTTCGCCTTAGCATCACCCACACGTTGGAGATCTCGTAAAAGGGACGCTCGTAACGACCCGTCGTGCTCCTTCACAAGAGCCAAACGTTTCCTCGCCTTCAGAGCTAGTGCTTCTACACCCTGCCCCTCATAGAGATCGACGAGGTCCTCGAGAATCGCGATATGATCTGGGACCACGGCCAGGGCCTCCTCCAGATGTTGGGCCGCACCTTCCGGTACGCCTTCCACCCGGTGGATTCGCGCCATCAACCAGGAGACCTCAAAGCCTCCATGCCCGTCGTCCTGCAAAGAACGAACGATCTCTTTGGCTCGCTCTGTGTCTTCCTCGTGCAACGCAAGATACCCTTGCAATAAACGCCCCTCCGGCGTTCCTCCCACGAAGGGTTTCGCCAATAGGGTTCCAAGTGACTTCCAATCTCCACGTCGACGTGCGTGTTCTGCCAATAAGGCTCCGGCCCGACCATCTCCACGCTCCATACGCGACAACAACGTACGGGGCGATGGTATCGCCCCGGACACAGACGGATGGGGAGCGAGATAGGGCTCCAGCCTAGTCTCTACCCATTTAAGAAAGGCCTCATCGACCGCTGTACAACCGAGCGAAAGAACATTCTCCAGGGCATCGTCCACTGTTTCTCCATTACGGAAGGCCGTCATAAGCGCGTTGATCGCTTTGCCACCACCACGAACCTGAATCCATTCCAACACCAGACGCGCCTGCATATAGGCATGCAACATCGATCGCTTATCACGGGCCTGCTCAAACGCCCTTGAGAGAATACATATGGGCTGCATCTCCTTCTGTCGGAAACGTTCTGCCATATGCGGATCGATCTCACGCGCCAGAGTGGGGTCAATACGCATGGTCTCAAGTTCAGCAAGCCCTTCGGTAACCCATCGCGGCACGCGACCGCCGGTATATTGAAGATGATAGGCATGGGCGAGCTCATGCAGAATGACTTCTCTTGCATTGAAATCACCCGACCGTGGCGATCGCATGGCCAGGACATGGCCAAAACACACCCCATGAGCCCAGAATTGAGGGAGACCAACGGTTCGCACCGAAAAGGTCTCTGGCTCCTTAAACACCTCGATTTGGACCGGTGGCTCGAGTTGGAACCCATAGCGTCGCTGATAATACGTTCGTCCGGTCTCTATCCAGCTGGAAATCAGAGGGAACAGAATGGGCTCTTCGGAACGCTCGAACCGATAACCTATCCCCGCATGCATCTTCATTCGATAGTCTTTCAAGATCGTATGATAGAGCCGTTCCGTCATGAAATAGGCTCGCTTATCGAAGGGGTCGGCTTCCCGGGCCTTACTGAGAAAGACACGTGCACGCTCGTCATTCGCCATCCGGCTATAGGCGACTCCAAGCTCTACCAGCGCAGGCACATAGTCCGGATCTAAACGTAACGCACGCTCGAGAATAGGAACCAGCAAATCATAGCGGTGAAAACGCGTCGCAAAATGTGCGATCTCATACCAGAACCCGGCGTCTTTAGGCTGTAACACGCGTACCCGCTTCCAATACCCTTCGACCTCGTTGGTTCGACCTAGCAGAAAGGAACGGGCGGCGAGAATCGCCAAGGCCTGCCTGTGGTTTGGGTTTCTTTTGAGTACCTGCTCCGCTCTTCGCTTGGCGCCCTCAAAGTCTTCGAGAAACAGCGAGATGCGTGCATCCAACACCAATGCTTCCAGGAGCTCAGGATTGTACGAGAACACTCGCTGCAATACGTTTCTTGCCTCCGGAGCGCGAGCCCCACCCTGGAACAGCACCCGGGCTTTTCCAACAAGGGCGAGAGGATGATCTGGCCAAATCTTGAGAACCTTCTCATATTCGGCGATGGCCTCCTCTTGATTGTGTTTCGCGAGAAGCAGATCGCCCCACCCCATATGGGCATCCACACGCCCCGGATCCTTCCGAACAGCTTCTCGAAAGATGTCATTGGCATCTCGGGGGTGATTCAGGAGATGAAGAGATCGGCCCAACCAGACCAGATCTTCCGAGCTTCGTAGGGTCCCCGCATCATAGAGTTCGGATAGGCGATCCAAGACTGCATTCCCACGGGTAGTCTGACCCAATAGATGATGTAGTCGACCCAATTCATAATGAACGAAGAGCCAGGTCGGACGGTTTCGAGCGATTCGTCTCAGTGCACGAACGGCGTCCTCATACTCTCCAATACGAGCTTTCTCAAGGGCATCTGATGCACGCGCATAATCCTTCCCCTCGAGCCCCATCCCCATAAGCTCTGTGCGGCGCTCCGTAGCGCGCTCGGCGTCGCCATATAACAGCCAACAACGTAGCTTCTCGTACGTTCCACGAGCGTCATCGGGGTAGCGATCACAGGGGATAGAGCCCGCCAATGCATAGGAATGGCACAACAGGAGTGCCAGTGTCAGCGCCACCGTTCTCCAGCGCCCTACCGCCAGACACCAAAGCCCTCTATCGTTCAAAGGCCCGACCGAATACGCCACTGACCATTCTCACGCAATAGCTCCAACCGGTTTACATCCCGCTTGGTGTGGAGCCGGGTTTCCGCCCCATCTTTATAACGAAAGGTAAGATCGTATTCGTAATCTACGAACGCCACATTGGACCTTCGCTGTATCTTCAAAACCTTCAGCTTGTGGTCCACGCCCTGCACCTTCTGGGTAAACTCTGGAATATGTTTCGCTACCAACTCTCGAAGGCCGTAATCGTCATCCGAGATATCGGTTGTCGAAGCGTTCTCGAGGTAGCGAGGGCTCACCAACGACAACAGCAGGTCGTTGTCACGATGCTCAATTGCTGTCCGGTAGCGCTCTACGAAGGTCACGATCTCTCGATTCTCTGGCGTATTGGGCACCTTCGTATTCTCAATATAGGTCGGTGCACAACCCAACATCAGCACACCCAGAAGAGCAATTATCATTAGACGATGGACTTGCACGACACACTCCGGTTTTCCGTTTGACCTGTCTCTTTTTGCATCAACAGAGGACGTTGGCAACTCATTCCAATGTTTTTCCCACTCTAGCACGGCATTTTCGTGAAGAATAAAAAGCCATCAAAGTGTAAAGTCGGCCACTAGACCCGCCTGCCAGGTATCTACTGTATCAAAAGCGGTTCCAGATTCCTGCGATGTACGCCATTCTCGAGCGAATAAGACCTGCAGGGCTAAAGCGCCAAAAACACGATAGCGGACATCTCCCACCAGGAGGGCCCCGTCCAGGTCAAAGACTTCTCCGAGACTCGCAGCATTACGCTTGATGTAGGTGGCAGACGCTCGGACTTTCCCGAGATACGGCATTGTGGCTTGCAACCACACGGCGTCATCCTGGTTACGTTCGGAAGCCATATACCGGCCACGAACATGCAGCGCGTCGAAAATCTTCGACCCGAGCTCCACCATAACCCCATTGGCCGATTGGGGAGTCTGATCTTCGAGAACCGATAGTTTCGTCTGCGATCCCAGATATTGGAACCGCTCCACCTCGTAGAGGTTATTGATATAGGAGGGAATATACCCTTCACCCAGTAGCTGGTATTCCAACCGAAAGGTCAGCTCAAAAACAGTGCTGGGGAGCCAGATATTACGCAAGCCCAGATGCCCTCCAGCGCCCTGACCAATATGACCATTTATGTCCAGGTATGGGATGACATGAAACTCCTGAGTAGATACCAGCGGCATCTCCATATCGAGCCCTAGAAAGGTTGTGCTCTCTCTCGAAGCCTGTGGAAGCCCCACATCATTTTGCACCACACTCCCGTCTGGATTGATTTCCAATGTACGGGGGGCGTTTAGATCCGACACTACCGTTAAACCAACGGCCGTTCGACCCAGGATATCCGTACGGGGGTTGCCAAACTGCAAGGGACGAACAAAGGTGCGAAGCCCTATGATTTCGGGACCGGCCAGATTATCGATAAGAAATTCCGCACCATACTTACGGAGATCCAGACGGAATTGGATACCTCCCTGGTAGTGGTCAGGATCCAGAGTATTGTAATAGCCATCCACGATTGTCCCATGACCCATAGTGGCTGCCACAAGCTCGCCATACCGGCCATAATAGGGGCCCGTATAGGGCGATCCCACCTCGATAAAGCGGATCACACGGAACCAATCGCTCACCTCATCCCAGTCTTCTTTCCGAACAATCCCATCATCGGCTACGCCACCATCGTGCACCCGGAGATTCAAGGGAACATGTAAACCCACACGAAAGGCCCGCAGATTCACCACAGTGCCCACATCCATGGACACAAAATGATCACCGGAATGCTGCGTCCATCCGAGACCACTGGTTATCGATCCGGATTGATAACCAGCCTGCGGTAATAGATAGGACTGCGGTTGTGCGGCCAAGGCCATCCCCCAGCCCAGAACAACCAGGGAAATAGAAAAAAGAAAACGTGTACAATATCGAATAAGCATCTACCTCTTTGATAGGACTCCTGACGGGACATGTCGAATTTCATTCAGAATAGATATGCTCTTAGTCAACGTAACCGGCCATAGAGACGGCTTTACACAACAAATTCCAGGATCTTTTTTCATGGAACTGCTAAGAGACCGTGACTCTTCCCGGTGCCCAGCGGAATCTGGCCATGAACGTAATCGAAATCTTCCATAGCATTCAGGGCGAATCGACCCTCACGGGGATCCCCACGACCTTCGTTCGTTTTGCGCGCTGCAATCTACGCTGTGTCTGGTGTGATACACCCTACTCCTTTGGAGGCGGCACCCCAATGACCCAGGAGGAAATCCTGGGCGAAATCAAAACCGCCGGACTCCAGCATATATGCCTTACGGGTGGCGAACCTCTACTTCAACAAGACCTGCCTGAATTCTGCTCCAGACTACTGGCCGAGGGATATGTTGTATCCATTGAAACCGGCGGCCATATGGACATCTCCGTTCTCCCGGAAGGGGTCAAGCGGATCTGCGATATCAAAACACCGGGTGCCTTTGGCAACGCCATCACCGGAGACTCAACAGAACTCTTTGTTAATACAGAGTTTCACGAGGAAAACATAAAGCACTTAACCTCCTTCGACGAGGTCAAGTTTGTGGTGATGTCCCTCGAAGAATTACCCTGGGTTAAGAGCGTCTTGGAGACCTATTCGCTGGCGGATCGAGTGGGCGCCGTACATATAAGCCCAGTCCATGGAACCATCGAGCTTGAAGCGTTGGCTCGCTTCCTCGTCGAGGAAAAGCTCCCAGCACGACTACACCTTCAGATGCATAAGTTTGTCTTTGGTGAAGACGCGATCGGTGTTTGACGTACAAAGCCGATCTGGGTGCCAGCTATTTTTCGTTCAATCTCGTTTCCAGTAGATCTCGCTGGGTTTTGTATCGCTGTGATAACGAGGGCTCGAGATCCTTCAACTGGTTCAACAGGGTACGTGCCTGGTTGCGCTTACCGTTCTCCATGGCGATCTCAGCGTATAATAATAAAAAGGCTGGATTACGCTTCAGACCAGGAATATCGGCGGCAAATTTTTCAGCTCGCTCCAGAGCAGTCTTCCAGCTTTTTTGCGTAATAAGAGCACGGAGATCGGTTTGCCAATTGACCTGTGGTGTGGATTTTTTGGCCTTCGCCTTCGCGACACCACCGCCGCCCACACCGGTACCACGACTTCCCAATCCATGGTCCTCTACGCTTCGTATACCGCCGCCTCCCGAACCTTTACCAGAACGCCCCACCCCTTCGCCCTCTACGAAGGCCATAGCCGTCTCCGCAGCGGGACTGGAATCACTACGCTCCACCCGTCCACTCAACTTCGGATGTTCCGTAGGCAGTTCGCTAAGCTGAGGTTTTACGCCGCCCGGAGTTGGTTGCTTCAATCCAACCGCGACCTCCTTCGTTGTCTCCGCTCTTGTCGGCGCAGGGGCGATCGCCGCTGGCTCCGGAGCCGCGGGAGGAGTCGTATATTTATTGCGCTGGGCGATCTTCCGACGTGCTTCTGGCCGGTTACGCCGGCTATTGGGTTTTGATTTTCGAAGGCGAGTCGGAGGCGCTTCACTCGCATCAGCATTCTCATCCAGACTGCCAATGCCCTTAGCGCTATGAAGAGTACCGCTCGGGGACTCGTCCATTATGCCGTCAACCTCTTTCGAGCGACGAGCACGCTCGTTCAATTTCATCTCTTCTGGTGCCGCTGCAGCCATTTCCGCCACCGGTTCATCCAGAACTTCTTCCATTTCCTCATCAAGCTCTTCAGACGTGCCGGACCCATCCGTCGCTTCGGCGAACTGATCAACAGCCTGTTCCTCATCTTTCTGATCTGCGAGCCGCATCACGGCCACAGAACCGATAGCAAGAATTACCACCGCCGTGGCTGCCATTAACAATGGTTGATTAAAAGATGTAAAGAAGCGCTGCCAGACATTCGATCCGCCGCGCTCACGACGAATGGCCTGGGCCGCGGAATCAATGATCTGAGCTCCCAGCTCTGGTGGGGGTTGTACCAACGGCATCGCGTTGGCTGAATCCATGATCTGGCGATAGAAGGAGAGCTCCGACTGGAGCTCCGGATCGGCAGACATCTCCGCTTCGAAGGCGGTAGCCTCCTCTGCCGAAAGATCACCCATAAGGTAATCAAGTATTCGTCCGTCCGTCGGTTTCACGACTCTCCCCCATCCGGCGCATACTTCGCTAAGGCTTCACGAAGTTTTAACAGCGCATATCGCATTCTAGATTTTACCGTGTTCACGTTCACATTCTGGATATCTGCGATCTGCTGGAAGGACAAGCCCTCCATCTGTCGCAATAGAAACACTTCTCGCTGTTCCTCGTCCAACAGGGGAATGGCATCCTCTAACGACGCGAGAAACTGTTTACCGTAGGTAGCCCCATCCGCGGGTATCGTGGTGGGATCGCCGGTCTGCTCCAATCGACTCGAAGAATCGGAGTCATTTCGAATCGGTGCATCGAGAGATTGATGACGTCGAAACTTCAAACGCCGAAATGTATCGATACTCAGGTTATGGGCTATTCGCCACATCCAGGTGGCAAACTTCGACTCGCGACGAAACTTCTTACGCCCTTTTACGATCCGCATAAAGGTGTCTTGGGTAAGATCACTCGCCACATCGGGCTTCCCAAAGGTGCGTAAAAAATAGTTGTAGATTCGGACTTCGTGACGTTCGAGTAGCGAGCCAAAGGCACGAACATCACCCCGTTGATAACGTTCCATGAGTTCTTCATCTGTGGGTTTCAACACTTACTTTCCCCAGTAGACGAATCAGTGGCCTGTACGATCTTCAAATTCGGCTCGCAACCGTTAACAGTCCTAGAATCATACCCATCAAACAAACGCTGTCCACCTGTTCGCAAAACGAAAAAAGCACCGGTCCTAAGACCGATGCTTTTCTCTGGGTTGGTCGGGTCACATCAGGGAGGATGCACCAGGTATAAGCGGGGCAGACTCCTAGATATTCCCATTTTTTTCTGAACGGCTTAGAAACCCATGCCGCCCATGCCACCCATGCCGCCCATGCCGCCCATATCAGGAGCGCCTCCAGCTGGAGCCTCATCCTTCTTGGGAGCCTCGGCAACAAGGCAATCGGTGGTAAGCAGAAGGCTGGCTACGCTAGCCGCATTCTGAAGAGCAGAGCGGACAACCTTGGTGGGATCGATAACACCATCACCCATAAGGTTTCCGTAGGTCTCTGTACTGGCGTTGAAGCCATAGTCTTCCGATCCTTCGCGAACCTTCTCCACTACGACAGAACCTTCCCAACCAGCGTTGGCGGAAATCTGTCGAAGGGGCTCCTCAACGGCACGGCGCACAATGCTGACTCCAGCACCCTGCTCGCCCTCGAGGGACAGGCTATCAAGGCTCGAAAGCGCTCGTACCAGAGCAACACCACCGCCAGGGACGATGCCCTCTTCGACGGCCGCGCGGGTCGCGTGAAGAGCATCTTCAACGCGGGCTTTCTTTTCTTTCATCTCGATCTCGGTAGCAGCACCGACCTTGATGACAGCCACACCGCCGGCGAGTTTCGCAAGGCGCTCTTGAAGTTTCTCGCGATCGTAATCGCTCGAAGTCTCTTCAATCTGACGACGAATCTGCTCAATGCGTCCTTTGATATCGTTCGCATTGCCGCCACCGTCGACGATGACTGTGTTCTCTTTGTCGATCGTAACGCGCTTGGCTGTACCGAGCTGCGATACATCGATGCTGTCGAGCTTGATACCAAGATCCTCGCTCACGTAGGTACCACCCGTAAGGGTCGCGATGTCCTGGAGCATGGCCTTACGACGCTCTCCAAAGCCCGGCGCCTTTACAGCCGCTACATTCAGTGTGCCGCGAAGCTTGTTCACGACCAATGTGGCCAGCGCTTCGCCCTCGATATCTTCCGCCAGAATCAACAATGGCTTGCCACTGCGGGCTACACCTTCGAGGACAGGGAGGAGATCTTTCATCGTGCTGATCTTCTTTTCATAGATCAGGATGTATGGGTCGTCGAGACCGGCTTCCATGCGATCAGCATCGTTCACGAAATACGGAGAGATATAACCGCGGTCGAACTGCATACCCTCGACAACCTCAAGGGAGGTCTCGATGGACTTGGCTTCTTCTACCGTGATGACACCCTCTTTTCCGACCTTATCCATGGCCTCGGCAATAATATTACCGATGGTAGTGTCGCTATTGGCAGAGATGGAGCCGACCTGTGCGATCTCCTCTTTACCAGCCACGTCGCGGGAGAGGCCCTGGATATGCTCTACGATATGACCGACGGCAGCGTCGACACCACGCTTGAGCTCCATGGGGTTGTGACCCGCAGCGACGAGCCGCAGACCCTGGGTGAAGATCGCCTGAGCAAGCACGGTGGCTGTCGTGGTTCCATCACCAGCGACATCCGAGGTCTTGGAGGCAACTTCTTTGACCATCTGTACGCCCATATTGGCGAAACGGTCTTCAAGTTCAATTTCCTTCGCGACAGTCACACCATCTTTGGTCACGATCGGAGCACCGAAGCTCTTCTCGATTGCGACATTACGACCCTTGGGTCCAAGCGTTACTTTCACGGCATTCGCGAGGGAATTTACACCGTGTAATACCCGTTCCCGCGCCTTATCCGAATAAAGGATTTCTTTGGCAGCCATTTTCCTATCTCCTTATCGTTCTAATCGCGATTCTGTTTCACAGAATTTCGCTTACTCTTCTACAATTCCGAGTACGTCGTCTTCGCGAACAATCAGGTACTCCGTACCTTCAATCTTCACTTCTGTACCTGCGTACTTCGAAATCAAAACACGATTTCCTACCTGTACCGTAAGTGGACGTACATCCCCTTCATCAGACAATCGACCCGCGCCTACGGCTTCGACACTGGCAACCAGTGGCTTTTCCTTCGCGGTGTCAGGGATGATGATTCCACCCTTGGTACGCTCCTCTGCTTCTACTCGACGAATCAGGATGCGATCGTAAAGCGGTCGAACCTTCATGAGTACCTCCATCAGTGCTAATCTTTTTGCGCGTTCTCAATCCTTTTGAAACGCGACATCCAAACAATCAGAGAGCGGACATAAAAGGCACAGAATCGATTTCGTCAAGGGTTGACCGTGTTTTTTTTTCTAGAGACACAAAAAAAAAGACTATTTCGAACCAACCAAATTGTTGAATTAGTCTAATATTCCCTGATGGTTACAACCACCCGAGCACTAGAAGAAACCGTTCCGGGACTGACAAGACATAAAATGATCAGTATGCTTGTTTCTATGGTGTCTTACGGAGAGGAGAGACGAGGGAAATGAGCGAAAAAAAGGCTACCAAAAAAAAGACATCCAAAAAAAATGACGACGATGCGAAAAAGAATGCGTCGGCAATTGAACATGAAAAACGAGATGGGGATGCCCTTCCCAAACCGAAAGTAGAGGTCAATTACCACGTACTTCAACGTAAGCGGCGTGGTGAGACCGAAAAACCCCCGACGTCTCCATCGGATGCCTTTCGTCGTCTAACCAGTCGTTGATTCGTCTGGAGCCGCCGTCTCGACTTCCTTAGCCGCAGACACCTCTGCGCGTTTCTTACGACGATCCGCCCTTCGTTGCTCCTGCTCGTTCTTGGCAAGAATATAGCCAATACCGGCTTTCCGCCCGAGGATAAAGCCAACCACGAGGCCAACAAGTATCATCAGAGGGATATAGAATAGATGCGACGATGTCATTCGTTCGTCTTATCAATCGCCGTCCGCAACTCTGCAAGATTACCTTCCAGGCGTACAACCTTTCGGTGGGTACCCCATAGAAATGCCAGAGGGCATAACCACATAAGAATATATGCGACGAGCATAAAGGTACCACCCGGTATGTTTTCTTTCGCAGGCGGTGCACCACGGTCTACTGGAGGGGCCTCGTCGGTAGGCGCCGTGACCGAAGGTTCTGCAGCCTTTTCCACGTCTTTTGTGCCACTCGTATCGTTGGTCGACACTACATCACTCGACGCAGTTCCCACGTCCGCAAATACTGGCGTGACGCTCACAACAAAGCCTAGAAGGCAGATGGACAAAAAGGTGTTTCGGAAAAAGTTCAGCGAGTTCATCATCTTGCTCATAGGGTTCAGGTCTAGAGAAACAGGCTTACAGAACAATATCGGCGTCCTGCGCAGCATGCCAACACGACTCCACGGAGTCCTCTGCTTGGCGAATTCGTTTTCGCAGAAGGACTACAGCCAGCGAGAAAACCAGAATCGTCAGAATAGACACATAGAATACTGTCTGTATCTCCGGTGCTGACGAAGCGAATTCACTCTTATCGCTGTTGAGATTCTCTGGGTGTAGCTTTCTACCCCATAGGTTCACAGCGATTCGAATAAAGATGATAGCCGGTATTCCAAGCACAGAGATACCAGCTGCCAGCTTCCTCGTGAACATATCCGTCCCACCAAAGCGGCGCATTGCTGCGTAGCCGAGGTACATCAGGAATACCAGGAGCACCAACATAAGACGGGGTTCGAAGTTCCACCAGGTACCCCAGGCCTTTTTGGCCCATAGGGGGCCGGAACATAGGACCATCATACCAAGAAGGGTTCCTGTATCGGCACAAGCCCCTGCCCAATGGTCGTACTTCAGATCTCCTCGTATGAGGAACATAAGGGAGAAGATGCCCGCAGCCAGCAATATGATCAGCATATTCATTGCCGATCCCACGTGGAAGTAGAAGATCTTCTGTACAACGCCATTCATGTCGCTCGAATTACTTTCCGGCAACGTCGGTGCGTAGAAGAAAATCATCATCAACACCACAGGAATAGCCACCGTAGCTATGCCCATGAGCACCAAATGCGTAGTATGCTTGCGAGACATTATCGCTCCTCAGCTCACCCTCTATCTCGCATGAGATAAGGGAATATCCAGGTGGTACCAAACACGAACACCAGATTGAACGCAAGCATTAGTCGCAACCACGTCCATATATCTGCCAACGCGTTATCAACAAACCGAGTCTCCGCAGATAAGAAAATTAGAGACGTGGCCTCTACACCAGCCAGGAATAGTGGAACAATCAGAGGGAAAACGATGAGCGGGTAGAGAACCTCGCGGAACGCAAGGCGGGTCACAAGCCCTGCAAATAGCGTCCCAACGAAACAAAACCCGAGGACCCCAAGGAACACGGCTAGTACGAGTAGACCCATATGCGGGATGTTCGGATCGAAAAAGACGATGACCAGGGGGATCACAAGAGTCACCATAGCCAAACTGAATCCCAGGGCGAGGATCACTTTACTTAGATAGACGACTCGCAGGTTCGCGCATCCCATCATAAGACCCGCCAGACAATCGTTCTGCTGCTCACGATCAAAGATGCGTCCCGTGCCCAGGGTGGACGAGAATAAAATCACAATCCACATCAAACCAGGCACATACGCCTCGGCATTGGATTCGTCGTTCATCACATAAAAGGCAAACCCAAAGATGACCACCTGAAGCGCTGCAAACAGCAACATCGTGTACAAAATACCGGGATTTCGCACTTCAATCCGCAGGTCCTTTACCAGGACAGCCTTCAGTTGACTGCCAAAGCTCATGACCTGTCCTCGCCATCATGAAACCGTCCCTGCTTGAGCCGATGCACGGTCGCCTGCAATGCATCGAGGTCCTTAAGATGGTGGGAAACCATCACGACCATTCGGCCCGCTGCAGACATATCTCTTATTCGCGCCAATAACTTTCCACGGGTCTCTTCATCCAGGCCGGTCGTTGGTTCGTCGAGCAAGATAAAATCCGGTTGTTGCAGCTCAAGGCGTGCGAGCGCCACTCTCTGAACCATTCCTCGGGAGAACGTGCCCACGGGCCGCTCCAGTACATCTCCTAAACCAATGTCCGTAAGAATCGGAACGATCATGCTCCGATCCCTGTCATATAGATCCGCGGAGAGCTCTAGATTTTCGCGGGCCGTCAGCTCGGGGTACGTAAAACTCTTATGCCCCAGGAAACCCAGTCGCTTTCGAAGTTGCCAGGGAAGCGCATCCCCTGGCCCAATCTCCGTAGAACCATATCGGATTCGCCCTGCTTCAAAGCCAAGGCTGCCCGCCAGAACCTTCAATAGAGTACTCTTCCCACAGCCATTGGCACCAACTACCGCGTGTACAGTACCTGGCTCCCAGGTAGCCTCCAGCTTGCGTAGAATCCGCTGGCGACCAAAGGCTCGTATCAGCCCTTGTATATGAATCGGTTCCGTCAAAGTAGCCCCTCAAATACCATACACTACCAGCGGGTCTGGGTCTGGTGTTGGAGTATCCGATAGAGCGATAACACTACCGGCACCGTTGAGGATGTTGTCCTGGTAGGCAATGCCCCGGTGGACGTGACCAGTTCCTGTACAAGATTTACCGCCTGCACACTCAGCATATGCGTTCGGGCCCAGTCCTCGTTATATGGAGTTCTACGAGTCCCGGCATGGTATTTCTCATACTGGACCAGCTTCTCTATCTGGCTATTTGCCCTGGTCAATAGGGGTTGCGCCCTTTCTTTGAGGAAGGAGCGAGCCTCCTCATCGGAGAGAATACCGAGTTGGTGTTTGTTCTCCATATCATCCAACTCGAGCACCAGGTTCGCTAGCTCTGGTTCCATGCGATGAAGGCTGGCAAATAGAGTCGCGGAAGCACGAGGGGTCAGGCCAATAACAAGAAGAACCCCCACAAGACCAATAACAGCTACAAGTATACGACGTAGACTATAAAAGACTCTGGGGGGAGTGGAATCACCGGCCAGAACAATCCCCACAAAAAGTCCGGTCATGAACCCTGCGAGATGACTTCCTACAGCGAGGCTACTTGTACTCAGAAATTGTATAAGGAGATAGATGGGAACAAGGAGAACCTGGGCCAACACGGTAATCAGCGCGATTCGCCGATCTCCTCCAAGGCTACGCAGCTGAATGCCAATTGAACCACCCCAGATAGCAATAACTCCTGCAGACGCACCAAAAAACACAACGGTAGGTGGACTATGAAAGAGTGTTGCTACGACACCTGCCGCCCCGCCTAGCACATAGGTCAACAGAAGCGCCCATGGGCCCACATCTGCCTCATAGCGACGGCCCCAGAACCGTATTGCCCATAGATTATTGAGCAGATGAATCATGCTGATATGGACGAGGCCGGCTGTAAGCACACGCCAGTATTCCCCCGCCAGGACATGATTCGACAGGCTACCCCCGAAGCCAACGGCTCGACTCTCCACATAGCCCAGGATCGCACCACCAAAGCCCACCACATAAATGACAAACCAGAGTATATTCACCCAGATAAGAGCTCTTGTACCTGGGAATTCCGATGGCACACGCTGCTTCGGAGGAGCGGCTACTTCAGCAGCCTCTTTCCGTGCAAAGCGCACCCAGACCATCGACACCACTCCGAAGATAAGAAAGGCCAGCACAAGCACCAACCATTTCCAATACGGGTTGACCCGTGGCAGATTGGACACAGTGATCCGAATCAGACGGTGCGGAGGAGTTGTCGTACTCGAACGAAACACCTGGCTGACTTCGGACGAATTATTCGGGTTGGGCTCCACCAGATGTTCACCCGGAATATCGACTCGAATCGTGGGTTGGTAGCGCTTGGGTCCAAGGACCCGAAGAAACAGCCCATCCAAGGGGACATCCGTGAGTAAGCCGAGCCGTGTCTCTTTTCTTTTGAACAGAGATTGCCAGAAAGGGCCCTCCTGGTGACTTATAAAGTACCCCATCTGTCCACCGACCTGGACAATCAACGGCATACCCGGTTGGAGAGCGCCTGCGCCTAGATACATACCACGAGCGGAACGTACGATCTCCGGCTTCCCCTGTGTTTCTCCCTCACGTTCAAGTACACGGACCTGAAAATGGGTATAGTTTCTATGGGTGACAAACTCGTCCAGAACACCGCGAGGGCCTGTCGCTAAACTAAGCATCGGCACTCGAACAACATTCTCCGGGATCACCAACGGTGCCCGTCGATTCACCAGATAAAAGTAAACGTTACAGGATATGACGGTGACGCTCTCACGGACTCTTAAAGTACATTCAACCGAGGTTCGGAGATGCTCCGCTATCTGCTGACTCGATGCTTCTGCGCCCACGCCAGTATTCCCGGGCTCGTGCATGGGGTTCGCTACTGCCGATATCGTCCCCGCTATGAGCAGCAACGCCGCTCCTATGATCCGTAAACTTCTCATGCGTCCGTCAAACTCGATACATCCGGTTCTATACCCATTTCGATTAATTGATTCAGCACCCGTTCAAGACTTGTTTCGAGTTCCGCCCGTAACTCCTGGTGATCGGCCTCCGATATTTTTCGGATGGCATGATCAAATTGGAGATCCTTGATGTTCAAAAGAAGCTGATCTCGTTCATCCAAGAGGGCCTGGACCCTTGCCTCACGTTCGATCGGCGAGCGATCCTGGTCAAATAGACGGCTAAAGCCGCGAACCGCCATCACAAAGGAAAACAGAAACGCGAGGCCAACTCCGAGACCATATGCCCATCCGACGAGCGACATTCGTTTCTCCTTCAACGTTTCTTGGTTTAAAATTGGCGGCCTATACTAGCCAGGCATACACACACATGTCACGCGTAAATCCCTCTTGACAGTCTATGTGTCAACAGCCTATAAGCCCCGTAGCTGCGGGGTGGCGCAGAGGTAGCGCGCCGGGCTCATAACCCGGAGGTCGTTGGTTCGATTCCAGCCCCCGCGACCCGAACAGGTGTTCCGTACGCCTGAATCAAAAAAGAGCATCCATGTCGACAGAATCAACAAGCTTGATTCTGTCCTCATGGTAATTCCGCGATGACTATTGCGGTTGTGTGAGACCATGGACTCGCCCCTGGTAATTGCGAAATACAACCTCTTGTGGGCCTTCAGCAATCAAGTAGTCGGGGACAACCGGAACCTTTCCCCCGCCACCACTCAGGTCTACGACGTATTGTGGAACGGCGAGACCACTTACATGTCCGCGTAAGGCTTTTATAACCCGACGACCGTCATCGAGCGTGGTTCGAAAATGAGCCACACCCGGTGCAGCATCACAATGGAGAATATAATACGGACGGCAACGGTGACGAAGGAGCCAACGATTCAATTCTACAACAACGGCTGGCTCGGTATTCACTCCCTTCAACAGCACCATCTGGTTCCCAAGAACACAACCGGCATCTGCCAGCATATCAAGCGCCCTTCCCGCTTCCGGAGTACACTCCTTGGGATGATTGAAGTGCGTGTGCACATAAAGTGAACGAGAGGTTCGAAGCACAGCACAGAGTTCCTCGTCAATCCGTTGTGGCAACGTGACAGGGTTTCTTGTTCCGATTCGTATAAGATCAAGATGAGGTATGCGACCCAGACGCTCCAAAAGCCGACCAAGAACCTGGTTCGACAACGTGAGCGGATCCCCACCGGAGATCAACACATCATGGATCTTGTCGTTCTGCTCAATATAGCGAATCGCCGCATCAAGTCGTTGTCCGGCAGGAGTTGAACTGGGATCCCCGACTTTCCGCTTCCGCGTACAATGTCGACAATACACGGGGCAATTATGACTCACATATAAGAGCACCCGATCCGGGTACCGATGAACAACACCATCCACCGGGCTATGAGCTTCCTCTGCCAGAGGATCGTCTGACATCCCAGGGTATGTAAGGCATTCATCCAGATGAGGAACCGCCTGACGGCGTATCGGACAATCCGGATCGGTCGGATCCATCAACAACGCGTAATATGGAGTGATCGCCATACGAAACCAGGCTTTGCACTCGCGAATCGCTTCTCGCTCCGACGCCGTAACATCGATCACAGATTCCAACATTTCAAGACCATCGATACGATGGCGCTGTTGCCAACGCCAATCGTTCCAATCGTCGTCTATGACGTCAGCCCATACTCCACGGCCAGTGCTCATTCTACCACCCGGATACTTCCATTCTGTCGTAAAACCGACTCTACGAAATTAGAAACATTATTGAGCCATTGTACGAATTCGTCACCCTCTAACCGCGCTCGTAACTTACGCACAAATTGTCGGGAACGGCGCAGGGGGTCCATTGTCAGGCTCGCATCACCCAGGGCTTCGGTAGAGCGGCGCGCCGTTAGCAAATCCGCCGCAGACTCCAAAACCTCAAGAAATCGCCGCGTGTCCTCTATAGACAGCTGTGTACCCACGGTCGTCAGCTCACCCAACAAGGCTTCATGGCGCGCGTCGAGAGAGAGCAAAACATCCAACATCGCCGGATCCACATCAAAGAATTGATGGGTTCTGGAAACGTTGGTTGTTTCCGTTTTATTGGTAACTACCCACAGCACTAGAAAACTCAGTAAATTTAGGGTGGAGTTGACACTCAAATTCTAAAGATCAATGATCTCCGGGAACTGCGGGCCTTGGCACAGGATTTCGGGATTGTCAACACCCTCAGAATTCAGAGGGTTTTCCACATGAATCCCGTAAAGCATTGAGTTTACTCATCTTTTTTATCCACAAGAGCTAACGTTCTGTGGATAAAGGGTTTTTCACAAAGTGGTATTTTGTAAACGGCGACTACCGAAATTTCTCGGTTTTGCAGAAAACCTCTTGTGTTCAGTACCTTACGTTTCCACAGGCAAAAAATAGCCGATTTTCCCCTGGATTCCCACTGGAATTCATGCTTAAGGTCCGGAGCCGCAAATCTTGGCTGCTTCCTCGGTCCGTCCGAGGGCCTTTTTCAGGTCGCAGCGACGAGCGCGCAACCGCTGATTATCCGGGTAAACCGCGATAGCACGCTCCATTATAACATCCGCATCAGCGAACTTCTGCTGTCCATAGAGAAGTTGGATGAGGTTTCCATATACAAAGATTTTCTGGCTCCCGTGCTTTAGCGCAGTGCGGAAGGCGTGGATTGCCTCATCGCGCTTGTTCAGATTCAATAAGACCGCCCCATAGGCTTCGTGGGATTTCGCTAGTTGCGGTGCAACTCGTACGGCCATCGCACACGCGTTCTCGGCTCTTTGTAGATACTCCCCACGGGTCGGATCATCTCTGGTGAGTGTGCCCTGGTGTTGTAGATATGCCTCACAGGCCGCAATGATAGCCTGCACATCCCCACCGCGACTCTTCGTAAATGCCTCTGCATAGTAGCGCGCCGCGTCTAGAAAGTTCCGAGCTCTACGGGCCAGATCACCCAGTCCGCGTAGAGCAACAACGCTCCCTGGATCATTTCGTAGCGCCTTTTCAAAGGAGGCTTGTGCAGATTCGGGATCGGTTTCAATCATAGACGCGCCCAACATAGTATGCAGGCGAGCGGATCCGGGGGTAGCCTCCAGGGAGGAGCGAGCCAGGGTCTCGGTATCTTTATAGTCTGCAACACGCTCCGCCGTACGTACGCTCCCCAGAACCAAGACCAAGCCCATAGAGGCCACAACCAAACCACGCATAGCGGTTATCCGCGCGGCAACGGCCGGGAGAACACAGGCCAATCCAACACCTAGAAACGCTGTCGGTAGATAGAGTGCTCGCTCGGAAAACAAGATGGTGGAGCAAACTACGACGTTGGAAGATACGCCGTAGACAAGAAGCGCGGCTCCAGACGTAAGCATCACTCGTCTTCGGCCTACAACGAGTGCGCGTAATACAAACAATATAGCCCCAATCAAAAGAACCAGTCCCACAATCCCCAGCAGATCGGTAGAGGATAATCCCCCCTGAAAACCATCACTCAGCTCCACCGAACCGCGGCTATAATCGGCAGATAGGGAGGCCGGCCAGACAAGCAATCGAAGGGTGTGAATCACAAGAATACCGGCGGAGAAGAGACGTGCGCTAAACGAGCTGTCCACCAGAGGGTTGTCGGATGGGGAAATCAGACCGGAAAAGCGGCCATCAAGAGCAGCCATTCGAAGGCCGAGATACACCACAGTGCCCAGCAGAGACAGCCCCACAAGCCAGGGCCGCCAGTTTTCTTTCATTGTGCGTTCCTGGCCTTTTTTTCCTGCAAACCAATCCGCCACCAACGGCGCCGCAAATAATAATGGAGCCAATACGCCCTGCTCTTTTGAAAGCCCTGCAAGGAATCCAAGGGAAACCGCTACTATCCCCAGACCTATCGTCCGGGCTCGCCACCAGAGGGCCAGACCAGCCAATAAAAAGATCGCACAAAGCATCTCCGAGCGATTATTGAGTGGCACTACTGCGTCCACATGAACTGGATGGACAGCGAATAGGAGTGTCGCAACGGTCACAGCCCAGAGGGGTGAACCTAAGATAAGTGCCAACCAGAAGACCAGCGCCGTCGCCCCTGCGTGGAGTACGATATTCAGCCAGCGCTGTAGGTATAGATCTCCAGCAGGAACCAGTCGGTAACTAAGGGTCGTTACGGGGCGATACCCACCGGCCCCCTCCCGGCCCGGCTGACCACCATAGATATTGGTGGAAAAGACGGCCCCAAGGTTCAAGGGGCCCTGCACCACCGGATTCTCAAGAACCACGGCATCATCATCAAGGACCGGCTCTCCATCCAGAGCCTCCAGATGAAGAGTCATCGCCAGACCGATACAAATTAGCAGTCCCAATACCAGGCGCATCAGTCGGGGGTCGGAGGGAACAAACACTATGCCTCCTCCACGCGTCTTTCCATTACAAGAATTACAATACCAAAAAGCAGAATTCCGAGAATGGACGGCCATAACCAGAAGACGGCATCAGCCGCATTCGACCGGGCTTCCATCCAACCGGCGTAATAGACCCCAACCGCGCCGATTCCAAAGCTGAGGATGAATTTCAGCCCGTAACCAACCCCACGCCATCGTGGAGGGATAAATCGCGCAACAAGACTGTTCTCAAAGGGCTGCATACCAAGACTGAAGAATGCGAAACCAGCGGCCGCGACTGGCACCATGAAACCATCGAGCAAGGCCACCCCAAATAAGAACGGAATGCTCAACAGATGAAACAAAATATAGCCACGGACTAGAGGAATACGATCCGCGAGCCGACCACCCACCAATTGGCCAACCGTTCCCACCAATAACGCCACACCAACGAAGACTCCCCCCCAGAGATTGGCCTTCCCAGAGGCAATGGATTTGGCATCCGACAGCAGAGTTTCTCCCAGATGTTTGGGGGCCAACGAATGAAACGCCCGGTATACAAACCCTGCCAGAACCATGGCCAGGGCTAAGACAAGAAAAAGCTTCAGCCGTCCCATAAACCCTGTCGTCACCTCGTCCTGATGACGGCTCGTAGGCGCAACGACCGATTCGTCAAAACGCTGACTGATAAGCAGAAAAAATACGAGAAAGCCAAGAATACCCAGAACACCAAATCCCCAACGCCACCCCGCCAGATAGGACACCAATGCGCCACAAAGAGGAGCGCCGGCTATACCTATATTTCCAAACACTCCCTGTATGCCAATCGCTCGGCCCCTCGCGCGTATATTATTGGAGATCAATGTCATGCCCACCGGATGATAGACACCGGCTCCAATTCCAACACCCAACCACCACCAGGATAGATTTTGTTGATCTCCCCAGAGGGCTGCCCCCAGGGCCGCTATACCGATGGTTCCATTCCCGATTATGAGTAGTGTGCGAGCCGATACACGGGTCGTTACAAAGCCAATAGGAAGCGCGACCAGACCGAACGCCGCATATCCAGGGCCAGAGAGGGCCAGAGCGTCCCTGTAGCTGATATTCAAATCCACGCCAATCGGCACCGCCATCGCTGGAAATAACAACATGGCGAAATGCGCCATAAAATGGGACGCCGACGTTAGTATGAGAATTGTGCGTTCGCGTGGATCCATTATTCGAGACTATCCTAACAACCGTTCACCTGCCACTTCGTGAACTCGACGCGCTGGTCATCAAACCCACCGATCGTTACCACTGGGGTAGAATTCGCTTGAACAGAGTTGTGCGAAACGATGGAAGCTGGTATTCCCGCGCGGCATGCCCCCGTAGCTCAGCAGGATAGAGCCGGGGATTCCTAATCCCTGTGAGCCGGAGGTTCGAATCCTCTCGGGGGTGCCAGTCGAACGCAGATTCCGTAGGTAGAGTTAGACCGAAAATGACCAAGCGTAGTTACTTCACAACCCCGATCTATTACGCCAATGGGCGTCCCCATATCGGACACGCCTATTGCTCGGTGTTAACAGACACATTTCGCAGGTACCACGCTCTATTCGGCTACGAGACACACTTCCTCACAGGAACAGATGAACACGGCCAGAAGGTACAAAAGTCTGCAGAGAACGCGGGTGTCAGCCCTGCAGAATACGTAGATAAAATGTCGCAGGCCTTCCGCGATCTACTCCCGGACCTTCATGTAGAAAACGATGATTTCATTCGGACTACAGAGCCACGTCATACCGAGATCGTACGTGAGGCACTGCAAAGCCTTTACGATAAGGGTGACATCTACCAGAACCAATACGAGGGCTGGTATTCGGAACGGGCCGAACGCTTCTGGACGGAAAAAGATCTGGTGGACCAGAAATGCCCGGAGACAGGAGGTCCTGTCGAGCGCGTGAGCGAGAAGAATTACTTCTTCCGGATGAGCAAATACCAGCCGCAGCTCATCGAGCATCTTGAGAAGAACCGCGACTGGATTGTTCCGGCAAGTCGTTGGCAAGAAGTCCGCTCTTTCCTGGAAAACCCTCTACTGGATTTGTCGATTTCACGTCCGAAATCACGGCTATCGTGGGGTATCCCCCTGCCCTTCGATGAAGATTTCGTGACCTATGTATGGTTCGACGCGCTATTGAATTATTGTTCCGGTATTGGGCTCTACCGCGACGATCAGAGGTTCCAGACCTGGTGGCCCCACGCCAACCACTTCCTGGGGAAAGATATTCTGACTACCCATTCGGTGTATTGGGGCACAATGCTGTTGGCCCTCGACCTACCTCTGCCGAAGCGATTGGTTACAACCGGAATGTGGCTGATTGATAATACGAAGATGAGCAAGTCTCTTGGGAACGTGGTCGACCCCCTCTCCCTTGGAGATAAATACGGCGCAGAGGTGCTTCGCTATTTTCTGATGCGTGACATCGTCATAGGACTCGACGCGTCCTTCAGTGAAGAGGCCGTTGTTCGCCGAAACAACAGCGATCTAGCCAACGACCTGGGTAATTTGCTTCGGCGCACCATAACCCTTGTGGAGCGCGGCTTTGACAGCAAGATCCCTGCTCCAGGCCCAAGTGGTGATGAAGACGCAGAGCTGGAACAGCTCATTAACGCTGTGCCGCGTGTAGTCGAAGAACATATCATGTCCCATCGACTCCACGACGCGATCGAGCAGACCATGCAGGTCGTACGGGCCATGAACCGTTATATCGATCATACGGCACCGTTCAAAGTTGTGAAGGAAGACCCAGCCCGTGCCGGTGAGACCCTACGCCATATCCTTGAAGGGTTGCACGTCGTCGCAAATCTGCTTCACCCCATCATGCCCGAAAAGATGAACGAGCTCTTGTCGAATCTTGGTTGTGCAGGACCGGTAAAGACAGCACAGGAATTACATTACGGCATGCTGGAAGCGGGAACACCGATCAAGGCGGGACCACCACTATTCCCAAGACTGGAATTTGAAGCTCCGCCCGAATCCGAGGCACCGCCGAAAAAAGCAGAAAAGAAGGCGAAACCCACCCCCAAACCCGATCCAGGTGACGGCATGGCCAGTTTTGACGACTTTTTGAAACTACAGCTCGTAACCGCAACGATCGTTACCGCGGAACCCATTGAGGGAGCGGAGAAGCTATTGAAGCTCACCGTTGACGCTGGAGAAGAGAGCACCCGAACTGTCGTGGCAGGTATTGCGAAATCCTATGCTCCCGACGATTTACCAGGAACGTCGATAGTCCTTTTGGCAAACCTCCAACCTCGAAAGATCTTCGGTGTCCTGTCTCAAGGCATGGTGCTTCTCGCAGAATCGGATAATCGCATGGTCTTTGTACAACCCGCCGAGGCATTGCCAACAGGAGCGAAAATCCGTTGACGGAACCATCGCAACGGCAGTTTGTGTCCATGCTCCGAAGCTGGGCTGAAGCACGGAATGAGCCCTCCTGGCTGATCGATCAGCGAACCCATGCGGCGCTGAATATGTCCCCTTCAAGAATTGATGAACTGGGGAACGAAGAGTGGCCAATCCTTCCGACAGGAGCTTCTCTTGGCCGGATCAAACAACCACAGCATCGAGAATTACAAGACCTGGGCGGCACCAGCACACCTCTTCACGCCCCTGAGGCTCTACCGGCCATCGAAGGCTTCGCCAACCCTCTTTTACGACGGTGGTCGACTTCTCTCGCAACTCGCGCCTTAGCTATCTGGGAAGATGGTCTCTTTCTGCATGTGCCCCAACATAAGGAGACGACAATCTCCCTGGATCTCTTTCCTCACCATCTGGGGGAAGCGAATGTTGTGCGCCACGTAATCGTTCTGGAACCGGGTTGTCGTGTGCAGATCATTGAAGGTTGTATCGCACCGCGCTACATCAACCATGGCCCGGAATTGGTCACTGTCGAGTTATTCCTCCATGAAAATTGTTTCGTTGAATACTTCAGCCTGAGCCATCGTACTGGCCAGCATCAACGCAATATTCTCCGCTCTACCTGGGTTGCCAACGGATCACATCTTCGCTTTACGGACTGCACACTGACATCGGACCAGGAACACCACGATTCGCATTTGAATCTGCACGGAAACGATGCATCCGTGGACTGGCATTCCTTTCAATGGGCGCAAGAATCCGGACGGTCGACCCATATGTTTCAAGCGCTTCAGCTCGGTAACCACTCGGAATCGAATATTCAGATTCACAATATGGCGTCAGACCAGGCTTCAAGTCATACCGATTGCCAAGTCGATTTGGAAGCCGTTCAGGGTACTACAACCAGTCGCATCAGCTTAGCCACTCTGTCGACCGATCCCTCAGCAACTGCCACCCACCGCGTGGATGGTCCACAATCCAATGATGAGTTCATATGTGAGGGACAACCCCACCAATCTGTTCATATAGAGAATCCCGAATTGTTGAATACAAAAGTCTCCGACGAGGTCGAAGACTTCGTTCGACCTTCCATCCAACGTCTTCCTCAAGACATCGGTGTAGAACTATCGGAGATTGTCCGACGTGGCCTCTCCGGCCCAATTCGATAAGGATTTCCTGTGGATAGCCCCCTACAGGCTTGAAACGATCTATAGGCCCTGATACCAACAGCCCGGTTCATGTCTGACGAGTCATATGCCAAATAAATATACGATAGGGGAAGAGAAGGATTATCCAAACGGTAGCATCACTCCGTTGGAAATCGCAGGCCAGGACTATGTCGTAGTGCGCGCTGAGGATGGCAGCTTGTCGGTCCTCCGTGACGAATGTAGTCACCTGCAGCTACCGATTTGCGAAGGCCATGTCACTGAAAACCGGCTGGTCTGCCCCTGGCACGGCGCTTCGTTCGACATCTCGACCGGAGCAGCCTTGACCCTGCCCGCCGACGAGCCCATTCCCTGCCTGCGTCATGAACTGACCGATGGTAAGCTCATCGTTCATCTGGAGGAATAGATGCTGGATGGACGAAAAATAAGGGACGACTTCCCCATCTTTGAGAGAAAGATTCGTGGTCGAGACCTGGTCTTCCTGGACACAGCGGCCTCTTCGCAGAAGCCAAACTGCGTTATCGATTCCTTATCGCAGTTCTATCGCGATTCGAACGCCAATGTGCATCGTGGCCTCTACGTGCTGTCCATGGAGGCTACACATAAGCTTGAGCAGTCGCGAAAACATGTCGCGGAGTTCGCCGGCGCCAATCCCGACGAATATTATACGGTTTTCGTACGGGGCACGACCGAAGCGATCAATCTTGTGGCGTGCTCCCACGCGCTACAAAGCCTTGGTAGTGGCGACGAGATTCTGATCACGGAGCTTGAGCATCACGCCAATCTGGTGCCCTGGCAGATGGTGGCAAAACAAACCGGTGCCACACTACGCTACGCACAGATTGATGCCGACGGCCGCCTGGACCTGGACCATTTCTTCGACCAGGTCAATGATAAGACCAAGCTGGTCAGTTTTGTTCACGCCAGTAATGTGCTGGGCACCATCAACCCAGCGAAAGAGATCGTATCGCGCCTCAACGAACGCGGTATTGTCACGATGATCGATGGCGCACAGGCTGTCCCCACGATGCCCGTGAACGTCTCGGACATAGGCTGCAGCGCGTACGCATTTTCCGCCCATAAGATGCTCGGCCCCACCGGTGTGGGTGTTCTCTTCCTGAAGAAAGACCTTGCGGATAATATGGTGCCCTACCAGCTGGGTGGCGGCATGATCTTCAAGGTCAAATATGACACCACCCGCTTTGCCGACCCACCGGAGCGCTTTGAGGCCGGAACACCGGCCTTTGCGGAGATCTCCGCCTTCTCCTCCGCGCTCAGTTATCTGGAAGAGCTCGGCATGGACAATGTGCTGAAGCATGAACAACAGATGGCCTCCTACATGGTGGAGACCCTCGGAAAGATCGAAGGGCTTAAGCTCTTTGGACCGCCAGACGACCACGATCGATTAGCGATCGTCTCCTTTGAACTCGACAATATTCACGCACATGATCTCGGCATGTTCCTCGATTTCCAGGGAATCTGCGTCCGTGTTGGGCATCATTGTGCACAGCCTCTAATGGAAAAGCTGAATACAACGTCGACCACAAGAGCGAGCGCCTACATCTATAATTCCGAAGAGGACATCGACATCCTTGCATCGGCCCTTCGTGAAGCACAGTCCTATTTCTCACGAACTCTGGGTTGATCGTATGCATCGCGAAGGACAACCGGGAACCGAGGTTCATCTGTCGCAACTCTATCGCGACACCATCGTGCGGCACGCTAGAAATCCCAAAGGCACCATGCCAATTGGTACAGCGCAGATTCAGCGCGATGGATACAATCCCAAATGCGGTGATGAATTACTCCTCCGATTGCGCCTGAAAGATGGTGACACCGATCCCATCATTGAAGCGGCACAGGTCGAAGTACATGGCTGCACCATCTGTCGCGCCAGTGGAAGCCTGCTTTGGCCTCATCTGACGGGGAGTAGAATCTCCGAGTGCCAGACGAAACTCACTCGTTTTCGGGAAATGTTTACAGACAGCAACCCGGATACGGCGTTACTGGAGGAGGCTGCTATACTACAAAGCGTAGCGGCGTTCCCCGCTCGTATCGATTGCGCTCTTCTACCCTGGACCACGGTCGAAGCAGCATTTCGTGCCTGGTCCAAACCCTGACCCGGTCATCGCTACGGAGTGATCATGTCATCAAATTCGCCATCGCTTCCCACCGCCAGCGACCTCAAATCATCATTGAATGAGGTCATCGACCCCGAACTCGATGTTGGGTTGGTGGATCTCGGGTTGATCTATACAGTGACTGTAGATGAAGACCACGCCGATATAACTATGACCTGGACCAGCTACGCCTGTCCGTACGGCCCACAACTTGTGGCAGCAGTGCGCTCCCATGGTCTTAATGCAGGCTTCCCACGCTGTGATGTCCATGTAACATTTACACCCCCATGGAACCCTCGAACTATGGCGACCCTGGAGGGTAAAATGAAGCTGGGCATGTGGGATGATATGGACACCGATTAGTCCAGATTCAGAACAGCTCCTGCTGTACTTCCACTGGAGCGATACAACGTGGCCCATCGTTCTGAATGCGGTTCACATGATTCGATACCGCGATGGCTTGCACATCTGGTGCTGAGTCACCCTCCAATACCGCATGGAGAGTATCGGGGGTAGAATTGGTCGTATCCAGCCAGATATCGAAATGTGCTGGGGCTACCATCAAGGGCATACGCCCATGAATCGACTCGATATCTGGGTGAGCCGGCTTTGTGATGATGGTGCAGGATTCCACCACCAGACCATCCCGGCCTTGCCAGCTCTCCCATAAGCCTGCAAACGCCAGAAGTCGATTTTCATTCGACCGGATATGATAGGCTTGTTTGCCCGCCCCCGTGCCCTTCCATTCGTAATAACCAGACGCTGGTATAAGGCATCTCCGGTCCCGAAACGAAGCACGAAAAGACGGCTTCTCCTGTACGGTCTCCACACGCGCGTTGATAAGCTGCGTGTCCATTCTATGGTCTTTTACCCAACGAGGAACCAGGCCCCACTTGAAGGCGTCACAGTGCCGCTGTCCGTCCGGCGTCTTTACGATGCCCAGGACACTCTGGGTTGGTCCAATATTGAACCTTGGCTCGATCTCGTCGAGGCCGTCGACAGCAAAGAACCCTTCCAGATCGTCTGTTTCATGGACCAGCAGAAAACGTCCACACATGATGCTCTCTATTTGAGTTCGACCCCGTCAACGATCCAATTCCCCATGGCATCAAACGCACGGATTCGCACCATACCAGCGCCCGCACCATCCAGATCCCTGAGGTTCACCTGGAACGATTCCTTATCTCCATCGACAATGCCATCCCGAGGTGCGACCTCTCTCCAGATACCATTATCCACGGCCACCTCGACAGCTCGTAGAGAGCTCCCTGCGTCCCGCACCGTGAAGTGAACCTTCTTATCGCGCACCTTGATCTCCGCGACCGACGGAGGATGATTGTCAATAAGCACCGGTTCCGAGATGAGATGGTCGCGTTTCTCTTGACCCGGTGGATTCCCCAGCGCATCGGAGATGCCAACTCGAACCTCGTACCGGCCGTCCGGGAAATCCGCCGATATCCAATCTACGTATAGCCGGGTGGTGCCATCTTTCCCGGTGATTGGAATCCATGCCTGGGTACCGATGCGTCGAACCGACACAAATGCCCGCAGTTTATCGCCGTTCAGATCCTGCACATCGTAGCCGATCCGCTTGATCCCCGTATATCGTTTAGCAGTACTTGATTTGAGCCTCTTCGTCCCTTTCCGAACACTACGACTACGCGAGGGAGTCTTCTTCTTACTGGGACTGGATGATTTCATCACACGGTCTACCACGACTACACGGTGTACGGACGGTGCGAGATTGGGCGAGCGGAACGCGAGTCGTATCGCACGTGCATGGGCTTCCTTACCGCTCAAATCCAGACGATATTGATAGAACCTCTGTGGCGTCACCTTTGGAACTCCGCCGCCAGCCGGAACCTTTACAAATCCGCTCCACGTATCCGCCTGCACTTCATAGGTAGAGCCGGTCCGGACCCACGCTGAGAACCCTTTCCCAACCATATCCACTCGCCCCATCGACGCCATACCACCCGAATCTCGGACCTTGGAATAATACCGTGG
Organism: Myxococcales bacterium; assembly: GCA_002728755.1. Classification (GTDB taxonomy): domain Bacteria; phylum Myxococcota_A; class UBA9042; order UBA3505; family UBA3505; genus UBA3505. The sequence goes on from PBVT01000041.1 coordinate 44,401, forward strand.
CTTGGAGGTGACTGGTCGCAACTCGTAGAGTGCCGCACCACCGGTTGTGGCCACATAGCCCGTACCATCGGGATTCAACAGAATGTCCGAGATCGCTGCCTGTGGCGTATCTATATATAGACTGCTGGCACCTTTCGGATTGAAAAGAAACGCGCGCCCTCGATCGGCAAGGCTGAGAAGAACCGCTACTCCATCCGCACGTTCCATAGAAAGAATCGGTGGCAGACCCGCCAGCTCGGGGCGATTGGTCCCGGAGGAATCCACGAACCATACGGACGATCCTTTCGGTAAAGTCAGAGGGGCGGTAGCGACCACCGGTGAGCCAAATGCACTCCCCGTTCTAACGCTCTTAGATTTCTTACTATCGCTTCCTCCTGCCGATTTACTCGGGGCCGGAGCTGTCGTACCAGACTTTCTTGGATTGACGGCCGCATACATCCCCCCTTCGACCGGCTGCAAGCGGCGTACTTCGGTCTTCATGCCCATATCGAGCAGAACTCGTCGCACAGGGATCGAACCATCCTTTGCTACTTTGCCCCCGGACAACTCGAGAACTCTACCGGGGTACGAAGTTGCAGCCCAACGCTTTTTCCCGATCTGCAACGTGTCCATCACATGTTCTGCTTGCAGCGTACCGCTACGGCGCACCTTTCCTTTCGAATCGGCGAACACCAGCCCACCGGGGCTTCCTGTAGAGATAACGACGCCCTTCTTTCCATCGGCTCGAATCGACCAGATATATGTCGCATCCCCGTCATACACCACATGGGATTTTCCCTGGGCGTCAATACGGATTACACGACCGGATGGGGACAAGCCGACCCATAACGCTCCATGGTGCCAGGCCAGGGCCGTCACACCGATATCGTTCTCATGGGTTCCCTTGAAGACCGAGACAAACTTCCCCTTCCGCAGGCGCAAAACCTGCCCACTTGCGGTGGTACCGACATATACGTCTCCACCGCCACGGGCGACCGCTGTAAAGCCATCAATTGGCTTCCCGTCGATCTCGGAGACCATATGCTCCTTGAGCCCTGGCCCCGATAGAATCAAACCGTCATGACTCAGCACCGTTCCTTCGAACGTTCCCTGATCAAAGGACTGGACGCCCTGGTCCACCACAAGCTCGGTTCCTCCGGCCTGCGCGGACACAACGATGCCCATCAATCCAAGACAACTAATAATAACGATAAATTTCTTCACACCCATCTCCCTTATTTCAAAGAGGGTTTTCTAGGAGCTATCTTCACTTTCATGTACGTCTTACCCAACAGGACCCAGGGCACCGTTTTCGAAACCGTCTGAAAGGTCGGATGCGGACCGACCATTACCCTGGAGGCCTTTAAGGCTGCACTGAACGAAGGCGGCGGGCTCGGAAACAATCCTCCCCCACTATCGAGAGTCACAGCTCCCGGCTTCGGTATTCTCACTACCAGATCACGTTTGGTTCCGAGAGGACGAATCGATTGGAGATAGGATTCGAAATCGATCGGCTTGGCGCGTTTTGATACCAACAACTGTTTCGCTGTACCGACTTCAATTTTGATTACACCCGTCGGGTAATCCGCCGGTATGGCCAAATCCACATATTCCGTCACAGCCTCGTCCTTTCCATAGGGGCGAAGGTGGATACCAAGCCGCAGAGTTTCCCCCGCCTCAACCTCCGTCGTTGCAGAAGACACGCGAAGAATCTGGGCTGTCTTTTGTTCTGGAATGACCTCTACATCCACCGACAACGACGCTATCTGAATCGATTGATAGGGGTTCAGCAGTAGCTTAACCAATGCACCGAGCACCTCCCGCATCATCCCCATCTTCGGTGCCTTAATCATGCTATAGCTGACGACGGTGTCGGAGTGACCATCCTTCAATTTCCAGTCAAGAGTGACTCGATAAAGATACGGTAGCCCGTGGGGCAACGCATTTTGTACGGAACCTCCGATACCTCCTGCCAGAACCAGAGGTAGAGTGAGGGGCATTGGCGACAAACGCATCGAGTATTTTCGATCCACCCCGAGCTCTTTCGAGCGAACCCGAACATCAAGCGGCACCATCTCTGGACGATTCGCCATCGTACCGACCACGGACGCCTGAAAATCGCCCGTCAGCTGACCGATTACCGGGCCTGCATTGGCGACTTTGAACGAGATCTTCTGTGTAGCCATGATGTGTTGGATCGAGGCATCCACAATGGGGAAGTTGGTGGCACCTATCTTTAAGAAGGGATGACCAAAACCGATTAACCGGTCTCCTTCGACGTGGGTAACGGTTCCCACGCCCACCATATTCAGATCGCCTAGCATAAAGGCGATCCCCAACGATCCCCCCGGCACAAGACGCCTGCCTTTCGAATTGCTCTGGCCACCGCCTCCACCACTGATCGGTGTCATCCCCATACGGCTTAAACCGCTATGAAAGGCACTCGATAATCCATCCGGCAAATCCGGTAGGATAAGGGGCATTGTCATCGCCATTGGCCCTTCGGACTTTGGCGTAGATCCTATCCCCATTCGCTCCATGGCGGCAGCAAGATCGCCATCGACGAGATAGGGGCCCCAGACCGCCCCAACCTTATCCGGCCAATGTCGATCCGAGATACTTCTGGGGTCACGATCCAGATCATCGAGCATATTGGAAATCGGTGTAATTCCCGCGATCGGATCCTTTCCAAAGGCCCAGGCATAGGATAACGCGCCTACCAACTTACCGTTGGGGTAGGAACCAATATAGATTGGGCTCCCGCTCATGCCCGCTACCGTTCCACTATGTTCCAACCCCCGTCCGGCCACGCGAACCAGAATCATGCCCTGGTGTGGAAATTTATTGTCGATCTTTCCGATTACTTCCACATCGAAGCGTTGCGGATCGTAGCCTTGAAAGACCGATAACCCGTACCCCTGCATACCGCGTTGCACATCCTGGTATTGCATGATGTCGACACTACGGCCCGACTTGGCGTGCAGGTCCGACATCGGAAACCAGACCATCGATATTAAAAGCCAGAACCAAATCCTATGGATCATCTCTTCTCCCTACCATACACTCGGGCAAACCACGGATGTCTTGTCCGAATCCCGGTCATACTAGCAGGGATCGACACAATAGAGAAAGCCGGACCAGGCATCCGGTTCGTTCTCTCCTTTTGATCACCGTCTGGACAAGATACATACGCCACACACACGCAACGGAAAATTTGTTGGCAACAGAAACGCAAACAGACAACGCTGCTCGAAAAGTCCTTCGGGTTCGAGATCTCCACCAGACATCGGGACATCCCTGTCAGATCGTGGGGAGGCTCCATCAAAAAGAGCAGAGTTGGTATCTACGGGACTGGAGTGGTGAAGTGCCGTTGAACCTTCCCAAAGACACGGCAGACATTCGTAATCATGGGATGGGCCGGGTCTTTGGAAGCTGGGACGGCCAAAGACTTACGGTGGATTCCTGGGTATCTCTTTGTCCAGAGACAAGGCAAACCATCGCAGAGCCCGAGTTACCACCAGGACCCGAACGGGCACTGACAGATACGGACTTTATTCGACGAATTCAGCTACGGACAGAATACATACGGAGTACGCGGCAGTATTTCGACGAACTCGGATTTCTGGAAGTCGATACTCCATGCCTCGTGGCGGAGCCTGGGTGCGACCCCCACATTCAGCTATTTAAGACCACCTATCAGCCTCTGGCAGGCACGGGGCAGTCCACCGAGCTCTATCTACACACCTCCCCGGAGTTGGCCATGAAACGCCTTCTCGTCTCAGGTGCCAAAGCCATATACCGGGTTGGTTCCGTGTTTCGAAACGGGGAAGCGGACGCCACTCACCGGCCCGAGTTCCTTATGCTGGAATGGTATCGCGTCGGGGACACCCTTGATGACCTGATGAATGTCACCGAGGGGCTCTTCCACCGACTCTATGAGCACGCCCTGAGCCAGGGATTCAATCCACCTCCTCTGCCCAGCGCATTCCAACGACTTCCTCTCCGCGATGTCTTTTTCGAAGCCACAGGTGTTGACCTCCTGGAGACATTCGACCCCGCGGGCTTTGCGACGTTGCTTACGAAACAGGGGTTGGGCCCCTACCCTGAGAAGTCGGACTATAGTCAGATCTTTCATCAGGCCTGGGTCGAATCCGTAGAAGAGCTGGTCACCAAGTACTCTCCCTGTTTTCTTTTTGATTATCCGGCCCCCTTGGCATTGCTGAGTAGGCTTCATCCCAAAGAACCTCGCCTAGCCCGTAGAGTCGAGGCCTTTTATGGCGGCCTGGAGATGGCGAATGGATTTGAAGAGTTAACGGATCCAGTAGAACAGCGTCACCGCTTTGAACAAGATCGACACAAGGCAGTACAGGCGGGTCATACTCCGCCTCCTCTCCCAGAGGGTTTTCTTCGCGCCCTGGAACTCGGATGTCCTCCCACCGCAGGCATTGCCATAGGCCTCGACCGGATGGTGCAACTCACAACTGGAGTATCGGCGCTTGCCGATGTCAATCCCCTGGTGATTCCCTAAAACACCTATGGGAAAGTATCCCCTTTACGATTTGTGAGCAGGTGTTCGATTGCCAGAAAGATGAAACAAAGACTTGCACTTTCAACTGTCGCGAATATGATGCGGTGTTAATCGGCATCCAAGGGAGGGGAAACCCATGGTAGAAAGTGGTAATACAGATCACGCACTTGTTGCCCTACATGTGCAGGCCAAGAAGCGACAGCGATTATTGCGCATTGTCTTTATGCTTGTGGTCCTGTTCATAGTCGGAGCCAACGTCTGGTCCATGATAAACCAGGCACGAGCCACTCTTGAGAGCCCTGAGCTTCAAGAGGAAGGCACCAAAAAACTGGATGCCGTGTCAAAACACCTCCAGCCACGCTACGAAAAGGAATTCCGTATTCAGAAACCGGAAATCAATAAACAGTTCGATGCGCAGGTAGACAAAGAGACCGCAATCTTCAAGACCAACGCGGAGGAAGACTTCAACCGCGAGTTGGACAAGTCGATGGCGGAAGAAGAGAGTCGTCAGCAGAACATCCTCGCGAACAACGGTATTGGCTGTACCGACCACGATTGGCTTGCCTACCAGGACAGTCGTAGAAAAGCGAAAGTAGACGACGGAAAGCCCATTCCAAACGAACCAGATCGGAAGGTGTGTTCTAACGCACAGCAAGAGATGCAAAGTGCAATACTTACGGAGCTACGAGTAGCAATCCGCAAGCATCTCGCGGAGGTCTATAACAACACGATGGTAGCCCATGCCGCTCAATTGACCTCTATGGAAGGTAGTCTGAAGAAATATTACGGCGCAGACAATAACGAAACGATTTATCCCCATGATGTGATGTGGTTATGGCTTGAGCTTCTTGGCGAAGCGATTGGTGGCGACAACACAATCCTTGGTGATGACTAATAGCTGATGCCCGAATTCTGGCTCGTAGGGAGAACGACATGAATACCATCCAAGACCATTTGAAGAGTGAGGTCGAAACCGCGCAACGGCAATTCCGGCGTGGAGTCATTGTCCTCGTGGTGGTTACCATTGGTCTAATCGCATATTTCCAATGGATTAAGGGAAAGATGGGAGTGCTCTTTGACCCCGCCAATCTCGCAGAAGTAGGCGGTAATGTCGTACAAGACACGCTCGATCACAATAAGACAGACCTCGTATCCGCAACGTCTACGATGTTTGTAACCTATACAACAGAGCTGGTTCGAATGGGTGTCCAGCAGATGTTCCGTGAGGAGTCCCAAGAGATTACTCGGGGGCATATGCAGGCCACCACCAAAATGTTCGAAGAGATCGTGCAGAACAATAAGCCGGAGCTAATGGAGTTTGCTGCTAGCGACACTGTACCGGGGCAATATACACACCCACTTCGATTGGCCAATGGCTGGAAAGACGCTCTAAATCGGGAGCTGAATAAGAAGTATAATGATGTTCCGGAAGAGACAGCACAATACAAGATGCGTCGAAGTCTCTCGGCTATGAAAAACACCCATAAAGCGATTGATCGTATCGGGAAAAAGCAGAAGGCATGGCGTGATCATCAGACGAAGCGTGGCCTCGACAATCCGAAACGTTGGGATCGTTCCCTGGAGCCGAGCCGAAAGGACAAGTTGACCTATCGCTTCATCCGCGGCACCTGGCACCTTATGCAAAAGGGACCGCAGGATAGCAGTCTACAACGCGGTAGCCAGCAGCGTCTGCCTATTCCGAAGAAGTAGATTCTACGGCAAGCAACAACGCGGTGATGTTGTCGACCCCTCCTGCTCGGAGTGCGGCTTCAACATAGGCTTCGGATAATCGGGCCAGATCGTCTAGCCCCATTTCTTCGGCTATGGATTCTAGAGTCGGATCATCAATTAGATCCGTTAGTCCATCACTACATAGGAGATAGACATCTCCAGGATGTTTACGCCGAATAATCACATCGGGTTCTACCTCCGGGTTCACCCCCAGAGCCTGTAGAATGATATGCTTATGAGGAAAATACGGGATCTGCTCCTGGGTGATCCACCCCTGGTCCAGATAGTAGTTGAGGAGTGAGTGGTCACGCGTAACCGGCGCAATCTTCTTGTCTCGGAATCGATAGATCCTGGAATCTCCTACATGACCAAAGGCAAGATGTTCACCGGCTCCAACGACTGCCACAACGGTCGTTCCCATCCCATCTAATTCCGGATTCGCCACCGAGGATTGATAGATGGAGCTGTTTGCAAAATGGATCGAGTCCAAGAGCGCTTCACGAAGACGCTCCTTCACCAGATCTTCGGGTATAATTCGAAGAGTACTCTGTATCTGGGACCACCCCTCCAGGTAATTGTCACGGATGGCACTCACCGCCATTGCGCTGGCAACAGCACCAGCGTTATGACCGCCCATTCCGTCGGCCACAATATATATTTCGGGTGACTCCAGGGTGAAGAACGCGTCTTCATTTTCCACGCGCACGAGCCCAACATCTGTCAGTCCCGCCGCGCGAATCTGAAATTCTTTCGTTAATTCACTCATTGAGGCGGAGGACTATTGGAATCGCGGTGGATTGTAGTTCTTGCTTCTGGGCCGGATACAATCTGTATGGAATAGGGGGTAGCTCTTCTATCGAGAGAGCGGATGCGAACATAGTATGTTCCATCCCGCAGTTCATCGTGCAGATCCATTCGATACCCATCATGAGCAATCACCGGTCGCACCGCGTGTTTTAGAAGAATCCCACGGGCCTCATACAGCCCGACATCCACGTTGGCCAGCTTACGTTGAACAACCACACGTACACGCACCGAGTCGCCTGCATCCAAATCAATACGGCGCCAATCTGTCGTATCACCGGGCTCCCCGATGTTATCAGGAATCCACTCGCCCAGCGTGGCCATTGCCGCCTGATCTCGATATCCATCGGGTCCAGAATTCTTTTCGGGGTGCACAAAACAACCGGAGCACACCACAATACAAATCAGCCAAAGTCCGAGCCGTACCATCTAACGCCCTTTCTCAGTCCAGCTCCAACATACTGAATCGATCGCTGCTACCTTTATCTTCGGTACCAGGGTTCGCTTCTGAAGTTGAAGGTGACTCCGCTGCGGGAGCAGGCTGGGTCGGGTTGTGTGCACTTTGGGGTTCTGGTGTCGGGACTGGCGCAGAGGCAGCGTTCGTTTGGAGCTCTTTCCAATCATTTTCGATGCTAACCTCCACAGCACCATCGCGTACCCGGAACTGATCTAGCTCGGATAGAAATAGATTCTGTTTCATCCATTGCATCAACTGTACAAAGCCCATCTCACGGATTTCGCGGGGTATGGATAGCGCATCCCCTTGCCCGGCCGACTTGGCTTGTACCCCGTATGTGAGCATCAATTCAGCGCAAAGCTCGGCCAGATCATCCGGATTTCGAGATCGTAACGCCTCTTTAAGCTCATCTCTCTTATCTTGCTCAGTCATGGGAAATCCTCTCTCTGTCTGCACCTTCCATTGCGCAATCAATACATGTAGCCCCAGAAAAATCTGCATCTACTAAATTCGCCTCGCGCAAATCAACCTGCACCAGAATCGCATCACGAAACGAGGCTCGATAGAGATTGGCTCCACGAAGGTCACAGTCTAATAAGGTCGCCCCGGTAAAATCCGCTCCCGTAAGATTCGCATTCCCTAATCGCAAATCTTTAAAACGACAACGCAGGAGTGTGGCATCCATAAAACGAGTATGGGTCAAATCACATCCATCGAATTCCAATTCCGTAAGATGCGCCGTATCAAATCGCGCATTGATAAATTGGCTGTCCCGAAACGTCCCTATTCGAACGTTACCTCTCGCAAAAGAGGCTTCAATAAAGTCACTGGATGCGATCTCCAGATGATCGGCTCGTACGCCCCCAAGAACAGCTTGTCGTGCATCAGCGCCAACCACCCCAAGATGCACCATACGACATCCACGGAAATCCACACTTTGGAGGCCTACAGACTCCATCTTTACACGCTCAAGCGCGGCATCAGAAAATACGACACCTCGCAGATCGGTTCGCTCGATTGTCATATCGACGACCTGACCACTGTTCAATGAACGTTGCAGATCTTCTGTTGCGCTCAAATTGGAGTACATCAAATACCTACTGAATCCAACCCACGCATCGTACCCTAACGGACAACTTGGCGGCAACCCTGCCAACCCTCTCCAGGTGGGATCTGGATCAGGCTCTTGCGAGACGGAACCGTTTTGGAGTACTTCCGTAGCAGAACAACAATATCGTGGTAACCATGCGAATCGTATCTTGGAATGTAAACGGTCTCCGTTCGGCACTTAAGAAGGGTTTTCTCGACTACCTCAGTACGGACAGTCCGGATATCCTGGGATTACAAGAAGTACGTGCCCTACCGGACCAACTCCCCACAGATATCGTCGACCCATCCGGCTACCACGCCTTTTACCAGCCCGCCGAGAAGAAGGGATATAGTGGAGTCGCCCTATTCTGCCGCGAGAAACCCAAACACACCTGGACCGATCTCGGCGTCAGCGAATTCGACAGAGAGGGGCGGATCATCGCCGCAGAGTTCGATGACTTTGTTATCCTGAACATCTACTTCCCCAATGGTTCTGGTAACCGCGACAATAGTCGTGTGCCGTTCAAATTGGCGTTTTACAAGGCCGTCTTTGAGCGAATCGCAGAGATCCGCCGGTCCGGTCTAGAGGTCATCGTGATGGGGGATTTCAATACCGCCCATCGCCCGATTGATCTAGCCCGCCCCCAAGCAAACCGGAACAATTCCGGATTCCTTATGGAAGAATGCGATGCCTTCCAGGATTGGTTAGATGCTGGATTGGTGGACACATTTCGCCATATTCATAAGGACGAACCAGACCGTTATACATGGTGGACTTTCCGTGCGGGAGCCCGTGCCCGTAATGTAGGATGGCGTATCGATTATGTGTTGGCCACGCCGGGCCTGGCAGGTCGGATCGAAGATGCAGATATCCACGACCAGATTCACGGCTCGGATCATTGCCCTATAAGCCTTACTCTTACAGAGTCCTGACGACGCGACGCTCTATCCCTATTTCAGGGAGCCACCAAGAATCATATACGCGTTCTCGCGGAAGATATCAGAGATGTTGACGTTGATACTCGTTCCCTCTGGGATATCCGGGCTTACACTGCTCAGGTCTATGGACGGTATAGCAAACCCTCCTAGGCCTCCGGTTAGCGAGGAGAGCATCTCCCCCAACAAGGTGGATTTGATCAGGGAGATAATACCCTCATCATTCCCTTCAAATGGGCCTTCATTGATGACGACCTCCAGATAGAGGGGGTCGAGATCAAGTAACTCGAAGCCGATCTCGTTCTCGCCTTCCTCGTTCTGGGTCACGACGATCTGAACTGGCGCTTCGCCCTGAATCCAGAATCCAAAATGTGCTTCCTGGCCAATCAGGTTCATGGATGCATCGAGATACAAATCACCGATCTCCACAACATCACCTTTTTCCGTACAGGAATTGAAGACGATCGGCATAAGGAAGTCTGTGGAAATAACCAGATCTGTTATGCCGTACTGGCTGACATCGATATCACCGATACCAGCACTGTCGATTTGCAGATTCAAGGTACCACCGTCCCAGGCACCAAAGACAAGCTGGTTGAGCATATCGTCGTGCATTGCAATTTTGAGTGGGTTTTCCGGTGGTGTAGAGGGTTGTCCGCTAGGCCCACAGCCAGCATAACCAATACTTCCCAGAACCTCATGGGGCCGCAGAGAATTCACGGCATAGGCGGTTGAATTCATCGTCAGTTGTAGGAAGGCTGGTTCGAAGTAAATGGAAGCTACCTCCGTCTCCAACTGCAGCTCATTGGGGGTACCACCCTCCGAAATCGCCGGGAGCTCAAACGTCTGGTTGAAGGCCATAGCCGCGAAAAGTTCACCGATCGTATTTGAGATCTGGTCACTGATCACAAACTCAAAGGTTGTCTCCAGGAACGGCGTAATCAACCCCGAAATCAGATTGAGCAACGGACCAGAAAAGCTCAGATTTTCGATACTGACATCGGTATTCTCAGCGCTCGATTCGATCTCTCCATTCGGCATCGAAATCAAGATATCCGAGGCGATGGTGACACTCGCCAAGGTGATGGTTTCGTTTGGTACACACCACCACTGGCCGGAATTCTGCATATCGAGGCTCAGATCGTACAGGGTAATCACCATGTTGACGCCACCATCGATCAGGGTCAGCGACACAGCAGAGTCCGCGAACTGCATATTGTTTATGGAATAGCTACAGCCAGCAAACTCTCCGATAGGATTGCCAACGAACTGATTCAGATCCATAGACTCCATCATGATCTCAAATATTGTGGCGAAATCATTGATTTGCGACGGATCATGATCGCCATCATCGAGGGCTTCCTGGGTAAACATAAGAAACATGCCATCCGTGATGCCATTTGTTGCCAACGACGGCGGATCCATCGGGTACCACTTCGTTGACCAGGCAACCGAGCGTGCCACAAGGCTCTCGTTGAGGAATGGATCGGCCGCCTCCACAACAATCATGTTAATCCCATATTCGAGGGGGATGCTGGTCGTGAAATAACCACCCTTCTCAATATTCACATAGCTGTCATTGATCCGGACCCATTCCACCTCGCCCAGATTGTCCGACACTTCACCGGATACGACGACCTGGGGATCCCCATCCATCGTCAATCCTCGCTCCGGCTCAATTATCACGATATCCGGACCGGACTGATCAACCGTAATTTCAATCGATGCTGTTTCGTCCGGGTTATCCTTCAGTACCGCGGTGAGAAGCACTACACCTTCTTCTTTGAAGCGAACACGGTTGTCATCGTCCCCAAAAATCACATGGTCGAGAGCGGGCTCTATTCCGATGACGGTCACAAGCACATCGGATACAAAGTTGCCATAGCTATCTTCACCATATCCGTGCACCGTAATTTTATCTTCGAGTGTGTAGGCAAGCTGCTCTGGTAAATCTTCCAGATCGGGATCCAGGGTAAGCCCATCTAACGTCACAGCCACACCAGGCTCAACAGTCCATATGGCAGTATCTTTGGCCCCGACATCCGCACCTTCTGGTACACAAACCACCTCGTAATCACCGGTGCGAGTGGAACTCACAACCATACCTGCGACCGTGACATCCAGATCTGGTTGAACCTGAGCCACCATCGACGAACCAGACACTTCATTACCGTAGGCGTCCTGGACCTCGCAGGTAACAACGGCCTCCTCGTCCACCACTGTAACTGCTGGCTCAATGAACGCTACCGTCTTCGAGGCCGGCCCGGGTGTAACCTCAACCGACACCGGTGTATCATCCACGAGACCCGTGGCCTCCAACGAACAAGCAATGTCCACAGTACCGGCCAGAGTCAATGTGACCTTCAAATCCTCTGTGGATGCTCCCTCATTGGGCTCTATCTGGAGAGAAAACCCTTCTACATTCAGAACTCGTCCCGCCTGATCGCGACCTATACAGCTTACATCGACGGAATCGCCCGCCTGAACGGTCGTAACCTCGACCTCTGTATCTATCGAAACCACCTTAATGGGATCGACAGGCCCACCATCTGCCGAATTACCACAACTACAAAACAGGCCATAGCTAACCAACAGTAGCAACCATAGACCTACCCGATTCCACATCATATTTACCTCACGAGTTGGGCAAATCCTAACAGTTGGCCAGGAAGGATGCCACATTATATGATGGATCTGGTTATTTTCGGTGGCGAGGAGGACCGTAGGAGAGCAGTTGTAACGATGGGAAGTTGGACTGTTACTAGAAAGCCAGTACGATATTTCTGTAAATTGGGATGTAGGGATCGGAATATGGGTATTTATTTTTTGAAACAGAAAAAAATAGCGGGAGGCTCGTCAAAACTCCTGCAGAGCCTGACCATTGTATTATTGTCAGTCTTTGTCTTGGCGGCCGGTGGCTGTGGTGAAACTGTCACAGACCAGACACCGATCCTGCCGGGAACCCCGGGAACTCCGATGCCGGACACCGGAACCCCGCCACCGACCGGATTCCCAAATCTTCTGTCATTCCATCAGCACGTAGCCAGCGATGGCCAGGTCTGTACAACGGCATGTGTCATCGATGCCTCGGCAGGAATGACCTTTCAAATTAATATCCGATATACCGATTGGCAGGGCGTTCCATTACCCAATGGTCTCATCCAATACCAGACAACAGCTCCCGAGAGCCTGGTTAAACTCCTTAGTAACTCGTCTGTCACCCAGATCGACGGCACTGCGAGTGTGACCATTCAAACTGGAGCCCAATCAAGCGGTACCGCGGAAATCAGTATCACATCTGCCAATGACCCACAGGCTGGAGTCTTACGATTCTTTATAAACCTCGACTCCCCCAACCCACCGGTACTCACGGTCTCAATGCAGATGGTCGGCAGTTCCAATCTGCCCTCCTACAACACCAATGTATATGCCACGGCCAACGGACAACCGAGTTGCGCAACAGTTCACCCGGATAGTTTTGAACAGGCCATACCGACGGCGGTGCAAGGCCCCTTGGGCATGAACAACACAGCGGTGTTCCAAACACTGCCTGGAACCCTGCCCACGGAAGATCGATATTATACGGTGCAGGTCGTGGGACCCGCGTCCGGAGCTATCACAGCGACAGGATGCCTCGATAATGTGCCAATACGCGATGGAGTCGCGCAACAAGTCCAGATTGTCGTCGACGACCTCCCCCTGAAGACCGTGGGTGTCTACAATATCGACACCTATATGGATATGGTCACCGGAACGAAGGGCAACACTTCGGCGACCTATCAACTGCTGACGGATCTGTTCAACAACCCGGGCGAGCTCCTTGTCACAAGTGTCTGTGAAAACGCTGGAGGGTTCCTCGGAACGATCTGTGGTCTACTGACAAACTCCAATGGGCTCTCACCAGTAGGTTATATTGTAGCCGAATATGCAGACCAGGCTCTGCTCAACCTCATGGCGGACATGCTCGGTCAAAACACTGTGTTCACGGGTCAATCGTTAACACAGTTGCTGTCCAACATCCGGTTTGCGTCTACGATGGTTGTCTCAAAAGAAGCCGTCCCAACTTCACAACCGGGAGTCTACGAATATCCCAAGAGCTCCGTCGCAGAACGCTGGGATAGACTCGGTTTCTATTGGCAATACGATCTCAACTGCCCACCCAACGACGCAAACTGTGGGTTCTACGAGGTGGAGCTTACCGAGGTTCTGGGCGTCTATCCCCAGTCCAGCCCGAACGCAGGTACTATCGGAACCAATCTATGGATCGAAGACCATGACGTTCCTAATTTCAACTACGCTCTGATCCTGGACTATCTGATCGAAAAAGAGGTCCTTCCACGTGTTCTTGGGGACGGAAGCAACGGCCTTCCAGTTATCGACACCTTTGAAAAAATGGTCGCCGTCTTATTTGGTGGAGGCGCATGTATCGATAATAACGGCAGCTATCTGACCTGTTGCGCCAACTTTTCCCAGACCATCGGACCACATATCCCGCCGATTGTAGCCTGGGCCGCAGATCCGGCCTGCCAGGCCGCTATTGGAGTGGGTGGTGCCTATCTTCGAAATGAGATCATGAAGAATGGTGGGAATCTGTCCATCGGTACTCCAAGTGAAGCCCCCTGCCCCCTGATTGATATCGGCTTTGACCGTATCACGGACACCATCGGCATGGTGGGAACACATTGCCAATGGGACGCTACCTTCTATATGACCGACGCCCTTTTCGAGCCTATTTCGTCGTTCTGGGGTGAACGGACACAATAATCCGGGTTATCAATCCAGCGTACAACGAAGAGCGAACTCACAAAGCAGCTCGACTCCAAACGGTAAGGCGGCTTCGTCGATCTCAAAGCAGGGATGGTGATGTGGGTATTGCGCACCTACCGCTTCATTTCCAGCGCCAACAAAGAAATAGATTCCCGGACATTCGTTTAGAAAGTACGCCATATCTTCACCAGCCATGGTGCGGAATCCTGGCTCGCCAAGGGTCATGGTGCTGCTCTCTTCGACAACCTGACGGACGACACCGGCATACCGTGCATCATTCACAGTCGGAACCGTCATACGGGTATAGTTGATATCGACATCCAGCCCCATGGCTTGGGCGATACCGGTCACTATCCTACGAATCGAATCTTCGACGGCGTCCTGGGCCGACGCTTGAAAGGTTCGTACCGTACCGGAAAACCGAACGCTGTCCGGTATCACATTGAAAGCCTCTCCACCGGAGATCTGACCGATGGTAACGACCACGGAATCCGCCGGATCCATGGCGCGTGACACAACACTCTGTAAGGCGACGACCATTTGTGCAGCCGCAACAATCGGGTCCTTCGCTTCATGGGGAATTCCCCCATGTCCCCCTTGTCCGTTCACCGTAATCTCAAACTGATCAGCGGACGCCATGAACGGTCCATCCGTCACCAAAATGGTACCCGTAGGAGCCAAGGACCAGAGATGAAGACCAGCACAACAGTCGGGCTTATAGGTCTCAAAAAGGCCCGCTTCGATCATGGCCTTGGCACCTCCGGCAAGCTCCTCTGCAGGCTGGAACACGAATAAGACACGCCCCTGTTGCAGTGCACCCGATTCTTTCAACCAACGAGCTACACTAAGCATTATCGCGGTATGACCATCATGTCCGCAGGCATGCATTACCCCATCGTTCTGTGACCGGTAGGCGTGCGTGTTTTCTTCCTGTACTGGCAACGCGTCTGTATCTGCCCGTAACATCACAGTACGACCAGGACGACCGGAGTCCAACACTGCCACAACGCCTGTGTCAGCCATCATCTCTGGCTCCATTCCCAAAACTTCGAGCTGTTCGTAGACCGCACGCGCTGTCTCTCTCTCCTCGTAAGAGAGTTCTGGGTAGGTATGGAAACGCCGTCGGAACGCAATGAGTTCCTTCTGCTGGATATCCGACAATTCAACTCGATTGGCCATGATCCCTTCCAATTTCGATGGGATCTGTGGATACCACGCTAGGCGGGTAGAGGGTCAAGCCACTCAGCGCTCGTCGGCCTCGAAGACTTCCACAATACGCCAGGGGGAACAGTCGAAATGAAAATGGTCCTTATGCCCTGGATAGGACGGCCCAAGAAGAACCCGAAAGATGTCGTCTCGCGCGATGAGTCGACGTGCAAGTGTTTTCAGGAACCGGGAGTGTATCGCGTTCCGCCCCTTGCCATCCCAATGCTTTAACATACGCACCTTAAAGGAACGCTTGAGTCGCTTTGAGACCCCTTCCGGTAACTCCTCACCTCGTGGAAGGCGGCCGAAATCAAAGCCCGCAATATCAATCCCATTACCCAGTCCATGCTCGCTGATGAAGGTGGGATACCCGCCTATCCTACGGCAGTTATAGGTTCCAATATGCCGGATACGACGCGGTGCTCGCCCATAGACCTCAATCGCCACCTCTTCGACAACCTTCTCAAACTTTTTGAGACGGTCCTTAAAGCCAACAAAGACCTTTACTGGCTTATGGTACCGAATGACATCACCTCGATATCGTACCAGCTCCACTTTCGGGCACTTCACTCGGCCTGTGGGCTTCACCTCTCGGCTCACGCTATCAAGGGGGTAGTCGTCCAGGGTCGCGGATTCTGGCGATTCCTGGGCCGAAGCCACTGCCGTCATAGTCAAGGGTACAAGTAAAAACGCCAGACATCCCACCAGGACAAGTGGGATAACGTTCCGTAGACGGTATGGGGCATGATGCAGCATTGGAACCTCCGTGGTGTAATTGAGCAACAAGCCCAGCTCTTTGTCCATTCCCTGCACCTGAATTATCCCCACTTTTACCCCCGTAATGAACCTGG
Source organism: Myxococcales bacterium (assembly GCA_002728755.1). Taxonomy (GTDB): domain Bacteria; phylum Myxococcota_A; class UBA9042; order UBA3505; family UBA3505; genus UBA3505. The sequence continues at coordinate 60,749 of PBVT01000041.1, forward strand.
TAGGGTCCTCCTGTGAGCAATTACGAAACAATCTTTTCCCCTCCTCTACACGCCGGCACCCTGGTCCGGCGTAGCAAGCGCTTCCTGGCATACGTCAATCTGGACGACGGACGTGAAGTCGTCGCCCATTGTATGAATACAGGAAGTATGATGGGCCTTATAGAGCCCGGGAGCCGGGTCTGGCTCTCCCCCCAGGACAAGCCAGAACGAAAGCTGAAATGGACCTGGGAGATCGCCTCCCAGGGAGATGTGCTGGTCAATGTAAACACATCAGCCCCCAATCGAATCGCAGCCGAGGTGATTGAAAAGGGCCATATCAGCTCTTTGGCTGGCTATCGTAGCCTGCGCCGCGAGGTCCGGTATGGGAACAAATCCCGGATCGATATCCTGCTGGAAGACCACCCGGACGATCCACGCCCCTGCTATGTCGAGCTGAAAAATGTAACTCTGGTGGAGAACGATTGTGCGATGTTCCCCGACGCGGTAACCGCTCGCGGTCTGAAACACCTCCATGAACTGGCTGGGATGGTGAAGGAAGGAGCGCGCTCAGTGCTTTTCTTCTTCGTCAGCCGCGCCGACGTAACATCGTTTCGCGCCGCCGCGCATATCGACCCTAAATACTCAGAAGCTCTCGCTGCGGTGTCGAAACAAGGTGTCGAGATCTGCGCCTGGACCTTCCCACCAAGCCCGGAATCCATCGGACTTGGGCGCGAAATACCCATCCTCCTCGATCCATCCTGAATCTTCCTTTGTACCTTCCTCTTGCATCTGGGTCCGGGAAGGTCCTATGGTACGACGCCAGAACCAACCATCGTTACGAATCCAGCCCATGAGGTACGCAATGAGTTCTTCCGGGATCAAGGTATATAAATGGCCCCATAAGACCGATCCTACCGCAGAATCCGTAGCAGACGAGATGCGCCGGTTTGGTTTCGCCTGCTACGACCTTCAGACGGTGGAGCCATGGTTTCTTCGTAGTCGTCATAGTCATGATGAGGACGAAATCCGCGGTGCCGTGGAGGGCGTGATCACCTTTCACTTCGACAACGGACCGGTAACCATCGAAGCGGGTGATATTCTCGTTATCCCGGGCGGTACTCCTCATGAGGTCCGATCCCATAATGGGCGACCTTTCTCCGCCTATAAGGGCTCAACCAGCGGCGAGCGCAAAGTTACCGAGCACGGGGACGGCCACGGTAGTATTGAAGACCTGACCAAGACGTCCGCATCATGAACGTGATCGCCCTCGACCTGGACGGTACGCTGGAAGATAGCCGTACCGATATGGTGGCTGCTGTTCATCGGGTTCGAGAACACTTTGCACTGGACCAACGTGCGGCAGATGCAATTCGCCCCTACGTAAATAAGGGTATGCCGACCCTGTACAAGGTCTGTTTCTCCGAACTCTGGGATGGTGAGGGAGACATCCCTGCTAAGGTCAAAGACGCCTATGAGTCCGATTACCTGAACAACGTAGCCGTAGATACCGAGCTCTACGCGGGAATCGCCCCTGCCTTACAGCAACTGCAGAGCCTGGCTCCCCTCGCCCTCGTAACCAACAAGCCCGAACATATCTCGCGCCGCCTCCTGGAAGCCCTGGGGGTCGCCGACCATTTCAGCGCTGTGGTGGGTGGTGACACCTGTAGCGAGTCCAAGCCCAGCATCATTCCGCTCCAGGCCGCCGCGGAACAATGCGGATACCAGCCCGAGAACGGCACCGTCGTGATGATCGGTGATAGCGCCGGAGACATACGAATGGGTCGGGCCTTTGGGGCCACGACACTGTGGTGTGCCTGGGGCTATGCAACAGAACCTGGGGAGCTCCAACCCGACTATCAGGCTTCAAACCCAGAGGACTTACCGGGGCTGGTTGCTTCGATACTATCGCGCTGATTCCGTTCCGGGAGTCAACGAGAGGGACGGCTCGACTCGATCCGTTCCGCGAGAGCACCTGAGGTTCGGATACAATCGTTTACGCTTACGCCCTCATAGGCGTTGCCATGAAGAAACAATCCCTTGTCCTCCAACGGCTCACGGATTGTCGCCACAAGAGCCTGATGTCCCAGATGGTATTGCGGTATGGCTCGCTCCCATCGAACCATTTTCGACCAATGCGGCTCGCCTTTGATCCCCAGGGGTCCGCGAATCGCATCCAGCGCACGCCCGATCACCTCAGTTTCACTCCCCTCAATCGCTTCCGGGTGGCGGATCCCACCAAGCATAATGCGAAGTAGAACCTGATCATCCGCGGCACGATTCCCTGCATATATACTGGATGAAAAGAGACATCCTAGAATGGCTTGCCCTTCCTTTTCGGGACACAGATAACCGAAGCCGTCGAGGGCATGACCAATATGCTCGCGTGCGAAACCCAGACCCACTACGCCAATCGGGGCATAGGGTATCTCCAACAGTCGGGATGCGCTCTCGGCATGAAACTCTTTGATAAGATCCGATGCACAATGGGCAGGAGTGGCAACAACAACCGTTTGGGCCCGAACAGACTCGCCATCGACGTATATTTCCCAGCCTTCGTCGGCTTGTTTCAACGCACGCACGGGCGTATCGAGTTGCAACCCATCGGACCCGAGCTGGTCCTCGAGGGCCCGTACCAGCACGCCCATTCCGCCAGAAAAACTCAGTAGACCTTTTGGAATATCGGCGTGGGTCTTCTTACGCGCTCGTGCCGCCCGTATTCCCCCACGGACAAGACTTCCATGCGTGGCCTCGGTCGTCACCATTCCCGGGAAAGCCGCATCTACCGAGAGGCGATTCGGATCTCCAGCAAAGACCCCCGACACAAAGGCGTCGGCGTAGGAGTCCACAAGAGCGTGTCCAAGTCGTCTTCCTACAAATTGAGCGATCGTCTCTTCTCGGACATCCGTTGGACGTCGTCCCACGAACGGTTCTTTTAGCACTCGTAGTCGAGCACCAAAGGGCAACGTCGACGTACGGAGAAGAGCCAACAAGCCGGATGGCAAGGCTCTGAGCTCCCCACCCATACATAGATATCGTGTTTTCGCCGAAGGAGACGCGCTGATAACCTGTTCTTCGAGCCCGAGCCTCTGGGCAAGCCGATAGGTATCTGGCACCCGAGAGAGGAAGCCGTTGGGACCGGTCTCAAAGAAGAAGCCCTGCTCCTCCACCGTCTGAATATTTCCGCCAGCCACGGGCTTCGCCTCGAAGACTCGCGCCTTCAATCCGCGTTCACCCAGTTCATATGCTAGAGTCAGGCCACTGATCCCGCCTCCGACGATGGCCACATCCAACATGGCCTAGCCCTCATCGGCGTCGCAACAACCCGCCCCCAACTCATGTACCCGGCGGACAAAATGCAGCGCGGTTTCGGGGTCCGTAGAAGGTATAATGCCATGGCCCAGGTTCACGATATGACCCGCGTAGCCTTTGGTAGCCGCAAGCAGGGTATCAATACGCGTATCAAGCTGTTCCCGGGTGCCCAGAAGCGCCGTGGGATCGAGATTCCCCTGTAACGCGCGGTCGGGCGCAAAGAGTTCGCGGGCCTTGGACAGATCCTGGGCCCAATCCACACCGACCACCTCGCATGGCACCGCTTTCGCACGCTCCAGATAGGCGCCGATGGATTTGGGGAAATAGATACGGGCGGTACCTCGATCGGCTAGACGCTCCATAATGGAGGCAGCATACGCCCCCGCAAAAGTATCGAAATCATCCGGGCTGAGCAGTCCCGCCCAGCTATCAAATAACTGAACAGCGTCGGCTCCTGCATCGATCTGCATGCCCAGGTAATCGACAATAACGTCGGCGATCAGAGACAGAATCTCGTGGGCGAGGTCCGGCTCCGAAAACAATAACCGTTTCGTCTCCGCAAAGTTTCGACTCCCCTCTCCATCCACCATATAGGCCAATAAAGTAAAAGGAGCACCCGCGAAGCCAATGACAGCCTTCTCGGTACCAACCGCGTCACGAACCCGCTGCACGGTCTCGTGGACCTCTCGCGTCTCCTCATAGGGATCGATACGGCGTAACATCCGAAAGTCATCCCAGGAGCGAATTGGAGGAGCAAGGCGTGGCCCATGCCCCTTACCGAAGGTCAGCGTCTGCCCCATCTTGGCGATGGGGACCAGAATATCCGAGAAGATGATTGCCGCATCCACATCAAATCGGCGGATGGGCTGCATGGTCACTTCGCAGGCCAGTTCCGGATTGGCGCATAACTCCAGAAACGAGGTCTTTTCACGGATCGCTCTATATTCGGGAAGAAACCGCCCAGCCTGGCGCATCATCCAGACTGGGCGAGTATCTACATATTCCCGACGAGCCGCGTTGAGAAACCGGGTCCGTCCATTCATTCAGAACCTACTCAGTACGTTGGCGTAAGATGATGAACTCTACACGCCGGTTTTTCGCACGCCCTTCATCGGTCTCGTTATCCGCGATCGGTTGCTCCTCACCATAGCCCTGGTACTGGATACGGCCTCGAGGCACACCCAATCGGCTCAGGAATCTATGTACAGCCTTCGCTCGCTTTTCACTGAGCTTACGGTTGTAGGAATCACTACCGCGTGAGTCCGTATGACCCTGGATCTCGATAAGCTCGATCTCCGAGTGGTTCAGGATAACCTGTGCCACCTCTTCGAGAAGATCGTGCGACTTCTTGAGAATACGTGCGCGGTTGGTCGCGAAGAAGATCTTCTCTGTGATGACAATCTTCTTTGACGTCACACAGACTTTCTTCGCCTCGGGACAACCGTCCGTATCTTCACAGCCGTTGATGTTCTCTGGCTCAAGTGGGCAGCCATCCTGGGCATCCAGAACACCATCATTATCGGCGTCTTGTTCCGGACAACCGTCCTGATCGGCGATGTTGTCCTTGTCTTCCGGATCATTCGGGCATTTATCCGCACGGTCGGGTACGCCGTCCTCGTCGTTATCGAGGTCGGGGCAACCATCCGCATCCTGGAAGCCGTCTTTGTCTTCGGCGTCCTTCGGACAATTATCCGCTGGATCATCGATCCCATCACCGTCAGAGTCGGCGTCGGGACAACCATCCTGATCCTGGAAGCCGTCGATATCCTCCGGCTTGTCGGGACATTTATCGATAGCATCATCGATGCCGTCGCCGTCTTTATCCCCATCGGGACAACCGTCTTCGTCCGCGACACCGTCGTAGTCTTCTGGATCCAGAGGACATTTATCGTCGACGTCAAGGATCTCATCTTGATCATTGTCGGGTTCCGGACAACCGTCTTCATCCTGGAAGGCGTCGAAATCTTCCGGCTCTTTCGGGCACTGATCCTTGTCGTCCACCAGGCCATCGCCATCGGTATCTTCGGGGCGATATTCCTGCGGCTGGTACCCAACCGACGCGAATACACGATACTTTGGGTTTCCATAACCGGACATAAAAGCAACACCGGCACCCAGACCCAGCATGAATCCGTTGGTATGATTCAGTTTCACACCAGCCGTGGACTCCAGATAGGTCGTAGATTTCTCAAATGGCCGACGCAGCGATGTGCCCATGGCACCTTCAATAATGATCTCGACCATTCCCTCAGCCGCCTGGGGATAGATACCAATACCAAGCGCATGCCGTAGCTCTTCTTTCAAACGTTCGTTGGCTACAGGAGCAAGAGTCAGAGAGTTCGATACCGTCGGATCCGTAAAGTCCCAGAACAAAGGCGTCTGGTAGACCACACCATTCCCATCGGGCTGAAGCAATGCATTGGCGTCCTTATCGAAGTCATGGAATCGATGGCGGATACCAAGATTGTAGAGAAGCCGAGCGCCTTTGGAGCGCCCCTCCAGGAGGAGCTTTTCTTCCATATAGAAGGCCGCTTCGTCCGTAAACATGCCATCCTTTCCGGTCGGGACACCAAACTCTACTGCGATCGCGGCGCCTAACCGGCTGATGCGCGGAGGCAGGAACGTTCCCTTCAAACTGATCCGTAGATCACCGGTCGAGAATCCTTCCACATTCTCTCCGCGGAGCTTACCACTCCGGTACAGATGTAGAGGCATGTCGAACCCGAGACTACCGTAATCGAGGAATGCGAAAGCACCCACGATATTCAGGGTTCCGAGCTGCTCCAGGAAGGTACCGCCATCGTCGATTGGAGTATTTCCAGAATAAGCCGTAAACTCCGGTACCCATGGCTCACCCACATGGTTGAACACAACAAAGAAGCTGGGTCGCATTCCACGGGTAACTTTCGCGCTCTCCAATCGGAACTGGCCAAAGGTGTGAATTGAGGGCTCAAAGCGTTGGGCATTTACATACGACTGGGCCCATACCGTCCCCATTGGAGAGAGCAGGAACGTCAGCGCCAACACCAGCATCAGGCTGAATCGTGGTAGACGACCCATTGGAGAGGTGAGACGCCCAATCGGGGCAAAGAATCTTGTTACATTTCCGAATGTCATGGATTTGACCTTCAACATCGTGCCCTCCTTAGTACAGGTCGTACGAGATGCCGATAAGCACCTCGCCGTACCAGGAGTCACGGGCTTTTATTGTCATCGACGAAGGATATGGATAGACATCTTTGCCATCTACCCGGGTTGGATTTGCATTCGGCAACGCATCGAATACAGCTCGATCGTAGTAATTGCTGGGCTGACGGAAGTTGTAGCCAAACCGCAGTTCGATGGGCACACGGAAGTTCGGGCTACCCCAGACCTCGGTGCCGACCCCAAATGTCAAATAGAGATCGTCTTGCTCCTGCGCTAGCAGGTACTTGAAATCCTTGCGTTTTCCCTGCAGATCTTCGCCACTCATCTTATCGAACACCGTATTGGCGTAACGACCGTAGGAGAACTCTACACCAGCACCAACCCATACGAGGCTCTTGCTGACCGGGACCAGGAACTTCGCCATGATCGGGATACGATAAACGGCCCAATGCACACGCTCGTCAAACTTGGTCGTGTCGATATCGCTATTGGTTACATCATGGTACGTAAAGGTGGTCTGCTCTATGAATGTCCTATGGGTCATCACAAAGCCGACTTCGATACCAAAATGACGTATCACTCGAAGTTGTCCGAAAAAGCCCATGCTGTAGTTGTAACCACCACGCGCATCAGCAAATAGGGGGAAATCAAATTGCTCTCCAGACTGGTTTAAATCCGGAACAACCGTAGTATTACTCGGCTGACTCCAGAATTCTCCCCCGCCACCCGCTTTCATAGAAAAGGTAACGTCCACGTCACTCTCTTTCGAGTGAACGTTTAAGGGAACTAAAATACAGACTAGGGCAAGGACAAGCCACCGGTGCATGACCAGCCTCCTCATTTCTCGGATTAAACCCGAGGTTTGTAACAATCAAAACGCAATGCGGGAAGCTATTTGATAGTTACGGCTGTGTCAATATAACAACGAATCGAAGCTTCTCTCCCCTCTTTCAATCAAACAAAAAAAAAACGACTTTCCGCTACGGTATGTACGCGGTATGAATGAAAAGGCGGGTCATACGTCTTTCCCTGATGAACTCTGAGTTTTTCCATTCCTGATTCGAACCGCCCGAGGTCCTATCAATGTCCAAGATCATCCCCATGGTGCTTGCAGTCTTCTTATTTGTTCCAGCCCTTGCATTCGGAGGGCCATCCACCAGCCCGCCCCCTCCCGTAGAAAAAGCACCGGCGCCGCCACGAGCCAAGATCGCGCCGGAAACCTCCCCGAGCGCTTCTTCCAAGCCAGAGCAACTGGCTGCGAATCTCTGTTCGATTCTAATGAAGGGAAATAGCCGCGCGTTTCGATCGCTGATCCATTCGCAGGCTCCCCAGGACGCCTTCCGGTTCTGGTGGCACGCATCGAGCAAGGGAAAGGACTTCACACGACTCTACGCAAAATGTGTTTTTTCCCATGTGGACAAGAAGCAATCGAATCGGGATAAAGTGAAGATCTTCATTAAACGTTGGGTACGCAAAGTGAATGGTTTTACGAGTCCGGCCCCGGTAGAGTTCCGAAGAGATCCTCGTGCCAAGGGAGCGTTCCGCTTGTATCGTTATTCGCTCTAATTTCATGCACAGTGAATCCATCACCGAATCAAGGTCGTGAGGCAAATCGGGAATGCGACAATATCTAGACCTCGTTGAACATATTCTTGAAAACGGCGAAGAACGGGCGGATCGAACCGGTACAGGAACCATCTCTGTCTTCGGTACACAGACACGCTACGATATACGTCAGGGTTTCCCCCTACTCACCACCAAAAAGGTCCTCTTCTCTGCCATCGTTCGCGAGCTCCTCTGGTTCTTACGAGGCTCCACAAATATAAATGAGGACCTGACCGAGCACACTCCTATCTGGGATGCCTGGGCTGACGAGAACGGCGACCTGGGTCCCATTTATGGATACCAGTGGCGAAACTGGGGTGGGACGGGAATCGACCAGATTCAACGAGCTATTGATCTGATCAAAACCCAACCGGACTCACGCCGTATCATTGTCAGCGCCTGGAATGTTGGTGACCTGGAAAAGATGGCGCTCCCCCCATGCCATTCCTTCTTCCAGTTCTATGTCATCGATGGACGGCTCGATTGCCAACTCTATCAACGCTCTGGAGATGTTGCTCTCGGCGTTCCGTTTAATATCGCGAGCTATGCGCTGCTCACCATGATGATTGCCCAGGAATGCAATCTACAACCGGGTGTCTTCGTTCACACCATCGGTGATGCCCATATCTATCTGAACCACATCGATGGTCTACGAGAACAACTGCAGCGGGACCCCCTGCCGCGTCCAACCGTACGAATCGCCGACAAATCCATCTGGGATCTGGGTTTCGACGATATCGAGCTGCTCGATTACAAGCACCACCCCTTTATCCGGTTCAAGGTCGCTGTATGATCGAATACACGATCATCGCTGCTACCGATGCCGGGCGTGGGATCGGAGTCGACGGAGATTTGCCATGGCATCTGCCTGGCGATCTAACGTATTTCAAAGAGACAACCGTGGGCTCCGGAGAGAAACAGAATGTCGTGATCATGGGGCGAAGCACCTGGGAGTCCATACCAGCCCGTTTCCAACCACTGACCGGCCGTCTCAACGTCGTCCTTACAAGGCAACCCAACTATGCGTTGCCCGACGGGGTGTTATGCGCCAACTCCCTTGAGGCGGCGCTGGCCCTCGCAGCAGAGTCCGATGTGGGAGAGATCTTCGTGATCGGCGGTGGACAAATCTACCGGGAAGCAATTGAACAGCCGAACTGTACCCGACTGCTCCTGACCGAGGTCGACGCCACATTTCCCTGTGACACATTCTTTCCGCCGGTGGGCTCCGAATACACAGTTACCCATCGCTCCGACCCCAAAGTCGAAGCAGGTGTCAGCTATACCTTCGCCGAATATCGGCGTAATGAAGACAGCAACTAGTTCGAGCCGACCGTCTTCTGTCCGTACATGAAGTAAAGACCAACAATCGCGCCGGCCACGACCGTGGCGCTACCGAGAATCAGGCTCAAGGTTTTGGTCCGCGATGGAACATCCACCTCGAAGGCCTTCAGGCTATTCACCTTAAGGATATAATCGCGATCTGGCGCCACAAGCTGGCTTCCCGTCATCTTGAAGTTGAATGGGGTGATGGGATAGCGCCGACCACCGTCCGATAAGACAAAAAGCTTCGAATCCTGCGTAACCACAAGATTCTTTCCCTTATTAGAGCGCACAGTTACGGGGTTTCCGTCTTCGGAACGCTGTAAACCTGCGAATGTCTCTGGACTCACCCGGTAGCTGTTGTAACAGGACAACATGCCGAATGATAAAATAAGGATGAAAGAAACCCAACGATTCAACATTCCGGAAACTCCATTCGATAACAAGTGGCGGCAAGATACCGAAGCCTGCGCCGCTTCGCAACATCAACCTGAACTTTCGGATCTGGGCAAGAAAATTCCTCCCCTTGAACACGTCCCAATACTGGCTTACATTCTCATCTATGGAGAAAACTACATGAGTACGACAGAGTCCAATCAAGGAAATGCAGGGGGAGACCGCGCCCAGATGTTAGCCAATCGGTTGGCAAAGCGACGACGCCACCTGCAGCGCTGGGCAAAACGAAACACTGTAGATTGCTATCGTATGTATGACCGAGACATTCCGGAGATACCGATCGCCATCGAACGGTACGGATCCTGTCTACATATCTCCTTTTACGAATCGAGAGACCCCAAACATGCAGGGGAACTACAAGAATTCCAATCCTCCTGGCTTCCGGTTATTGGACCAACGCTCGGCGTAGACCCGGCGGATATCTTTGTAAAGATACGCCACCGGCAACGTGGACAGTCCCAATACGAACGGTTGGAGGGCACGACCCGTACGGAGATCGTCCATGAGGGACCGAACCGTTTTCTCGTAAATCTGTCGGACTTTCTGGATACCGGATTGTTTCTGGATCATAGGAATACGCGCTCAATGGCAGCCAAAGAAGCCGAGGGCCGTGATGTCCTAAATCTATTCGCCTACACCGGAGCCTTTACTGTCTGTACGGCTCAAGCCGGTGCGCGTAGTAGTCTGACCGTGGACATGTCCAACATCTATCTGGACTGGGCAAAAAAGAATCTGACATTGAACAATTTCAAGGGGCCGCATCACCGATTCGAACGGGCCGACGTGCTTGAGTTTCTACATAACGCAAAATCCGGACGGGACCGATACGACCTGGTGATCCTGGATCCACCGACCATCTCGCGCAGTAAGAAAATGCGACAGCAGCTCAACATTCAGGACGACCATGTACAAATGCTACGAGATACGGCGGCCCTGGTGCGCCCTGGAGGCACGATCTATTTTTCCACCAACTTTCGGCGCTTTAAGCTGGACCCCTCGCTGCAAAACGACTTTGCGCTGACCGAGCTGACTCCAGATAGTATTCCGGATGATTTCCGGAACCGAAAAATCCATCGCTGTTGGCGGGTGACGATTGATTGAGACAGATGGTCTCGGATTAGTCGTCCGCTTGTTGTCCGAGATAATGGGCGAGGGTTAGAACACCAAACCCAGTACCACCGTATGGTGTGGAGCCCAACTCCGCGTCTACATATGCGGGGCCAGCGATATCAAGATGTACCCACGGGGTATCCCCGACAAATTCCTTTAAGAACAGAGCCGCGGTAATCGCTCCACCGAAGCGCTTTCCTACATTCTTTATGTCCGCGATCTTGGAATCGAGCTGTTTGCGTAGCTTCGTGTCCAGAGGTAGTGGCCAGAAAGATTCCCCTCGCTCCTTCGCGACGGCCAGAAAGCCCTCACCCAGCTCTTCATCATTGGAGAAGACCGCCGCCGTATAGCCGCCCAGAGCGATCATGGTCGAACCAGTCAAGGTAGCCATATCGAAGATCGCGTCGGGCTTCTCATCGCAGGCCGCACCCAGCGCATCCGCAAGCAACAAGCGCCCTTCTGCGTCCGTATTACCGATCTCAATGGTCTTCCCACCGTACGCGGTGAGAACATCGCCCGGCTTATACGCCTCACCATTGACCAGGTTTTCGCAGGTAGGAACAAAGCCGTGGACTTCTACATTGGGACGTAATGCTCCAAGAACTTTGAACACCCCCAAAACCGTTGCGGCGCCTGCCATATCCATTTTCATGCCAAGCATCTCACCGCGCTGTTTCATATCGTAGCCGCCGGAATCGAAGGTCACGCCTTTACCAACCAGGGCCAGACGGCGCTTTGCTGTTCCATTCGGACGATAGATCAGATGAATCAAATGTGCCTCACGGGCGCTACCCGCAGACACCCCTAAAATCCCACCGCAGCCCTTCTCTTTCAGCTCTTTCCGGCTGAGAACGGAGATGGAAAAACCATAGGTGTCGGCCAATTCTTGCGCTTGCTCGGCCATTCGTTCCGGGGTGCAGGTCCCGGCGGGCTCATTCACAAGATTACGGGTGAGTACAACGCCGGCCGCCATCGCCCGAGCTCGGGTCTCCGCTCCGCCGATACTGTCGGCGGGAACAGACCAGATCACGTCGGCAATCTCCACCGGCTTGGATTCGCTGAGATACGTATCGAAACGATAGGTCCCGAGCTCAACACCCGTCATCAAATGCTCAAGACATTCTTCCGTGTCCATCCCAGAACACGACACTGCAGCAAAACCGATACTATTCGATTTCCGTTTCGCGGCCTGTTGGACTACCAGATGCGTGGTGTCCCGCAAGCGGGTTGATGTCATATCGCTCTTTTTCCCAAGGCCCACGACGACGATGCCTTTGGCATGGGTCGCTCCAAGGGTGTCTACGGTACGAGCTTCACCTGCTTTGCCGGCAAACTTTTCGTTCTCCAAAAGTGCGAATAATTGGCCATCGAATGCCTTGTTTGCGGCCTCCAGGACCGCATCATTCTGCCATTCGTTTTCGTACACAGAAACGGCCAGTAGGTCGACCGTCCAATCCAATGGGTTTCTATTATCTGCGCTATGTCTCATGCTGCTCATTTCGTCTTGAGTAAATCACGGCCCAGGACAACGGCTGAAGAGCTATCGTCCAGATCGGATGGAGGTGTACCACAGCTGGTGAAATGACGGCAACAACGTGCTGAAAACACCAAATTCTTGGTATTGCCCACGGCATGACTTGACCAAATAGCCCATGTTTCGTCTATATTGAGCGCCCAGCAATGAGGGGGTTGTACCGATGGCCATAAGATGTATCGCATTGGGGGCAGATCACGCAGGTGCTCCGTTAAAGGATTATTTGCGTGAAAAGCTGACTGAGGCTGGATGTGAAGTGCGAGATCTGGGGGCAGATGGCTCACAGCGTGTAGATTATCCGGTCTACGGTACTCGAGTCGCCTCGATGGTATCCACGGGTGAGGTCGAGCAAGGTATCCTCGTCTGTGGGACGGGCATAGGAATGTCCATTGTGGCGAATAAGTTTGAAGGCGTACGCGCAGCTCTTGTACACGATCCGTTTACGGCGCAGATGGCCCGAGAGCATAATAACGCCAACATACTGGTCCTTGGTGGGCGGTTGATGGCGCGAGAATATGCCTGGGAATGTGTCCGTCTCTGGTTCGAAGGCTCCTTCGAACAACGCCATCAATCAAGGCTCGATCAGATCGCCGCAATCGAGAAACACTGAACCCAGGAACGCCAGTATTATGCGTTGCCCGTTTTGTAACCATTCTGACTCGAGGGTCATCGACAGTCGTATCGTTCGCGAAGGTCTCGCAATTCGACGTCGGCGTTCTTGTCCGAGCTGTACGAGTCGGTTTACGAGTTACGAAACCATCGAAGATGTACGCCCATCGGTCATAAAGAAGACGAAGTTACGGGAGTCCTTTGACCGGGCCAAGTTGCGCGGTGGAATCGAACGCGCATGCCAGAAACGACCTGTCTCCAGAGATGATATCGAAGGCTTTCTTGATCATGTGGAGAGCACATTGATCGCGAATGGCCGACGAGAGATACCCGCCAAAGAATTGGGCGGAATGGTCATGGAATTCCTGCGAGATCGTGATGAAGTCGCTTATGTGCGCTTTGCATCGGTCTACTTATCCTTCGAAGCCATCGGAGATTTCGTTGAAACAGTCCGCGATCTCACCGACGAAGGCTCCGACGGAACCAATAGCGTCTAGGGGGATCGGGATTGAACCTCCATCCGGACGCACAGTCATTTATGAAGGAAGCCCTGGACCTTGCGGAATTGGGTCGAGGTACAACCTGGCCCAACCCGATGGTTGGAGCTGTTATTGTAAAGGATGGCGATATCGTCGGACGAGGCTACCATCTTAAGGCGGGTGGCCCCCATGCCGAGGTCATGGCCCTCGAGAGTGCCGGTGAACAAGCCCTCGGAGCCACTTGTTACGTTTCGCTCGAACCGTGCTGCCATGACGGACGAACGCCTCCCTGTACACGTGCTCTTATCGATGCGCAGGTCGGAGAGGTCGTGTACGCGCTTGCTGACCCCTTCCCTGCCGTCGCTGGTAAAGGGCTGGCCCAACTGCGTGAGGCAGGGATCACTGTTCACGGCCCGCTTCTGGAAAAGGAGGCACAGGGTCTAAACGCACCGTTTCTCATCGCGCACACAAAACAACGAGCTGCAGTACGGCTTAAGCTCGCCCTTACCCTCGATGGTATGATCGCCGACCGTGACGGCCAGAGCCAATGGCTTACTGGACCAAGCGCACGCACCGAGGTTCACAGATTACGCGCCCAGCATCAGGCGGTGATGGTAGGAGCAGAGACTGTACGAGCGGACAACCCACGACTCACACCACGGGACCGGGGTAATGTCGGGCGCAGCGAGATGACGCGAATTATCATAACCCGCGGAGGGTTACAGTTGGATGGCAGTCACCTGCTGGAGGAGATAGACGAGCATCCGGTCTGGGTCATAACCACTGCTTCTGGTGCCACCTCGGCCGAGCTCGTATCGGCACAAAAACAGGGGGTGCAAATCCTGGAGGCGGCTTCGACCCCCGATGGCTTTGTTGATATGGAAGATGGACTCCAACAACTCTTCCAACGCGGTATCGTGAGCGTGATGTGTGAGGGTGGAAGCAAGTTAGCGGGACAACTTCTCCAGGATGACCTGGTGGACCGAATGCATATCTTTCGGGCGCCCAAGGTCTTAGGAGGGGAATCCGGAAGAAGTGGCTTCTCCGCGCCCGCTATCGATGGCCTGGCACAAGCTCGTCAGTTCCATCGTATTGCCACCAAGACCCATGATGAAGATATTGAAGAAATTCTGGTGCCGGAGTCAGGACTATGGACGGAAACCGAATAAAACGAGCGCTCGGCTTACTGAAGGATGGCACCGGTCATGCGTATCCGGGCTGTCAGATCTGGGTAGCACACCGCAATGAAGTCATTCTCCACGAGGCTATGGGTATGGCGAACGCGGTCTCCGAAAAAAAGCAGGTCGATCTCGACACCCAATTTGATTTGGCGAGCCTAACGAAGGCCCTGTGCACTACATTAATCGCGATGCGCCTCTATTCGGAGGGCGAGCTCGATCTCAACCGAACCGTCGACCGAGATCTCGGACACTTTCCATGCCCCCAATTCTTGAGCCAGGCGACATACGCCGATCTACTACGGCATTCCAGCGGCCTACAAGGCTACGAGCCCCTCTTTCAACGCTTCAACCCACGAAACCTTCCCTTACCTGCACAAGCTCGAATAGCTCTGGCCAAGAAGATCGCTGAGTTGGATATGGCATACGAGCCCGGTACCACGTCGGTCTATTCCGACTTTGGCTTTCTATATCTGGGCTGGGCCCTCGAGCGTATTACGGGAACCCCATTGGCGGCCTTATTCCATGCCCATGTGCTCAACCCTCTGGGCTTGACTCAACTACGCCCAGCCGAAGCCAATGTCGTCGGCTCTGTTGCCGCTACCGAGCACTGTTCCTGGCGAAATGACCTGGTGGACGGTGAAGTGCATGATGAGCACGCCTTTGTGCTCGGTGGACTGGCAGGCCACGCGGGGCTATTTGGCACCGCAAGAGCGGTCGGTCGTGTCGCGCAAAATCTGCTCGACGCCTACCACGGCCGTAACACCAGCTACCTTCCACAAAACACGGTGCAGAAATTCTGGTCTCCGTCGAATAGTGTGGGCGGTTCCACCTGGCGCCTGGGCTTCGACGGTGCATCCGGAGAAGAATCCCTGGCGGGGAACCAGGCGAGTTCACTCACCGTTGGGCATCTTGGATTCACCGGGACGAGCCTCTGGATCTATCCCAAACACGAGACCGTGATCGTGCTACTGACCAACCGGGTTCATCCAAACCGAAATAATGAGTCCATCCGTGAGGTTCGAAGAGCTTTCCATTCCGAATTGCTCGCTGGAATCATCGACGCACAACCCAGTTTTCTTTGAATACCCTCTTGACATCACGCCTCTTCTTGCACAGATCTAGCGAGAACAGAAACGCATTTGGCGGGAGTTGAAAATATGGACTCGAACACACCCAAAGACACCGACGGCGCTCCAGAAAATGACGGAGGTTTTCAAGTTCACGACCGGCGCGTATCACAAGCCGACGAGAGCTCCACGAACGAGGCTCCCGAGGAGGTCGTAGCGGCTGAGGAACCGACGCCCACACCCGAGGAGAAGACGCAGGCAGAGCCACCAGCCCCCAGTCGATTCTCTCGTTTGATAGCCTCTCTACATATGACGGCGCTCTACCATTTGGGTTTGGTTCCTGGTCCCCAGGGAGAGAAGCCGACGCCCAACCTTGCCATGGCCCGAGAAAACATCGACATCCTTCTAGAGCTGAAAGAAAAAACCCGGGGAAATCTTACAGAACCAGAAGCGGCCCTGATGAGTCAGGCCGTACAAGATTTGCAGCACCATTTCGTCCAGGCTGCCATGTCGACACCTCCCGAAAATACCAACCAGGGTGGCCCTGGTAGCCCATAAATCCGGCTCAATGTTTCTCCTTGAGGTCTTGCCTTCCGGGAATTCATGCCCATTCTGTAAGCAAGCAGGACAGGCAATGAATACGCCAGATGCGTCCTGGAGAAGGCATAATGAATCCTGATCGTTTTACAATTAAGAGTCGCGAAGCCATCACCGAAGCGCTGGAGATGGCGCAACATTGGAAACACCAGGAGGTCGGCTCTGAGCACCTTCTGCTCACGCTGATCGATCAAGAGGGTGGACTCGTTCTACCCATACTCCGTAAGGCCGAAGCACCAGTAGGGGCCATCCGTGAGTCCATCAAAGAGCGATACTCAAAAAGGCCCAAGGTCGACGGGGCACAGGTGCTATTCTCCGGAGAGCTCAACAACGTCTTTATGGAAGCAGAGAAATGCTCCAAAGAGATGAACGACGACTACGTCTCTACGGAACACCTCCTGCTCGGCTTTATCCGAACCAGCCCCTGTACAGCGTCTGACATCCTACAGCAGCACGGGATGAATAAGACCACTCTTCTGGAATCAACTGCCGCTGTTCGTGGTACGGCTCGAGTCAGCGACCAGGATCCCGAAAGTAAGACCCAGACCCTTCAGAAATATACCAGGGATCTTACGAGCCTGGCTCGGGCAGGGAGCATCGATCCGGTGATCGGTCGAGATGAAGAAATACGACGCGTAATTCAGGTGCTGCTTCGTAGAACGAAAAACAATCCGATTCTCATCGGCGAACCGGGGGTTGGTAAAACCGCTATTGCAGAAGGGCTGGCCCATCGGATCATCGCCAATGATGTCCCGGAGGGACTCCGGGGACGTCGACTTTTATCCCTTGATCTGGGCTCTATGGTGGCCGGGACCAAATTCCGCGGGGAATTTGAAGAGCGCCTCAAAGCCCTCTTGAAGGAGGTAACGGCAGCTGCAGGCGACGTGATTCTCTTTATCGACGAGGTTCATACCCTCGTCGGTGCAGGCTCGGCCGAAGGTTCCATGGATGCCGCGAATCTGTTGAAGCCCGAATTGGCACGGGGAACTCTCCGCTGCATTGCCGCGACAACCCTGGACGAATATCGAAAATATATCGAGAAGGACGCAGCCCTGGAGAGACGATTCCAACCGGTGACCGTCGAGGAGCCATCGGTGGAAGAGACGATCAATATTCTGCGGGGGCTACGGGATAAGTACGAGATCCATCATGGGGTTCGTATCGCAGACGGTGCCCTGATCTCAGCGGCCACTCTCTCCTCACGATATATCACGGACCGCAAGCTACCGGACAAGGCCATCGACCTGATGGATGAGGCGACCAGCCGAATTCGTATGGAAGTCGAGTCGGTGCCACAGGAGATCGATGATCTCGAGAGGCAGATCATCGCCCTTCAGATTGAACGCGAAGCCCTGAAAAGGGAGTCCGACGACCGAAGTAAACGACGCGTGCAGGACAATGAACGGGAAATGGCAGAGTTGGAAGAGCAAGTGCGGGCCGAGCGGTCGACCTGGCAGCATAATAAGGCGATCCTTGGAAACCTCCGACAAGCCAAAGAAGTTCTCGATGCTCTGAAACCGCAGATCGATGAGGCCACCCGCAGTGGCGATCTGGAGCAAGCAGCCCGACTCCAATACGTGGACCTCCCCGAGGCAGAGAAAGGCCTCGCTGAGGCGCAAAAAGAGCTCGAAACACTAAGCCAGGAAGAGGGGCTGAAATATATTCGCGAAGAGGTCACCTCCGAAGACATCGCCAAAGTGGTGGGCGCCTGGACAGGTATACCGGTTTCGAAAATGCTCGAAGGTGAACAAGCGCGTCTATTACAGATGGAAAGCCGCATCCAGGAGCGTGTCATCGGCCAGGATGAAGCCGTACAAGCGGTCTCGCGGGCGGTTCGACGTTCTCGTTCGGGTCTCGCTGATCCCGATCAACCGATTGGCTCCTTCTTATTTCTAGGACCGACCGGCGTCGGAAAAACCGAGCTTGTTCGCTCGCTCGCCTGGTTCCTCTTCGACGACGAACGAGCCATGGTTCGAATCGATATGAGTGAGTATATGGAGAAGCACTCTGTCGCACGCCTTATCGGAGCTCCCCCCGGATATGTGGGGTATGACGAGGGAGGCCAGCTTACAGAAGCGGTACGAAGAAGACCCTACTCGGTGGTCCTCTTCGACGAGGTAGAGAAAGCCCATCCCGAGGTGTTTAATCTGCTTCTCCAACTCCTCGACGAGGGACGGCTCACCGATAGTCAGGGACGGACCGTCGACTTCAGAAACACCCTGGTGGTTATGACCAGTAATCTGGGCAGTGAGTTCATCTTCAATCACGAAGAAGGAGCCGACGAGATCGAATCCAATGTTCTGGCGGTGGTTCGAAACCATTTCCGTCCAGAGTTCTTGAATCGTATCGACGAAATGCTGGTGTTCAATATGCTCGGCAACGAGGCCCTCATTGCCATCACAGACCTACTATTGGGTGCGTTGAATGAACGGTTGGCGGAACAGGATGTGACTCTTGAGATAACACCCGCTGCTCGGACTCTCCTTGTCTCCAAAGGGACGGATCCACTCTATGGTGCCCGCCCCCTGAAACGAAGCGTAGCGCGACTCCTGGTGGATCCTTTAGCCGAATTGCTGCTGGATACGGAAACGAGCGGTGCCGTCCACATCGTGGCAGACGCGGACGCGGACCAACTAAAGCTCAGCGTCCAGGCCTAGGATTCGTGAGCAGACTCCTCGTACGGTGACCACACAGCGAACCGCTCCAGGTCATCGTCGTCGGCCTGTGATTCTGAATCCCCCCCGGGAACAGGTGAGCTCAACAG
>PBVT01000042.1 GCA_002728755.1 Myxococcales bacterium
GACTCCCAAATCTATTCGTATTCGCAAACGCTATCTGGACCACAACGTCCGCAAGCGGGAAGACAAAGCCGCGAGCTGAGAGGCCTCGAATCAGGCGTCAGTTGTTACCAATCGGTCCGTAACCGGCGCCGGGGGCTCGGGTTCGGCGTCGACATCGAGATCCCGCAAGGTGAGCTGCGCGCGCCCGAGGAAATAGAGTCCGAAGATGGTCATCTGTCCCATCTGCACAAACCACACGAAGAGGGCCAACATAATATGCTGGGTGGTGGCGATATCCCCGTAGAGCGAGAGGGGTAGCAGCAGAAAGAACCAGAAGGTTCCCACATTGCCCGGCGGGTTGGGGATCATCATCCCGATGACCACCGCGGCCATCATGGCGTAGCCTGCCGCCAGACCCAGGTCCATATGGAAGGCTCGCAGCATGGCGTAATAGCCCAGGCCATTGATGCCCCAATACAAGACGGTTACTCCACAGAATAGCACCATGGTTCGCACGTCTGGAATGCAGGCGAGCCCCCCATAGAAACGCTCCAGAATTCCCGATACCCGCCGTGTCAGATTCGTAGAGATCCGACCGAGGGTCGCTTGCAGGAGACGGTGAGCGGCGTCTTGAAAGAGATAGGCCAGTACAATGGTGATGAGGCCTCCACCGAAGACCAGAAGAGAGATCACCGTACCCGTATAGATCCGCGTATAGGCGACTTCGTTCTGCTCGGGCAGCAGCCAGAGGAGAATAAATAGAAAGGCCGTCACTACCAGCCCGTCGATGATCCGCTCGAGAATCACCAGGGCCATACTGGTGGACATTCGAACCCCAGCCTGTCGTTTCAATAGAGCGGGGCGCACGAATTCTCCCAGCCGGACCGGCATCAGAAAGACCGCCATAAAGCTGATCCCCCCACTCTCGTTTAAGACACGAAACGGGACATTATGGCCGATGCGGCGCAATAGAGGATCCCATCGCCATACACGAATGAAATGAATCACAACCAGGATAGCCAGATAGGGGAGAATCAGCGGGAGATGGACCATCCAGGCGTCTTTGGGCAGAAGACCGGGGTTCTCAGCGATCGCCTGGGGCGAGAGACCGTGGAGGTCTCCACCGATGAGGTTGGCTCCTACCAAATGGAGTGCGTGGCTGACCGCGTCGCCAATAGGGAACTTCCGCAAGGATAGCCATACGAACAGAGCCCCAATAACCAGGCCCAGAAACCAGCGGATCGATCGTCGTTGTGTGGCGCTCAAAAATGGCTCCCCAGAATTCGGGGCACAACGTAGGAGCCCATTGCGGCGACTGTCAAGTATTACGGCCTCAGGCTGTACCCGGCAGGAAGGGCGGAATTGGACAGTTCAGAGTGTCGGCGATGGCGCGCAGAAGCTCAGCTTCTTCAATAGTCACCACCCCGTCCGCCAGGGTTGTATGGGCGGCCGCGTCGATGATGAGCTGCTTGAGCTTTGGAGAGGCTAGGGCGAGTTTGTCGATGGCCTGATCAATGGCGGCGAAGGTGCATTCGTCTTTGGGAAGACGTTCCAGGACGTTACCCACCTGGTTCATCAGGGGCGTCGCCCCGGCCAGGAAGGCGGCATCCGCTTCGCGGGGATCATCATGTCCTACATAGGCGAGCGCGCTGAGAAGTACATTGTATTCTCGAATCAAAGCTTTATGGGACTTGAAGCGGACGTCGGATTTGGACGCCTTCCCCAGCTTCGCTTCCATACGCCGTTTCAGGATCTTGTGCAGGGAGTATTCATGCATGGAGATCTTC
This sequence comes from Myxococcales bacterium, assembly GCA_002728755.1. Taxonomy (GTDB): domain Bacteria; phylum Myxococcota_A; class UBA9042; order UBA3505; family UBA3505; genus UBA3505. The sequence continues at coordinate 1,767 of PBVT01000042.1, forward strand.
TGATCGGCTCGTATCAACAGCTCCACGTTCTCAAAGAGTCGTTTCGCCTGTTGGTCAGCGAGCTGACGTAGAGCCGGAATACAGACCTCCAGAAGAGGGAGGCGGGCCCTTGGGTTCAGGCCCAGTATGGTGCTCTGGATCTTCCTCAGGGCGTTGAACACCGCGGGGTTGGCCTGGCTTTGCAAGGCCTGGAGTTGCGAGGTCCGGACTGACTCGTCTTCCGTGTCCAGGAGTAGGCCATATACCACCGCCACGGCTGTCATGGGCACGTGGGCTGCTTCGTTCAGGTCGGCCGGGACCGAGGCGAGAACCTGTCGGCCGTAGTCGATATGTTCATCGGTTGGCGCGCCGACCTGCGAGACGACGGCGTCCGCATCTACCTCGATGGTGGTGTCGGTGCTGAGGCCAGCGGCGGCGGCCGGGGTGTAGCCATCTTTCGGACCATAGCCGGCTCCTCCCGTGAACCCTGCGGCACCGTCCGGAGCGGCGGAAGCGCTAGCATCGACGTCACTTACGTCCGGATAGGTTCCATCCCAGCCGGGATCGACACGGCGGATTCGCTCCTCGAGGGGAGGGTGTGTGGCCAGAAGTCCCGTAAAGCTGCTGGCTTTCAGAGCATTGGCGAAGAACATATGACTGCATTCGGAGGCCGCTCGGGATTGAACCTGTGAGCCGTATACACTCCCACCGATCTTTCGTAGAGCGTTGGCGATACCATCTCTTTGGCGTGTGTATTGTACTGCCGAGGCGTCGGCCAGGAACTCTCGCTGCCTGGAGACTGCCGCCTTGATAAGATTCCCGAAGAACACCCCGATATAACCGATGACCATCAGGGCGAGGCCGAGAGCGAGTAACGCGAGGCCATTATTTTCCTTCTTTCGAGAGTAGCTATGACTGCTGTAGAAGGCCATCCGCATGAGCCAGCCACCGGTCAGCCCGATCACAAGAATACCCGCCAATACACCAATAAGACGGATGTTAAGCCGCATATCGCCATTAAAGACATGGCTGAACTCATGGGCTATTACACCCTGTAGCTCGTCCCGATCGAGGAGGTTTAGGCAGCCTCGTGTGACGGCCACGGCCGCATCGTCCTGGGAATAGCCCGCCGCAAAAGCGTTGATGCCATCTTCTTCAATCACATAGACGACCGGCACAGGGACACCCGAGGCGATGGACATCTCTTCTACTACATTTAATAGGACCCGCTCTTTATGATCGGTCGTTCCCGGATCGATCCGGCGACCACCCATCATCTCCGCGACGGCCGCGCCTCCAGAGGACAGCTGTGCGATCTTTGTGAGGGACGCGATGCCGACCACAGCCACCGTCCCGATCAAGACTCCCAGAAAGACGTCGGGATCCCACCAGGAGGGGTCCACTTTGGCACCTTCCGCTCCCGCGTGAAAGATGGCCACAAAGAGGAAGTAGAGAGCGGCCATAATCCCAACCACGGCCAGGATGAAGAAAAAGACCAGTCGACTGGTGTTTCGCCGCGCTTGATCCTGCTGCTCAAAGAAATTCATCGGTCTTCTCCCAACCGACCACGGTACAAGAAGGCGGGGTCATGATAGTGTGACGCCCGACAGTAGAGGCGTATCAGAAGGATACTTTGGGTGCGTCTCGTTCCCCTTCATCGAAGTCGATCTCCAGAAGAGACGCCTCGGCGAACCCGAAGGTTCCGGCTACAATCACGTTGGGGAACTTAGAACGACCGATATTATACGAGGTTACCGAATCGTTGAAGGACTGTCGGGCAAAGGCGATCTTGTTTTCGGTCGTCTTCATCTCTTCCTGGAGAGACGCCATACTCTCGTTCGCCTTCAGGTCGGGATATTGCTCCATCGTGACATTCAGGCCTCCGAGAGCCTTGGACAGAAGACCTTCGGCGCTCCCCAGGGCCTGCATTGCGCCGGGCTCTCCAGGGTTGGCGCTGGCCGCCTCGGCGGCTGCAAGGGCCTGGTTCCGTGCTTCGGTTACTCCTACGAGAGTCTCCTTCTCATGGGCCATATATCCTTTTACGGTTTCTACCAGATTGGGAATCAGATCGTACCGTCGACGTAATTGCACATCGATCTGGGCGAAGGCGTTCTTGTAGCGCTCGCGCAGCATTACCAGTTTGTTGTAGATACTGATGAAGAAAACGACGATGACCAGTACAACGCCGAGCGTAATCAATAACGGCACCATGATATAACCTCCCGAAATCACAGATGTCGGATTTGGAACGGTCGAAGGGTAGCCCGCATTCCTATAGTCGTCAATTGGGTCGATGGAGGGGGACAGAGCTTGGCGTTGCCATTTAAGCCCAGGCTCGTTCCTCGGTTGCTCTGACCGATAGCTCCGTCTACAATATCGTCCGAATCGTTCCTCACGATAGGAAATGGAGGCTGCCATCTTTTCTATATGGCATACCACGACAGTGCATAAAGGAATCCGGCCAGCATTATTTCTGTTGGCAGGACTGGTGTCGATGTCCCTATCCGGTTGTGGTGGCTCCGGAGAGTTCACTCTTCCCAATACGATCGACACCCAGATTGAGCGAGATATCATGCAGGCTGGGGAGCTTCTGGATGTGGCCTGTGTGGATGCACGTGGGATCCTAGTCCAGCACCCAGATGTGGTTGTGTATGCTGCCGGTCCGGAGGAGCTGATCGTTGAGGACGGTGTGTTCGCGCCCACCCGGCGTGGTGGCTATACCTTGGCCTGTGGCATCCTCGACACGAATATTGTCGATCCGGATCCGGTCTATGTCTATGTGGAGGCCGGTCCCATCCATGACGCAGATAGTCTGGTTGAGCCAGAGGAGGCAAAAGCCGGGGAGCCGGTGATTGTGGACTGTATCTATACGGATGCCTATGGGAACGAGATCGACCGACCGGACACCTACGAGTTGGAGCCCGACACAGGGTTCTCGGCGATTGGTAGCAAATTGGAGTTTGAGACGGCGGGTGTGTATTCGGTGCGTTGTATGGATGCAGCGGCTGGGATTTTTGATCCAACGCCCGCGTTCGTGTCCATCTGGCCCGGGCTCCCGCGAACCATTCGAGCGGTCTTGACCCCGGAGGTCGTCGCCGCGTCCGAGCCGTCTACGCTTCAATGTGTCACGGAAGACGAATATGGGAATATGATTCCGCCGGACCAGTTCCCGCTGGTGGTGTCTCATCCCGAGGAATTGCAACTGGATGGCCTGGAGATCAGCGGGACGGTCGCCGGTCTCTACCAGATCAACTGTCTGCCGCAGAGTGAAGACAGTGCCTATTTCGAGCTTGTTCGCGGGGAGCTTACTGTGATCCCAGGTCCGCCCCATGATATGGCGGTTGTTCGTGTCCCCGATAAAGAGGTCTACAAGACCTATGAGCTTGTGAACTTTGAGATCTCGGTCCGGGATGAATGGGGGAATCTGATCCCCGATCCTCCGTTGACCAAGCCCACGGCCAGCCCTACGCCTGGCATCAAGGTAATCAACGAGACCACCGTCTTATTAAAAAAAGAGGGACTCTTTCTCCTCACATTCACTCTGGATGGGTTGTCGTTCCCCTTTGTGGAAATGGAGATTGTGATCGATGGAAGCGGTCCTGCGGTGGTTATCGAGCAACCCCTACGGGGTGAAACGAGAGACGATAAGCCGGTGATCAACGTGATCGGCACCATCAATGATCCATTTGCCGGTATTGCTTCGTTCCTGGTCAATGACTACGCCGTCCCTGTGGACGCCGACGGGAATTTCACCCGCATCATGCCACTCCATGTGGGTATGAATAATGTTACCTGGTCCGCTGTGGATCTGGGAGGGAACGAGTCAGACGGAGCCAGAGGCCTCTATTATTCCCCCGTATGGTATCCCTACGAGGCGGGCATTACTCCCGAGACCTATGTTCCACGCGGCCTGATTATGAGCTTCCGCGAAGACTTCATCGATGATGGAGTGCACGACCATAACGACCCCAATGATCTCGCTACCATTCTTGAGATGGTGGTCGGCTCCCTGGATCTCAATGGTATGTTGCCCAACCCGGTGGCCTCGTCGGGCAGTTATAAGATCTATGTGAACAATGTGGCCGCCGGCCCTCTCTCCCTGGGGTTGACTCCCCTGGATGGAGCGATGGCGGTAGACGGTGTAATCGCCTGGTTGAGCGCCAATATCCAGATAGAAGGGGAGTGTAAGGTTCTGGGAATTGACCTATGCCCCGACTTTTCCGGAAGCATCGATATCTCGCAGCTTGGTCTGGTTACCGAGGTTGCGCTGGCGGTGAACGATGGAGTGGTTGTTTCGAACGAGGTCTATTCCTCGGTGAACATCGGTAACGTGGATGTTGATATCGACGGAATTCTAGGGTGGATGTTCGATTGGCTCCTCGACATTGTGGTCGATTCGTTCACCCCGACCATCGAAGATGCATTCCAGGATGCTATCGGCGACGAGCTTGGCAGTATGATGGGTGATCTCTTCGCTGAATTGACCCTAGATGAGCAGCTCGAGATCGATTCCTTGATGGAAGGTTCTCCCGGGGTCAGCCTGGATCTCAAGACCAATGTGCAGAATCTATTGCTCAGCCCAGAGGGCATGCTCATAGAGTTCAAAGCCTTGTTCTGGACGCCTAAGCAGATCGATCGAAATCCCCTCGGTTCCATGGGCCGTGCGCTCTGTATGGATCCGAATGAAGAGGTCTACTCCCACGCCATCAATAGTCGGATTGGTATCGCCGCCTTCGATGATTTCCTCAATGAAGCTCTGTTCAGCGCGTGGTGGGGCGGGCTTTTGAATCTATCCATAGGCGCTGGCGATGTTGGCGATGTAGATGCATTCGCCGAATTTGGCATTACCGAGGTTGCGGTGGATACGAATTTCTTCCTGCCACCGATTCTCAACGATTGCTACGAGGACCGCCAACATCGGCTTGAAATCGCCGATGGTTATATCGAAGCCGATATGCAGGTTGTGGGACAACCGGTAACGATGGGGGCGTTTATTCAGCTGGTCGCAGGGGTCGATATTGGCCTCGTGGACAACGATGGATCGAGCGAACTCGGCGTAAATATCCAAGAGCTAGAGTACTTTGATTTGGAAGTTGTCTCTTTGACGGGTAGTCTTGAAGGATCCGAGGAGGCTATCGAGGAAATGATCAAGGAAAACCTTATGGGTGACATCGTTGGAGCATTGTTGGGTGATACCTTGACGTCCTTCCCCTTACCGGAGATTGAACTGTCGAAATTAGATCCGTCCTTCCCTCCGGGGCTGAAGATCGCTATTCTACCTACATCGATCGGCAGAGATTCTGGTTATACCGTGATTCAGGGTGATTTAAATTGATCCTCGCAAAGAAGATATCTGGGCGTGTTGAGTTTTCCCATTGGAGTGTAGCCTTCCTGGTGGTTACTCTCGCGCTGTCTGGACTGTCCTGCGGAAGTGACGGCGGGTTGATTAATTATAATAAAGACGTCTGGACGCAGATTGATCTTGGAAACGACAGCACCAATATTGAGCCGGATTCGCTGGGGCCTGATGTTCCTTCCGATCTCTTTGATACGACCGGGGCCGATACAACGGATGCGGATATCTCCGCCGATGTTCCGAATCTTCCAGGGCCGGGAGAGCCTGGCTATCCGTGTACGGAGAACGACCAATGCCTGACCCCGTTCTGTATACAGGGCCCCGATGGCAAAGAATGCGCCCAGGCCTGTGTGACGGATTGCCCGCCGGATATGACCTGTAGCCAGATCGCCACGCCGCTGGGCGATACGGCGTTTATCTGTGTGTTCCGGGATTTGAACCTATGTCGACCCTGTAGCAACTCGGACGTTTGCAATGATTTTGGAATCAGCTCTTCCGCCTGTGTGGACTATGGGCCGTCCGGGTATTTCTGCGGTATCAACTGTGATAGTGACGGCGAGTGCCCAGGGGGCTACATCTGTGCCGATGTTCCCACCATCGGTGGCAGCACCTCAAGCCAATGTATTCCCGAGGAAGGGGAGTGCAGCTGTAATAACCTGGCCATTCAGTCGGGGGCATTGACCACTTGTTATAGCGATAACGAGGACGGTGTCTGCGAAGGTACGCGTAGTTGTACGGAAGACGGTCTCTCGGACTGTAGCGCGGCGGAACCTGCTCCAGAGATCTGCAATGGAGTCGACGACGACTGCGATGGTGAGATTGACGAGGACGGCGCCGCAGGGTGCTTGACCTGGTATGCAGATAACGATGGTGATGGCTATGGAATCGGCCTGGGCGCGTGCACATGCGAGCCGCCCGGTGCTGGCTTCGTAAACTCAGGTGGTGACTGTAACGATTCGGCCACAGCTGTAAATCCAGGGCAGGATGAGTTCTGTAACGGCATTGACGACGACTGTGACGACACGGTCGATGAAATCGGTGCCCTTGGATGTGTTGTTGGTTATCTCGACTCTGATGGCGACGGACATGGTGATCCGGAAACAGAGGTCTGCACCTGTTCCCTGGTAGATGGCTTCAGTGAATTCGATGATGACTGCGACGATAAAGACGCAGCGATCTCTCCGGATGCCGACGAGGTCTGTGGCGACTTCATTGATAATAACTGCGATGAGCAGGTCGATGAGGAGAATGGTCTCGGTTGTCAGGTATTCTATCTCGACGGCGATGGGGACGGCTATGGTCTGAGCGCCAACTTTGAATGCCTCTGCGAGCCGACCGCTCTATATGGCACGGAATTCAGCGGTGACTGTAATGACGCGGCACCTCTTATTCACCCGTTCGCACCGGAACAATGTAACGATATCGACGATGACTGTGACTCGCAGACGGATGAAGATCCTCCGTCGGCCATGTGCCCGACACCACCCCAGGGTCAGCCAGCGTGTGATCAGACGTGTATCATCGGTTCCTGTGATGCGGGCTTCTACGATCTCAACGGATTGGTGCCCGATGGCTGTGAGTGCTTGTCCGATGTGGATGACACCGCCAACAATCTATGCCCCTTCGCGCAGAATCTGGGTTCTGTAGAAGATGTCGGCTGCGATGCAGCCACAGGGAACTGTGGTGAATCCATATTTATCACGGGCCAGATTGTTCCAGCGACAGACGAAGACTGGTACAAGGTAGACGCGATCGATCTTGCGGATGACACTTGTGACAACTTCCACTTCCGCGTCGAGCTCGAATACAACCCGAGCGGTGCCTATGCCTTGGATGTGTATCGGGGTTCCTGCGCTGGCACCGACCAGCAATGTGTGCTCTCCGACAAGTATGTATTTGCCACGGACTTCCGTGACGACTCCGGTCTTGACCCCTATGGTCAGTGCCCCTGTTCCAACTCCTATCTCGACCAGGACGCCGTCATTGCGCAGTTTGGTTGTGGTGGCGAAGACGACGATTTCGATACCGCCTCGTGTAATATCGAACACTATGGTGAGGCCGGTAAGAACTTCTGCGGTGATGAGTCGGCTACGTTCCACATCCGGGTTTATCTACGACCGGACTATACGGGCGTGCCGCCTTGTGAAGACTATGAGTTGAGCATCTCGAACGGCAAGTTTGATTCGGGACCGACTGGACCAGGATCGAACTAAGTATAGATGAGATCTGGCGCACGAAGGCGATGTAGAGAAGGACTGCGGTCTCTACCTATATGGGTAGTGGCTGTCCTTTACCTTGGCTGCGGCGGGGCAACGAAGACGACCCAGTCTGACAGCGGCGGAGATGTGCCGATCGATACCGCGGAAGTGTCTCAGGATGTTCCTACGGACAGTGGCGATAACGGCGCGGAAGATATCTGTATACCCGATTGCCAACTGCCGGACGGTACGCCACGCATCTGTGGTCCGAATGGCTGTGGATACATCTGCGGTATATGCCCATTCGATGCCCCGAAATGTACGGAAGACGGTCAATGTGTCGATGAATGCCTACCTCAATGCGAGGGGCTGGCCTGTGGACCCGATGGCTGCGGAAACGTCTGTGGGTTTTGCAACCCGGGCGAGTTCTGCAGTGACGAAGGGCAATGCACAACGGGCTGTGATCCGAGCTGTACAAACGAGGATGGTACGGAGCGCCAATGCGGTCCCGACGGCTGCGATAGCGTATGTGGGGTATGCGATGATGGCTTCCTTTGTGGTCAATCGGGGCAATGTGTCATCGACTGTATTCCCCAATGTGAGGGCAAGAACTGCGGTCCGGACGAATGTGGAGGGCTATGTGGACTATGCCTGGAGGACTTCATCTGTAAGGACGATGGCCTGTGTTACCAGGAATGCGTACCCGACTGCACCGAGAAGAACTGTGGGAGCGACGGTTGTGCGGGGACCTGCGGTTATTGTGGCTTCGGCGAAGATTGTGTCGAGGGGCAATGTGAATCGGTGACCTGCGGTTCCATACCCGCCTTTGGGAAATGCGATGGAACCATCCTTACCCAATGCGACCAGGGCATCGTTTCCAGCCAGGACTGTGCAGAGAACGGCCTGTTATGCCTCTGGGATCCGGATGCTGGCCACTACACATGCATGGAGGAACCCGAATGTGTGCCGGATTGTGAGGATAAGGCCTGTGGTTCCGATGGCTGTGGTGGGGATTGCGGGTTCTGTCCCACCGGTTGGGCCTGTGAGACAAACGATTGCATTCCTACAGAAGGCGCGACCTGTGGTCCCTTTGGGGGCAGCGCGGGCCATTGTGTGGGCGACGTCCTATGGTTCTGTGTCGGTGGGGTTCTGTATTCGGACGATTGTGGGGCGCAGAATACCAGTTGTGGTTTCGATCCCTCCCAGGGTAAGAATGAATGTCTGTAGATGAGCCTCTATTTCGCACGCAGGGCCAATAGCATAGAGTAGATTTTGTTGACCTGTAGGGGTGCGGATCGGTACTCTTGGAGAGGAAACCAACAGGAATTCTATGGTAGCTCAGAATCGAATAGATGGGGCCGAATCCGTTCAGCCCATGGATCCCCGCTCGCTCATGGAGGGCCAGATCCCCAAGAAGGGGGTCGTGGTCATCGATATTGATGGGCTTGGCGGCGCGGATCATAAAGCGATCTCTCGAGCTGCATTCCGCGTGTTGGAGGAATGCCAACAAGACGGCCAGTCGGCGATATTGGCTGGCTCCCTCGGAGCGGAAGGAGAATCCCGGCAGACGACGATTTATCGAGCCCAGACGATCTGGGAGATGTACGAAGAATATCGACCGGAACTCCGGATCGATTTTCCGCGGCTTCCAGAGACCGACTATGATCCCATCGCAAATCCCCCGATTGGGCCACCGGATATTCTAAGCCGTCCCAAAGGAGCGGATTCGCCAGAGGGTGAGTTGGCGGAATGGGAGTTGAAGTCTCTTCAACAGCTTCTCGGCGTTCGCATCGGGCTTTCCCATACAAGAAAGGTCATCATCAACCTGACCTACAAATGTAACAACTATTGTACATTCTGTGCGGTTGGAAACCGGATGCACGAAAATGGAGATTACGATTTCCATCGTAAAACTCTGGAAGATTACCGGGCGAGAGGTGTTGACCTGGTGGACTTTGATGGTGGGGAACCGACCATCTATCCGAATCTTCTGAACGTCATCGGTTACGCGCGTGATCTGGGTTACCAACAGATCAACATCACCACCAATGGACGTACGCTGGCCTATCCACATATCGCCAAGAAGTTGCTGAACAGTGGATTGACCAGTCTTTTGATCTCTTGCCATGGACCCACGGCGGAGGTTCACGAAGAACAGGTCGTTTCCAAGGGCGCGTTCCGGCAAACCCTACGTGGTATTGCCACGACCTTGAAGATGAAGCCGCCCGAGATGGATTTTGGCGTGAACATCACGCTGACCAACACCAACTGGCAGTCGTTACCGCAGTACTATGCGTTGATGGATAAGCTGGGCGTGCGGAAGATCAACATCCAGTTCCTCACCCCATTTGGTCGTGCGGAAGAGAACCTGGTGCCCGATCCGGCGGAGATTGCGCCGACGGTGATGGCTCTCATCGATACCTATAAAGCCCGTATTAAAACCTATTTGATCAATGTGCCCTGGTGTTTCTTCCCGGGCTATGAGTCGTGGGTTGTGGGCGATGTGCTCAAGCTACAACGGAATATGGTGTTCGTGACCCAGGAGAAGGTAAATCTCTTCGAATACCTGGCAGGCACACGTGTCCGTGAAGACGTCTGCAAAGGATGCGTCTATTCCGTAGCCTGCGACGGCTTCTACTGTTTCGACGAGACCTTCGACTAGAAGGTGTAACGGAAGTTGGCGCCGAAGAGCACCGCCGTCGTATTGTAGGTTCCCTCGAAGCTCGGGTTGCTAACGGCGTACTCATTGCCGGATGCGGCATCTGCCGTGCGCTCAAGGAACTTTACGTACATGAGGGATGCGTCGATTGCGAAGTTGTCCGACTGCTTCCACGTCAAACCCGCGGAGAGATCGATACGATTGGAGTCTGGAAGCAATGGTCCCAGGGTCTCGATGGGGATTGGCGTGATTTCGTAACCAGCACCAAAGCGGATTTGAAGCGTTTCACTCGTCTCCCATTGGGCGCCCGTACGGAAGAAGTAGCCATCTCCCCATTCCAGGTTCATGGGGGATACACCGACCAGGTGGTCGTCGATATTGGTGTCCGTAATGACGATCTCTGGGAGTACACTCCACTTGCTCATACCTGCGTCGAGAGCGACGTACCAGTCGTCGTTAGGTTTAAAGCCGATACCTACGTTGATCTCGTCGGGCATGGAGATCTTCGCCAGAATAGGCGATGTCTCAAAGGGCTCGGTGTCACCAGCCGTGGTCTTTGTGGATTCCCCTTCGAACTCAAGTTTCACCGGGCTCTTATAGGATAATCCGACGAAGAAGGTGCTATTGGGTCGGTACATAAGACCTACCGTGCCGCCAAAGCCGATAGCTTCACCATTCAGGTCGCCACTAAGAATACCGAGATCTTTTTCGAGTTCGACATTGGCGGTAAACGCGCGAGGATCCGGAGATACCGTTACCTGGCCGGATACGCCGAGATACAGACCTTTGGCAACTTTGAAGCCCACACCAAGGCAGGTGTGCGGTACTTTCAGATGGGTCATCTGGACGATATGGTCTCCGGCGAATTCCTCGGGCCAGACGAGCTTCAAACCATAGGGAGCGTGTACACCAAGACCTACGGTCAAGGGGCCCGCTGCGTAGGCCATCGATAGATTCGGGATGGGAATCAGAGCCGTGCCAGTCGCGTTGTCAGCAGCTCCACCACCATCTGTGTCTGGATCGGAATAATTAAAGCTGCCGTAGATGCCCTGCACACCAATGGACAACTCTGTTTTTGTTAACAGAGCAAGGCCTGCGGGGTTGTAGAATAGGGTTTCCGGCGTGTCGAGGCGCGCTGTAGTCGCGTGCATCATACCGGTAGAGACCGTGGAGCTTTCACGTACGCCAAAGGCGCTGGCGAAGACCTGCGTAGGCAGAAATGCCAAGATAGACAGAACAACGAAAAGGACGATTGGGGTGCGATTTCGGCTCATCATGATCTCCTCGTATTGGCGAACCCGTGATTCAGACACGCAAGCGTAATACAGGATGTCCGGTTTTTCAGCAACGGAAGTTTGCTATGTCTGCGTGAGTGCAGGATTTACTTGCGTCGTCGGATGGAATCACATACCCAGGGTTTTCGTTTTTCTGGGAGGAGAGCCATGAGTGAATCGGATGTGGCCGTAGCAACGGCAGGCGACGAGCTGGGTACACGTATTGAGAATCCGGGGCAGGGGCCTCTATATTCTCCTGGGAAAAACGAGCTTCAGCTGACGATCCGTGCCCTGGCAATCGGTTGTGGGTTGGGTGCTCTCGTATGTGCCATGAACCTCTACTTCGGTCTACGTACGGGCTGGGGTATTGGTGGATCTCTTATCGCCGCGATCCTGTCCTATTCGTTCTTCCAGGCCTTTGGTAGCCAGCGGAAATTTACCCCGTTGGAGACGAATATCGCGCAGACGGCGGCCTCTGCTGGTGGCCAGATGAGCCTCGCGGCGGGCCTGGTTGCCTGCATTCCCGCCATGGAGATGTTGCGGGTTATGCCCGATAAAGATGGGGTAATCAATCGGTACGGGATCCCCGAGTTTGGCTATGTAGAATTGACCCTGTGGGCGGCCTCGGTGGCCTACCTTGGTGTGTTCTATGCCGTCCCTCTACGCCGTCAGATGATTCTGGTAGAGAAACTTCGCTTTCCCACGGGAACAGCGGCGGCCCATACGATTCTGGCAATGTTCAGTTCTGGAGAGGACGCGCTGCGAAAGGCCCGCGCCCTGGTTGGCTGGGCGATCGGTGCCGCCGTATTCACCCTGGCCGCGTTCTTCTTCCCAGAGTTGGAACATCCACCCGTACAGGCGTGGGGTGGTTTCCTGGCGATGATATCCCTCGGCTTCGGTACCTATGTCTTCGCACGAGGAAACCGGGAGTTGGGGTTGATGTTCGCTGTCTGGGCCCTGGTTCTTTTGTGGCTTGGCGATCGTCTACCGTTCGCAGCAATGGGGGTCGCCGGCGGCTACACCTTCAGTCTGTTGATGAGTCCCCTGATGTTTGGGGCCGGTATCTTGATTGGACCTCTAGTGGCCTTATCTCTTGGGGCCGGCGCCATCTTCAGTTGGGGGGTGTTGATTCCCATCGTGGAGGCGAAGGGCTGGGTCGATGGACCGAGTCTCTCCTACGCGACGGGTGGTCGTGGTTGGATCCTATGGGTCGGGGTCTCCATTATGGTGGCCGATGCGTTAACGCAGCTGGCGCTATCCTGGAAAACGATGCTCAACAGCTTTCGTGGCATTCGTAGTACGGACGGTCCCACGGAGATTCCCAAGAACTCGATGTTGCGTGAATTCGCATTCTTTGTGGAGATCGGGCTGCTGATCCTGCTCATCGGTTGGCTGGTCTTCGGGTTGTCGGGAACCACCGTACTCTTGGCCATGGCCCTGATTCTCGGCCTGGGCATTGGAGTTGTCATTCTGGAAGGGTTCTTCTCCTGGCTGCTTCCGTTGATTGTTCTACGTGACGTACTTGTTGGCGTAGGTCTGGCGATCTGGATGTTCTTCGGGGCACCCGCCGCACGCTATGTAATGGCTGGTGTCGGTCTGTACATCTGGATCCGGGTCCTGATGGGCGGTATTCGCTGGTATCGAAATATGACCAGCGGCCCGAAAGAGGATGAAGTAGCTCTGGAAGATCCGAAGCAACGGATTCGTAACGAATGGTGGATTCTTGGACTGCTAGCCGGTACCGTCCTCACGGCGGCGACCAGTCAGATTGTCTTTGGTATTCCGGTGTATCTGACGTTGATCGCGGTAGCTCTTTCAGCGGTATTGGCGATGATCGCCACACGAGCCACGGGTGAAACCGATATCAACCCTATTGGTGGCATGGGTAAGGTTACCCAGTTGGTCTATGGTGGTATCGCGCCCGGAAACGTATCCACCAACCTGATGGCCGCAGGTATTACGGGGGCCGGGGCGACCCAGGCCGCCGATATGATGCAGGATCTCAAGACGGGGCATCTTCTTGGAGCATCGCCACGAAAGCAGTTCGTGGCACAGCTCGTGGGTGTCGCTGTGGGTATTCTCGTCTGTGTACCCATCTATATGTTGTTCATGAAGGCAAACCCCTGGATGATCAACGGGGAAACCAACCCCGATGCGCTCCCTGTTCCAGCCGCACACGCCTGGAAGGCGATGGCGACTCTGCTGGCGGGTGGCTTTGATCAGCTACCGACCCATGCAGAATGGGGGGTAGTGGGCGGCCTTCTCTTTGGGACGATGGTCCCAATTCTTCGAAAGCTGCATCCAAACTGGCGCTTCCTTCCTTCCGGATTGGCGTTTGGTATCGCGTTTATTGTACCAGCCTTCTACTCTTTGGCGATGTTGTTCGGCGCGGTTGTCTTCATGATCTGGAAGCATTATCGACCCGACGACACCAAGGCTCTGGGTTTCGCGATTGCCTCCGGTCTTATCGCAGGAGAAGGTCTGATGGGCATTGTGACGGCCGTAATGAAGATGGCCGGCCTGGGTCCAATCAGCGGGCACTTCTAAGCCGTACGGACGCTGCCAGGCCGCCTGGACGCGAACGAGACCATCAACTGAAGACGATGGTTTTATTGCCGTCCACGAGGATCCGGTCTTCGACATGCCATTGCACAGCTTGTGCTAGTACCCGTCGTTCGATGTCTCGGCCCAGCTGTTTCAGCTCCCGTAGGGAGTGCCGATGGCTTACATGGCTAACGCTTTGTTCGATAATAGGGCCGGCGTCGAGCTCTTCGGTCACATAATGGGCCGTCGCCCCGATGATCTTCACACCACGCTCCATGGCCTGTGCATAGGGGTCGGCCCCGGCAAAAGCTGGCAGGAAGGAGTGGTGGATATTGATAATGCGGTTCGGATATCGGGCGACGAAGTCTCCGGATAGAATCTGCATATAGCGAGCGAGGACCAGTAGATCGTCCTGTCCAGAGATGAGGTCCAGGATCTGGGCTTCGGCCTCTGCTTTATTCTGTTTTGTTACGGGGACATGATGGAAGGGCACGCCGAAATCCTCGACCGCGTTGGCGAGATCGGTGTGATTGGAGATGACCATCGCGAGATCCGCCGCGATATCTCCTCGCTTCAACCGCCATAGAAGCTCGAGAAGGGCGTGGTCGTAGCGCGACACAAAGATAACCGTACGAGGACGATCGGCCGCGTAACTCAGCTTCCAGTCCATCGCGAAACGGTCGGCGATTTCGCCTTGAAAGGCTTGTTTCAACGCACTTCCCTGCAGGTCCAATTTGGGGGTCTGCAGCTCCAGGCGCATCCAGAAGGTGCTGTTTTGCCCTTCTTCGGCGTGCTGATCTAAATCCGTGACGTTGGCCCCATGTTGATGGAGAAAGTTCGTGACGGCCGCGATAATCCCGGGCTGGTCGGGACAGCGGATCAAGAGGCGTGCAAGGGAATTCATGGCCGCGAGCCTATCGCAGAACAGCGGCTCTAGCCAGAACTCCATACCTTCGGTCGTGAATATTGTTTTTTCTCAATTCGGAACTTGACCCTGGGCGTTCTCATACCTATATTCTCGCGCGCCACAGGTAGGAAGAGGAAACGTATGTCGTTGCCAGAACTTTCACGTGAAGAAATCTCCCGCTATTCCCGCCATCTCATACTCGACGAAGTGGGAATGGATGGTCAGCGCACATTGAAGGGTAGCTCTGTACTCTGTGTGGGTACTGGCGGACTGGGTTCTCCTCTATTGCTCTATCTGGCCGCGGCTGGAGTAGGCCGATTGGGAATCGTGGATTTTGACGTGGTGGACGAATCGAATCTACAGCGTCAGGTCGTACATGGTACCGCGACTCTTGGCGTAAAGAAGGTAGAGTCGGCACGAGATCGCCTGAAGGACATCAACCCCCATGTGCAGGTGGATTTATTTGATGTGCCTCTTACCAGTGAGAACGCGCTGGAGATTATGGAGCCCTATGACGTTGTCGTGGACGGTACGGATAATTTTCCGACCCGTTACCTCGTCAATGACGCCTGTGTGATTTTGAACAAGCCCAATGTCTACGGGTCGATCTTCAAATTTGAGGGTCAGGCTACGGTCTTCAACTACGAAGGAGGCCCGAATTACCGAGACCTCTACCCCGAGCCACCACCCCCCGGACTGGTTCCGTCCTGTGCCGAAGGTGGAGTTCTGGGAATTCTTCCGGGTGTCATTGGCTGTATCCAGGCTACCGAGACCATCAAGATTCTATTGGGGCAGGGTACGACTCTGGCGGGGCGACTCGTGGTCTACAATGCACTAGATATGACCTTCCGCGAGCTGAAGCTGCGTAAGGACCCAAACTGTCCGGAGATTTCGGAACTGATTGATTACCAGCAGTTCTGTGGAATTCCGGGCCAAGAGGAGGCGAACGTGGATTTTACCCAGATCTCTGTACAGGAAACCAAGGAGCGGCTTGATGAAGGCTGGGAACCCTATGTGCTGGATGTACGTGGCCAACAGGAAGCCGATATCGTGAGCTTCGAATTTGCAGACCAGCTACAGCCCCATACGGATGTACTCTCCATCGTGGATGAGCTTCCCCGCGATCGGGACATCCTGGTCCATTGCAAGATGGGTGGTCGTTCGGCCTATGCCTGTGAAGTGCTCGCCGAGGCTGGCTTTACCCGCCTGTTCAACCTGGACGGTGGGATCGTAGGCTGGGCGCAGCAGATTGACCCGAATATGCCGACGTACTAAGAGGGGAACATTGTGCGAAAGGAAAGTTTAATGCGTCTTATATTGATTGGCCCACCCGCCGCTGGAAAGGGCACGCAGGCTGCGAAGCTTGTTGAGAAATATGGGATCACTCATCTTTCATCGGGTGATATGTTGCGGGCCGCTATCAAGGCGGGCACAGACCTTGGCGTGCAGGCTGCTGCCTACATGGACAAGGGGAACCTTGTCCCGGATGATCTCGTTGTGGATATGATGGTGGAACGTGTGAAAGAGTCCGACTGTGACGACGGATTCCTTCTCGACGGTTTCCCGCGCAGCCTGCCCCAAGCCGAAGCGTTGGATAGCGCACTCTCCGAGGCCGGGGTCAGCCTGGACGCGATCGTGGCCATTAAGGTGCCGGACGATATGATCGTAGGGCGCATTACTGGCCGCCGAATGGATCCGGAGACCGGTGACATCTACCACATGGACTTCAGCCCACCGCCCGCCGAAGTGGCAAGCCGGGTTGTCCAACGGCAGGACGACACCGAAGAGGCTTGTCGGGTCCGGTTGGAGAAGTACCACGCGGAGACAGCACCAGTATTACCGTATTACGAGTCCACCGGTTTGCTGAAAGAGGTTGATGGCAACGCCGCGCCGAATGTTGTGACCGAACAGATCTTCGATATTCTCTCGTAATCTTCACAGGCCTGGAAAGGCCAATGAAGTCAACGACCAAACGTACTCCACGTGGACTTCTACCGACGGGTCGAGGTATTGGCGGCTGTACACCATGGGAACACTGAACCAGGAAATTATGACTGTAGACGAACTCATCGCGCGATTTGAAGTCTTTGACGATTGGGAGGAGCGCTACCTCTACCTGATGGATCTAGGACGTAAGCTGCCGGCCTTCGACGAGAGCTGGAAGACGGAAGAGAATCTGGTGGAAGGGTGTGTGAGTCAGGTCTGGCTGGTCTCCAAGATACACCACGAGCCGAGCACAAGGGTTGAGTTCCGGGCGGACAGCGACTCGCAGATCGTCAAGGGGCTGGTGTCTATACTCATTATGCTCCATAGCAACCAGTCTCCCGCAGATATTATCAGTCATGATATCGATGGTTTATTCACCAAACTCGGGTTGACAGACCATCTGAGCCCAAGCCGGAAAAACGGCTTCTATGCAATGATTCGACGGCTTCGCGCGCTTGCGTCTACCTACGTATCCTGAACGGGTCGAGAAGAACGTTTTGATCGGGTGGAATTGGAAGTCCAGGCCAAAAGCTCGTACAACATCCTTTTGGTATGTCTGTTTTGGAGGGATCTGATGTTGCACCGATTGGAATCGTTGTTTTGTATTTGTCTTCTTTTTGGGTTGGCTGGATTTGGTTGTGATCAGACTTTGAAGGTGACGGAGCAGCCGCTCTGTCCTGCGTTAATGCATGGGGAAGAGCCGGTCATTCTGCAAGATAGTGCGTTGATCTCGACCATCGAGGAGCTGGATGCGATCCAGGATGTAAGTCATATCGCGGGAGATTTGGTGATCACCGCGGACTTCAGCGACAACATTGATCTGCCCAACCTCTGTGGCGTGAACGGAGACCTTCGGGTGGAGAAGAACGTGGAGTTACGCCATGTGACCATCCCCTCTCTCGGCTATGTGGACGGCGATGTATACGTTTACGAGAATGAGCGTCTCCGTAAGTTCAGTGCCCCCCAGTTGATTGAGGTTGGCGGCTCGTTCTATGTCACCGACAATCCGAAACTGACCTCCCTGCACATTCAATCGGTGCAGACAGTGGCAGGCGATATGTGGCTCAACGCCCTGGATGATATTGACGTGATCTACCTGCCAGTGCTCGCTGAGGTGGGGCAGATGTTTCGTGTCGCCTCAAACGATGAGCTTTACGAGCTGAATATTTCGTCCTTACAGACTATCGGAGATGGTATTCGAATTCTCCGGAACGACGACCTGCCGCGGCTTGAGATCCCTTCACTACAAAGCATTACGGGGATTCTACGAGTCCAGGAAAATAAACGACTACAGAATGTACTGGTCGGTGGTGAGGCGATGGAGATAGGGGGAGTCGATATCGGTCAGAATGAACAACTCGTCATTCTTGAGCTGGCGGACTTCGTACGAGCCTCGTCCGTTTCGATATCCTATAACGACGCGCTCTTATCCATTGATCTTCCAGATCTGGACGAGGTGGACGGGGGTCTGTTCATCAACGGAAATAACGACCTGCAGATCTTCAATGTGCCGAAGTTACGTCGCCTTACAGGACAGCTGGCCATGAATTGGAATCAAGATCTGGCCGTGGTGGAATTCCCGTCGTTGGAAGAGGTGGAGGGCCGCCTGGCCTTTCAAAGCGCGGAAGATACGGAGTTTCGCTTTCCTGTACTCACAAGGGTTCAATCCATGTTTCTTGGGTACCTGGACTCCAATGTTCAAGTGGATCTCCCGAGTCTGGAGCATGTAGAGGGCGATCTCTCCATTCATCAATGCCATGGATTTGATTCGATTACCTTGCCCAACGTCACCTATGTTGGGCAGCTTCAGGTGCAATACAACGACGACCTTAAGAGCTTCAGTTTCCCCAAGCTGGAGACCCTGGGGGCCGGTTTGAACGTTTCACGCAATGACTCTTTGGAGCAGTTTGACCTCAGCGCTCTGGTCGATGCTGGCGATTATGTACGATTCTATAAGAACTTTACGCTACCAACCTGCCGCATCGAAGAATTTCTAGACGAACTCTTTGCCTTGGGCTTTCCAGAAGAGGAAGCCTATGTTGAGGGCAATAACGAGAACGTCGTCTGCGAGTAGACTAGGGCTTGGAGAGCACAACACCGTGCTGGCGACCGTAGCGCCAGGGCCCCGAAGGTGTGTTGCGCTTCGAGGGAAGGGTGGCGCAAACCCGTAGCCCCAACCGGCGAGCCTGCGCTGCAACATAGCCGGGGTGGACGCGAAGATTCGTCGAGTTGATGGCGGCGTCTAATTCACGATACCGACCGCGTAACGCGAGAGGCTCAATCCATCGATCCAGCATATAGCGTAGTTTCGAAGTCGTATTGACACTGAATCGATGGAATCGACCATAGTACAGGACCCCGTGACCGCCCGGCTTCAGAACCCGCGCTGTCTCCGCCAGGTATTGGTTGAATATGTCTATAAATTGAACGTGTTGAAGGACAACGAATGAGTAGACGATGTCCACGGATCCGTCCTCTAGAGGGAGCGTTTTTCCATCGCTTTCGAGTAGTTGGAAATTCTCGATTCCGCGTTGCTTCAGTTCTGTTTCGACCCGTTCCCTATGATGATGAATATCGACACCGATGACGGAGTTAAAACGCTCGGCTGCGGCCGCGATCAGGCGGCCTCCACCATACCCGATCTCCAGGGCTTTGAGATTGTCGAGCGGCCCATAGATATCCTTCAGAGGCTGTCCGATATGTGCATCAAAATCCCAAACGCCTTCTGCAAATGCGGCGTCCGCGTCATCGGAATTATTGAACCATCCAAAGAAGGTATCTTTTGATGCGGCCTCGGCGCGGGTAATCTCTTCCTTGAAGCCGGTGATATGGTTCTCTGGGGTCGTCAAGCCATGCCTTTGCAAATGGGTTTCATTTAATCCTGACAAGGATAATGGTGCAGCGGTTGATGTCCAGCTCCTTCGGGATCTTCAGACACAGTCCAGAGCCCCGTACCTGGATTATCGTAGCAGATCGCTTCTCCCTGGGCTTCGGTCAGAGGCCCTAAAGCCACTGTGAGGGGCTCGATGGCGCCCAGATTTTCGAAATCCAGAGAGCTGTCGAACCGATATTCCCAGCTACCCGTATAGACCCGGATAAGCAAACGTTGGCCGGATGGGTGGAGATCGGCTGCGGTGATCATGCGGCCGTAGGGGATCGCGAGGCCGGGCGAGGGGATTGTAGCCACGATGGAAAGGGTCGCGACGGTCTCTTCCTGGGGATTCTCCAGCGCATAGACACGGGCATTGGGGCCATCCACTTTTTCGAAAATCCAAAGCCGACTACCGTCTGGAGCGACGACCAGGGCCTCGGAGTCCACGGGGTCGTGAGGATAGCGGTATTGGTAGCGCCAGGTGCGTGTGGGGGATGGGATATTGGATACGCTCAGATCGATCTCTTCTGCAACGTGGATGTCGAGAACGTCACGGTCCTGGTTATTGTTTCCGATATCGGCGACCCAGAGACAGGAGCCCTCTCCGTCTGGGCATGTTGCACGGGCGATGTCTTCGATATCGACAGGGCTTACGCCCGGAATTTCCACTGTGGCTACGAGAGTCCCGTCGGTCGATATCGCATAAAGGTTGGCCGCGTCCCCCGAATCGTTATGCATCCAGAGGATGTTGGGGTTGCTATAGGAGGCGACCATACCTGACGCCTCGGCCAGGACCGCGGTCTGCAGAGTGGCCATTTCGGTTGGCGTGGCCGCGTTGGTCGATTGGCATTGATTGGTATTTGTATGGGTGTCCCCGTGGTCGCTGTTCGTGATTTCTGAGGGTGACGAAAGCTCGGGTATGGGGTCTGACGGTGCCTTCGAGCTGGAGGCACAGGCCAGGAGCAGGGAGAGCAGCAGAATTGCTACATTTGGCTTATTCGGAAACGAACGCATAGGAAGAATCTTCGCGTACCTTCTTACAATCTACAAGTGCGGACTGGATATCCCGGAATGGGAAGACTATGTAGAGGGTATGGACGAAGGAAACAAGATTGCATTTGTGGCGGGAGCCACGGGTTATACGGGGCAGAATATTGTGCGTGCGTTGCGCAGGCGTGGGTTTGATACCATTGCTCATATACGTCCCGATAGTTCACGACTGGAGTCTTGGAGAGAGGAGTTTATAGCGGGTCAGGCGAGGGTGGATACCACGCCCTGGGACGTGGACTCTCTTCAGGAGACCCTCCGCCGGGAGGCGCCAGCGCTGGTATTTTCCGTACTCGGCACGACACGCAGTCGTGCGCGAAAACGAAAGAAAGGGGGAGGAGATCCCCTGGAAGAGACCTACCAGGCCATCGACTATGGTTTAACTCGTATGTTGATACAGGCGACCAGGGAGGCACAGCCGTCGGCTCGTTTCGTCTATCTTTCCGCCTTGGGTGCCGCGGCCAATACTCGTACGGCCTATATGCGGGCACGTTGGCAGTCGGAAGAGGCGTTACGTGAGAGTGGTCTGTCCTACACGATTGTTCGGCCCGCGTTCATCTCGGGGGCGGACCGCCAGGAGTTCCGCCCATTGGAGCGCGTTGGTAGCGTTGTATTCGACGGTTTGCTGGCGTTGTTGGGACTTCTTGGAGGCCGAGGCGTTCGGCAGCGATATCGGTCCATCCGTGGACCGGACCTGGCAGAAGCAATGGTCGACCTCGCTCTCGACCCCCATTGGGACGGGAAGATCGCCGAACGCGAACAGCTGGTTTCGACGGCGCCTAGTCTTCCGGCCAGTCGGAACAACCGGTGACCAGGCCGGTATTGACGAGCACCTCAACCTTCTGGGCTTCGGCGCAGATCGTCGAACATAGTGGGCTGTCGTCCTGGCCCAGGCAACAGACGTTGGTGGCGTTGATATAGGGCATTGCACCGGGGACACCGGGACCACATTGTGCAGTGGCCTGTTGCTCCACAAAACACTGCAAGATGGCTTCATCAATTTCCGGAGCCTGATCTACCGCCTCTTGGCAATGCTCTATGCAGCCACTACAGGAGTCGGTGTCACTGGCAGAGAAGCCCCAGGCCACGAGAGGGCTCAACATGATGGGGCGAATGGTTCCGTTTTCCGCAACACAATCGGCGAGGAGCTGGCAGTAGGTGGTGCAAGCCACAAGAGTGTCGATTTCACAGTCGATGTTGATCTCCTGTTCGACGAATGCAGCGTCCGGACTGCAGGTGGCTTCCGTTCCCTCGGGAACCGCTGTAAATTCCCACTTTTCGTTGTCGGCCAACCCATTGGGGTGGGCGAGAAGGAAATCGATCATCCAGTGATTTGCCGGATCGACCCAGGAGTGTCCCAGCTCATGACCATAGCAATGGGTCTGGTTCAGGCCAGGGCTTGTTTCAAAGTATTGGGAGGCGATGGCGGCTTCCAGTAGAAAGTTGACGGATGTGGAAGGTCCGTCCCCGGCCTGGCCAGCCCAGATGTCGTCGTCGCCGCCCCATGTGACTACAACGGCCATAGGATCCAATGGGAGCTCCGGTGCTGGTGTGGTCAACGCGAACACCCCGGAGGCTACGATACCTCCAGCGGACCAGTCGGAATGCCGTTGCAGCATATAGTTGGTCATGATCCCGCCGGCCGAGTGTCCGCCCATATAGATACGATGTTCGTCGATGTCGAGGTGTGCGGCCATACAATCGAGGAGTTCTCGAACGTAGATGTCGTCTGCGTTCGGAATATCCATCTGCGCAGCGGTGCGCATGGCATCCCAGACCGGCCAGATGGTCCCGTTTTCGTTGCCATCGGGGGCTATAACGATCATGCCTCGCTCGACGAAGTCGTTCCATTTGGCGTCATCGAATTTATCAAACCCTGTTCCGTTGGTTCCATGGTAGCCGATGAAGACGGGACGCGGTCCGCTATACGAGGAGTCGGGTAGGGCGAGATAAAAGCTTCGTGTCTGATCAGCCGAGTTAAAGTCTGCCCACTGCCCGGTTGCGAGGGTGATATCCTGGAAATTGGCAGGACATGCCGTTGCTTTCTCCCTGACCATCGAGGTGGCCGGTATCGTGTAGTAGGCAAATTCAATCGGATCCGACGGTGCCGTCACTTCTGCCACATCGGTGCTATCCGCGACGGTCGTGTCGGGTGATGTGTCGGTGCTATCGGCCGACGGTGCCGAGTCTGCTCCACTACATCCGGCCAGAGCAAGGACCAGTAGAGATACCAGAATGGCTTTGTAGGGACATTGCATTGGACCGCCTTCGTCTTCTTATATGGGCTGGTATTCTATACCAGATCGGACGATTTGGAGCCATTGCGATGTCGAGCGGATCCGGTGCTGGATTCAGGCGTTATCCTGTTCCAGCTCCAAAGAGGCATTGTAGGTGCCACCGGCTGCGGCCGCATTACAGCGAGCGCGGTGGGCGTAAGCCCGTTGGGCAGCGTCTACCTTCGAGGCATCGCCAGCCCAGGTCTTGAGCGCCGACTCCTGAAGCGCGCGGCCATAAGAGAAGCTCATGATCCAGGGGATTTGCCCGGATGCGTTGATGGCCTGCAGGTTTTCCGTGGCCTGTACCTCTGTCTGTCCTCCGGAGAGGAAGACGCAGGCCGGGACGATGGCGGGCACCGCGTGGCTAAAGCAGCGAATCGTCAGCTCGGCGACTCGCTCGGAAGAAGCCTGGGTCGGGCAGTCTTTTCCGGAGATGACCATATTGGGTTTCAGAAGAATGCCCTCTAGATCGACACGTTGCATATTGAGCTCGCTGAACACCGTCTTCAGGGTGCTCTCCGTGACCTGGTAGCAGGTTTCGATGGAGTGGCCGCCAGTCATCATCACCTCAGGTTCCACAATCGGAACGATATTGGCTTCCTGACAGAGGGCAGCGTAACGAGCGAGGGCGTGCGCGTTGGCCTGAATCGAGTTTGTGCTGGGGCGGCCTTCTCCGATGTTGATCACGGCGCGCCATTTGGCGAACCCGGCACCGAGTTCACGATATTCCGCGAGGCGATCTCGCAAGCCGTCGAGCCCCTCCGTTATCGTCTCGTTACGGCTACCAGCAAGATGCTTGGCTCCGGTATCAACCTTGATCCCCGGGACGATGGCGTGCTGCCGCAAAATCTCGGTCAGTGGCGTGCCGTCGGCTGCGTTCTGACGAATCGTCTCATCATAGAGGATCGCGCCACCAATGAAGGGTGCCGCGTCCGCACAGGAGAATAACAGATTACGCCAATCACGACGTGTCTCGTTCGTTGATTCGACACCCACACCGGCTAACCGCTTCTGCACGGTATTGGTGCTTTCGTCTGCCGCTAGAATACCTTTATTCCCAGAGACAATTTTTTCGATAGTAGAAACAAGAACAGCATTCGACATGGTTTTTCTCCCGCTACAGCACGCCTAAGTGGCCTTCTTCTAGGCCATTCAAGGGTGGAATTGTCAAGAGTAAAGTCCCAGCCATAGGGTGTGTGACTCTTCTATCCCAACGGGGTTGGGCCGAATTGGTGTGGGTTGTGGTTCCCATTCCCGCCGCGGACAAATTCACCTGTTGACCGCGGATACGGGTGATGCGATGGTTCCGCCATTCCTACGCCGGGTATTTTGGGGAGAATTGCGTTGTCCAGATGGGTGTCAGTCGTATTGTTTGTCGGTTTCGTCGGTGGACTATCCTTCTGGCTTACCCAGAAGAAGCCCGGACACGATTGTCGGCAGGCCTGTTCCGATCTGGCGTCCCTGTCCAATTCGAATTCCCATTGTATTCGTGCCCAATGTAGAGAGGCATGCAACCAGAAGAAGCTGGACGGGAACTGTATGCAACGCACGATCCAGGCCATTGGTGTCGGCGAGCTGGCGCAGGAGTCCTGGAAGACATGCCTGAGCTCTCCGGATGTTGGCGCGGATGTCTTGAGTCGGTGTCGGCGCTCAAGAGACGCCCAGGAGAAGGTGAACACCGTGTACGATAATCTGGTGTTCGCCTTTGATAAGACCCGTAAGAGCCCGGGCAAACCCTGTGCGCTGCCTCGAATTTCGATCTGCATCCCAGCAGAATCCAACTGCCGCGCCAATGTGGAAGAAGAGCCCCAGGAATGGAATCGTCTGGCTCGTCACGCCATGGGCGCTCTGCAGAATAACACCGACGCGTTTCGGTATTGCCTGCAGGCGGACGGCGAAGGGGCGAAAGCGAAATTTACCGTCAGCGCCTATGGCGATCTGGATTGCGATGGTATTTTTAGTACCTACCAACGTGTAGGACGATTTGATGAATACGCTCGCGACGATCAATGTGTGATTGATAGTCCGGGCATGGATCGCCTTGACCACGAGAACGAATAGGAAAGAGCATTGGGCAGCTATTTTGAAGGACAGATTGTATGGCTTACAGGCGGTGGATCGGGCCTGGGGCAGGAGATGGCGTTGGAGTTTGCTCGACAGGGAGCCACCGTGGCGGTGACCGGGCGTCGAGAAGATCGGCTTAATGCGGTCGTCCAGCTTCTGGAAGAACAAGGTGCGAGGGGCTTGGCTGTTCCCTGTGATGTGACGGATGATGCCGCCGTAAAGGCCGCGGTTGAAACCGTGGTCGACGCCTTTGGCCGCATCGATGTGGTGGTCGCCAATGCCGGATTTGCGGTGAGTGGACGAGTCGCGGAGCTGAGCCATGAAGAGTGGCGGCGCCAATTCGATGTCAACGTGCTGGGACTTGTATCCACCATTCGCCATTCGATGCCGGAGTTGGAAAAGACCTCGGGCAGGATTGGTCTGGTCGCGAGTGTCGCGTCGTTTTTGAGCCCGGCCGGGAGTGGTGCCTATTGTGCCTCCAAGCACGCGGTACGTTCGATTGGATCTTCGCTGTCTGCGGAGCTTGCCGGCTCGGGCGTAAGCTGTACGACCATACACCCGGGCTATGTGAAGAGTGAGATCGGTCGCGTGGATAACGCGGGGCAGTTCCAGTCGGAATCTCGGGACAAACGACCGGCGAACCTACTCTGGCCTACGGATAAAGCGGCCCGTGTGATGGTTCGCGCCATTCGAAAACGCAAACGGGAATATGTGTTCACCTGGCATGGCCTGTTCGGTGTGTGGATGTCTCGTCATTTTCCACGGCTCACGTTCTGGATTCTCAGCAGGAACCAGAGGCTCTCTGCCCGTTAATCGCTTCGTTCGGCGCAATAGTTCCAGAGACGTGCACGCGCTGTATTCGAGATGCGAGTCCGTGGGAATACGTGGGTGCGCCGCACGGCTCGATCGAAAAATAATTGGCCATTGAAAGCAGGGGCTGCGGAACTGATAGCTAACCAGGCGATGGTATCGGCTCCTTCTTCGGGTGTACGAAGGATCGACTGCAGAGCGTTGTAGAATCCGGGCAGAGACTTGCGCACACCCGGTGTCGCTGCCCATCCCGGGTGCATGCAATTCACGGTTACAGAGGTTTCTGTGGCGCGAATCTTCTCTGCCCAGAGCTCTGTCAGTATGACCTGGGCCCGCTTGGTCTGGGCATAGGCTCGAACACCATCAAAGGAGCCGTCTCGAAACTCCGGATCATCCACCTGGTATCGCTGGGTATACATGCCTCCGCTGGTGACATTGATGACGCGACCGGAGCCGGACGCTGCCAACAGTGGCATGAGGTGTTCGGTCAGGATGAAACCAGACAGCACATTCGTGGCGAAGGTTGTCTCGATACCGTCTGCGGTCTCACTTCGTTTGGGTAGCAGAACTCCCGCATTATTCACCAGAACATCCAGGGCTTTGTAGGTGGACTGGATCCGGCTGATAAATTGCCTCAACGAGGTTCGGTCCGCCAGGTCCACCAGCTCCAGATGGAAGGTCGCCTTGGGGAATTCTTCTCTGAGCTCCGCTGCCGCCCGTTCCCCACTTTCGGGGTTTCGGCACGCCAATACCACGGTTGCGTTCCGCCGTCCCAGCTCCTGGCAGGTCGCGCGGCCCAGCCCGGAGTTCGCCCCGGTGACGATAACGACACGATCGGTCATATCAACGTCCATATCCGAGTCGGAGAACAGCTTTCTCCGTATTTTGATACCCGGGGAGCAGTAGGAGGCCACCACGGTCAGCTCGGCCAGACTGTCTGCCAGTTGGTAAAGGTAACGCATTATGGGGCTACCGCAGGGTTGGGGTTCAAGACGCGTTCGTCTTTTTGGTGGAACCACGTTCGAACCAGCGCAGATGGGCCATAGCGGGCATGACTGTCAGGTCGAGTAGGACCGCGAGGGATAGGGTGACACAGAACATGATCCCCATGGAGACAAGGGTCATATAATCACCCATCAGGAGTACACTGAATCCACCAACCAGGATGATAGACGTTCGCAACATACCGTAGCCTGATTCCATCATGGTTCGTTCCACAGCGGGTCCGATTTCCAGGCCCCGATCCCGTTCGATATGGTAGCGGGCCAGGAAATGGATGGTGTCGTCTACCGCGATACATACGCATACGGTGAGCATGGTGAGGCCGTCGGCGTCGATGGCGCCCGCCCAGAGATAGGTGAACCAGACGGCAAAGGCGACGGGAAGAACATTGGGGATGACGCTCAATAAACCCACTCGCAGGGACCCGAATAGAAGGGCCATAAGAAGGGCGATAATCAGGAGGGCGGTAGACAGACCACGAATGGAGCTATCAAGTATTTCAGGCCCCGTTACAGCACAGAGAAGCCCGAAGCCGTTGGGTTGAACGGATACATTTTCGGGGAAGAGTGGTTTCGCCATACGGCTGATCTGATCTGCCACAATAACGAGTCGTTCTGCCGACATATTGGGAACTCGAACCACCATCCGTCCGAACTGTCGCTGTTCGTCCACAAACGCATCCATTCCATCGAAGTTGGCGAGAAACATCTTGTCGAGCTGCGCACTGATATTTCGACCCGGCTCGCTATCGGTGCACCGTCCATCCGGTTCACTCTTATAACAACGTGTCTCGGGAGGAAGCGGTGGGGCGCCTCGGTCTTGTAGCCCTTTCAAATAGTCTGGAGCCTCGAATAGTCCATAGGCCAACTCGACGAGATCGACGATGGAGAGGCTACCCTCGATATACTTGCTCTTCTCCATCTCCACCTGGAGTTGGTACATCCCGTGGAGGACCTGGGTGTCATATAGCCCGCCTTCTTTGCCGGTCTTCACGAGGATTTCAAAGTCACCGCTACTACCAAACGCCTCCTGGATCTGTTCCAGATCGTGACGGATGGGGTGGTCTTTATGCAGCTTATTGGTCAATACATTTTCGACCGTAATAAACGGAATCACGCATATGGATGCGATGGTGAGGAGCACACCAAGAGCGGCCGTTTTGCGGGTATGTCTGGCGACGAGCCGGTACATGAAGCGTAAGCTGACCGAAAGACGTTCCGTTCGATTCTGTTCTCGCTCGTGGGCGACACTGCGGGTGAACGAGAGCAGCACAGGAGTGAGCATAAACGTTAAGAGAAAGGCACAGATCACGCCCACAAAGGCATAGAGTGCCAATTCACGGGTATAGGGCATGGGCTGAAAGAACATACTGGCAAAGCCAATCAGGGTCGTCAGACTGGTCAACATACAGGCGGTACCCACGTTCATAAACGCGGCCCGAATGGCCTCCGAACGCTCGGCGCCCCGTCCCATTTCATGCCGGAATTGGGTGACTAGATGAACGACGTTCGAGGTCCCTACCACCAGAATAATGATCGGCGCGGCGCTTGTTATGATGCTTATATGACCAATCACGAGACCACCGAGGCCGATGGACCATATCACCGCAGGGAAGATGCATAAGATGGGCAGGAAGCTGTCCACCAGCCGACGGAAGAGGTAAAGGAGTAGCAGGAAGAGAACGACCATACAGAAGGGAAAGAGTTCCTTGATGTTGCGTTCGGTTTCCTGGAGCAGACTGGTGATGAGTACGGGGAATCCGGACATATGAATGTCCTGTTTCGGGTAGCCTGCGTCGATTGCCAGTTTTCGGAAATCCGATGAGATCTCCTGCTTGATGGCATCAAAGAGGCTGAGCTGACCGGACTCGGTTCGAAGCTTGGTCGTCCCCTGATGCATATTGGCTGCTCTGCGTTTCAGCTCCTCAAGGAGCTTTCCCTTCAGAGAATTCGGATGCGTCGCCTGCAATCGAACCGTGATCAGAGCGGATGTGCCATCTGCACTGACCGTAATTCGGCGGAATAGAGGATCGGCCGTGACGAGCTCCTTCAGCTTCGGTGGAGCTATGTCCGCCTGATTATAGGAGGTTGTGATAATCTCCTCAGGGTCTAAGGGATTGCTACGGACCGTACCCCCATTCAGGAAGGATGTGGCCCGCTCTACAAATGGGTGGTTTCCCAACAGATCCGTGAGATGCCGAAGTTTATCCAGACCTTGTTTTGTGAAGTGTTCGTCGCTTCGCACGGCCAGAACAATCAACTCGTCCCCGCCGAACTCATCCCTGGCTTCTGTATACCCTCGGTAGAGATCCGTTTCTTTGGAGAGCATGTCCGTAAGACTGGTCATCAGCGGTAGCCGATAGACCACATATCCCATGGCCGCGGTCATGATGATTGTAAGGCAGAGAACCAACACCCGATGTCGTAGGATCAAATCGACCCAACGCGACAACAGCGCTTTCCTGACACGGGTAGTAACCGCGGCCGAGGATGACTTTGAATCACTTTGTTTAACAGGATCGTCCACGTAGACCTGGAAATGGCAGGGAAAGGTACAATACGAACAGTGGTTCAGTTCGTTTCGACTGAATTCTTGATTCTCCACGAACGGGCGAAAAATACAACTCTGCCTAATTAATACGGTATGTCCCGGGTTATACCAGCATCTGGAAACGGCGTTCCGATGGTTCGCGGGAGACTTGCGTCTCACCCCGTTGGGCTTGTTTTAAGAGCTGCCATATCTGGAGGCCGAGCACATCCACTTCCGTGGACGTGAACTGTTCGCCACCGAAGAGCTCAATGGTTTCCGATTGCAACTTCAAGATACGAATGTCCTGTTTGATAATTCGTTTGGCTACGATTCGGAAAAATGGCCAGAGTAGCCACGCCGGTATCCGGCTTTTCAGGCTAAAGCAGGCGAATACACGCGTGGTGCGAGCGTCGAGCGGGGTCAGCAGATTGGTCCCCATCATATGGTAGGATTCGCCCAGTTGGTATTCTACCTGTGCCCAGGAGGGGAGGATGAAGCGATCCACGTGGATTACGTCTCCGGAACCGGGTGCCAGTATTCGACCCACGATGCCGGCGGGGCGCTTTTCCCCGATAAATTCGGCTTCGACCCGATCGGCCATACGCCGTACCACCACATCGATAGGGGTTTCTCCTCCTTGCTTACGAAAGAGTCCACCATGCAGGTAGGCCGTATGAGGAACGTCGAGAATATTCTCCGCCACGGCATGTAGCGTTGCTTCTACATCGTAGGTCGCGCGCCGTGTCATATAGTTCTTCGCGTCACAGCAGGCGATGGATTCTGGAGGAGCCGGATCCGCCACGGACGGGTTTCCGTATATCCAGATAAATCCGTCTTGCTCATAGGTGGCGAAACGGGTCGCGTTCTGGTTTCGCCGGTAGTCCTCGGAGCAGAGCCCTGGTACATGCACGCAGGCGCCCTGGCTGTCGAAGCGCCAGCCATGGTAGCCACATTGGAGTTGACCTTCCACCAGCTTCCCTTCGGATAGCGGGGCGTTTCGGTGAGGACAGCGGTCAAGAAGCGCGACGGGCCGGTTGTCAGCGCCACGGAATAGCACGATGGGTTGCCCAAATAGGCGTGTAGACAGAATCTTTGATTTCAACTCTGTGCCGATGCTGGCCACATACCAGGCATCGCGAACAAAGGCGACCGATAGAGGTTTCGGCCCCTGGGGTTCGTCTCGATTGGTTTCGATGACAGCCATGGGTTGAGCATACCAGGCGAGACGGGGAAGACCAACGCTTGCGTACTATGAGCCGAGTTCGTGGGTAGAAAAGATTTGCTGAAATCTACTCTCGGGCATAGATCACTGGGGATGGAGGTTGCATTTCTCGTCTCGATCGGGCACCTCTTCCCCCAGTGGTATCCTATTTGTAGCTATGAGGACCGGAATGAAGCATTGGAATTATGGCAGAACTTTTCTCGTTGGATTGATCCTTCTCGCCTTGGCCTGTGTCCCGAAGACAGGGGACAAACAAGCGCCTGAAACGGCAGATCCGGGTACCCAGACGCCCCAACCCAAGGCGCCACCCGTTCCTACACTTCCGCCCCAGGGCAACTCCTGTGAGAGCGCGTGTACAAACGCCATGAAGATTCTTCGGGTGGAAGCGCAGAAGAGCATGGCAAAGCTGGGGCCCGACGGTATCGATGCCATGCTGAAACGAGCCCACGGGCAATGCGTGAGCAACTGTGTAAAGCAGGACGCCGCCTATGTCGGTTGCCTCGGGAAAGCCGCCACACCCGATGATATTAAGGGCTGTACGTCGGCCGCGGCAGCCAAGGCGACGCCGCCCAAAGCGACTCCGACCCCGCCACAGCCCCAGGGTCAGAACCCACCCGATCCCCGCTGTAATGGTGCTTGCCAACACGCGGTCGCGTTACTTCAGCCCGAGATGGCCAAAGCAGCGGCAGGTCAGGATAAGCCAGATATGCTTCCGCGGATGATGGAGAAAGCACGTCAGATGTGTGTCTACCAATGTAGCCAGGCACCGGAAGTTGCCGAATGCTTGATCAACTCCAAGACGTTGGAGGATGTGCGTACCTGTAAGCCGAACGACCGTGCGGCAGGCAATAAGACGGCACCCAAAGGGCCTTTGAAGGTCAAAACCCTGAAGACCACGCCGATCGTGACTGCGAACCCGAAGGGGGCAGTACCTGTCGTGTCAGGCGATGCAAAGCTTTGCCCTGACGCGTGCGCGAACGCCATGGGGATTCAGGTTGATCAATACCGGAAAAAGAATGGCCCCCAGGGTAAGAACCTGAACGAGACGCAGCTGGTCAATATGCTGAATGCGGCGACCAAGACCTGCATAGAGCAGTGCAATGCGAACCCATCGGCGGTTCATTGCAATCTGAAAGCGAAGTCCATTGGAGATCTTCGGAAGTGCGTCAAATAGTGACGCCTCTTTAGGGGCATTCTGTCTCAATACGTATCTCGTCCAGGTAGACACCTTCACCAAGGTTGAAGATCTCGTCTACACTGTCGAATCGTACGGCTATCTGAATGGTGGCACCGGAATAGGCGTTCAGGTTGATGGAGATCGGGAACCATAACCGATAGGCCTCTGTCGGCAGATCCGATTTACTCCAGACTGTCTGCACAGATGGGCCAGAGCGTATGGAGATGTCGAAAAGATCCGCCAGACCAAATTCTTCGGCGTCGAAATAGATCCAGAGAGTGAGTGTCTTATCACCGCTGAAGGGAAGGGTGGTCGGGGGACTGATCGCGCTGCCCAGGGTGCGCTGTCCCACATCGAAGTTGTCTGCATCCGGTCGGCCGAAACGTAGGCTGAACGCGGGATCATGGAATCGTTTCAATGTCACATGCCAGTTGCTGCCCGTCCCGTCATTTTCCAAGCTCCAATCCTGTGACGAATTATCGTCGAAGTCCCAGAAGGCGTTGTCTCCATCAATACAGCATGCGGGCTCGGCGCTTGCTGTGTATTTACAGGTGTTGTCGATACAGACATCAATGGTGCACTCGTCCAAGTCGTCACAGTCACTATCATTTTGACAGCAGTCGTCGGAGACGATCGGTTCATATGCACAGCTGCTATCGATACAACGATCCTGTGTACATGGATTACTGTCTGAACATTGGGCGTCGTTCGTGCAGCAGCCGTCGATGAGCTCGTATTCGCAGGATCCGTCGTCACAGACGTCTTCGGTGCAGGCGAAGGCATCATCGCAATCCTGGTTGGAGCTACAACAGCCATCGATAGGGATGTATACGCAATCGCCCAGTAGGCAGATGTCGATGGAACAGCTGTTGTCGTCGTCACAATCGGCGCTGTTTTCGCAACCACAGTCCGGATCGGGCACTGGAAGACAGCTATTGTCCGTACAGGTCATGATCGTGCAGGGCTCGGTGGGCTCCCCGCATTGGTCGACGCTGGTACAACAGTCGGCAATGGGATTGGAGCTACAGGTTCCATCGGGATTGCAGATTTCCGACGTACAGGCGTTTCCATCATCGCAGTCGCTATTGGTCTGACACTCGCAATCTGGATCGGGGACTTCCTGGCAACTGTTGTTGGTGCAGGTCATGATGCTACACGGACCGGTGGGCTCATCGCATTGGTCGGCGCTTGTACAGCAGCCGTTGATCGAATTCGAGCTGCAAGAGCCATCGGGGTTGCAGGTATTGGTGGTACAGGGGTTCCC
The DNA here is from genome assembly GCA_002728755.1 of Myxococcales bacterium. Taxonomy (GTDB): domain Bacteria; phylum Myxococcota_A; class UBA9042; order UBA3505; family UBA3505; genus UBA3505. The sequence continues at coordinate 34,933 of PBVT01000042.1, forward strand.
ATCGTCGCAATCTTCATTGGACTGACAGCAGATATCCAGAGGTGTGTTGATACAGTCGCCCTCGATACAGCGGTCATCGGTACAGGGGTTGCCATCGTTACACTCGCCGTTGGAAGTACAGCAGCCTATGGTCATTACGTTTTTGCACTGGTTGTTTGTGCAGGTGTCGACGGTGCAGGGGTTGATGTCTACACATTCCTCGTCGGTCGTACAGCAGCCGGGTTGGGGGGCGAGGGTACAAGACCCCTCGGTGCAGGTTCCCACCGTGCATGCATCGGGACCAGACGGACAGTCCGAATCGACCGTACAGCATCCGGGCAGCGTTGGGTTCGTACAGGTACCGTTGCTGCAGAGATCTTCTGTGCAGACGATCCCATCATCACAGTCAGCGTTCTGGCTGCAACAATCCGGTATGGGGTTGGTCTGACAACTTCCACTCAGGCACTCGGTAGTAAAGCAGGCGCCTGGTGGTTCGGAGCAGTCGCTACTGGTCTCACAACAACCGGGTAGGAGCGTGTTGGTGCAATCTCCTGCCACACATCGATCATCGGTACAATCGTTGCCATCGTTGCATTCTCCGTTCGACGTGCAACATCCTATAGTCATTGTGTTTTTGCACTGATTGTTCGTGCAGGTGTCGACGGTGCAGGGGTTGATGTCTACACATTCCTCATCCGTGATGCAGCAGTCTTCAATGCTCTGGGTTCCACAGGTGTTGTTCTGGCATATAGCCTGGGTACATTCTTCGGTGGATGGTGGGCAGTCGCCGTCCGTCTCGCAGCAACCATCGATGGTTAGGAGATCACAGAGCCCATCCAGGCATACCGGGCTCTGGCAGGCCGAGCCGGTGGATGGGCAATCGTTCGCCGTAGAACAGCAGATGAGGCCGGCGATGGGTGGGTTGACGCAGACGTTCGCAACACACGCGTCGTCCGTGCAGGGTAGGCCGTCCTGGCATTCGCTATCCTGGGTGCAGCAGCCAGCGATACTCTGTGCTGTGCAGGTGTTCTGCGTGCAGGAATCCAGAGTACAGATGTTGTCGTCGTTACATTCCCCGTCTGTCAGGCAACAGCCATCGATTGGTTGGTGCGTGCATATGGTATTCTGGCAGAGGTCGAGGGTGCAGATGTTTTGATCGTCACAGAAGGCATCGTCTACGCAGCATTCCACATCGGGAATGAAGGTTTCGCAGCGGTTTTCAATGCATTGGTTGACGGTGCAGGGATCCGTATCGTCGCATTCGTTATCGTTCACACAGCAGCCCTCTTCGGGGATGTGTTCACATGTACCGTTGGAACAGACGTCGAGGGTGCAGGGGGTCGCGTCGTCGCATTCTGTATCCACAGTACATTCTGGTGGTTCGGGGCAATCACCCAAAACCCGTAGGTCATCGATAAATACGCCAGACTCACTATTCTCTGTATTGTCCACCGAATCGAACAGGATGCGTGGTGCCACCCCAGTGCCCTGTTCAGGGGTCCAATTGCCGAAGTAGTTGACGGGCACAGCGATCTTCACCCATTTCCCAAAATCGTTGGGTAGTAGGGCTTCTTTACTCCAGGCAATCTGCACGAGCCCCTGGGGAGACTCGATGACAACCTGGAGAAGATCCCGTGCTGGGTCGGGCTCTACATCTGCCAGTAGCCAGAACTCCAGCAAAGCACCATTGGCAGGCAGCTCAAAACTGGGCAGGTGTATGCTCCCACTCGTCCGAGTTCCCGTATCAAAGTTGTCGGTGTCCGGTACGCCGTATCGCGCGCTGCGGCCGCCCGTATGCGGGTTTAGGCCGCTGGAATGCCAGCCAGCACCGGATTGATCAGCTACCACGTCGAAGGGGGTAAGATCCTCCGATTCAAAGTCGGACTCCAGAAGGGTGACTCCCTCGGTACAGCAATCTTCCAGGGGTAGGGTCGTATACTCGCATTGGGAATCTACACAACGGTCGACCGTACATTCGTCTTGATCGTTACATTGGGCGTCCGTCACGCAGCAGTTGGCGATCTGTGAGTAGAGGCAGAAGCCTTCCGTAGTACATTCTTCCAACGTACAGGGGTCTTCATCCGCGCATTCCAGGTCGGTATTGCATGGTTTGATGATGATGTCCGGTACGTCGATTGTGTCGTTCGTATCCTTTGTGTCGGCGCTATCCGATGGCCAGATATCCAGGGGGATGATCGGGCGTATCTTACGCTCTAGGGAAAAGTCTCGTTCCGATGAAAAGCAGCCGGAAACGAGAAGAACCAAACTCAGGACATGGATCGACCAGCGAATCGATGACCTGGGTCGCGTATTGCATCGGGGAGACATCTTGTTTCAACATACCAAATTGCCTACAGGGTCCAGTGTAGGAGAGTTCGGTTGTTCGCGCCAATCTCTTGAGCTGCGAAGATGTTCGATTTCGATGGTTGCGACCTATGCCTGGGTCACGGGTGGTGAATCGCCGCGACGGCGTCTAGATCAAAACCGGCCGTTGGAGCGATGGATTGGGTCGACAGATCGCGTATTCGGATATAACGGGCCTGGGTGACGCCAAGATCGGCTAGATCGAAGCGGTCTCCTCCCAGATCCCCCAATGTGTCGACCGATTCTATAGGAAGAACTGGATTCCAACCGGCACAGCCGGACCAGGACTCTTCCGGGCCGTCGATGGTCTGACAGGGATAGGTATGCCAGATCTGGCCATCCATACTTACGGATACTTCGGCCAGCTCCACCCAGGTGTCTTCATCATTACCAGCCACATGGAAGGCATTTTCGAAGACAATGAAATCATCGCCGGGCCCATCGATAATGGGGGTGGAGGTAAAGGCAATCACGATCTCTCCACCCGCTCCTAGACTTAAAACGTCTAAGGAGCCTGCCATCGGACCAGCCCCCTGTGGTGCTCCGAGGACGACCCCTGGGAGATGGGTTTGACCGTAGCCGGCCCCGTCGCCAGCGGAATAGGACACAAGCTCGTCTGCGTAGATGAGGGAATCAATCCCCGGTTCCTGGGGGGCGCATCCAAAACAGGCGATGAGAGCCAGTAGCAGGGCGCCGAGCGAAGAGTGAATGTGGTAAAAACGCATCATTGAGCTTCAGTGCCTATGGAAGTGACAGTTCGGACCAGGCGAATCCACCGCATCCGCCGTTCGCAGGATCATTTAGGTCAGACGTATCTTCCGCCTCTTCTGCTTCTTCGAGAGTATCAAAGCCAAAAGCGACCCAGCAGTAGAAGAAGCGGTCCTCTGCAAGTTCGGTCCATCGTACTTTTGCATATTTGTTGGGATTGTATTCGTCGTCCGCTGCGATCTGTAGGATCGCCTGGTTGATGTCGTTGTCGTACGAGATGACCGTACTGGAACCCCAGTCGGTCTCCCAGCTCTCCGATGTGATGGTCTCGGTGCCACCGAAGGCGTCGTTCCACACTCCTTCGATCTCAAGTGGTCCCATATCGGATTCGCTTGCGCACCCCGCGAAAGCCAAACACAGATAGATAATGCCGAAACTGAGAATTGTACGAATTGATCGGGATCGCATGTAGTCGTCTCTCGTTTTCAACGGTTGCGGAAAACAGCAGGTCCGGATGCGATAGATATCTGGTATCGTCCTGGCCATACTTCCGCCCGAAGTCATGGTTGAATGGGTAAAGACTAAGGGCAATGTCCTGGCTTCCGGGTCATTCGCGCTCGATCCTTCCCAGCTTTTCAGCCAGTGGAATCTTCGAGTTTGTCACCGGTTACAGTTGCGGGGGCAGCACCGGTGTCACACCGGTTTCCTGACCTCAGACTTCCTCTTCGGTCTAGCACTATTAAACGGAGCAGGTCAATAGACCGAAACGTCTTTTTCCTAGGCAGAATCTTGTATGATTCGAGCCAACGCCTGGACCCATACATCGGTATCATTCAGGCAGGGAATGAATCGAAGCTCTTCGCCACCATGGGCTTTGAACGTGTCGGCTGCACAATCCTCGATTTCAGCGATGGTTTCAATACAGTCCGCCACAAATGAAGGGCAGAAGACAGCGACACGTCGAACCCCAGATTCTGCCAGTTGCTCAAGGCGTGGCTCTGTATAGGGTTCCGTCCATTGGGTTCGTCCAAGGCGCGATTGGAAGGCCACCTCGTAGGGGTATTGTCCTGGTTCACGCTGTTCTTCAGAGTTGGCCTCTACAAGATTCATGGATTGGGCAAGAGCTCTCGCTGTCGCGAAACACTGGGCGCGATAACAGTTGCTGTTGGCTTCAACAATGGCGTCACAGCAATTGTCTGAGCGGCCACAATGCGAGCCTGTCTTATCCGTCTCCATGCACTGGTTCATTGGGAGACCATGAAAACTCATCATGACGAGCTCTGGATCAAAGTCAGCGATCGTTTCCTGCGTGATCTCCGTGACCGCGTGGATAAAGTCTGGGTGTTCATAAAACGGTTGCACGAGTCGAATATTTTCTTCTCCGAAGAGCGGGCCCATAATCTCGTGAGCCACATCCGCGCTCGATTCCCAGGTGGCCTTCGCAAAATGAGGGAAGAGAGGGACACCAATGACCTTCTCGACTCCCCGCTCCAACAACTGGGCGCTTGCGGTCTCCAAAGACGGGCTCTGGTAGCGCATCGCGAGCTCGACGGGAACACCCAGGGCCTTTTCGAGCCGCTCGGTGAGGTTTCTACCGTGTACCAATAGAGGGGAGCCTTCCTCGGTCCATATGGACTGATAGGCTTTGGTCGATTTGCCGGTCCGAAAGGGGAGGATGACACAGTGGACGAGCAGGAAACGTGCGATGGGGTTGATGTCTATAACATAGGGGTCCGATAGGAACTCCCGTAGATATCGGCGTACAGCGGGTTTTGTTGGTGCCTCGGGGGTCCCAACATTCATCAACACTACACCGGTATTTGGCGCGAGCGACGGTCCTGCTTTGGAATCTGGGTTAGAAATGTTTTCCGATGGGATCATAGACAAACCACGCAACCTTCAAACTTTGTGATTGCAAAGACTGCAACCAAATGAGGAATGGCTCTCCTATCCTAGATGAAGGGGCTACGTAAAGATGTTACTTGCGGCATACCATTTGAACGGGTAATTCCTTAAGCTGGTTTTCAAAGAAACGAAAAGAAGGTGCCGGTCCGTTCCGGTGCCGAGTAGCTGGAAAATTGCGTATGATTCACTCCACTCGCCGGTTTGCATGCTTTCTTGTATGTCTCCTGGCCTGTCTATTTGCGACCAGTTGGTCGACCCCGGTACATGGGCAGGAGGAGGAAGCAGAGCAAGAGCTTCGTCTGGAGACGCCTCCCAAGTTGAAAACAAAGGTTGAGGCAGAGCTTCCCGCGGATACGAAATTCCCGGCTGATGAAGTCTCGGTCATCCTGACAATAGAGGTGAATGAAGAGGGGGCCGTTACGAATGTTGCGGTGGTCGAAGGGCCAGGAGAGCCCTTTCAAGCGGCCGCTCTAGCGGCGGTGAAACAATACGTCTTCGAGCCCGGGCGGCTGAACACCGGGGACGCTGTCCCGGTCACGATCAAATATCGGTTACGGTTTACTCGGCCACCTCTACCACCCGCTCGCCTAAGAGGTATCCTATTGGAGCGAGGGACGCGCAAGCCTCTTGCCGATCTACCCGTAGTGGTACGATCGGGGCCGGATGATCGTGTATCCACTGTTACCGACGCCAAAGGTCGTTTCGAAGTGGAGATCAAGGCAGGAGCCTTGAAGGTGATTTCCATCCCACCCGACCATCAACGCCTGGATGTAGAGGTGAAGATGTGGCCGGGAGAGGAAGTAGAAGAGATCTACTATCTACTTCGCAGACCCCGCGCCAATGTGACGGTGGTACAAGGTGTGCGTATTCGTCGTGAGGTTACCAAACGGGTTATACCCAAAGATGTCGTCGTCCAGATGGCCGGTACCGCGGGCGACACCATACGCGCCGTCGAGAATATGCCGGGTGTATCGCGTCGACCGTTCGGCGGAGGAGGGCAGCTTATACTTCGAGGGGCGAACCCCGGTGATAGCAAAGTCCTCCTTGAAGGTATGGAGATTCCTCTCATCTACCATTTCGGTGGACTGCGAAGCTCCTTCAACAGCGCCTTTCTCGATGCATTGGAATTCGTGCCTGGAAACTTTTCTGCGGAATATGGTCGAGCGGTTGGTGGAATCGTAGACGTAAAGGTTCGTGATCCGGCCGACGACATGTTTCGTGGTGAAGTAGATCTAAATATCTACGACGCGGGCTTTGTGGCTGAGGGGCCGGTGGATTCGAAATGGAGTATGGGTGGAGCGTTTCATCGGTCCTATATCGATACGCTTCTTCCCGCGTTTCTCCCCGAGGATCTCCCTCTGACCTTTGATACCTTGCCTCGGTATTACGATTACCAATTTACCGCGGTACGGAAGGGGAAAAATAAAGAGCGCTTCCGAACTCTGTTCTATGGGTCCATGGATAAGCTCGTACTCCTATTTCCCCAGGCTGTCGGTGATTCCGCAATCAAGGGCGAGTTGTCCACTCGTACGATGTTTCATTATCTACAGTTCGATTACCGTAAGAAGTACTGGGATCGCCTGGAGCATAATACACGATTTCGTATGGGGATGACCGATATCGACTTTCGGTTCGGCGTACAGTTCTTCTTCAATCTGAACATTAAGAGCCTGGCTCTGCGCGATACGATCTCCTATCGAGTGCATCCCAAACTCCTGATACGTTCTGGGCTCGATGTTCAAAATCTATATGTGAACATCTCCCTACAGGCTCCATATCGGCCCACAGAGGGCGAAGATCGTGTTCCCATTGGGATTCAAGAAGTGAACTCCACCTTGGAGACCTTGAACTATCTCAACTTTGGCTCCTATCTGGAGCTGGTCTATACGCCGATAGAAGCGTTAGAGCTTCTGCCCAGTCTGCGATTGGATTACTACCAGGCCATTGATCGTTGGACTGTAGATCCCCGCATCGTGTCGCGCTGGACCGCCACACCTGGGACCGTCCTGAAGGGTGGCTTCGGATACTACCAACAACAGCCGCAATACGATCAGACCGATCCCACCCTGGGTAATCCGAATCTGCTGGCGACCCGGAGCCTGCAGAGCACTCTAGGACTGGAGCAGGAGATCGCGCCGGGCATAACGCTGGATCTGGCCGGGTTCCATAAGACGATCGATAGGGGCGTTGTTCGAAACGCGAATTTTGGATCCCAGACCGATCTTGTTCCGTATGTGAACGATGGAACGGGTCGAATCTATGGTGCTGAGGTGCTTTTGAAAGCGGCCATTGGGGAGCGTTTCTATGGCTGGTTGGCCTACACCTATCAGCGCTCCTTCCGCACCGATCATCCGGGTGAAGACGAGCGGCGATTTGATTTCGACCAGCCCCATATACTTACGATGCTGGGTACCTACGCGCTGGGGCGCGGTTGGCAGTTCAGTCTTCGTTTCCGCTATTATTCGGGGAACCCATATACACCGATCGTTGGACATATACTTGATGCCAACACGGGTGATTATGTTCCGATCTTTGGAGAGAATAACGCCGGCCGTCTGGGAGCATTCCACCAACTGGATGCACGTATAGATAAGACCTGGACCTTTGCCACGTGGAAGTTGAACCTCTACCTGGATGTGCAGAATGTATTCATGCACGGCAACCCGGAAGCTATAGATTACAACTATGATTATACGCAAACGACCTATACGACCGGGATACCGATCCTGCCGATCTTGGGTTTGAAGGGGTCATGGTAATGAGTCGTCGTATACTGCTAGCTATTCTTCTGGTCGCGGCCCTTTGGGGATGTGGGGAGAAATTCGATCCGGCCTCTTTATTACAGAATACGCGAGTGATCGCGATTGTGGCGGAGCCCCCCAAGCTTACACTCGGCGAGAGTGTGTCTTTACGAGCCTATAGCTATATCCCACCCGATCTGACGGTGGCCTCGGAGACATGGTCTTTCTGTCCCGTACACCTCAGCTCCTTTACCAATCCCGCGTTCTCCTGTTTTTCGGATATACCGGAGTGTAACCCGGTATTAGAGCCGAACGAAGATGGGGTGGTTGTGGCCAATCCACTGACCTTGGCTTTGGCCTGTTTTGAGGCTTTGGGAGCGCAAGGTGTAGAGCTCCCCGAAGAGCAACCGAACGACGAAGGTGAAGGGGAAGACGAAGAAAAGGAAGAGTCTATTGAGGTCTTGTTCCGATATCGGATTGAGGACTCCAGTGGGTTTTCTCGTGACGCCGTAATGCGAGTCGAGCAGCATTTCGAGCCGGAGATCACCCACCCCAATAGCAATCCGGTCATCAAGGAAGTGCGATTCGACGATGTGATTGTGTCCGAGGGAGATGTTCTGGAACTTCGTAAGGAGAAGGACACGGTTGCGGTCGAGATCGAGCTGGATGAAGCGAGTCGTGATCTCTATATGACCGCGAGTGGCGAGGAATATAAGGAAGACTTCGACGTGAACTGGTTCTCGACGGCGGGCCGTTTTGAGGACGATGAGGCGATTGGTGTAGACATAAGCGTCACCTTCAAGGCGGATCCCCTGGAGCTTGATGAGACCGAAGCACAGATCTGGGCGGTGGTTCGTGATGGCCAGGGCGGGCAAACCGTCTTTGGCCCCGTTACGATTCCTCTAGAGCCGGCGGCGGAATAAGCTTTTATTTCAGACAGGTACGTTCCTGAAACCCGCCGGACTCCGCGCCGTAGGAAGCTGTTGTAAAGGCATATGTCGAGGTCTTTATATTTCCCGTAACC
>PBVT01000126.1 GCA_002728755.1 Myxococcales bacterium
ATGCCCTGAAGTACACCCCGGAGGGGGGAGCGGTCGATATCCGGGCCAGGCCGCATATAGGAGATGGAGTAGCAAGTAGTCTCGCCCTGGAAATAAAAGATACTGGGATCGGCATTCCGCACGCCGATCTGGGGCGGATCTTCGAACGTTTTTACCGGGTGGATAAAGGGCGCTCGCGCGCCCAGGGGGGGACCGGGTTGGGACTTTCTATCGTGCGCCATATTATCGAAGCCCATGGTGAGCAGGTCTTTGTGGAAAGCGAGTTGGGCAAGGGGTCTACTTTTGGTTTTACTCTTCCCGCTGTTTAGGCGATTTATCTTCCCCCTTGTTGATTTACTCAAATCCATCCCTATAATATATGTTTGCACCTTCGAGAACGTGGCGGGAGATAAAAGTGGGGATTGCGTCTTAGGACTTTGGCAATTCCCAGAGCACTTTCGCCCCCTGTCGCATCGGGACAAGCCGGAGAACTCCGCAGAGCCATATTTTTTCGCTCGTCTCACATCTAAAAAATACCTGCCGGCAAAATCCTCCGACGCCCCTAATCGACCTAGGTCCAGCTCAGGGAGCGGCATGAGGAGAGTTCTATGGTGCTGGAGATAATCAGGAGTTAAAGGAAGATTCATGTTGCCATGGGTGATCGCAGTGTTAATAGGGGCGGTGGGTTGCAGTCGTAAGGGGGGGGAAGAAGAAGTCTTGGATGGCAAGGCGAAAGGTGAGATTGCTCTGGGACAAGAATTGTACGAACGCAATGGCTGCCCTCTGTGCCACGGTGATCGGGGCAGAGGGGATGGACGTATTGCCGCGGCCTTGAATCCCCGGCCCCGCGACTTTAGGGACCTGCAGGCCTACCAGCAGGGATACACCCTAGAAGCCATCTCCAGCACTATTAAAAAGGGCATGGCCAGTGGCAAGGGGGTCATGCCGGCCTATCCGCATATTGCAAGGGAACAAAGACGCCTCATCGCCAGCTATATCGTCGCTATGCAGGCCGACACCGCGGCGCAAACGCTATCCATTACCAATCCCTGGATAAGGGAAAGTCTGCCGCCCCACAGCCAGACGGCAGCTTATATGACCATAGCAAACCAGGGTTCTGGCGAGGAAGTGCTCACAGGCGTTGAGGCCCCCATTGCCAGCAGGGTCGAAATTCACCTGAGCTACGAGGAGGAGGGGCTGATGAAGATGAAAGAATTGGAGCGCATTAGTATTCCCGGAGATGCAAATATAGCCTTGCAACCCGGGGGCTTGCACCTGATGCTGGTGGATCTTGAACAAAGGCTGGAAGCAGGCGCGTCGGTCGAACTGACCTTGAATTTTTTGCACGCCGGCACCTGGCATTTAAAGGTGCCCGTGCGCCCGATGGAGAATTGAGATATGAGGTTTCCAGGCAAAGGGATCGGCATTTTTCTGCTATGCCTGTGCAGTTGCGGGGGACGGGACCAGAGTGAAGAGGAGGCAGAAAGCCTGCAAAGCTACGAATTTGGTGGCGATTTCATGCTGCGGGATCACCGCGACCAGCCCTTTTCCCTGCAAGACCTGCGGGGTGAGGTCAGCCTGCTTTTTTTCGGCTATACTTTCTGTCCGGATATCTGTCCGGTTACACTCTCAAAACTGGCTGGAGTTGGGACCTTTTTAGGCCCTGAGAGACCCTTGAAAATTCTCTTTGTAAGCGTTGATCCACAGCGGGATACCCCCCAGCAGTTAGCCGCATATTTGGACCATTTCGATGCTGGAGTCATCGGCCTTACTGGCAGTGAAGAGGAGATCCAGGGAGTTGTCAGAAAATATGCTGGCAGTTATCGTCAAGAGGAAGTCGATAAAGCGGGCGGATACTTGATAAGCCATCCGGCGCGGATCTATCTCATCGATCAGCAGGGCAAGGTCCGCTATCTTTTTGACCAGCAAGACGGGCCCGAACGCATGGCAGCTCTGGCGGCGGGACTTTTTTAGTCCTGGCCTTTCCCAGCTACGGCCTTTTTCCCCCTCCCGCCATCGACATTTTTAGGACCTGCACTTAATTTAGTTAATAACTAGGGTCTTAGATTGTTTTAAGCACAGCTGATTCCCCGTCCTAACCAACAGAGCGGCAGGATTATCTGAAGGCGGCTTTGCAGACCGCCGGAATTTATTTTAAGGGAGATTTTGCAAGTATGAGATTTGTTCGAAAATTCCTTCCCCTAAGGGCAAAATGGATATTCTTGGCCTTGGCTCTTGCATTGGGGGGTGGGCGAGTTCAAGGTCACGAGTTGAACACCAGTTATACCTCGGTGCTGGCCAGGTCAGATACCTTGAGGGTCCAGTTTGCCATTGATGCGGCAGATATTGCCAGGGGATTTGCCGGGCCTGAAGGAGGGGAAGAAGTAGTTGGTGAGGAAGAGCTCAAAGCCAGGGCTCCACAGGTGGCCGAATACCTAAAAGGGCGCGTGCGGCTTATGGGTGACGGGGAAAATTTGGCGTGGGGCGAGGTCCGGAGTCGCACTGGTCTGGATGAGGAGGGCAACCTGTTCATTCACCAGCTCTTTGCCATCCCCCTCGAAGAAGAGGTGGCAGAGCTGGAAATGGCGATTGATTTTTCGGATAAATTTGCCCCCGGCCACAAAAATCTCGCCAAAGTTCTGGTGCCCGGGAAGCCGGTGAAGCAAGCCGTTTTTTCGCGCGAAAATCCCAGCCGCCTTTTCGTCCTGAGTAAGAGGACATCAGTGTGGGAATACGTGGTCGAATTCACCATCCTTGGAGTGGAGCACATTTTTATCGGCTACGACCACATCATGTTCCTGCTGGCCCTAATCGCGGTGGGTGGGCGACTTTTAAATTTGATAAAAATCGTTTCCTCCTTTACCGTGGCCCACAGCATTACTCTGGTCCTGGCGGCCCTGGAAATCGTCAGTTTGCCGGGCAAGTGGGTTGAAGCTGGTATCGCCCTGAGTATCGCCTATGTGGCGCTGGAAAATTTCTGGTTGAAACGAGTTGAATTGCGCTGGATCATCACTTTCTTTTTTGGCTTAGTTCACGGCTTTGGTTTTGCCAATGTACTGCGGGAACTGGGACTGCCGACCAAGGGGTTGGTGGCCTCCCTCCTGGCCTTTAATATTGGGGTGGAACTGGGGCAGATTTGCATTGTTGCCGTGGTTTTTCCACTGATTTTATGGCTCAGTCGCCAATCTTTTCAACGCCGAGCAGTCCGGGCAGTATCCGCGCTGATTTTACTCTTCGGCCTTGGCTGGTTTGTCGAACGCGTATTTGATTTTTCCTATATGCCATTCTAAAATGACCAGCAGAGCTCCCCAAAGTGCATTCGGAGCTAGGAGGGCCGGTATTTTTTCCGCCGTGCCGCTAGTCGTCTTATTTGCCCTTGGCATTTTCGCTCGGCCGCTGCCGGCGCGAACCCTCATCGAGGAGGCCCTGGAAGCGGGGGTGCTTGATGCGGAGACGGCAGCGCTCTACCAGGTCTACTCGGTGCGCGATTTGTCGGCATTGCCCGAGGAATTTCGCCAGCTCTCAGACCATCCCTACTGCGCTACACCCGTCCTTACAGCCGCGCGCCAGGCCGGCCTGCAGTTGAGCCGAGAAGGCCGCCAGCGGCTTGCCAAAGCGCTGGCGCGCCCAGACCTTGAGCGAAAAACTTTAAGCCCTTCGGGGCGCTTCCAAATCCACTTTACCCTGGAAGGTCGGAATGGGGTGGATGCGGCCGATCTCAGCGGCAACGGCATACCGGATTATATCGATGTAGTCGCCGCTGTTCTGGACAGTACATGGGATTTGCAGGTGGGCCAGTTGGGCTACCGGCCTCCACCCGCCGATCGGGGGTTGGGCGTTGGGGACGAATACGATGTCTACATTGTGCAGTTGGGCGACAAGCGCGTTTATGGCTATGCCTACCCCGAAGATAACTCGGGATTTAGCACCTATAGCTATATGGAATTGGACAACGACTACGCCGATCCGGCCTATGCGGCGACCCAGGGCCTGGATGCCCTGAGGGTGGCTATTGCCCACGAGTTTTTCCACGCCATCCACTTTGCCTATTATAAGGGCAATGATTCTAGCTGGTGGCGCGAGGCATCGAGTACATGGATGGAAGAAGTTGCCTATCCCGAGATCGACGACTATCTCCAGTACGTGCCGTACTTCCTGGGCAAGCCGGCGCGTTCACTGGACGGGGGCGGTTCATTTACGGCTGATTACCACATTTACGGGGCCGCAATTTTCGTCCATTTCCTGGACCAGCGCTACGGCCGCGAGCTGGTCCGCATTATCTGGGAGGAAATTGGCGAAAATCGCAGTGCTGCGCTGGTGCACTTTGAGCAGGCGGTCAGCGGTTTCGTATTTGACAGCCCCAATTTCAGGACCGGAAACCTGGGTAAAGTGGTGAGCGAGTTCGCCGTGTGGAACTACTTTACCGGCAGCCGCTACCGGGAAGGGTTTTATAATGAGGGTGAAAAATACGCCCCACACCCGCCCAGCGAGGAAATAGATGTAACTGTACCTTATGCGACGAGGGGCGACAGTGGCCGGGTGGACCATCTCGGTAGTGCCTATATCCGGCTGGAGCCAAAACTTTTGCCCGGCGGGGTCCGCCTGGAGGTAGAGCTTAAGCGAGGGCGCTGGATCCGGCGCCTTGTGCTGGTCTCCGCGGACAGTGTCGAGGTGCGTGAAATGCCTCTCAACAAGGTGGAGTTGGCGGCCTGGGATGAGTACCAGGAAATTGTCCTTATACTCGTCCAAACAGACCTCGAAGGCCGCAGCTACGAATACCAGGTTGCCGCAGAGTACGATCCAGAACTCGGGGACTACAAACGCCCATTGGCCTTCAAACTGCGCCAGAGTTATCCCAATCCCTTCCGCCCGCAGGTGCATGATCATGTCGTGATGCCATTTGATCTGAGCGTGGCAAGTGAGAATACTCGACTGTCCATCTTTGCCGCGGATGGGAGTCTGGTGCGGCGCTTTGAAATGGGGGTTAAGATCGCCCGTCATTACGACGATCTTTTGTGGGATGGACTTAATGGTGAGGGTAAAAGGGTCGGCTCTGGAATGTATTATTACGTGCTCGAAGCAGATGGGCTGCGCGCGGCCAAAACCCTGGGGCTCTTGCGCTAGGAAGTAATATCGGTTCGGCTTTAGCTCATCAAGGCGAACCGATAAATGTGCTTCATTAATGGGCGGCCCTTTTGTTCAAATATCGGCTACCGAATTGTCGCCGGGGTCTCGCCGCATATTGCGTAGGCGCCATTCATCGGTCCTATTGGCCTCCAGACCTTCCGCGTCAATTTCGAAGCCCAGTCCCGGG
>PBVT01000043.1 GCA_002728755.1 Myxococcales bacterium
TATCGCCGCTTCCGCTTCCGAAGCCCGAAGTAGTCGCACTGGCCGATCAACGTTGTAACGAGTTAAGCCAACCGGCACGACCGAGAGAGATCGAACTGACGGTCCGAGCCCCCAGAGATCAACGATCGTGCGATTAAGGTGCTCTTCGTCATTCCAGCCCGGACACAACACCACCTGTGTATGCACCTCAAGTCCGCCTTCTATGAGATCTCGTAACTGATCCATAATGAGCCCGGCTCTTTCATTAACTAAGAGACGTTCTCGTACCTCAGGCTCAGTCGCATGCACACTTACATATAGTGGCGAGATTCCTTGATCGATTAGCCGCTGAAGGCCCTTCGGTCCAAGGTTCGTTAGGGTGACATAACTCCCGTATGTGAACGAAAGTCGGAAGTCATCATCTCGTAACCATAAGGTCTGCCTCGCTCCTTCAGGGTTCCCCTCGATAAAGCAGAATACGCACTTATTCGCACACTCTCGGACCTGGTCTGGAGCAGGGACAATCCCAATTGCATTGCCTGGCTCCCGGTCGATTTCATAGAAGACGGTCTCCCCAGAAGGAGACACCGTCTCTAGCTCGATTTCAGTGTCAGCAAGAAGGAAAGTGAGGTCGATACCATCACGCACGTGCTCACCGTTGATGCGCACGACTCGCGTTCCGATCTCAAGATTGAGCTCTTCCGCGATGCTTCCAGCTTCAATTTCGGCGATCCGAATCACAAACGCCTCACCGAGTAACGAGGGAAAAGCAGGGTGATAAGACATGAAAAGCTAACTAGCGCATATCAGGCCTACAATTTTTATGCTTGACCTCTGGATGCGTTTCTAGGCAGGTTCGTCTGTACAGGACAACTCAGACCTGCGGCTCAAGAGGCTTTATGCCTGCTGAACAGATCTCTGGAGCGATGTGTTGAGGCCCAATAACTCACCACTTGGGTTAGGCCTAGTTCTACTCCTTATAGGTCTCTCCGGTTGTGAGGAGATTGAACAAGTCCAAGACCGCTTCCGGGACATGACCCCTCATGAGGCCTACCAAGCCTCATTATCTGATGCAGGCCTCACGAGTACAGCACTTGGGCGTGACTGGCTTCTTGCCGCACATCAATCCGTCCAAGCTCCCGTGGAGATATCTCTCCCATTCCAAGAAGAGGGGTTCATAACCCCTGAACAACCAAGTGCGGTAGGGTATCGTTTGACGATCGGTCGGGGGCAGCGCCTTACTGCTGAGGTCTCGTTAACGAACGGAGAGGAGACACGAGTCTTTGTCGATCTCTTCCGAATGGCAGAGAACGAAGATGATCCGCCGCGACCAATCCTCTCAACAGACTCAGTACCTGGCACATTCGAACACGAGCCCTGGAGAGGCGGAGATTTTCTGTTGCGACTACAACCAGAACTCCTCCGAGGTGGCACCTATACCGTCACACTCCAACTTGAAGCCCAACTCGCGTTCCCTGTAGAAGGATATGGAGTCCGCTCAATCCAGAGTGTATTTGGTGCAGACCGGGATGCCGGGCGAAGAAGCCATGACGGGGTGGATATTTTTGCTCGCCGAGGTACGCCGGTAATCGCCACATCAGCCGGACGAGTGAATCGTGTGCAGGTAACGAACTTAGGAGGCAAGGTCGTCTGGCTACGTGATCCAATCAGAAACTCGAATATTTATTTCGCTCACCTTGATAGTCAGACAGTAAGTCGTGGCCAAGAGGTAGAGATCGGAGATACGCTCGGGTTTGTTGGTAATACCGGGAACGCACGCACGACCCCTCCACATTTGCATTTCGGGATTTATCGGCGGGGAGAAGGTCCGGTTAATCCCGACCCATTCCTGAGACCACCCCAGGGCACTATGGAAGAGCAAACCGCGGACCTCAAACAACTCGGGGAATGGGTTCGCCTCTTGAACGACGGCATCCGCCTTCGAGCGGCGCCGAACCGTCGTGGAGAAGTCCTTCGAGAACTTGCTCAGTACACGCCGCTGCGAGTACTAGCAGGATCCGGTGAGTACTTCCGTGTCAGGCTCCCGGATGGGGCATATGGCTATGTGGCTTCCCGTCTTACAGAATCTGCGAATCTTCCGTTGGGCTCAGAAGTAGCAGCCAGAAACCAGGCAATTCTCTCCGGTCCTTCGTATACCGCATCTGTGATTACAGAATTAGATGCCGGTACAGAACTCCCAATCCTCGGCCGATATGAGGGCTACCTCTACGTGCTTACACCGAATGGACACACCGGATGGATGGGGGAACAACAGCAATAGGAATCGCCGTCTAGTTTCCCATTTCGAGCTCTTAGAATTTCTTGTGGGATGTGCACTCTCCACATAACCTGACAATCTCATGAGTGATAATCTCCCTTCCGACAGAACACTTCCTAACGATTCCAACGATCAGTTGATCGAGGAATTAAGGGAGTCATTGGGTGGGCGTTTTGAGATAAAAAAGAAGCTCGGAAGTGGCTCTGTAGCCACAGTATATTTGGCACTCGAGCGGGAGCTAGGCCGCTTGGTAGCGATCAAGGTTCTTTCTCCGGAACAGGCAGAAGACGAAACGGCCAAGAAACGTTTTGAACGTGAAGCCAAGGCTGCTGCGTCGCTTTCTCATCCCAAAGTAGTGCAGGTTTACCAATTAGGCCGGCTCCCGGATGGGACACCATATCTTGTAATGCGGTTCGTCCGAGGGCGAACGATGGAAGAGCGCTTAAGGGGCGAGGGGCGTCTACCGCTAGATCTTGCACAACAAATACTGATCGACGTTGCTTCCGCTTTATCAGCAGCGCACGCTAAGGGCATCGTACACCGAGATGTTCGCCCAGCAAATGTGCTCTGGGACGAAGATAATGAAGAGGCACTGCTTGCTGATTTTGGAATCGCCGCACTCCTGATGCCGAGCGGAGACGACAATGTCAAGCTCACTCAGACTGGGCAGATGGTAGGGAAACCTCAGTACATGAGTCCGGAGCAACTGCGGGATTCAGATCTCACTGAGATGGCTGATATCTATGGACTCGGCATCTTAGGCTATGAGCTGTTCACCGGAGAAGGTCCATATGATGCCAAGACCACTACGGAGTGGATGACCGCTCATCTTACGGCTGAGCCACTCGATTTAGTCCAACTTCGTCCTGCCATGGATCCTCAGATAGCCAACCTGCTACGCAGATGTCTTAATCGAGAACCAAATCATAGGCCTACGGCATCAGACATCGTACGTGATCTAGCGCAAGATGATCAGTCGTCTGCCGGGGTGGCTGGAGATCACGGTCAAGAACCTGCAGGGCTTGATCAAGTGATCAAGCGCCGAGTGCCTCAGATTGTCGCCGCGGCAGCCGCTCTTGGTTTTGGTCTCATGGGGATCGTAGGACAGTTCGTTGAATTAGGTAGGCTTCCGGACTGGACATTCGACCTGACCATACCCTTTGTCCCAGCTGCAATCGCTGCTGCTACAGTGATCGCCTGGTTCCATGGCGAGAGAGGTGATCAAAAGCCACCCCTCTTAGAGTGGATCTTATTGAGTTTAATCGGAGTTGTATGGCTAGCCGTGAGTGTAGGGATTCTTCTGAGGGGTTGAACTGCCAGGTCAACTGTCGTTGGCAACAACTACAAGTGCAACGGTAATATTGTCATGACCCCCGGCATGATTTGCCGCATGCACAATATCTCTTACAGCGGCTTCAGTATCCTGTGAATCTGAATTTGGTCCGAGTTTCCCATGCAAGATCTCTGCAATGTTTTCGTCCGCTAATACTCCGGTAAGACCATCTGAGCAGAGTACATAAATATCGCCTGCTATAAGCATGCCCTCAGATACATGTGGCTCCGGCCGATTCTCTAGTCCAAGACACTGAGTGATCATATGCCCAAGCGGATGGCCACTGGCTTGCTCAGCCGTCAGGTGGTTTGCATCGAGCCGCTCCTGAACCCAAGTATCGTCTGTAGTTAGCTGGGTTAGCTCACCATCCCTAAGCAGATACGCACGAGAATCACCCACATGTCCAACTGTGTAGGATTCACTGGATGGGTTTATAAGCATCGTAACCACCGTGGTGCCCATACCATCCAGCTTAGGATTCTCATCTATACTTGTCCGTATCACCTCATGAGCAGACAGAAGCGTCTCGGCCATGGCATCTGCGGAATGGGATGAATCGCTGTCAGATTCGGCAAACTCTTGAAGCTTCGCGGTCACGGTTTCTGTTGCCAAACTGCTGGCCAGATCACCATGTGGATGTCCGCCCATTCCATCTGCGACAACCGCTATACCAAACTCTGATCTAATCTCTAGGCTGTCTTCATTCCTGGATCGCCTTTGTCCGATATCCGTCAGTCCGGCGATTGTGATCTTCAGGCTCATATATCAAAGCCTCGGACTTCCTCGCCCAAACTATCCATCTGTTCTTGCTATAAGTTCCTCAAACCAATTCACCACCAAATGAATTTCACCAAGAGCACTTCCGCTAGCAGCAGCACCGGTTGTGACCACCACTACGAAATTCTCACCATCTGGATGGATATCCCAATTTGAGACCCACCCATTAACTATCTGTCTTGTATAGGTTTCTTCTTCAAAAAGCAGTTTCGGTGCAGACACTGAAAAACTAGGCTCGAATGTCAAATCGACAGACAGAAATTGAGATCCGTTTCTGTAATAGATGGTATTTCCATCAGGGCTCCATGCTGGATCTGTCCCAGGTCCCGGAGAGATACTCCTCTGACCTGTGATATCCGGAAAACTATGCACGTAAATTCGAGGGCCCCCACTCTCGTCAGATTGGTACGCAACCCATTTCCCATCGGGAGAAAACTCTGAGTTTCCTTCATTCCACTGGGCAGTCAGATATCCGTCGAATTCAGTTTCAGGCAAACCCATTCGAGTTACCAGCAAATCCCTCCCCGTAGCACCTCCATTTCTTCTCACAAGGATGAGGCTATCTCCTGGTGCTACGCTCCTTATGAAATTCTGACCTCCTGCAGGAAAAACCTCTGTAGCGACCTCGCTTCCATCTGGTGGCCTTCGGACTCCAGCCGCGCCAACAGCTTCCGTGTAGTAAAGATAGTCGCCGGTTGGAGACCAAACCGGGTACATACCACCACCTGAACTGAATTGAGGACTCGCTCCTGTGGCAACGTTATAGATTCGTATTTCAGCACCGTCTCGATAAGCAATCATACCACCATCTGGTGAATATCTTGGAGAATCGAGTTGGCCGGCCGGCAGTGGAAGTGGTGTCTCGTTCCCCTCCAGATCAACCATCGCAAGCTGCCTTCCAGTCCCCCCACCAAGTTGACCAGCAGCAGCGTAGATCAGCGTCCCTGTTTCTGAAAATCCGTACTGAGACGCACCACCAGAAAACACTGTCATCATGGGGAGCACCGTCGATTGATTCCCAGTAACCTCCAGGCTCTCTAGATCAAAAGGGATGGCCATCA
>PBVT01000044.1 GCA_002728755.1 Myxococcales bacterium
AGCGCTAGCTGGGTTGGTGCCATGCGCGGATACCGGTATCAAGCAGACGCTTCGGTCTTCCCCATTGGCGGTATGGTACGCTCGTATACTCAGCAAGCCGGCGTACTCGCCCTGGGAACCCGCGTTGGGTTGAAGGGATACCGCCGCATAGCCGGTGATCTCCGCTAGCCACCCTTCCAACTGGGCAAATAGCTTCGCATACCCCTTAGCCTGCTCAACCGGCGCAAAGGGATGCAGGTAGGCAAACTCGGGCCAGGTAATGGGCACCATCTCCGAGGTGCCATTTAGTTTCATGGTACAGGAACCCAGAGGGATCATGGAGACCGTCAACGACAGATCACGGCTCTGTAGACGGTACAGATACCGCAACATCTCATGTTCCGAATGGTATCGATGAAAGACATCATTCTGGAGGAATTTGCTACTGCGTTGGAAGGCAGGATCCACCGCAGAGTCTGTATCTTTTGCCAGATCCGCGACCGACACGGTCGACCCCAGACCGAAGACCTCAAGTAGCTTTCCTACGTGGTGTAGCTCCGTTGTCTCGTCGAGGGCGATGCCCAACGCACCATCTTCAAAAACCCGTAGGTTCATTCGATGTTGAAGAGCCGCCTCCTGAATCGCCGAGCTCTGATCGCACGCAAGAACCTTTATGGTGTCGAAGAACGAACCCGAGGCCAATGTATAGCCCAGAGCCTCTAGACCTCGGGCCAGAACCCGCGTCAGGCCATGGACGCGCCCCGCGATTCGTTGCAGGCCTTCGGGGCCATGATACGCGCCATACATGCCGGCCATAATGGCCAGAAGAACCTGCGCGGTGCAGATATTACTCGTAGCTTGTGCTCGGCGGATATGTTGCTCCCGGGTCTGCATAGACAAGCGGTAGCCTGGGTTTCCATCGGCGTCGCGCGAGATACCTACAATTCGTCCCGGCATCTTACGTACATATTCGGAACGTGCCGAGATGAAGGCCGCGTGGGGGCCGCCATAGCCCATGGGTACACCAAATCGCTGGCTACTGCCGATCGCGATATCCGCACCGAATTCTCCCGGAGGTCGTAAGAGGGTCAGGGCAAGGAGATCTGTTGCGGCCACCAGAATCGCGCCCGCTTCGTGGGTCCTTTCCGCCAGAGCCGTATAGTCGTGGATCCGACCGTCCGTAGCCGGGTACTGCACCAGAACCCCACAGAGATCCTGGGAATCAAAATCGATATCCGCCACATCACCAACGATCACGTTTACCCCAATGGGTTCTGCGCGTGTACGAATCACATTGATAGTCTGGGGATGACAGTCCTCGGCGACGAAAAACCCAAGGCTTCGTTTCCGGCTGATAGCGAAACACATGGCCATGGCTTCCGCCGCAGCCGTGGCCTCATCCAATAGAGAGGCGTTGGCCAGAGGAAGACCGGTAAGATCGGCAACCATCGTCTGGAAATTGAGTAGAGCCTCCAGTCGGCCCTGGGAGATCTCCGGCTGATAGGGGGTATATTGTGTATACCAGCCCGGATTCTCCAGAATATTTCGTTGCACCACTGGGGGGGTGATGGTGCCGTAGTAGCCCATACCTATAAAGGAACGATAGACCTGGTTCCCCATGGACATAGCGCGCAGATCTTCCAACAGGGCGTGCTCGCTGCGCGGAGGCGCGAGGTCGAGGCTTTTGTCCAGTTGGATCGACTGGGGAATGGTCGTCGCGACCAATTCCTCAAGGGAGTTCAATCCAAGACTCCCCAGCATCTGGGAAACCTCGTCCGAATTCGGGCCAATATGCCGTCGGATGAAGATATCGGTGGGTTGGAGGTCGCTCGGTACGGTCATCTTCAACATCCCTTTAGAAAGGTTCTCGGCTCTTAGCACACCAACGCCACAGCTTGAAGTGCTTTTTTCAGTTACGATTCATTCCAACGCGTAAGACCGGCCTGGAAGGCAGGGTGATTCCCTGGCGTCGATGGCACGGTTGCACTCTTTCGAGATTCGAGTACTCTTGAGGACTACGGGTGGTAGAATCATGGGCATGTCGGAAGCACGTTTCAAAGTGGGTCAGGTGGTTATTCACCGACGCTTTGGATACCGCGGAGTCATTGTTCGGGTGGACAACTCCTTCAATGGTTCGGAGGAATGGTACGATCTCATGGCCTCTTCCCGCCCCCCCAAAAACAGGCCGTGGTACCATGTTCTGGTCCATCAGTCGGGGCATAAGACCTATGTAACGGAGCGAAACCTCGCCCTGGACGAGTCCAAGAAAAAGGTCTGTCACCCCCTCATTGAGCACTATTTTGTAGGCTTCCGAAACGGCGTCTATTTCCGCCTGGTAGGCTAAGTCTCAGGGACTGTGGCTCGACCAGTCGGACTCCCCGTCTACGAATTGCTCTACCCAGCGCCATAGGGGCAGCCCATCGCCGGATTCTATAAGAGTGTAGCCAAGAATCATCATGGTATGGCCAACACCGGAGAGGACGAAGTACTGGGCGTTATCCTCTGTATCAAATACATCACAGACGTCCGATAGCTTATCCCGGAACTGCCAGGGAAACATCCCGAGAAAGGTCGAGATCACCGCGTCTTTATCGTAGCTCATCAATGCAAGCCGATGTTCCCCCAGGAGCTGAGTGCGATAATAATCCATCAGGTTATCTATGCTCTCATCACAGCCAATACATTCGGCCGGAAGCTCCACATTCCAGACATCCTGCCAATCCTTCCAGCGATCATCGAGGGGTTGGATGGGCGGGCCAGAATCGTCCAACACATCCACCGTCGCGTTCGGGAAGGCCTCTACGAATAATGGCCAGGACAAGCCCGCCCCCAGGCCGCCAGCGCTGGAACCCGAGACCACAACCTGCTCCACATCGGCGAAGGTGGGCGCGAGACGGTCAAGGTAGACTTCTATATTGTGCCGACCCTTGAAATGTACCGTCTTGGATTCCCAGGGTAATAACCCCGTCAACTCGACGACTGCGTTCCCGCTGAAGGCATCACCCGTACAGTACGGGATGAACACATAATGGGCATCCCGCAGGGGGTTTTTCTGTTCCTCCCGGTCAAACACAACCATATTCTTGTAGGTCCCTGCGATAACCCCCTCAAATGTGCCTTCGTCATACCCTCCTAGATGAAGGCTGGTCTGCACTATCCCCGCACATCCGGAATAATCCCAACAGGCACCACCACCTTCCAGATATATAAAAACCCGGGTGGCTTCTGGCTTTAGATTCACGGCGAGACCGGTCGGACTTCCATCGCCACATATTGTGTCTGGAAATTCGACCCACTCCCACTGGTAGGGGATGGCAGAGATCACATCCCCCCAGTTCGAAGGGGTCGATGTTTCGTCCGTAGTAGAATCGGGCGGACCCAGGTCCGGCACGGATGGTTCGACATCGGCGGAATCACCAGCGCCGGCGTCCACCACGTCCACCACATCTATCTCCACATCGGGGAGAGCTGGCACATCCGGCACGTCCGATGCGTCCGTATTGCCATCATCGGGGGTGGAATACAGGTCCTGTACAGGTTGGGGGGTATCCAATCCCACATCACCACAGGCCAAAAGCCCGAAAAGCACGCCCCATAGGAGCCAACAGAAACCTTTCCACCACATCAAATAGATTCTCCCGAATTCCCTCTATCGGAGACAAGATGACACATACCGTCCATCGGTATACCGTTTCTAACGGTGCAACTTCCAGTGAAATTCTATTAGAATCCCATCTCGTATTTCCGGTCAGGAGAAAAACATGCATCGACTGCTCTGCATCGCGCTCCTTCTTTGCTACGCGGCATGTTCCGGGGGCCCATCCAAAGGTAGTGATGTTGTCGACACGGACACCCTTGTTGCGGATAGCATAGATAGTAACGACGCTACCGACACAGGCACTCCCCCGATCGAGATCGCCCCTACCGCTCCCTATAGCGAGCCCGAGCCTCTTGCTGTGGCCGCATGGATGGTAGGCGTGATCTGGGATCCAGACCAGAACGCCGTAGCCAGTCAGTTGGACTATGGGGTCTTCGAGATGCCCGAAGCGGGCCCCGACGAATATGGCGTCGTATGGGTTGAAAAGGTGCCCGAAGAGAACGGTAGTATCGGCTCCTACAGTCCATCGATTGTATACGCAGCAACGGTGATCGAGGTCGAAGAGACCACCCGACTCATCGCCCGAGCGGACCGGGCGTCGAGCATTTACCTGAATGGTGGCCTCCAACCGGGCGATGTCTATGCGAGCGGTAAAACCCGAGTCCCCTTCATTCTTCAGCCCGGCAAAAACCTGCTTGTCGTTCAGGCCTATGGCCGTAACAACGACGTTCGAATCAGTCTTTGGACCACGGTCGACGAGCTGGCCTTCAATTTGAACGACACAACGATGCCTCATCTGGTGGTAGACCGAGCCGATCACCAACACATCGGCGTACCAATTTTGAATATGACCAATAACGCCATCTCGGATGTAACGGCCCGGGTGATTGAGAACGACGTTTTTGCAGAGACCTCGGTGCATTACCCGTCCATAGGCCCCGCAGCGGTCACACAAATTGGATTTGAACTCTTTCCCAAAGCCCCGTATGTGGCCTCCGAAGATGGCATCCCCGTGACCCTGCGGCTGGAATCGCAAAGCCTTGACTGGTCCTACGAACGAGAAGTTGTAATTCCAACGGTCGATGCTAGCGACGGATACCGTCGCACGTTCCGTTCGCCGGTGGACGCCTCGATTCAATACTACGGTGTACGAGAGCCGATCGAGGTTGATCCAGAACAGAAATACGGACTGGTACTCTCTCTACACGGAGCGGGGGTCCAGGGAATCGGACAAGCCCGGTCCTATAAACCCAAGGAGTGGACCTATATCATCGCCCCCACCAATCGACGCCCCTTTGGCTTTGATTGGGAGGAGTGGGGTCGTCTGAATGGTCTTATGGCCCTTGCCAATGCGCGGGAGCATTTCTCCATCGACGATACCCGTATCCATTTAACGGGTCATTCCATGGGAGGCCATGGGACCTGGCATGTAGGCGTCACAACCCCCGGACATTTTGCGGTCATCGCACCAAGCGCGGGTTGGCAGTCCTTCTATACCTACGGTGGTTCCAATAAGCCGGGCGGTCCCTTCGCTCGGTCCCGAGCCCATAGCGACACCTTGAACTATATAACCAATATCGCCAAGCGTACGATCTACATCATCCACGGAACCGCAGACGATAACGTACCCTTCAGCGAAGGGCAGGCCATGCACGAAGCTGTGAGTGAGGTCTGCGAAGAGGTCTACTTCCATCAGGAACCTGACGCCGGGCATTGGTGGGATGGCGATCAATCCCCAGGGGTAGACTGTGTGGATTGGCCGCCCCTCTTTGAGGTTATGGAATCACGGACGGTAGACCCACTGGAGCTGGACTTCAATTTTATCAGCCCGTCTCCCAGCTACAGCCCCTGGCATTCCTATATTCGCTTACAGTCCGCCATCACTCCCTATGAAGATTTAACCGTTAATTCCAGTGAAGAAGACCAGGGGCTCACCCTGACAACGGATAATGTTCGCAGTATGCAGATCGATGGGGCCGCCCTTCGAGCCCGTGGACTGGAGACGATCCAGATCGACGGCGAGATGGTGGACCTACCGGATGGTCTCCTGGAATGGGGCCCGACCGATGGTAAAAACGAATCCCTGCACGGCCCATATAACCAGGTCTATCACCAACCCTTCTGCTTCGTGTACGGAGAAGAACGCCAGGCCTACGCCCAGGTGGTCGCCTATATGACCTCTTTCTGGAACCTTATTGGAAATGGGCACTCCTGCGCCCTTCCCTTCTCCGATCTTACGGAAGATATTGAAGAGGATTATAATCTCATCTTCGTCGGAGTATCCCAGGAAAACGCCGGCGTTCCAGACCTCGGTATTCACTGGGATCAAGGCAATATTCATGTAGCCGATCATAGCTATTCTGCCGCAGGCATGCTCATGGTCTATCCACGGAAAAACCGACTGGCTGCTCTACTTACAACCCCTTCGGCGGTGGAACACCTGCTATACTGGGTCATTCCCTTCTCCTCTCGCTCGGGGATGCCGGATTATCTCGTCTGGTCGGAAGCTGGCCTGGTAACGGCTGGTTTCTTCACACCCGAGTGGAGTTACGACCCTTCCCTCGGTGTTATCGTAGAGTAACCGCCATCATGTTGCCCCGCTTTCACATTCTTGCTGTCCTGCTTCTAATCTTCCTGTCGCAATGCACGAAAGATACGCCGCCACCCGTGGAGCCAGCCGCTCCAGCCATCCCTCTCGACAGCCACCCCCTCACAATCGCCATAAATCATACGACGAAAACTACCATCCAAGCCAAGGTTCCACCGGGGTTTGTACGGAGTGAATTCAAGGGCAATGTCTTCCTCTCACCCGAGACCGACAAGCCAGCATTCATGCGCTCTTCGATAGAATATAATGCAAACTGTAGTGGTCTCTGTGATGCGTCAAAGATGACAGAGAACATCAAAAAGCACTTTCATGAGCTACGCAACCGAACCTATCGAACGGATACATTTGTCACGCCAACGGTTACCACTCTCGGCGAAGGATCGATCCTTGAGAATGGGCTCTGGCTCGCAGCCCGAATCGATTATCCCGACGGGACCAAACAGGATGGTTCCACCCTTGAAGGGCTACGCGCCTGGGGTTTACACTATGTTCCCGAACAACCGTACTTCATCGTCACCTATGCCAGTGCACCACTGGACACACACTCCGATGCGTGGGATGTGCTGATGCACGCCGTACAACAATCTCCCCTATCCCCCTGACGGTCATTCATCGGACCGGCTCTTTCCCGAACTCTGCCCTACATGACGTTCTCAGAAAAAATCATACCGAGAGACCGCCCTGTTTCCTGGTTGGAGATCAGCGCAGATTATAGCTGTAATAACCGCTGTATCGGATGTTACTCCGTCCTGGACACCAACGACGGTATGGACACAAGAGAAGCCTTTGAGGTCCTCCAAATGGGCCGACGGCGTGGCGCCCGAAACCTATGGATGGGTGGAGGTGAACCGACCCTTCGGCGCGATCTGACCAAGATTCTCGCCCAGGCCAGACGTCTTGGTTACGAACGGATCAAGTTACAGACCAACGGAATGCTCCTGGCCTACCCCGCATATCTCAACAAATGCGTCGAGGCTGGATTGACGGAGATCAATTTCGCCATCAAAGGTGTTAACGCGCAAAGTCACGATCGATTGACTCGAACACCGGGCTGCTTTGATTTGATGGTCAAGGGCATGGAGGAGGCGGCCCGCGCCGACCTCTTCATGGAAGGGGATATACTTGTATACCGAAGCAATATGGACGAGATCCCAGAGATGATCCGGTTCTACACGGACCTCGGCTTAAGCCGATACAATCTCTGGCTATTTTCGGCCACCGATGCCGGGAATAAGGATCTGACGCGCCAGGTCCCTCGTATCTCCGAAGTGATGCCCTTTATTATGGAAGCCATGGATCTGGGACTTTCGGACCGGCCAGACTTCATCTCTTCTCTTCATACACCCCCCTGCACTATCCCGAAATCCCATCGGGCTTGTCAGTTTCACGCCGCCGATCTCGACCTGCTGGTCGCCAACCCGAACAACTATTCCTTCTGGCTTGAGGAGTCACCCATCGAAGGGGGACACTACTTTGATCGCTGTCGAGATTGTGTAGAAAAGCCCGATTGTGGTGGGGCACGAATTGACTATGTACGCGTCCATGGCGACGAAGAGTTTCAGCCAACCAAGCCTTGATCTGCCGTTTGGACACCTCTTCTAATTTGACCCCCTCCAACCGCAGTTGATACCTTAAACCCATGTAATTACGGTCGATTGGGCCTATGTCTCAGAATACAAAACATCCTCAGCATCGCGTGCAATGGGAACCAATTCTCAATTATGCTCGACGGTTCGAAGAGTTTGATATCGTATCCGCGATCCGTTCCGACAGTACCTACCAGGATGTCGAGCTGGGCGACGAGACGACTCCACGCCAGCAAATGGGTCAGCCCATTGACGCACTTGGTCCCTTCCGAGTGGGTCAGACTGTAGAAAACGACTGGAGTATACAGTCTCTGCAACTCCTCGAGGACCGGGTACGCTTCATCGCGGAAAATGCAGGCGGCGACAGCATTACCCTCGCATTATGTGGTCCAGATGGGGGCGCCTCCAACGGTCCCTGGGATGTAGACCAGGTGCGTATCTCCTACGAACCTACCGAACTCCCGTTTCCCAGCTTCGACGCCGTGGGCCGAACGGTATCAGACACATTACGACAGACAGCCAATGGTAAATCGGCGGACCAATGTCTTGCGGAATGGATCCAGGACGCCAATGGAAACGACTCGGGGGTGGTACGCACCCATCACCTGCCCGATACCGACACCGTGCAAATCCGCCCTGATGGGAAGGTTTACCTACGCATTACGGATAGCTGCCAGGAACGATGCATCTTCTGTTTCTTCTATGACACAGACGAGATCGACAATCTGATTCGGCATCATGAGTTGGACGATGTCATCAGTCGTTTAGACCCCAAAGGTCTTACGCAGGTGATCCTGACGGGTGGTGAGCCCACCCTCCACCCGAAGTTACCGGACTATATTGGCCAGCTTGTCGACAAGGGCTTTTCTGAAATCATCATTCAAACCAATGGCGTGAAACTCATTGATGAGGGCTACTTTGAACGGCTAATGCCGTATCGGGACCAGATAGGCCTCGGCTTCTCTCTGCACGCTACAGACGAAGAGACCAACGATAAGGTGACAACAGTCGCCCGCGGACTCTACCCCAAGAAGCTGGAAGCCATTCGGCGTTCCGCAGAGTTGGGTTTTCGTATGAAGATCATCTTCGTCATGAACCGTATGAACCTCTCCCAGATGGTCGGGTTTATTGAGTTGATCCACGAGCTGGCGGGACCGGCCGATCCCTACGTGCAATTCTCTCTGCCCTCGTTCGAAGGCCGAATGAACCTCTTCCTTGATCAGTATCCACGATTGGAAGAGCTCCGAACCTACCTGCCCCCAGCCCTTCGACGCGGTCGAGAGCTCAATATGCGGGTTAGCCTTTGCCATCAATGCCAGGTTCCTCCCTGCGTCGTTCCCGACGACCTACCCCACCTGGAGTCCCTCTGGGTGCAGGAGTCTCTGGATGAGATGTGGGATTTGAACCATGCCTACGGAGATCAATGCTCCGAATGCGCCATGCGTCCCTGGTGTCCCGGTGTGTGGAGTGATTATCCCAAACACTTCGATTTGAACGCGCTGGTTCCCTTTAAGGACCACGAGATAGAACCCAGACCCGAAGGTCTTTGGGCGGATCGACAGTCGTGTGGAACCGATGGGTGCACCTGATTCAATCGGGTAGACAGTGCTCGGTTTCCGTAGCCCACGCCTCCGCGCAGAGGTTCTCAAACATCATGCCGCAATACTGTTCCAGTTGGCATTCCATACGTGCCCGTACCGCTTCCAGACAGTCTTCTGATAGGGAAGCATAATACTCGAGACGCATCTCGAAGTTTTGCGAGCAGCCGACGAAGTCCTCGTATTCTTCAAACTCGAGGGGAGCGCAGGATTCAAGCTCTCCACAATATCGATCCACCAGAGTATCGATAACCGTTACTTCTCCATCCTCACATGACGCAAAAACGACGAGGGTTAGAAGAATCAGCCATGTATGTTGGTACATCCGCCACAAAGCAATACAATGGTCCAATCTCTGGTACACTTCGACACTAGTCCAACTGGTGATTCATGCGCAAGAACCTCGCCATAGGTACCGTTGTAGCAGGCATACTGCTCGTTGTTGGTCTTCTCTCTCCCTCCTGGTGGACAGCAAAGAACGGCCGAGCACGTCTAAACATCGGAATGGTGGAGCATACGGAATGTCTCCGCGGAGAAGGCTGCGTAACTCGATCCAACCGTGAATTCGTCACTCTCGGGAAAGGAGGAGCCAACACCTTCTTCATGCTGAGCAGCGGAACCCATTACACCGGCATGGCGACCGCGTTCCTGCTCTTCCTTCTGGTCTATCTCGGCACAACCTCGGGAAGCACAAGCGGGATCCGCTACGTAGGGTATATGCTCATCATCACCTTTCTCGGGGCCTGTATGCTCGGGCTCATGGGTCCAGGGTACCCGAACGCCAGTACCGGCTGGGGTCTGTGGCTAAGTGCCCTATCCGCCCTTGGTGGGCTGGTGCTCGTATTTCAGATCACGCGAGTCCCAGAGTCGGAGGGCTCGGCGTTGATGCAGGCCGCACAGGGGATCAATGAAAACGCCCGGACGATCGACATTCACCGACTCATGGGAAGCCCACAACGACTAGAGGCCAGGGGAAAGGAGACATCCCTACGCTTTCTCGTCGATCATATTGAATTGACCGACGACGGTCTTACGGCCCGACGAGATGGTGCCCTCATGCCCGCATTTACCTGGGCGGAAATCTCCGAACTGCGGGTGCGCAAGCTACCATTCGACCCGCCCTTTGAAGGGGCCGTCTTTCTGGACATTGTCCTATCGGAAGGCCTCCCCCCCCTACGCATCTCACAGATAACCAACGGGAATTTTCATGTACTCGACGGGTCGGCGCTGGGATATAAAGACAACCTTCGGCGCATCGCAAATCGCGTACTGTCCCAAAAACCGGACGTTCGCGTGGAACCCGATTCCCGCGCGTTTTTGATAGATCGTAAAGCACCATCGAGCCTGGCTACTGCCGAAGATCTGACGGCCTTCGACCAGTCCTACGCCATAAAAGAGATCGACCCCGAAGAGTCCATCGATTGACACAATAGCCGAGAAATCCGTTAATCGTTTACAGGGCAAGGTCTGAAATCGGGAGAAGACCATGAGAAACAGTAGAGGTAGAAACCTCTGGGTGTGGGTTGGTGTTGTGGCTTTACTATCTACGGCATGTGCGCCTGCCGACGACGCAGAATCCGATGTATTGGATACCAGCGACGAGCCGTCCGCCATCTGTGATCCCGCCGAGAAAGATTTGGCGCCTGCTGTGGTGGGCACCATCTATCAAGATATGAACAGTAGTGACGCATCCATCTACACGGATGGGTTCGAAGCCGACATCGACGCGGCCCTCCCCGGCGTTGTCTTTTCTCTGCTGGGAAATGATGAGGAGCGCTCCTTTTTGAGCTGCGATGACGGAACGTTTGCAACCGGAGGACTGCCAGACGGGACCTACCTTTTGAGCCCCTCTCTGGCCGATGACCAATCTGCCAGTACACAGAACCACCCCCGGCGCCTGCCGGAAGCAATTCGAGAGGGGCAAGTCACCCTCGTCACCTTTGGTGATAGCGTCCCCGTGGAAGGATCGGCGACTCTATTTCCGGCCCGACTCGCCGATCTGCTGGCACCGCTGGCTACAACCACCAACCACAATATCGCCGTAGGTGGCTCCACAGCCCAGGACTGGATGCCCGGAACAAACCTCTTCGAGAACACTCTCGTCCCCCGGCTGGATGACGCGGATGTCGTTATCATCTCGATCGGAGGGAATGATGTCCTGGTCTATGCCAATGAAGCGATGGCGAATGGTGCCGGAATCATGGCGGCCATCAATGGGCTAGAGGGTTTTCTTTTGGAGCTGCTCGAGACGGTCTACACATTGGCCGATGCAATTCGTAGCCGTAATCCCAACGTAGATATCGTCTACTGTCTCTACCCCAATTACGCCACCAGCGACACCTGGACTTCCTTCATCGGACAATTCAAATCCTTCATTGAGCCGCTCCTCAAGGATGGGATCGAGCTGGTGCGGAGCACCATGGATCCCAGCAAAGGCGTCGTCCTTGTGGACATTTACGGGGCTACCAAGGACCTGGACCTGGATGACTACCTTTTCGACTTCCTGCACTTCAATGACGAAGGGCAACAGCTCTACGCAAACGAGATATTTAAGGCCCTGGGTGGCATCCATATCGAGGCCAGTATACCCGAAGTGCACCGGCATTTCGGCGTCGTGTCGACCACGCCTCAGACCCCTTGAACCAGAGGTGTCTACGACACCACTGGTTTGCCAGGCTTGAAACAGACCCTAGGAGTAACCTACAATCCGTGGAAGTGAATACACGTCTAAAGTCTACTCGGGTTGGTCAAGCGACGTTTGGTTCAACGGGATTTGTGGGGGGTCGGTTATGAACGGAACTCCCCGTGGGGTACTCCTCCGTCTCGTTGGGTTGTTAGCGCTTGCTTTTCTGGCCGCCCCCGCCTGTGGCGATGGCACCAAGCTGAAGCCGAAGCCGGACATCACATCCTATGAGGATGTTCCCGACATCTCCGACACCAACGTGCCGGATGAAGGTTCCACAGGTGATGCCGACGCAACAGCGACCGACCCCGCCTGCGACGGGAAAGACGAAGGCGATCCCTGCGATGACGGGGATATATGCACAGCCGAAGGTACTTGTATCGACGGTCTATGTGTTGCGGAGCCCAACCTCCGCGAACAGATGATCTGTGATGACGTTGATGAAGATTGCGACGGGATCACAGACGAGGACTGCACCTTCAAGATTTCGGGTGGAGTCTTTGGCGATGGGCACCGGATCGGAACCGATCCGGAGAGCCACAGCCTGTTCCAATCAACAGGCGTACGCCGTTTCACTGGTAATAGTACCGATGGACAATTCATCTTGCGGGCGGGAATGCCCGAGGGAGACAAGCCATGATTTGCCGCTATCCTAATCACCATAAACGCCTATGGGTGTTGCTATTCCTGGTGTTCCTACCAGGTCTGGCATCGGCCGAGGTGCCCTCCGCCTTGCACTATCAAGGGTATTTGACCAACTCCGTTGGAGAGCCGGTTGACTGTCCGGATGTGGCCGCCTGTCCCGATGTTCGCTTCGATTTGACGTTCCGCATCTACGCCACAGCGAATGGTGGGCAGCCTCTCTGGGAAGAGCTCCACGAAGCCGTTGGTATCGATAATGGTGTTTTCAACGTCACCCTTGGTGAAGTCGAGTCCGTCTCTCCCGAGCTGCTCGATGGTCCGGTCTACCTGGGTGTAGAACTCAACGAAAATGGTGAAATGAGCCCCCGGCAAAGATTGGTAGCCGCGCCTTTCGCCATCAAAGCACAACATGCAGAAACCGCTGGTACCGCAGACGACGCCCTCTCCCTCGGCGGTCTGACAGTAGACGAGTTGGTCACCTCTGAAGCCTTGCCTGAACTATGCGTTACTCCCGACGCATTGGATGTCATTCTTGATGGCAGCGAGTTCATGACAAGTGCCGATGTGGAAGCCTACCTCCTGGAACAGGGCTATGCGCCAGGTCCCTACCTCACCAATGAAGATGTGCTTGGCGTCCTCGACGCGAACGGCTACCAGGCCGGTGAAATTCTCGACGCCGATGGGATCCTCGCGATCCTTGAACTGAACGACTACAAGACCGGCGATCACTTCTCTGGATCCTACTCCGATCTCACCGATACCCCTTCGTATTCTCTGGTGGCTCATACGGGCCAATTCACGGACCTGCTCGGGCTCCCCGATGGCTTCATGGACGGCGATGACGATGTGGTCGGATCCCTCAGCTGTTCCTTTGGACAGGTAGCCAAATGGGTCGGATTCAGCTGGGCCTGTATGGATGACGTAGACACAAAGCTCTCCCAAACAGATGTCACCAGTATCGTCAGCCTTGCCGGCTTTGTGCAGGCCGGAGATATCCACGCCGTGGCCGCCACGGGTAATTTTGGTGATCTTGATAACGTTCCTCCCGAGATCTTCGTAGACACAGATACCCTTGGAGACCTCAGTTGTGCTCCCGACCAGACCATCGCCTGGGATGGGAGTGCCTGGCTCTGTGTAGACCAGGCTACTGGAGGAAATAGCCTGGACAGCTTCGATTGCGCGGCAGATGAGATACTGCGCTATGATGGAAGCGAATGGGCCTGTGGCTCCGACAACACCGGTGGGGATTCCCTATCGGAAGAGGACGTCGACGCCATGGTCGACAATAACGGGTACGCGGTCGCCGACGACCTGCACCCCGTGGCCACATCGGGCGATTTCGATGACCTGACCAATCTACCCGCGATCTTAACCACCGGCGAAGGCTCCCTCTCGGGCTTGTCCTGCGAGGAGAATGAAATCGCCAAATGGAATGGGAGCGCCTGGGCCTGCGCCGTCGACGCGGCAGGCGACAGCACCCTCACAGAGGAAGACATCGACGCAATGGTGGCAGATAATGGCTACGCCCTTGCCACCGATCTGCACGCTGTCGCAACGTCGGGCTCCTTTGATGACCTTGGGGATGTACCTCTAGACCTGCTCAATGGAGATCAGGACACCCTCGGTAGCTTAAGCTGCCTCTTTGGCCAGGTAGCGAAATGGGACGGGGTAGAATGGATCTGCCAGGAGGCCGGACTGAACGCCACCCAGGTCCTCGATGAGGTCAACGACGCTGGCTATATTACCGCCGCAGATCTCGCATCCGTCGCGCAGACCGGCGAGTTCTCCAGCCTTCTCAATATCCCGGCTGGTCTCGACGATGGCGATGACGATGTTGTGGGCTCCCTGACGTGCGCTGTGAATGAAATCGCAAAGTGGAACGGCACCGCCTGGGCGTGTAGCGCCGATGAGTCCCTGGTGAGTGAGGAGGTCGAAGCCATCGTCACAGATGCGGGATTCGCCAAGGTCGCCGACCTCTCGAGCGTTTCGCAGACCGGTGAGTTTTCCAGTCTTCTCAATATCCCTGACGGGTTGGATGACGGCGACGACGACACCCTGGCCAGCCTGAGTTGCGCCATCGGTGAGATCGCCAAATGGGTAGGTACCCAATGGGTATGCCAGCCCGACGACAACAGCGCCCTCAACGAAGCAGAGGTGGACGCCTTTGTGTCGAATAACGGGTATCTTACCTTCGAAGACCTGGCCAACGTCGCACAAACGGGTGACTTCGATGATCTCGTAAATGTACCGGCCGGACTCTCCGATGGAGACGACGACTCTCTGTCCGAACTGAGTTGCGAGATCAACCAGGTCGCCAAATGGAATGGCACCGCCTGGGCCTGTGGTACCGACACCTTCGGTGGGGATTCCCTATCGGAAGAGGATGTCGACGCCATGGTCGACAATAACGGCTATGTCACCGTGGATGAGCTGCATAATGTGGCCCTTACCGGTGAGTTTACCGATCTCCAGAATATACCCGCAGGAATGGCAGACGGTGACGATGACACCCTGGATAGTCTGAGCTGTGCCCAGGGGGAGATCCCGAAATACAACGCCACATTGGAAAGCTGGGGCTGCCAACCGGACGATAACACCGACACATTGGCCGACCTGAGCTGTGCCCAGGGGGAAATTCCGAAATACAATGCCACATTGGAGACCTGGGGCTGCCAGGCAGACGACAACACGGATACGGATACACAGCTTACGGAAGCCGAAGTCGACTCCATGGTGGACAATAACGGCTACGCCGCCGTAGCCGACCTCTCCAACGTCGCTCTATCCGGCGAGTTTACCGATCTTTTGAATATTCCCGCCGGCATGTCGGATGGAGACGACGATACACTCGGCGATTTGAGTTGCGCCCAGAACGAAGTCGCAAAATACAATGCTACTCTTGGTGTCTGGGGTTGCCAGGCCGATGCGGATACAGACACGGACACACTCGCAGAGCTTAGCTGCGCCCAGGACGAGATCGCAAAATACAACGCCACCCTGGAGACATGGGGTTGCCAGGCCGATGCGGACACAGACACGGACACACTCGCCGATCTCAACTGCGCACAGGGCGAGATAGCCAAATATAATGCGACCCTGGAGACATGGGGTTGTCAGGCCGATGACGACACCAACCTCACCGAAGCCGATGTAGACGCGTTCGTAGACAATAACGGCTACGTCTCTTCGGATGAGCTGGCCGATGTATCCCTTACCGGAGAGTTCACCGACCTTCTGAATATTCCCGCCGGCATGTCGGATGGTGACGACGACACACTCAGCGATCTGAGTTGTGCCCAGAACGAGATCGCAAAATACAACGCAACCCTCGGAGCATGGGGCTGTCAGCCCGATGCAGACACACAGCTCGACGAGAGCCAGGTAGACGACTTCGTCGACAATAACGGCTACGCTCTCACATCGGAGCTGGCAACCGTGGCCGAGACCGGGCAATTCACCGACCTGCTCGGCGTACCCGCAGGTCTGGCGGATGGTGACGACGACTCCCTCGACACCTTCACCTGTCCCGATGGGCAGCTCCTCAAAATGTCGGGTGGTATCTGGGGCTGTGCGGTCGACAATGACGCCGGTGGAGATATCACAGAGATCGCGGCGGGCGTCGGCTTGACCGGTGGCGGCGCAGACGGCGACGTTTCCCTCACTATCAACCCCTTCTATCGCCTTCCGCAGAGTTGCCTGGTGAATCAGGTTCCACGCTGGAATGGTGCTCTTTGGACCTGTAGTAACGACATCGACACCGGTGGAGATATTACGGCCGTAGAAGCGGCAACGGGTCTTCTCGGTGGTGGTACAACGGGTGATCTCAGCATCTCCATTACACCGACCTACCGACTACCCCAGACCTGTCTTCCGGATGAGATCCCCAAATGGAACGGCGGGCAGTGGATCTGTGGCGAAGATCAGAACAGTGAGTCCTCCGGCGACATATCCGCTGTCAATGTTGGGACGGGCCTCACCGGAGGTGGTGTAAGCGGTAGCGTAACCATCTCCCTCGACGAGGATTATCGATTGCCGCAGACCTGCGCACAGAATGAAGTTCCCAAATACAACGCAACCCTTGGTGAATGGGGATGCCAGGAAGACGACAACGATGACGCTCTGGGCGATCTCAGCTGTGCAGTGGATGAAATCGGTAAGTGGAATGGTACCAAATGGACCTGTCAGGAGGATGTGGATACGAACACCCAACTGACAGAGGAAGAAGTCGACGAGATCGTGGCAAATAATGGCTACGCAACCGACGCAGAATTGGCGGATATCGCCAAGAGCGGAGAGTGGGGAGACCTGCAAAACATACCGGTGGACCTGGTCGATGGTGATGATGACTCCCTTATGGATTTCAGTTGCGGTATCAATCAGATTCTCAAATGGACTGGAACGGGCTTCGCCTGCGCGTTGGATGCAAACGAGGGTGGAGATATCACGGCGGTCAACACCAGTGTTGGGCTGACCGGTGGTGGAAATAGCGGCTCCTTGACTCTATCCATAGCGTCCGCCTATCGCCTGCCGCAGGCGTGCGGAAGCACGGAGGTGCCCAAATGGAATGGCACGGTCTGGGGCTGTCAGGCCGACGCAGACTCGGGTGGAGATATCAAGGGCGTATCCGCCAGTACCGGGATCACAGGTGGAGGTATCTCCGGAACCGTCAGCATCTCTGTCAAAGATACCTACCGTCTACCCCAGTCCTGCGCTTTCAATCAGGTCGCTCGCTGGAACGGCTCCTTATGGACCTGTTCCAATGATATCGACACGGATAGTGGTGGGGATATCACAGCAGTAAATACGGGGAGCGGTCTGACCGGCGGTGGTACCACGGGATCCGTCACCCTATCCATCGCGTCTCAATACCGACTTCCCTTTGGCTGCAACCCGAATCAGGTACCCAAATGGAATGGAGTATCCTGGGCCTGTTCTGACGACGACGACAGCGGTGGGGATATCAGCGCGGTTACCGCAGCCACGGGTCTCAGCGGTGGTGGAACAACCGGCAGTGTGAGCCTCTCCCTTCTCTCCTCCTACCGACTACCACAGACCTGTGCCACCAACCAGATCCCCAAATGGAATGGGATGACCTGGACATGTTCTGTGGATCAAAATACCGATAGCGGTGGAGATATTACCGCGGTCAATAGCGGAACCGGCCTCGCCGGCGGTGGAATCACCGGAGCCGTATCGATCTCGCTTGCTTCCGCCTATCGACTACCCCAGGGTTGCGGACCAAACCAGATCCCCAAATGGAACGGTTCCATCTGGACCTGTGCCAGTGATGATGACGAAGGTGGAGATGTGACCGCCGTTACCGCTGGTGCTGGCCTCGAAGGTGGTGGTACCACGGGCTCCATCACGGTAGCGATCGACGACTCCTACCGACTGCCTCAGACCTGTACCCATAACCAGACCATCAAATGGAACGGTACCGCGTGGACCTGTGGGTCCGATCTGAACGATGGTGGTGATATCACCGCCGTCAATACGAGTGGTGGACTGAGCGGCGGTGGATCGACAGGAGATCTGAACCTATCCATCGCACCGTCCTATAAATTACCACAGGCCTGCCCCCCCACATATATCGCCAAATGGAATGGTGTAAGCTGGCAGTGCAATGCAGACGTCGACACGCAGCTCGACGAAGCCGAAGTGGATGCCTTCGTGGACAATAACGGTTACGCGGAAACCGACGACCTGCACGCCATCGCCCTATCCGGTGACTTCAACGACCTGGTTGGAGTGCCCCTTGGCCTGAATGACGGCGACGACGACGTTGTCGGTGACCTGAACTGCGCCGACAATGAGATCGCCAAGTACAATAGTGTTCTGGACGCCTGGGGCTGTCAGGTCGATCAAGACACGCATTTGAGCGAGGCCACAGTAGACGCCTACGCCGACGATAACGGTTACGCCATCGCAGCGGACCTCTCGGCCGTAGCCGACACCGGTCAATTTACCGACCTTCTTAGCATACCAACAGGTCTGGAAGACGGAGATAACGACGTGGTCGGCGACCTCAGCTGCGCCAATAACGAAATCCCCAAATACAACTCGTCCCTGGGTGCATGGGGTTGTCAGGCGGATAACGAGTTGACCGAGGCTGAAGTCGATGCGTTCGCCGACGATAACGGTTACGCC
>PBVT01000045.1 GCA_002728755.1 Myxococcales bacterium
ACCACCGACGAAGGAACCACCGACGAAGGCACCACCGACGAAGGAACCACCGACGAAGGAACCACCGACGAAGGAACCACCGACGACATCGTGACCGATCCCTGCGAAAACGTGGCCTGTGCCGCGCCCCCGGAGCACGGCACGGTCGCCTGTGTGGAAGGTGCTTGCGTGCTCAGCTGTGATGACCACTACGCACTAGAGGGAGACCTCTGCGTAGACATTGACGAGTGCACTACCGCCAACGGTGAATGTGGCGATCCTTTGTTGTTCCTTTGTACGAACAATGACGGGGCACCACCCACCTGCACAGCCAAAGATGTTTGTGGCGATGGTGTCGTAGGTGAAAGCGAGGGGTGCGACGACGGCAACACCTCAAGCAACGACGCTTGCACGGAATACTGTACCCTGAATGTCTGTGGCGATGGTCACCTTTTTGAGGGCGTAGAAGAATGTGACGACGGGAACACAATCTCTGGCGATGGTTGTGAGGCGGATTGTACCCTGGTGGTGACTGAGAGCATCGAGCTGAACGGTTACACATGGTACCTGGCCAATAAAGGGCAAAACTGTGCCTCGGCCTGTGGTGACCTGGGGATGACCTGTATCGATCTGGTCATGGTGAACTACATCGAAGACAGCTGCTCGCCAGAGCACGCGGTCTGCCCCAACTTCTTCGGTGGTCTACCCTGCGTCACCGATGGTGATGGTCCACGGATAGATTACGACGGCGACACCCCAATTCGCTGCCGTTACCGGGACCACAACTATGAAGGGATGACTTGCACCTATTCGGCCGGAAGCAGCACCGCCCATTTCTGCGCTTGTGACGGTCCGGGGGAGATCGACATCGACGGCGACGGCTACTCGCCCTCCGATGGGGACTGCTGCGAGACCGTGGCGGACTGCGTCAACCCGGCACAGGTCAACCCCGGTGCTTACGAGTTTGTCGGCAACGGGCTTGATGACGACTGTGATCCGACGACCTCCGACACCACCCCGCCCTCGGACTGCAGCACGACCACCGCGTTCAATAATGTCACCGGTCTTCAACTCGCCCAGGCGATGGGCCTTTGCGACTTTACGACAGAAGACAGCGGCCGGTGGGGCGTGATCAGCGCCGAGCTGACCAACGCGAATGGGACCACGCCGAGCGCCACCGTACTGAACCATATGCAGAACCAACAGACTGCCGTCCTGGAGAACTACAGTATAAACGTTGTGCCCCAGGACGGTGTGACGATGGTGGGGCTCTCCAACGGGAAGATGCGGGACGCGACCGATCCAGGCTTCGTGCCCCCGGGCCCCGGTACGAGCTTTGGTAATTACTCCCAACCGCCGTCCCACTACCTGGCTGCCCATGGAGGTGAATTACCGTTCTCGTCGACCTGCTCCGGAATTTGCCCTGCCGGTGACGGTGCCAACGATGGCGTGAACCTGCGCTTGACGATCCGGGTTCCGACCAACGCCGTCAGCTTCCAATATCACCATCGCTTTTTCTCCGCTGAGTACTGGAACTATTCCTGCAACCCCTCTAATGATTTCCACCTGGCCCTGCTCCAGAGCGCCGGGCCGGGCATCCCCTCAGATACGAACATCGCCTTCGACAGCTCGAACAACCCCATGTCCGTCAACAACGGCTTCTTCGAAGTCTGCGTACCGAAGGGTTGCTACATGTGCACGTCTGGCACCGCAGATCTCGAGGGGACCGGGATGGACCTCAACTTCTTTGGGGGTGGAACCCCGTGGTTGGTGACAACGGCGCCCGTCGTTCCCGGTGAGATAATTACCCTGGATCTGATGATCTTCGACGTCGCCGACGACGCCTGGGACTCGCTGGTCCTATTCGACGCGTGGCAATGGTCAGTTATCGATTCTGGAGTTGGTACTCAGGTTAGCCCATAAGTGTGACTACCCCCCAAGGCCCACGGATTGTGCTTGGGAATCGTTGGGGGTGCTTTCGTTAGAGAGATTGTAAGGCCTTGCAGGCCGTCTGGTTGCCCCCATCGCAGGCCTTTTCATAAAGGGCCGCGGCCTTCGAGAGGTCTTTCACCACACCGTCACCGTTTGCATACATCACACCGAGGTTCCTGCAGCCCGACATCTCTCCCCCATCGCAGGCCTTGCCAAAGAACGTCAGAGCCTTCGAAGGGTCTTTCACCACACCCTGGCCGGTTACATACATAATACCGAGGTTCCTGCAGCCCAGCATCTCTCCCCCATCGCAGGCCTTTTGATAGAGGGCAACGGCCTTCGAGTGGTCTTTCGCCACACCAGCGCCGTTTTTATACATCACACCCAGGTTATTACAGCCGTTCAAATGTCTCCCATCGCAGGCCTTTTGATAGAGGGCCGCGGCCTTCGAGTGGTCTTTCACCACACCGTCACCGTTTGCATACATCACACCCAGGTTGAAGCAACCCTTCATCTCTCCCCCATCGCAGGCCTTTTGATAGAGGGCCGTGGCCTTCGAGAGGTCTTTCGCCACACCCTGGCCGGTCTCATATCTTATACCCAGGTTGTTACAACCCATCATCTCTCCCCCATCGCAGGCCTTTTGATAGAAGGCCACGGACTTCGAGTGGTCTTTCGCCACACCGTCACCGTTTGCATACATAAGACCGAGGTTGGTGCAACCCATCATCTCTCCCCCATCACAGGCCTTTTGATAAAGGGCCGCGGCCTTCGAGAGGTCTTTCACCACACCCTGGCCGTTGTCATACATCACCCCCAGGTTTTTGCAGCCCGACATCTCTCCCCCGTCGCAGGCCTTTTGATAAAGGGCCGCGGCCTTCGAGAGGTCTTTCACCACACCCCGGCCATTTTCATACATCACACCGAGGTTGGTGCAGCCCGACATATATCCTCCATGACATGCCTTGCCTAAGAACGCCAGAGCCTTCGACGGATCTTTCACCACACCCTGGCCACTATGATGCATCACACCGAGGTTGAAGCAACCTAACAGTCTTCCCCCATCGCAGGCCTTTTGATAGAGGGCCGCGGCCTTCGAGAGGTCTTTCGCCATACCGTCACCGTTTACATACATCACACCGAGGTTGGTGCAGCCCAACATATTTCCCCCATCACAGGCCTTTTGATAAAGGGCCGCGGCCTTCGAGAGGCCTTTCGCCACACCCAGGCCATTTTCATACATCACACCGAGGTCGTTGCAGCCCAGCATCTCTCCCCCATCGCAGGCCTTTTGAGAGAGGGCAACGGCCTTCGATGGGTCTTTCACCACGCCCTCGCCGGTCATATATCTTATACCCAGATTGTGGCAGCCCGACATATACCCCCCATCACAGGCCTTTTGATAGAAGGCCGCGGCCTTCGATGGGTCTTTCGCCACACCCTCACCGTTTGCATACATCACAGCCAGGTTGTGACAGCCCTCCTTCTCTCCCCCATCGCAGGCCTTGCCAAAGAACGTCAGAGCCTTCGAAGGGTCTTTCACCACACCCTGGCCGGTAACATATCTCAGACCGAGTTGGTTGCAGCCCAACATATAACCCCCATCACAGGCCTTTTGATAGAGGGCCGTGGCCTTCGATGGGTCTTTCGCCACACCCTCACCGTTTGCATACTTCACACCCAGGTTGAAGCAGCCCAACATCTCTCCCCCATCGCAGGCCTTTTGATAAAGGGCAACGGCCTTCGAGAGGTCTTTCGCCACACCGTCGCCGTTTGCATACATCACACCCAGGTTGGAGCAACCCAATATCTCTCCCCCATCGCAGGCCTTTTGATAAAGGGCAACGGCCTTCGATGGGTCTTTCGCCACACCGTCACCGTTTGAATACATCACACCCAGGCTGGAACAGCCCAACATATCTCCCCCGTCGCAGGCCTTTTGATAAAGGGCCACCTCCTGGGCCTTTGTCTTTGGGGTCACCACAGATTTCTCTTTGGAACCACAAGCCCCAAGCCCCACGAAGACGACTACCAGCCCGAAAAACCACCGCATCAGCACCTCCGACATTCATATGCGAAGCAGGAGTATAGCCTAAGCCAACCTAACTCGCGAAAGGCCCTGCTTGGTCACTCTCAGGGATCGAGTTCGAGGCGGTGCTCTCCCGCCGTTATGGGGAGTGTCAAAGTGCCCGTGTCCCACTCAACAAGAAGGGAGGTCCCATTCAAGGTCGCTGTCGATGGCTGTTGCGGACAATACAGGCTGAGGGTGGTGGGGGCCTGGGATTTGATCACAGCATAACGAGGGAGTGCAGCGTCTTCCAGTCGTGCATAGACCGAGACTGTGGCTCCATTCGAGGCGATGAGCTGTATCGAAGTATCGGAGAGCGAGATCACATCGCGGGCAAAATACGATAATTCCGCTTCATCTCTGCCGCCCATGGCGCCGGTTAATGAAAGCGTGCCTATGGCGGTCACTACGAGTGGGTTCGCGGGCCAAACGACACTTCTCGTGCCAGTCATCGTCTCCAGGGACACGCCGCTGTCTCCTGTGCTTGGATCGCTGAGTGAAGTCCAGGCGGCCTCCGTGTCAAAGGTCATCACTAAGGTGGAGCGGGCCTCGGCAGCGTGTATGTGTCGTTTGAGGTGGTATCCGAGCTTCTGTTCAGTAAGGCCCGAATTCGCAGTCCAGAGTCCGAAGAGGAGGTGCGGTACAAAGTGGGTCTCATCAACGCTGGCGTTCCAGCTGTTAGCTGAGAGGTCAAAAAGGGTTAATGGGGCAGCGTCTGGGTGCGGTTTTGTTGTCCATGGACCCGGGAGGTCCGCAGGAACGGCCGCAGGCTCTTCGACACCCCATGTATAGGCATCCCAGTCTGACTCGAATTCAAAATAGTAGATACACTTCTGTGGGTTGGTGCAGACCGGTTTCTCCGTAGAGCTAGGATCAAGCTCTTCAGGACGGGTCACCTGGAAACTGTGAAGCAACAAGGCCAAATCCATGGCTTCTGTACCCAGGATGTGGTCATGCACGACCACCGTGTCTTCGTCCAGAATCACCAGCTCCCGTGCCCAATGCGTGAGTTTACTTGAGTCATAGGCCTTGGATTGTTCGGAGACCACGTCTCCAAAAGAGGTGTCGGCCAGGACTGAAACAATCTGACCACTGTGTTCAGGGCTTACTGGCTCGGGCCATTGTTGTGCTTCACCGCGTTGACCTATTCCATCTACCAACAGCGTGTTGCTATTGGCGGTCATTTTCCAGTTTGAATAAGGCATCGGTGAAAGGTAAGGAAGCCCGTCCTTCATTAGAAAGAGGTCTCCTTGTTGAGGGTTGTCGTGCCCCCCAAAGTGGACTCCTGATTTGGTGCTCACATAGGTAGCGTCATTTGCCCAGCTAGAGCGATGGACAAAGATCCCACTGTCATCAAAGAGCTTCCAGGTCTCTAAATTTTGGGGATCGATGGCGCTAATCTCTGGTTCATGCCAGAGGTAAAAATAGAGTTCCTGATAGTCTCGGTCGCTCTCGGTTGTAATCCACTGAGCTAAACCACTGCTCAATTGCTGGTCCGCAGTCGAACCAAGACGAGAGGCCAGATAAGCCATGTTAGTGCGAGACTCATGGGAATGAGGCGTGTCACTCCAGGGCATCGTGCCACCATAGTTATCCACGCCCCCTGGCGTGGTTCCATAAAGATCGAAATACACCATCTCCGTCATCCAATCTTGAAAGGCAGCTTGGCTTGAGCCCTGCGGTGCATGCCGCGACATCAATTCGAACCAGGGCAATAGGGCATCGAGACCGTAGTTGAAATAATTCATCCCTTCCGGACTACTCCCGTCCAACAATC
The DNA here is from genome assembly GCA_002728755.1 of Myxococcales bacterium. Classification (GTDB taxonomy): domain Bacteria; phylum Myxococcota_A; class UBA9042; order UBA3505; family UBA3505; genus UBA3505. The sequence continues at coordinate 5,757 of PBVT01000045.1, forward strand.
GGTGTTCAAGCGTGGTATCGAGGCTCAATTGGAGACCTTCGACCCATGTGTCCCGTTCACAGTCAAGAGAATCAAACTCGAAGGCGAAGGTCACCATGGCTAAGGCCATATGGGCGTGGAAGCGGTGGTTGCCCATCAGCTTCCCTCGATATTGCCACTCCTCAGCACCCAGGTCGTTGTTGAATTGTGTATCTCGTGTTCGAAAGCGCTTGGCGATGCTCCAGAGCTTTGAGCGAATTTCTTTTCGTTGGTTGGGCGTAAAGTCCAGGTAGAACCAATCATAGACTTGTGCCAGCGCGCTCATGGTGTGGGCCCGTTGGAGGGTGCCGAAATCGTTCCAGGTCGCGTGTTCCAGGCGGTCCCAGAAGCAGGCCATCATATGCTCATAATGGGATTGGGAGGGGTCCATAAGCTGTACCAGACCCAAGTTGGCCAACTTGTCTGCGTAGAGGCGCTCATCGTAACTGCCAACATCATCCAAACAGGACGGGCCAAAGTTGTTCGCGATGGCGAGCATAGCTCCCCAACGGGCGTTGTACGCAGGCTGGTCCTTTCGAGCTTGAAGGGAAGCCAAGTCCGCCGGACCAAAGAAGAGTCGAGGGTGTGGGTTTCCAATCACATCGAAGCTCTGAATTCGCTCCTGTGCACCGGATGTGACACGCAGCTTCCAGGCCCCGAGTGGATCGGAAGCGCTAAAGGTCCATGCCTCGGCTAAAAGGGTCCCTTGGTCGGTGCCGACGAGCGTCATGGGAACAAGAGATTGATCGGGCTTGATCAGCTCGGCGCTAAGCTCTCCCACCGGGTTAAGGCTCTTGATGTCGATGTGGAGCACATCACCCGCAACAAAGTTGAGCCCATTGATTGGCGACACAAACTCGATGTTTTGATGCTGCGGGGCTCCCACCTCAGCCCCAGGTAACATGTCGTCGAATTTGCTCTCGATAATCTCCTTGTTTTCAGCACTCATCCAAACGTAGGTCACCCTGTTGTTCTTCCAGCTCTCGTGCCCATAGGGGTCATGGGTCTGTGCGGAGTAGCCATGCACATCGTTCATTTGAATGGAACCATCGTTCGCTTCGAAGATCCGAACGGGTCCAGCACCAAACATGAACCAGCCAAAGGGGGGCGCATCGGATAGAGATTCAGAATCGTTGTGCACGATGAGATAGCGCTGGGCTGGGTCCCATGGGGACTTCAGGTAGGGCTCATTACCATCGATTCCGTCTATGGATTCCGTGCCCCGTGTGTCGCTCGTGGCCAAATTGTAGGGAGCAGTCAAATAGAGATTCCGTGCATTATAAGCCCCCTGGCTTAAGAGATCCCGCCTCGGGAAGGAGAGTTGATGCGGGTGCTCATGATCTTCATTCACCGTCAGATTTGCGGTCATGAAATTCCAGGCCTCGTGGTTGAAGACCCGGTAGGTTATAGAGGCGTCGTGATTCGAGGCCACGGCATCGTATCGAAACCCGATCGATGCGCTAAAGGCGTCCGATTCGGAGACAATGGCAGGAGCTGCCTGGGATTCGAGACCATAGACCGGTTCGAGGACCTGGTCGCATGCCCCGAGTTGGTAGCTGTCTTTAAAGCCTTCAGCGAAGGTGGATGAGCCCCGCTTAAGAAAAGTGAGCCCACTTTGGCTCCGTCCTCCGAGCGCTTTGCCGGCGTTTAGTTCACGCTGAACACTGTAGGCCTCGCTGATGAGCCCAATGTAGTTGATGGGCGCCTCTAAGGTAGCCCAGGAAGCGTCCCACTCATGGGCGGGCACCACAGAGCTGACATTATAATAGAGCGCAAAGCTCCTCGTACCGTCCGCCGCGGTTTCACCTGAAGCGGTAAAACCCAGCTGGGCAAAGCGTGGGTCAGCGGCATAAAGAACATGTCCCTCGATCGGCTCTACCGTGTCGTCGGTGACCTCAAAGAGCGCGACCTCCTTTTGAACGTAGCGCTGACCATCATGGGATTGTGGAAGGTTTACAAGGATCGGAACATCGGTGCGGAGATGTTCCGCAGGATTCATCTCGATCAACAACCGCCACCTGAAGTTAACATCGGCCCAAGCCGCACATGTGGGCAGTACACAGAGAGGTGTGGTTGTGTCCTCCACCACAGGGACATCCTCCACCGCAGGGGCATCCTCCACCGCAGGGGCATCCTCCACCGCAGGGACATCCTCCACCGCAGGGACATCCTCCACCAGGGGGGTGTCG
>PBVT01000046.1 GCA_002728755.1 Myxococcales bacterium
CTCCTTGATACCGAGGCCCATTACAGAGCCTTCGCCTCGTTGCGCAGTTTTCCCAGAAGATCGTCTACCGAGTCGACCTTGATACCAGCGGCCCGCTCTGGAGGGCTCTCCAACTTCAGAACCCGAACCTTGACCGTGGTATCCACGCCCAGGTCAGCGGCCTCATACACATCAATCGTCTTTCGCTTGGCTTTCATAATGCCAGGCAAAGACGCGTAGCGAGGCTCATTCAGGCGAAGGTCAGCAGAGATTACGGCCGGGAGTCCTACGTTCAGTACTTCCAGGCCACCATCGACCTCGCGCGTAACTTCCGCGCTTTGCTGATCATCGGACAGCGCAATCTCACTCGCGAAACAGGCCTGGGGCCAACCCAGATAGCCCGCCAGGAGCTGCGCTACCTGGTTGTTATCGCCATCAATGGCCTGTTTACCAAGCATCACCAGTTCGGGTTCTTCCTTCGCTACGAGCGCTGCCAGGACCCGGGCCACAACATCCGAATCTAGATTCTCATCTTCCAGTGGCACGCGAATACCGCGATCGCCTCCCATGGCCAACCCGGTACGAATGTACGTGTCCACTTCCTCGGGGCCGATAGAGACGACAACAACTTCACCACCCGCCGCATCGCGCAGCTGAAGGGCGCCTTCGACGGCGTTCTCACAGAAGGGGTTTACCTTATATTCCACACCCGTCATATCGATGCCGGTGGCATCCGCGTTCAAACGAATACGCGCATCCGGGTCCGTCACACGTTTTACTGCAACCAAAATCTTCACGGTTCTTTCCTCGTATCGTTAGATTGGAAGGGTATCCACAGACAGCTATCTCAACCCTTGAACGAAAAGCTCACTCAGGGATCGGGCCATGCGGGATGATTCGAGTGGCCTTTTGGCAAATAGCCCGGCCAACGTCACTTCATCGAGAGCACCGAAAATAGCCCGCGCCGTCAGTCTGGGATCGATCTCCGAACGAAAGATCCCCTCGCGCTGGCCATCACCGATAATCGACGCCAGATAACGGAGCAACTCCTTGAACTTGGGGTTCTCGTACTCACGAATGAACTTATCCGACTGTCGCAACTCGATGGTAATGACCTCCGCGAGGGCAGGGTCTCTATCGATGATGGACATATACAGCCGGAAGAATTCGTGAATTCGCTGCTCGGCATCTGTGCAATCCAGAAGGGCCTCATGAATGACCTGCAGAACTTCTTCCATACGCACTTCAAACAACGAAATGAGAATGTCGTCTTTGGACTTGAAGTAGAGATAGATGGTCCCATCTGCCACTCCAGCCCGACGAGCAATCTCAGAGACGCGAGTCTTGTAAAAACCCTTCTCTGCAAAGGCCGCAACGGCCGCATCAAGGATTTGGCGTTGCCGAAATTGAGTCCGTTCTTTTCGCGTGCTGCTCTGCATATACCTAAAAATGAATGAGCGTTCATTCGGTGCCGGAACGTAGCAACGAATGCCGCACTGTGTCAACCGTTGTATCTAGCGCTCAGTGGGCGCGAATCCAGTCGATCATTACGTCGATAGGGACATCGCGTTCGGACTCACTGAATACTTCGTGGCGATAGCCCTCGAAGACCTGCATGACCTTGTCCTGGCTACCATAACGGCTCATGAATTCGCGGGTCGTACCCAAATCGGTAAGGCGATCCTCTGACCCCGCGAGTATCAGCAATGGAAGACCTATGGCCGGCGCATGTTCCAGAATCCACTTCTGCGCCCGCATCGTTTCATTGAACAAACGGACGGAGCCTCGTCGCAGCACATGAGGATCCTTCGAGAATGCAGCGACCTGGGCTGCATCACTGCTCAGATTCTGGCTTGAGAAACCAGCGGGGACCATCAAATTAGGGGCCCATCTCTTGAGCAGTCGGAGAGCAAAGACCTTGTGCCGAGATACATCCTGTCCCACTCCGAAGACGGGAGAGGATAAAATACAGCCAGAGAGCGCCTCCGGATGACGAGCAATAAACGTCGAGACCGCCAAGCCTCCCATACTATGGCCCATCAAGAATACGGGGATGCCAGGCATCCGCTCGTGGACCACCGCACATGCACGACTGATATCATCGGAGTACTCCTCGAAATCGTCTACATGGCCTCGACGCCCTTCGGATTGCCCATGCCCTCGAAGATCAATCGCCAGTGTGGCGATGCCCGCTTCATGCAATCGGTCTATCACAAGACCATAGCGGCCACTATGACCCCCAAAGCCGTGAATGAGGATTATCACGGCCTCGGCTCCATCCACGAAACCGGCACGATAGAAGAGCCGTGGAGCACCCGTACTGTCCAGAAAGCCTGTTTTCAATCCTCGATCCCTAGAATTTCGAGTGCATGCTCGCCCGTTCATCCTTGCTCGTCAAGTCATCACAGACCAAAAAGACAACCGTTCCGTCGCCAATGAATTCGCAGCGTGGTCATGAAAAGAGTATTGTCAGCTTCTGGTGAACACATGGTTGATTGCCGTTCCCATCAACGGGAAGACCGTTTTGCGCTTGCTCCACGGAACACCTCGTGCCTAGATTTTTCGCCTCACACCAGGGTGTCTATGTTCCGAAAGTTCATATCTCAGCTTCTGCTTCTGTGTCTGATCGTCACAGGAACGACGAATTGCGCGGACGATACGCTCATCTTTCCGCCAGCTCCTGGTATATCCCAGTCTGGTGATACGACCGACGCCGTCGTTCGGTATATGATCATTCCACTCCACGATGTAGAAAACCCTGTGGAAGTAGAGGTCGCCAACGAGGTCAAGATCTCGGTGCGCGTCATCGACTTAGACACCAACAGTGCCGCTGGCAGTCTCTATCTTTCAACGAATCTGCAGCAGATCATCCCCCCAACAGACGCGGGTCCTGCGGGAGACGCTAGCGTATCCGCGGCGGGGATATTGACGGATATCGACGGAAAGGCCTCGGTGGTCGTTACGGCCGGGAACACCCCCAATATCATCTATGATCTCGTCTTCACCACCGAGATGGCCAATGACGCGATTGTACCGATCCAGGTCATGGACCGCGGAAAAGGCGATCTACGCGTAGGAATCAATTATTCGGGTCCCATCCCATTAAAGACCATCCGTGTGGGCCTGATACCGGGCTATACAAGCTGTTCCCATTTCCACGCCCAGACAGCACCAGACACGGGAGATCTCAGCCATACCCTCTTGTCCATCGACAGCAAAGCGACGTTCGAGGATCTATACGCCGAGGATAAGTTCACCGTTATTGTAACAGCGACCACGATTGTTGCTGACGAAGGAGAACATCTAGCGGCTGGTGGCTGTCTCGACGGAGTCTTTGTTCCTGCCGATGGGTCCAACGACGTAACCGTCACCTTGCACCTGGCCCCCTTAATGCTCACCGGTACGTACCGGGTAGAAGGCACCTATAACTTTACGAACCTCGCCGTCGACTTCCTGAACGAGCAGGGATTAGCGGGAGAAATCCTCGCGGACATCCTGACCTTTTTCAACGATCCGGGCGAGATCATCATGAAATATGTCGAGGAGGCGGCCAAACAGTTCCTGCCAGACGTCGCCGTGGAAATTTTGTTCGAAATCATCGGTGAACCCATCGGAGATGCCCTCACAGATTGGTTGTTGGACATCCCTGAACTGCAGGACTTCTGGACGATTTCCCAGGATCTAACGGGGGTCGTGAATGGCATGGAGCTGATCTCTCTGGTCCAGTTCTCGAAGGTATATAGCGATTACAACCTCAACGGTACCGAAGAATTTATTGGCCTGAACCTATATTGGAAACTGGGGTGTGATCCGGCTGCTCCCGATTACGATGAGTGTGGAAAATATACCTACACATTGGAAGATTTCGACGACCCGGAATTCCCTCTCGACCTGGCGTCCAGTCACTTCACCGCATCAATCTTGAATTGGAACCAGCTACAGATCGATCCGCACGTTCTCTACATCAATTACGGAAAACTGATTCTCTTCGGTCTGGAACATATTCTCCTGCCAGAAATCGCCGACGGCGCCACCAATCTAGGTGACGCCATGTCCAATCTTCTGAATTGCGAAGACCTGGGCAGTATTCTAGGAATTCCACAGGAGGACATTCAGAACGCTTGTATCAGCGCGACCGGAATGATTGGCGGATTTATTCAAGTCAGTCTGAACGGCCTCAAATGGGATAGTAACTTATCTCTATATGGATCGTGCCTGCTTCTCGACGATCATGACGACCTCATTGTCGACCGACTCATCAATGGTCAATATACCGGTACTGTCGTGATGAGCGGATCCACGACAAGTGAGTTTTCCGCCGAGTTTGAAGGCACGCGCCTCAACCCAGATCCCTGATACCGCGAATCTGTTTGACATACAGGGTCTTACCAGTTATTTACCGCCCTCCTGACGCGGGCGATTAGCTCAGCTGGGAGAGCACCTCGTTTACACCGAGGGGGTCGGCGGTTCAAGCCCGTCATCGCCCACCGTTCTTTTCATTATTGCGTCTAAACCCCGTCGGGGTGGTAGTTAAGATGGTTATAACGCCGGCCTGTCACGCCGGAGGCCGCGGGTTCGAGTCCCGTCCACCCCGCTCTGAAAGCCCGGTTCCCACACCGGGCTTTTTCTGTTTTGTCGGAAACAAATCTAAACCCCCAATCTCGGGGGCGTCCGAATCGAACCTGCCTGGGCGAAAGGACCATACCCTAGACGCCCGTAAATCAGCTTCGTATACTGCGCAATATAGTTTTTGGCCGAGGCAATCCATGCAGAATCCTTTCTTAAGACTCGTACTCACTCCGTTCTTCTTGATCGTAGTGGCGTGCTCTTTTCTACTGAGTGGCTGTGAACTGCCAGTCATCGACCTGACGGATAGCTTCGCCCTTAAGGTATATGACCAACGTGACAATCGAGATGACGTAAAGATCGACTTCCTCTGGGTCATCGACAACTCCAACTCCATGTGTGAGGAGCAGTCGAATCTTTCCAAGAACTTCAATCAGTTCGTTGGAACCCTGAACGACTTCATTACCATCGACGCACGAATGGCAGTGGTAAATACCAACGTTCTTGGGGACCATGCTGGGTTCAATACCGTAGCGGCCGAGGCATTCCCTCCCCCATGCCGCGCCGAAGTTATCAAGAAATGTCTGAAAGACGAAGACTGTATATCGGCCACCGCGGAAGCAGATGCTCTGCCCGTACCTGCGGGAGATAGCTTCTGGGAGTGTACCTGGAAGAACAAGCCAGCCGACACCCTCGAAAATCAGAATGGTAGTATCAATAGCCGCTGCCGTCTGGTCTGTACGGAAGCCGACCAATCGTGTCCGGCCTTCTTCGGAGAGCAATTCTCCTGTGTGGAGTATCCCGCTTATCTAGAGCTCGCCTCTGGCTGTATGGTACCTCCACCCGGCGATAACTGTCCGGCCAACGTCCCCAGCTTCCTGCAATTCAATAATACGGTCTCCAATCTCGATCTGTTCCAATGTATCGCGACCGTGGGAGCCGACTCGTCCTACAATGCCAACCTGGAGCAGGGATTGAACGCCGCACGGTTCGCCCTGGATCCGAACGGTCCCAACGAGGCGCAAGCCAAGGACTTTCTGCGCGAAGATGCGTGGCTTGTCCTGATCTTTGTATCGGATGAGGAAGATTGCTCATTAACGCAAGAGTGTCTGCTGACGCCGGGGATGGATTGGAAATCAATCAACGACGTGAAGCAATGTATTCGGCTCGAGCAATACGCCACCTGTTCCCTGCTGGGAGACACATTTGGCGGTGGCCCATTGGAGCCTGTCAGTCGATTCGTAAACTTCTTCAAATCTCTGAAAAACGACTCGTCTAAAGTGTTGGTTGCTTCGATTGTGGGGGATTCCCAGGAGATCGAACCGGAAGCTCGCGAAGAAGATATCAACGCCTTCAAGGCTAGCGAATCGGAAGGAACACATTATGCGCCACGCACGTATATCTGCTCTTCCGAGCAGGGGATCGCCGATCTTGGTGCACGATATATCAGTCTCGCCGAAGCCTTTGGGCCCAACGGCGTTGTTGCGAATATATGTGGACCATCCCCCTGTGTTACCAGCGATGGTCAACCTGGAGCCCTCGGAGCCGACGGTGGCTGTGAACCTGTAGACGCGGGTACAGATCTCGCCACCTACGGTATCCAGAAAGCGCTTACTCTGATCAGTGAGACCATCATTAAACGCGTGGTTCGAATCTGTCTTCCGCAACCCGTACGCTGCCTGGAATATTCGACAGAAGATCCCTCCAACTGCACACAACTGGACGATATAGTCGTCCAGAGAATCTCTGGCGGGACTGTTGTTGACCTGATCGCAGCCGAGCAAACGGCTCTTGAGCCAGGCATCGGTGAATATCAGATTCGTGAAGATTCCACCTGCGAAGTTACCGGCGAAGCCATCTTCTTTGGTGATCTACTGGAGCCGAATGACACCATCGTAGTGTCCTACGAAGGCGACGCAAACGTAGTGAAACAGTAAAAGCGATCGAACCGGTATTCCACTATCGATGAAGCCCGTCCTTTTCGGGCTTGCCCCCCCGTCTGCGCGGTGATATTTCCTTGCATACCCGGTGGCACTCCAGCAGGAGACGATGGATCGTCCGTTGATGCCCAGACCTCGAAGGTGGAGACATCCATAATTGAGCCCAACACAGCGCACACGTAAACCAAAACCTCTCAAGAGTAGCGCAGTGTTCAAACCTGCCAACCTTGGGTACCTCAACATATCCTCGACGATGGACCTTAAGCCGTATGACGGCGTAATTGAGCAACCACGTCCACGAGATGCTCTCGAACTCGGCATTCGGGTACGACAGAAGAACTTTCACATCTTCGTCGCTGGCCCCACCGCAACCGGTAAGATGACCACCACGATGCGTCTTTTGCGTCGTGATGCGCCCAAGCGCGATATCCCACCCGATATTTTGTTCATCCATAATTTCGAGACGCCGGAATGCCCTCTTGCCATTGAATTAACGGCCGGCCATGGCGTCGTGTTTCGTAATGAAATGGAGGTGTTTATCGAAGCACTTCGTCATGACATTCCAGACGCGTACCACTCGAAGGAACACCAGGGAAGCATCCAAGCCGTATTGAATGGCGGTATGGAGCGAGAGAATGAGGCGCTGGCGGACTTGAAAAACCAGGCGTCTGAGCTGGATTTCCTGGTCCGAACATCAAAGCAGGGTTTAACCGTTTTGCCCGTGGTCGATGGCAAACCTCTGTCCCAGAAAGAATATACCGATCTCAGCGCTAGCGCCCGCAAAGAAATCGAAGCGATGCGAAAGAAGCTGGACCCGGTGTTGAGCGCGTTCTTCGAATTCAACCGCGAGATCGAGATACAGACACACGCCCAGCTTGAAGAGCTACAACGCCAGATGGCCCTTTCGGTTATCGAGAGTCGCTTGTCAGGCCTGGTAGAAAAGCATCGGGACAACGAAGAGATCCAGGAATACTTGAATGGTCTCGTGAATGATATTCTGCTTCATATCGAACGCTTCATTCCCGAAGAAGAAGAGAAAGCACTGACCCCAGAAGCGTTTTTGAAGACGGTACCGCAATACCGAGTCAACCTTGTGGTGGATAATCGCAAGACGAAAGGTGCTCCTGTCATCATCGAGGACCGCCCCAACTACTACAACCTGTTTGGGCGTATCGAAAAGCATGTCGAATTCGGTATCTACTCGACCGATCACACCATGCTGAAGGCAGGCTCGCTACTCCGAGCCAACGGTGGCTTCCTGGTGCTCAACGCCGCCGACCTTCTGGCACAACCCGGTGTATGGGAGCTGATGAAGAGCACCCTTCGCACCGGACAGGTTCGAATTGAAGATCTCGGAGAAGCCAGTGGCTTCCTCGCCACCAGCGGCCTGCGACCTATACCGGTCGCCATTGACGTAAAGATCTTGTTGATTGGAAGCCACTCCGTTTACGATGCCCTCTACCGCTACGACGAGGACTTCCCGAAGCTCTTCCGAATCAAAGCAGAATTTGATGATTCGGTGGATTGGGACCGTACCGCAGAGCGAGCCTACGCCCGATTCGTTGCAGGAGTCTGCGAAAAAGACGAACTGCTACCGATCGATGTAAGCGGCTTGAACGCTCTCGTGGAAACCGGTGCGCGCTGGGCAGATCATCAACGCAAGCTATCCTTGTCCTTCAACAGTCTGGCGAGTCTAGTCATTGAAGCAGACGACGTGGCACGAAGCAGGCGCTCGAAGATTATCCACCGCAAGGATATCCGTGCCGCCCTCGAGCGACGTGAATACCAGGTCTCCCATCTTCGTGATCGGATGTTTGATGATCTGGCCAAAAACTTCGTAATCATCTCCGTGAAGGGCGAAGAAGTTGGAACGATCAATGGCTTGACGGTGCTCCAGGATGGACCGTTCGCATTTGGGAAACCTGCCCGTATTACGGCACGGGCTCAGGCCGGAACCGAAGGCATCCTGAATGTAGAGCGTGAAGCCCAGTTGTCCGGACAAATCCACGACAAGGCTGTGCTGATTCTTTCTGGTTATCTCGGTGGAAAATACGGAACCCATATTCCTATCTCTGCGTCGATTTCCATCTGTTTTGAGCAATCCTACGGCTACGTCGATGGTGATAGCGCGTCCCTTGGAGAGCTTCTTGCCATTCTCTCGGAATTATCGGGGATACCGATTCGTCAGGATCTGGCCGTTACGGGCTCCATCAATCAACTGGGTCAGGTACAACCCGTGGGTGGTGTCACCGCAAAGATTGAAGGATTTCACCGACTCTGCCGAATCCGCGGACTAACCGGAACACAAGGAGTTGTCGTACCGAAGACCAATATTCCGGATCTGATGCTACGAGATAGCGTTCGTGAAGATATAGAAGCCGGAAAGTTCCATATCTACTCCGTGCAGACGGTGGATGAAGCGATCATGTTGTTCTTCAATCAGACGCCCGGAACTCTTCGAGACGGCGCGTTTGCTCCAGCTCGTTCGGTACACAATCAGGTCTACGAACAGCTCAAACGACTCCACACGCTAAATTCTTCTAGCGCCAATCCAGCCGGAACGCTCTCTACTCGATAGGTAGCCTATTTCTTCGGCTTGGCTTTCGCAGCACCCTTTGCCTCTTTGGCCGGGGCTGCTTTGGCTGCTTTGGC
>PBVT01000047.1 GCA_002728755.1 Myxococcales bacterium
ACCTGCTGGTCCCAAGCCGAGACTGGTTCCGCCCAGCCCATTATCCATAAAGGTATTTCGGGTACGAAGTGTGCCTTCGTGAACAACGTAAACAAGGCCTCTCGGAATATGCACATCTGTGGCATCGGTTGCCCCAGTACCAGCCCATGCCTGTGTTCCCAGCCCTGGGAAGCTCAACACCAGGAGCGATAGGCTAAACAGGGTTCGTATGGAAAATATCTTCACAGACCGTCTCTGTACCAATGCGATTCCGCCCTATAGCAGGAATGTTGAACACGTGCACGTTCCCTTTGAAATCTCAAGGGGAGACACGAGTACTCTTGACGACAGGACACACCGGGTAGTATTCCGCGTGCGGTAATGAAACAATATAATTATGTGAACTCGTAATTCGGCTCTTGAAGCCCAAGCGAGCCTCTGCCATGGCCAACGAATCAAAAAACACTACCACTTCAAGCTCCACTGGAGCATCAGCAACGAAACGTAAGGTTCCGATCTTTCCGATCATTATCGCAGCCCTTATCGTTGTTATTGCCAGTCTTATCGTGGGGTTTAGCCTTCGGGGTAGCACCAAGAATCTGGAAGTCTCGGACCTGACTAAGGATGCAGAGAGTTATCTTGGAGAACGAGTTAAGATCCAGGGAACCATCGCCGGTCATTGGACCGAGAAGAACTCACGGGACATATTTATCCAACTGTCTGGCGATACCGGCGAAGAGGTCGTATTCCATTACACCAAGCCGCTACCAGACCCCTACCAGAAGAACCGTATCGCAATCGCGGAAGGGGTTTTCATAGACGGCATCCGCATTGATCCCAAGAAAGTGCAAGATAGGGAACAGGCAGGAGTACTCCTCGCAAAAATTGTCGGAATACCTGAAGGAGACGCCATAGATCTGGTGTCGAACCCTACAGCTATCACTGCCTACGGGACGTCTGTAACACTATCGAATGAGCGCAAGGTTCCGATCCCAAAGGATGCCTACGAAAAGTTCGAAGCGTCGGAAGAATTCAAAGCGGCTGACAGCCGACTCGCGGGTATCAGCTATACACGCTTCATAGAAGGACGACGGCTCACGGTTAAATGCCCGTCCAAATACGTTCGGGAAGGTGTGAGCCCGAATCAATACGAAGAATATAAGAATAAATACCCAGAACACGTGCCTCAAAGTTAGGAAACAACCCCATGCATGTGTTCGGACAGGTATTACTTGGCCTAGGTTTCCTAGCCTCATTGGGCTACGCAGGAACCGCTTTTCTCGGCGCACGCTTTCGGCGCCAGAATCTATTGGATGCCTCACGGTACGGCCTCTACGCTCTGGCCGGTATGTTCTGGGGGATCTCCCTACTCCTCTCCTACGCCTTTCTCACCCATGATTTTTCGAATACCTATGTAGCTGCCTACAGCGACCGCGGTATGAGCAACATCTATCTCCTTTCAGCCTTCTGGGGAGGCGAAAAGGGCGCGCTGCTATTATGGGTCACATCATTGACCACCTTCTCCGCGATTTCGGTTCATACCAACCGGAACAAAGACCCTCGCTGGATTGGAACAACCACAGGTATTTTGCTCCTGTGTATCGCTTTCTTTGAAATGCTGATGGTCCTGGAGTCGAACCCCTTCTCCACCTGGCTAACCTACGGAGGACCCGCCGACGGCCAGGGAATGAATCCGGTCCTACAGAATGTGACGATGATGATTCATCCTCCCAGCCTGCTGACTGGATATATCTGTTTCACAATTCCCTTCGCCTACGGACTAGCAGCGCTGATCGTCGGCAAGCTCGACACAGAGTGGATTCGAGTCACCCGAGTTTGGACGATCATCTCGTGGCTCTTCTTGTCTGTGGGTCTCATCCTGGGTGGGCTCTGGGCCTACCAGGAACAAGGCTGGGGTGGCTATTGGATGTGGGATCCGGTTGAAAATGCCGGATTGATCCCATGGTTCACTGCCACTGCCTTTCTTCATAGTGTGATGATTCAGGAACGGCGCGGCATGTTGAAGCGCTGGAACGCGATCCTGCTCTGTCTTACATTCCTGCTCACCATCTTCGGCACATTCCTGACCCGAAGCCAGTTGATCGCATCCATCCATGCCTTCGCTGATAGCAAACTGCCTTACTATTTCCTGACGTATATGTTCGTCATCGCGGCCGTTAGCTTCCTGGCAATCCGAAAACGATGGGATGCGTTAAAGAGCGAACACCGCATCGAGTCCTTCTGGTCGCGAGAATCCTTCTTCATTTTGAACAACGTCATGTTGGTCGCCTGCTCGTTCATCGTTATTTATGGGACTCTGTTCCCGAAGATTAGCGATCACTCGGGATTCCGCAGAATGGTCAACAACACCGTCATTGACGGGTACAATTCGACCATTGGCCAGATTCTGCCAAATATGAGTCAGCTCACACAGTCCTCGGACCTGGGACAAGACTTCTTCAATGCAGTCATTCCACCAGTGGCTCTATGCCTCTTGTTCCTTTCGGCAGCTGGACCCATTATCGCCTGGCGACGAGCAACGATCACCAATTTCCGGAAGAACTTCGTCGGACCCCTCCTCTGGTCCATTCTTCCGACTCTGATCACGGTCGCGTTCTTCATAAATCGAACCTACGAACAGCTCACCTTCAAAGGATTGTCGAGCTCAGAAGCCTGGACGGCCCTATGGGCTGGGCACGGTATGCTGGAATTCTATGTCTACCTGACGTTCTACCTCTGTTATTTCGTCATCGCCTGCGTGCTGATGGAATACATACGAGCGATCGCAATTCGGCGTCAGAACAGCGGAGGCTCTAGACTCAAACACGCCTTCATCCTCACCTTTAAAGCGCGGCGACGCTTTGGTGGCTACATCGTACATCTGGGCATGGTCCTTTGTTTCTTCGCTTTCGCGGGAACCGCGATGAAAGCTTCATTCAAGAACAAGATGTTACATCCTGGTGGTACGGTAACCCTGCATGACTATCGTGCCACGCTTGCACGTATGGACTTCGACTATCAATCCGAAGGCAGATATCTCGCAACACGAGCGACAGTCGTCGTGACGCAGCGAAACGAACCGTTCAATCGCCAGATTACTCGAAAGTTCTCCCGCAGCCTGGAATCGAAAGGTATCGATCGAGCCGTGATTCGCGCCAAGGATGGGTTTGCCAAACTCCAGGTCTACCTCCCTGACCAGAACCTAAAGGATCGATTGTTGGCCGCCGGCCTGATCAAGACGGAGTTTGATACCAACTTCATTGCATTGGAAAAGGATATTCGACCCGACGCGGAGCCACCGGTATTCGCCATGCGGTACCGATATAAGCACGAAAAGGCGCTCGAACTAGCGCGATTACCCGATGGTCGCCCCGCATATATGTTTTATGTTCGCGAGTTAAAAGCCCGAATGGCACAGCTCGAATCCCTGGGCATTGAAGGCCGAGTGGATATGTCGAACCCGAAAGTACTCCACGTCGACTTCAAATCATTGGAACATATGCAACGGTTCGAGGCTGAGGTTATGCCCCTCGCCGCGAATCTCCCTGGATCCTATAGCATCCGAGAAGGGCTATCTTCGTACCGTGTTCTGATCGCAGACAATTCGGAAAACATTATCGGAAAATCGTCGAGCAGCAGCGCCGGAGCAACCCCTGCCAACCCGGAAGGAAATGTCGGGCTTCCTACCTTATTTGCGTCCGCAGAGAAAACTCTGGACGTGTTGAACCCCAATATTGACTGGGCCACAGGGTTTCGGAAAGAGAACGCTGTTGGTCTGGACCTGGCCAAGAAACTAAAGAAGACCAGCTCGTTCCTCAATCGACTCGATTACCAGGCACTCATCATACCCGTCGAACGTTTCGGAGCCCCATCCAAAGCTACAGAACAGGCCTGGACCGAACTGAGCCGCTCAATACGACGCAGCAGCCTTCCCTGGATACGGGTGATTCTTGTGGGTTCTGGGGCCAATGCTGCGCAAACCCTGCTAGGGAACCTGGGCGTGCGAAGTTATGTCGCCGAAACGGCACAGGAATTTGAAGCACAATTACGCGCATCGGCCATAAATATAACGCCTGTCGAGATTATACCCAAAGGTATCGGTTCGGTCATGGCCCCCGAAGTTCGTGTCTACGAGAAGATTGGCTCCTCGCAGAGCGCGGAGACCATGACAACAGAGATTGCTGTAGAATCGCACCTCCTGTGGGATGTCTACCTCTCCATGCGACCATCACCTGACTACCGAGGTCTGAGCATGGATGGGTTCCTGAATCCACTGGTCTCGTTCCTATGGTTGGGTGCAGCCGTCATGGTAATCGGTGCCATTATCGCCCTTCTCCCCAACTGGGCCGTCCTGTTCCTATGGCGCAGAAGGCGTAACGATAAGACGACCGGACCTCTGTCCAGCTCTGGGTGGAGCCGAATCGGCGTATTACCATGGCTGACTCTATTGGCCATCGGCTTGCTGACGTTCACACATCTGGCATTCGCCAATACACAGACCGACACACCTCCTGCAGCTCCCGCGACGATCGACGCTCCCAAGTCTCGATTGGAAGTAATATCGGAGCGGATGTTCTGCCCAGACCAGCAAGTAGGCTCCTGGGTAGTGCACCCGGACCGTACATTAAACGACTGTCCCACGGCAGAAGGTCGCCGGGTACGAAAGATCGTACAGGGTATCCTTGATGAGAACCGAGCTTGGGATGTGAACACCAACGAAGGCCGCTTCCTGACGTTTGAGCGACTCATTCAGATCGACCGTTCCACCCCAGGGGGCGGGCAAATCGATACCTTATTACGGGTCCCCCAGGCAAAGTTCAGTAGCATCTGGAACCAGACGAAATGTTTATGTGGTTGTGCACATATCCTTATGCACTGTGGGGCCGAATGTGGACCCGCTGGTCTTCGATGGCGTCCTCGATTTCGTCAGATGTTGACCGCCGGTTACACAACCGACGATGTACGGGCGGATTATGCTAAATACTATGGTTCGACCTCCAGCCAGGCCGTAACCAAGGGGGAAATCGACAAACATAAGAAGGGAACGGGTCCCCCCATCGTACGTATTATACTGTTTCTAGTTGTCGGCCTGACTGCTGTCGTACTGGTGCTCACGAATGTCTTTGGATCCTCCTTGGCTAAGAAAAAACCAAGAAAATCCAAGACCTCGTCTCCCGAACACCCCGTCAAAGAAGAGAGTGATGAATCCGAGCTCATCAGCGAGCTGTTGGATGAGATTGATGATCCCTTGAGCTGATCTCTCGGCTACGCATGGATAATCCCATGAGTAGTACAATCAAGAAGAGCCCGGGTACCGTTCCTTCACGCCCCCGGTTGCATCCTCCCGAACTACTCGGAGGCCCCAAAGGATCGGTCCATGGAGGGCGGTCTAGAAGACCTGCTTCACCACCAAAATGATACCAGTCCAGTTCACAGGCCAACGATTCCTCGTCTGTCGCCTCGCAGACCTCACCAGGCTCCCCCAATTGATTCATAGAAAAAAGAGGCGTGTCTTCTGGTTGCATAACATCGAACGGTTCAACCATCCTTGAGACACCTTTCAATCGGCAAACGTAGGTGTAACCTCCTACAGATTGCAGACAGGTCCAATCGACGTCCACCCCCTGTTGAACGGAGAGACTATTTGCAGCCTCCTCAATCAGCGCACTCTTACCGTCGGCAATAAGAACAAGACTCGAACCGATTTCGACAGGCCCCATTAGATTCTCGAAGGTTTCCTCAGACCGAGACCAGGTGAACTCCCCATCCTCCGAAGGATGGGGCTGTATTCGAACGAGTATTCGCCCTTCCATCGTACTTGCGACCAACCAGATCGTACCGTCGACGGCCAGATGGCGTACGCTTAGATAGTTCCAATCTCCTTCCAGCGGTGATGATAAATGCGACCAATCTTCCGTCGGCTGCCCTTCACCGGGTAATAGAGCCTTCCAGATTTGTGGCAGAGGTCGTGCACCCGCCACCACCACCAGCCCCGGACTCCCCGACTGAAGAGACAACGTATCGGGTGCGAACCCTCCATCATCGGCCGCAGAAGAAAAGGTTGTCTCTATCCGCACGACTCGGTCCAGGCCAAAGCTGATCAACGCACCTTTGGTTTCTTCTCCACCCAGTACGTAAAAGCGACCGTCCACCCAGCCGACATCGCGGGCGTATCCGAATTCTTCAGGCACTTCAACAGCTTCAAATGTACAGCCTCGATCACTCGATGCACGCACAACGCCTCCCCCCAGAGACACTAACTCTATGCCATCCGACGACACCGCAAACTGCGCAGTCTCATACCCATCCCAACGAGACGGGCACCCATACCGGTACGTTCCATCCTCCTCCCGATGTGCCAGTCCGATATTCATCCGAACAAGATCCGGAAACGCGTTGGGTTCCAGCTGGGTCGAACGGGCCTCTCCATTGGAATCCAAAAGTATTTCCAGCGGAGCCGGCGCCGCACCATGAGCGAATACGAAGGTCGCCCAAAATAGAGAAAAGACCGTACCCAACAATAGCTTCAGGGCTCTTCTCCAAACGAAAGTCCACAAGACTCCAGATCGGAATCGCAGGTGCCATCTACGATATGTGGCCTCATACAGGTATAAAGGGCATTGTACTCGTCATTACAAGACGCAAACAGGCACGTCTGTGGGTTATCACAAGCAGCGATACAAGTGCTGACCGCTCCTAATTCCGTGGGGCATATCGGTGCCGAACACGCCGCCAGTGGCATAGTCACGCATTGCGCGCAATCAATACCCGCGTTGATCGCACAAGCGAGAAAGCAGGTTCCATCCTCGCACCCATGAACACAATCTTCGGACCCTGCACAAACGGCAACGGGGTCGTAGTAGGGTAGAGCAACAGCCAGATAGGCCAGGCACATTTCATCTCGGGTACCATCCCCCCAGGTCACCAGCTTGGGATCTTGCTGCTCCCCATTCACAACGGGTTGGTTTTCTACGCTGTTGTCATAGGTACAGGTTAGACGAACCATATGATCCGCTTCCGTATGAATATACGAGTCCTCTGGAAATCCGTACGCCTGTTGCCAGTTGAAATCCCAATCCGGAATATTAATCAGGCATTGGCTCTCGTCTCCATCCAGCAGATCAACGCGAATCTCACGCCCAAGGGTGTGCATATGTGGCGTCACAGCGATGATTCGTCCGCCGTCGGGAACCGGGAAGTCCTGGGACTCCGTCCAGCTTGCTTCATGGGGAGGAATCTCGATGCCTAGATGGGGATACGGAAGAATCTCAACCAGATATTCTGGGGTTGTTCCGCTCGGTAAAGTCCACAACCCCACCTTCGTACGATCCGGTGGTGGCGTCCCTTCATAGTTCAACACATTATAATGCATCTGCATGACAATGCGGGAGCCCGCTGGAATACGAATCGCCATATCTTCGGGGAAAACGCGTGGGACTGTACCGGGAACCCAGCCGCCTACCGTCTCACCCGTACCAACGCTAGGCCCTCCGAAACAAGTGTACCCGGGGCCTTCTTCTGCGGCATCCAATCCTTCCATGCCAGCGATATCATAGTCGGGAACCAGATATAACAGTACATGGTGAACCAGTTCCGATTGGTCTGGGAACACCCAGGAACTGACCAGATAGGTGTCTTCTTCGAAGGTGTGCGGAAGCGGTAAACATCGATAATCGTCCGGTTTCGTTTCATCCGGAATATAGTCCACTCCAGCATCCAACATCATATCTGGGTCACCAGAAGGTCCTATCGGTCCCATTTCCGGCGGAACATAGTCGTCCGGATTACCCTCGGGCTTACCCGCCGCTATCCATTCCTCTAACGCGGCCAGCTCTTCACCAGAAAGGCTTCTATGATCGGCCAACGGATAGCAATCGTCAGCGGGCATCCAGGGGGGCATTCTCCCGGCTATTACACTAGCATTCAGCAGCTCAGCCATGTCCCGCACAAGTTCGAAGCTGGTCAACGCGAAGGGGCCAATTCCACCCTCTTGATGACAAGTCGTACAGTTCTTCTCCACGATGGTTCGGACCGCTCCATGGTAGGTTGGCCCCGTCGTGACCACATCATTATTTGGCGTGTCAGGAGACGATTTCGTACATGACGTTACCATCAGGAGTGTCACCAAGAAAGCGAACGCTACCCCTGATATGCAGATTTTGGGATTCATGGTGCCCTCCCATTCGATTCGAGGCACCGATTCTAGTCGATTCAAACAACGAAAACCAGTGAGAGCTGATTAAAGCCGCTCGATTTTTGCAGAGGAGATTCCGGCCAATAGGTTTCTTGCATCAAAAACCGCCTGCGCATGTTCTACAATCTCGTCGGCTGAAAAGTCGTCATGATCGGTCAAGATCACAACGATATCGGCCTCACTCAGGCAGGCTGCGGACAGAGGAGTCGAATCATACTCCTGTTCTACCACCATAAGATTGCTCACATGCGGATCATGGTAGCGAACATTCGCCCCCTGCTCGGACAACTCCAGCATAACATCGACGGCTGGAGACTCCCTTACATCAGAGACATTCTTTTTATAGGCGACACCAAGTAACAGCACCTTGGCTCCCCGAACAGCGAGCCCCCTATCATTCAACATACCTGCGATTCGTGACACCACATACTGCGGCATCGAACGATTAATATCGTCTGCTAAATCGATAAACCGAGCCTGGGCTCCCTGCCCACGCATCTTCCAGGCAAGATATAAGGGATCGACCGGTATGCAATGCCCGCCGATACCAGGACCAGGATAGAAAGGCATATAGCCAAATGGCTTCGTCGCTGCCGCGTCGGTAACTTCCCAGACGTCGACTCCCAACCCCTGGCAAATCAACGCCATCTCGTTCGCAAGGCCGATATTTACAGACCGAAAGGTGTTTTCCATCAGCTTGGTTAATTCAGCCGTAATGGGCCGTCCCACCCGAACGACATCTTTGACTATCGTGCCATATAGGCAGGCACATAATTCCGTACACGCCTCTGTTACTCCCCCCACGATCTTAGGGGTATTCGCGATCGTCCAAACCTCATTCGCCGGATCGACACGTTCCGGACTCGACGCCACGAATACATTCGTTCCAACCTCAAAACCTGCTGTCCCCACCATAGGCACCAGCAACTCTTCCGTCGTTCCAGGATAGGACGTGCTCTCCAATACAATGAGTTGTCCATCTCGCAGATTTTCACCGATCTTGTCGATAGCCCCTCGAACAAAGGACATATCCGGATCCCTTGTCTTTCGAAGAGGAGTCGGGACACAAATACTAATTGTGCTGGGTTCGCCTAAACGCTCCATATCCGTTGTGGCACAAAACCGACCCGACTCCACCGCGGCCGCAACGGCTGCAGCGTCGATATCGACGACGTAGGACTCTCCGTTCATAAGAGCAGCTACCCGATCCTCGTCGATGTCAAAGCCCAGAACCGAAAAACCCGCCTCTACAAAATGAAGAGCCAGGGGAAGTCCTACATAACCAAGCCCCATCACGCCTACACAGGCGGACCGATCGGCTAATGCAGCCTTCAATTTTTCGAAACGGTCATATGTCTGGGTCATGGATTTACTCAGCTTAGAGTCTCTGCCCTAACAATGTTACGCGACCCATGCAAGGGCACGGCACATAGCTTCGATGATTTATGTCGGAATATGTGGGCCTTCCGAATCCAACAGGGGGTAGCAAAAAAAGAAATGCCGGGCATCATGGATGCCCGGCATTTCTGATTACAGAGGCCTGAACCGGCGTGATTAGTTGCAGGATGTGGAACAGCCCTGACCCGGAAGGCCAAGAACATCGGTCACATTTCCACATGTACCCGAATCACAGGTGCCGGTCTCTGAACAATCAGCAACACAGCGGAAGTTTTCTTGTAGCTGTGTTCCTGTGTTGGAACAGACATAACCAGGCTGACAGTCTGTATGTACTTCACAGGGGACGCATGTGCTGTCCGGAGGAAGACATTTGTATACCGAAGCCTCATTGGCCGGGTCTTCGCGAGGAATCTGTACCTGTGCAAGACAGGCCGTTCCAGGAACAGCGTCACAGCTTGTGGCATCGCTCGGGTCACAGAGACTGCTGCAAACACCGCCAGCGGAGGTGTTTTCACATAACAGACTCGTGCACTCGTAGTATGCATCACAGGACAGGCCTGGACCCTTTGCAGCTTGAACACCTTCACTATCCAGGTTGCTCATGCAAAGGAATTCTACAACCGCTGGTACATCAGGGTTGCTCGCAATCGTCGTGGGTGAACATGCTTCGGACGCAGCGTTACATACGCTCGGATCACCAACACCAGGCGTCGCCGTTGAACAGTCGTTCAGGGTAGAGGCTGGGTCTTCTGGACGACAGATGGATACGTACAGGTCGTCTTTGATGTCAGCATTTTGATTCGAAGAGAAACGAATCGCTTGGCATACGCCGCTCGCGTTGGCGGCATCGCCGTTCAACATCTCGACGTCCACAGGACAATCGGCGGTGCTGCTGCATGCTGCGAAACAGCTCGGTACAGCCTGGCCGTCAGCGCTCTGGTAGAAGTTCAAGCACAAGCTATTCACACACATATTGCCTGTGTCAGCCATACACTTGTCACCGTGGGCACCGGTCATAGCCGCATTCTCGGAAGAGGTGCAGTAGAACTTGAATTCAGCGCCACCACCCGGAGCTGCTACCTGCGTCGGCGTACAGAACTCACCAGGAACGGTACAGTCAGCATCGCCACCACATTCCGTTAGGTCGCCTTCATGCTTGATGGGTTGGCAAACACTCAAAGACATGAATGCATCGCCGACATCACCACTGATGTCGTTTTCGTTCAAGTCGATGGGGAAAGTCTCCACACCACAAATCTGCTTACCTTCGGCACAGTCCGCATCAGTCGAGCAATGCGTGCTGCACATACCGTTGGTGCACCAGATCGGGTTTTCACAGACATCGCCAGGAAAGTCGTCGCTGGGATTGAAGTCACAAGCGGCACCAACTGGAACAGCATTGTTGGGCTTACGCAGGCAGATGTGATCCCAATCGGCCAGCTCGGCAGTTGCTTCACCGTTGTAGAAGGTACGGCAGAAGAAATCCGGGTCGACACAGTCGTTGTTTATATCACAGTTCTTACCAAAGCAGGTTCCGGCTCGGAGCTCAGGAGGACCAGAGGCGAGAAGGAAGTCCTGCTCGCAGAACCATGGAGAGCAATCCGCGTCTGTGTCACAGGTGACATCACCATTATTAGCACAGGTACCTCCGGTACATGCCACACCTTCTGGGAAACAGACGCTGTCATCGGAACCACAGGGAGCTGCACAGCCAATTCCGATGCCGAAGCAAAGGCCGTCGGCACAGTAGGCGAGGTCGTCATTATAGAATATCGCAGGGTTGTGAGGGTTGCTCTCACAGAATTCAGAGACACCCTTTCCACCGTCAATGGCGGTTGCACAATGGAAGCCCTGTACACCAATGAACTGGTGGATCTTGCAGGACTCACCCGTGGGGCAATCCGAAGAAACGGTGCAAGCTTTGAAATCGGTACCTGGGGTACATTGGGTGAAGTCTTGCTCTCCGGCTTGTGGGTTGGTCAGTCGGACACATTTGTATCCATCACCATAGGGGCCATTCGGATCGGCACCAGCACAAAGGCTATCACCATCTTCGATGCCATCGGGCTCCGACGCGCCAGTAATATTGTTTACCGCGTCATCAGCCGCACTCATGGTGCATTGTTTAATGCAGACAGGTTCGCCGAAGACGACATTACAGGAGCCTTCCATACATTGTTGGTCAAGGCATTGGAGGTAGGTCAGAAGCGCGTTCTGATCACTGAAGTCCTCTGGCTCTTTCTCAGCACATTCCGGCGTTATGAAACACTCTTCGCCATAGGCAACGGTACCAACTACGTCTTGTTCACACGTGCCTTGCGCCGTACATGTTGCTCCAGGACCACACAGGCCACAGATTCCACCGCAGCCATCTGGACCACACGCTTTTCCATCACATTGGGGTGTACAGACATTGCCATCAGTGCCACCATTATCGGTTCCACCATTATCGGTTCCACCATTATCGGTTCCACCATTATCAGATCCACCATCCGTGGAAATCGTGTCCGTCTGTGGTTCGGAATCTCCACCACAACCGGGAGCGACAATAAATGTCAGAAATAAAATAGCGAAAATAAAACAACTGCGCTTCATTGGAAGTACCTCCAAACGTTGCCTTCTTTGGCAATATCCGTTGCACGGGAAAGTTACCCCTCTACTGAGGGAGCGCGCATCGTAGGCACCTGGGACGCCTGTGTCAAGCACCAATATTAGATTTCTTCACCGCGGAGAATGG
The DNA here is from genome assembly GCA_002728755.1 of Myxococcales bacterium. GTDB lineage: Bacteria > Myxococcota_A > UBA9042 > UBA3505 > UBA3505 > UBA3505. Next base: position 12,309 of record PBVT01000047.1, read on the forward strand.
TATCTAGTCCATCATTTCCGCAGTCGTTTCAGAATGTCCCGCAGACCAACGTTATTTAGGCTGTGTTTCGTCCAGAGTTCCCATGCTTTCATGGCCTGTCCGATCAACATGGGTAACCCGTCTGAAACCGGGTTTAGTCCACATTGACGAGCCATCTGCATAAAGGTGGTGCCCGATGCAGATGGGGCATACACCAGGTCTAGAGCGGGAACTCCCGAATGTGGTTCGACCACCGGCCGGAGGAATCCTTCGATCGTTTCCACGTCGCCTTGTTCCAACCCCAAAGACGTACAATGAACGATTAAGTCTATCGCCTGGTCCTTCACCGAATCGTTGTAGGGGACAATACGATTCGGATCCAGTGTACATATTTGTTCCAGTCGATCAGAGCTCCGATTAAAGATAATCGTCCGCCCTACCTTACGCTCAGACAAAACGGAAACAACCGCTCGGGCCGCACCACCGGCCCCAAGCACAAGGATAGAAGCTCCCTCCAGGTGGTACCCCAGATGGTCCAACATCATCGCAAAGCCTGAAACGTCCGTATTGTATGCAGTGAAGCCACCATCCGTTCGAACCAGGGTATTGGCCGCTCCAATCACAGCCACCTCGGGCGAAACAGCACTCACGTGGTCGAGGACCTCCCTCTTATAGGGCACGGTAACATTTGCCCCCACCAGTCCGGGCGTCGCGGATAGTTCCCCGATTGTGTCCTTCAGCGTACCTGGGCTGACATTTCGAAGTGTGTAACGAAACGGTGTGTCAGACTCGTTAGCAAGAATGGCGAAGATATCGGGGGAAAGAGAATGTGCAACCGGATGCCCGATGAGAACCGCCGATGGTTGGACTCCCGCCTCTCCCATCACACTTCCGCTCCTTCCAACACCGTACGGGCCGCAGATATATCCATCTGAATTTGAGCAACTAACGCATCAACGCCATCAAAGCGTTTCTCATCCCGAAGTTTTTTTACAAACTCCAGTCGAACAACCTGCCCATACAGATCTGGATGTTCTCCATCCAATAGATGAACCTCTAATACCGGTGCTGACGTGGCCGGAGTTTCGAACGTAGGTTTAAGTCCTAGATTCGCCACTCCCCGCAACATTCGTAATGGATTCGACTCCGATTGAACCATCACAGCGTATACGCCGAGAGCCGGTATCACTTGTGATCGATAGTCGATATTCGCAGTCGGCACACCGATTGTCTTACCGCGGCCGTCTCCGTGTACTACCGTACCGTAGACGTCATAATGGCGCCCCATCCAATGACAGACACGGTCTACTTCACCATCTCGCAGCAACCGCCGTAAACCCGACGAGGAGATCTTGTCCCCACCGTCAAGCACTGGATCCATCTGTATTACATCAAAGCCAGACTTCTCCCCGCAGCCTCGCAAGAACTCTGTGTCACCAGCCCGATCTTTTCCGAAACGTGTGTCCGGACCTGCAACAAAGGTAACCGGATTGAGGGGCCCCAGGACATAGGTCTCCAAGAATTCATCCGGGGACAAGCTCGCAAGCTCCTCTGTAAATTCGATAACGACCACATGATCGATACCTGCATTCTCAAGCTGTGTCGCTCGTCGCGGGATCGGAACCAGAGTAGGAATCTTTTGCTCCGGACGTAGAACATTTGCAGGGTGCGGATCAAAGGTGAGAACCACGGACGGACAGCCATGGGCGTCTGCACACTCGATAACCTTCTTAACCAAGGCCTGGTGACCAAGATGAAAACCGTCGAAATTTCCCAATGTAACCACCGACGCGGCTAGTTCCACTGGACTGACATAGGGCGGGCTCTGGTGCATCGTGGGAGATCTACCGGATGAAGTGTGGGAGTGGGCCTGAACCAAAAAAACAGCGACCCCCCCATTTGGTGGGGTCGAAAAGGGTACCCCGTACGGGATTCGAACCCGTGATACCGGCGTGAGAGGCCGGCGTCCTAACCGCTAGACCAACGGGGCACAAACAAAGGGTTCGGGGACAAGGATTCGAACCTTGACTAGCGGCACCAGAAACCGCCGTCCTGCCATTAGACGATCCCCGAATCGTGTTGCCGTAGGTAGCCAAAACCACCGAACACTGTCAAGACGCCTCTTCACTGGCAGTTTCACCAGCAGTACGATCACTCCATTCGATAATCGAAAGAGGAGCACCATCTCCATGGCGATGACCAACCTTCAGCACGCGGGTATAACCGCCTGCACGGTCCGCAAAACGAGGACCAAGGTTATCAAATAGCTTAGCGAGGGCGTCCTTGGACGTACGCGTCAACACTGTTCCTTTCGACGTCTGAATCTTCACCGTCTGGTTGAACAACATCGTTTGCGCACGGCGCCGAGCGTGGAGGTCTCCTCGTTTTGCCAGGGTAACCAACCGATCGGCGAGTCGTTTCAACGCTTTGGCTTTCGCATCTGTCGTCGTAATCCGCTCGTCAAGGACAAGAGATGTCAGAAGATTCCGAAACATTGCTCGTCGATGTGCTGTCGAACGACTTAATTTCTTTCCGGCTTTGCGGTGACGCATGATTACTTCTCCGTCTGGTTTCTATGCTCAGTCAAAGTCCGGAGCATCGGCTGGGTCAAACCCATCGATTTCCATGTTGAGCGTAAGATTCATGCTGGCCAGAATCTCTTTGATCTCTTTAAGGGACTTCCGACCAAAATTCTTTGTCTGTAGTAGATCGTCTTCCGTTTTCTGCACTAACTCGCCGATATGCCGAATATTGGCATTCTTAAGACAGTTCGCACTACGTACGCTCAGCTCAAGATCATCAACGAGACGGTACAGGTCTTCACTCAGTTGTGGCTCTTCCGGACCAGACTCTTCTTCCTTGATCTCGGCCAGATACTCCTGGTCTCCGGTGAATACCCGGAATTGATCGCGGAGAATGGCGGCTGCAAAGCCAACAGCATCTTCACCTGTGAGGGAGCCGTTGGTCCAGATCTCTAGAACGAGCTTATCATAATCGGTTCGCTGGCCTACACGAGCCGGAGCGATACGATAGTTGACTCGACGAATCGGGCTGTAAATGGAATCTACTGCAATATAGTTAGCAGGATCATCGTCGGTCTTATTTTCTTCGGCCAGAGCATAGCCAACGCCGGTACCTGTGGTCAGTCGCATTGTAAGCTGGCCGCCCTCATTTACCGTAGCAATATAATGATCTGGATTCAGAACAGTAACCGTGCCTGGTACCTGAATGTCACCGGCCGTTACGCGTGCTGGTCCAGCGATATCAATAAGAAGCTCCTGTGGCTCCCATACGTCGGTTCCAATCTGGATTCCCTTCACGTTCAAGATCATAGAAGCAACATCTTCCACGATATTGGGCAGAGCGCTGAACTCATGCAAAGCACCTTCAATATTAATCCCTTTGATGGCTGCACCAGGAATGGACGAAAGCATCACACGGCGCAGAGCATTACCGAGGGTCGTTCCGTAACCACGCTCCAACGGTTCAACAGAAACCTTTGCATAGTTGTTGGTCGCCTCGACTTTCAATTCACGGGGACGAATAAAGTTACTCATATTGGTCAACATGCCTGAGATCCTCCTGGTAACTGAACTCAACGTCAGTACCGGCTACTTTCTGCATTAAATGCTTATTGCGGCTTTGTAGGCCGTAAATACTTCAATACCTACCAAAAATATTCTTATACGCGACGCTTCTTACGCGGACGACAACCGTTATGGGGAATGCCGGTGACGTCACGAATCACGGTAATCTTCAACCCCGCAGCAGAGAGGGCTCGGATCGCGGCTTCTCGGCCACTTCCAGGTCCTTTAACCTGCACGACGATGGTCTTCATACCATGATCCATAGCTGCCTTGGCAGCATCTTGACCAGCCAGCTGGGCGGCAAAGGGTGTGCTTTTGCGAGAACCCTTGAATCCGACCTTGCCTGCACTGGCCCATGAGACCGTGTTTCCCATCATGTCCGTAATCGTAATCAACGTATTGTTGAAGGTAGATCGAACGTGTGCGATTCCATTCGGAATATTCTTCTTTATCTTCTTTTTGCCTGAACGGCGTGGACCAGCCATAGCTTAGTTCCTCTCATTTACCCGGTGTTTTCTTTCCCTTGACGGCCGTTCGTCTCGGTCCCTTACGAGTACGCGCATTCGTATGAGTACGCTGTCCTCGAACAGGCAATCCGCGACGATGACGAAGGCCGCGATAGCAACCTAGATCCATCAAGCGTTTGATATTGGACGTAACTTCACGGCGGAGATCACCTTCAATGGTGTATTCCGCGTTGATGACATTACGAATCCGAATGGTCTCATCTTCATTCAACTCACTAATCTTTTTCCAAGGGTCCACTTGGGCCTTCTCAGAAATAACCAGCGCTGTGTTTTGACCAATCCCATAGATGCGTGTCAACGCAATCACTACAGCTTTGGTAGCTGGAAGATCAATACCTGCTATACGTGCCATCGTTCTTACCTTCTTCTCTTATGTTCAGCCTTGGCGCTGGTTGTGGCGTGCGTTTTCGCAAATTACGCGAATCACGCCACGGCGCTTGATGACCTTACATTTGTCACAGATTTTCTTTACGGAAGCTCGGACCTTCATTGGATCCTCCTACTCTCTATTGCCCACGACGACCGCGGGTTTTCACACGACCACCAACCAGTCCATCATAGGAACGGTTGATAAGCTGTGCTTCGATTTGTTGAGCCGTATCAAGCGCCACACCAACAACGATGAGAAGCGCGGTTCCTCCGAAGTAGAAGGGAACATTGAACTCGGCTTGCATATAGGTTGGGAGAACACAAACGGCAGACACATAGACTGCCCCACCGAAAGTAATTCGACCAAGGACTCGATCAATATACTCAACGGTTTTCTTTCCCGGTCGGACACCAGGAATGAATCCACCGACACGCTTGATATTCTCTGCCACATCGACGGACTTGAACGTAACCGCCGTATAGAAGTAGCAGAAGAAGATAATCATCGCGACGTAGATAACATTATAGAGGTTCGCACCCGGGATAAGTGCGTTCTGGACTTTGATTGCGATCTCGTTACCGGGGAAGAACGTAGTGAGAATCCCTGGAAACATAAGAATGGACGAAGCGAAAATTGGCGGGATAACGCCAGCCATATTGACCTTGAGAGGCAATGTGCTGGTGCGTCCACCGTATACTTTTCGCCCTACGACCTTCTTCGCATAGTGAACTGGTATCCTACGATGTGCCCGTTCAAAGAAGACGATCGTCGCACAAACAGCGTAGACAATGGCGAGAAGGATGATGACTGTCGTAGCCTTCATCTCACCACCACCGAGTACGGACTGCTCAAAGGTCTGGTAGATCGCGCTAGGTAGACCAGCAACGATACCTGCAAAGATCAGAAGACTGATACCATTTCCGATGCCATGCTCCGTAATCTGTTCACCCATCCACATCAGGAACATTGCGCCACCAGTCAGGGACACCACGGTCACAAATGTAAATAGCATGGCATTATCGAACACTACGATTCCTGTCGTGCCCTGTGCCGCATTCATTGACCGCAGATATACGCTGACTCCAAGGCCCTGGACCAACGAGATGGCCACGGTCGCATACCGGGTATATTGGTTGATCTTCTGGCGCCCTGTCTCACCCTCTTTCTGGAGTGCCTCAATATGAGGAATAACAACCCCAAGAAGCTGGAAGATAATCGATGCCGAGATATAAGGCATGATACCAAGAGCAAAGATGGACAACTGTTCAATGGCACCACCACTGAACATGTTGAACAGCCCAAGGAAACCCTGTCCTTGATCTTGCATAAAGTTCTGCATGATCGAACGGTCTACACCTGGGATCGCGATAAACACACCGATCCGATACACACCCAGCAACGCTATGGTGTACAGGATCCGTTTCTTGAGCTCGGGGATCTTCCCGAGTGTGTCTACTCCATTAGCCACTGATCACCTCAACGTTTCCACCAGCTGCCTCAATCTTGGCCGCTGCACTTTTGGACGCCTTATGTACTCGAAGGGTCAGCTTCTTGTCGATCTCACCAGACCCCAACAACTTGATCTTACGGCCACGTCGTACCAAACCGGCGGCAAGCAGTTCTTCTGGTCCGATCTCCGAACCTGCATCAAACCGCTGGATTTGAAACAAATTCACGATATCAAACTCCACACGAAATGGATTCTTGAAGCCATGTTTTGGAAGACGGCGGTACAGGGGCATCTGGCCACCTTCAAATCCAATCGGAACACCGCCACCAGACCGGGAATTCTGCCCATTGTGGCCTCGCCCAGAGGTTTTACCGTTCCCACTTCCTGGTCCACGACCAACTCGATTCCGAGTCCGGGTTGAACCTTCACTGGGTTTCAGATTGCTCAATTCGCTCATCGTTCAATCTCCTTGGCACTCACGCCGCGTCCACGCGGACCAGATGCGTCACTGTACGCACCATTCCACGAATCATTTCTGAATCGTTGTGTTCGCGACTCGCGCCAATCTTATGAAGCCCCAAAGCCTGGAGCGTCTTGCATTGTTTCGGCTTACGCCCATGGGGGCTGCCTACCAATGTGATCTTTATCTTTGCGTCTTTCTTGGCCATGATTTTTACTCCAAACCGAGGACACGAGCCGAGGATATTCCCCGCCGTGACGCAGCCTCATCAGCAGTAATAAGTCGGGAAAGCCCCTCGAACGTCGCACGTACAACATTGTGTGGGTTTCGCGAATTGATGATCTTGGTCAATACATTCTTGTAACCCGCCACCTCGAGGATGGGACGAACTGCGCCACCGGCGATAACACCGGTACCGGGAGCAGCTGGCTTCAAGACCACACTGGCCGCACCAAATTTACCAATGATGGTATGCGGCAATGTTCCATTACGGAGAGGGACCTGCACCATATCACGACGTGCTCGCTCAGAAGCTTTCCGGATCGCCTCCGGAACTTCGTTTGCCTTGCCATGACCCCATCCAACTTTTCCGGCACCGTCACCAACAACTACAAGTGCTGTAAAGGAGAACCGACGTCCACCTTTAACAACCTTGGCCACGCGGCCAATGTTGATTACGCGATCCGCATACTCGTCGGTAGCGGCCCGGCCTCTTTGTTCGGTATTTCGCTTCATTGTCACAGTTCGTCTCCCTGATCCATTCCGTAGTTAAGCCGTCGATTAAAATTCGAGGCCAGCTTCGCGCGCGCCATCGGCCAACGCCTTTACTCGTCCGTGATAAAGAAAACCATTACGGTCGAATACGACCTTCTTGATTCCCTTCTCTTTACATCGTTCCGCGATGAGTTTCCCCACGGCTGTTGCCAAATCAGACTTGGAGGTTGTCTCCAAACCGTCACGGGCCACAGCTTCACGACTTGAAGCCGTTACCAACGTCTCCGCCGTCTCTCCGGCCCGGTTATCATTGATCAGCTGAGCATAGATATGCTGATTGGACCGAAAAACCGACAGTCGGGGCTTTTCTGACGTACCAAGTACATTCTTGCGAACATGCTTCTGACGTCGGATTCGTGCGCTATATCTTCGATTCTTGGTAGCCACAACGGCCTCCTTTACTTAGCCGGCAGTTTTACCAACTTTGATACGTACATACTCATCTTCATATCGAATCCCTTTACCCTTATATGGTTCCGGGGGACGGACACGGCGCACCTGGGCAGCAAATTCACCCAATGCTTGCTTGTCGTTGCTCTCGAGAGAGATGAGAGTGTTCTTGTCTACCTTTGCAGAAATCCCCTCTGGTACCTTCATCTCTACTGGATGGGAGTACCCTACGTTGAGGGTCAAGGTGTTTCCACTTGCGGCAGCTCGGTAACCGGTACCGATAATCGTCAGGTTCTTCTTGAAACCTTCCGATACACCGACGACCATATTATTCAAAAGAGCGCGTGCCAAACCGTGGAACGCACGACCTTTTCCATCATCGGTCGTGGGCTTTACGATGACTCTGGATTCTTCCTGTTCAAAGGAAACCGCCCGGAAGTCACGAGACAATACACCTCGGGGACCCTTTACGCTAACCGAGACGCCATCGATCGTAAGGTCGACGCCACTTGGGATTTCTACTGGTTTATTTCCGATACGTGACACGGTTCTTCTCCTTCACCTGGTCGAGATCACCAGACCTCGCAAATGACTTCGCCGCCTACATTCGCTGCGCGGGCTGATTTGCCTGTCATCACTCCCTGAGGAGTCGACATGACGGCAATACCCATGCCGTTGTAGACACGTGGAATAGCTTTGGCACCACAATATACGCGACGCCCTGGCTTACTGACTCGTCGAAGACCGGTGATCGTTCCATTCTGGAGATCACGATACTTCAGGTCTAGATGTAACACTTTTCCCTTTTCGCCATCGAGAAGGAAATAATCCGTGATATACCCCTCGTCTTTCAGAATTTCGGCGATACGATGCTTCACCTTATTGGTGGGCATTTCTACGCTGTCTTTCCGAACCAGAAGAGCATTCCGGATGCGGGTAAGCATATCTGCAATTGGGTCTGTTGATGGTATCGACATAATTTACTCCTCAGAACTCACCAGGAGGCTTTTGTGACGCCCGGAATCTTGCCCTCAAGGGCCAGAGTCCGGAAACAAATCCGGCAAATGCCGAACTTTCTGTAGACCGAATGGGCACGACCGCATTGAAGACACCGTTTAACCCGGCGTACTTCAAATTTCGGATCGCGTTTCAACGCCTCCATTTGTGCTTTCCTAGCCACGATAACCTCCTAAATCCTCAATGCTTTCGGAAGGGAAAGCCAAGCAGCTCAAGCAGTGCTCGACTCTCTTCGTCCGTATTTGCTGTTGTATTGATGCAGATATTCAGACCCTTCACTTTCTCGACTGTGTCGTAATCGACCTCCGGAAAGATGAGTTGTTCTTTAACACCAAGGGTGTAGTTTCCTCGGCCATCAAAGGCCTTGGGCGAACATCCACGGAAATCTCGTACACGCGGTAGCGCGATGTTGATTAGACGATCGAGAAACTCGAAGGCGCGATCCCGACGTAATGTTACGGATACGCCGATAGGCATACCTTCACGCAACTTGAACGTAGCGACCGATTTACGAGCTCGCTGAATAACGGGCTTCTGACCGGCGATAGCGGTTAGCTGAATAACACCCGCTTCTATAAGCTTTGGGTTCTGAATCGCTTCACCCAGTCCCATGTTCAAGACTACTTTCTTGATCTTGGGTACCTGCATTTTGTTCCGATATTGGAACTTCCCGATCAGAGTGGGAACAACTTCGCTGGTATATTTTGTATATAAAGTGGTCATGTGATGACTCCTCGACCCCGGTTTCCGTACGGGTGCCTCGCCAAAAAAACTTTTCTATAGATTTTGGTCTGTTTTCTTCAGAAAACGCACTCGTTTGGTTTTTCCTGCTTCATTGGCTTCTCGGCGAACACCAACACGACTAGCCGTGCCGTCTCCACCGACCACCATAAGGTTGGACAATGCGATAGGAATCTCTTTCTTGACGATTCCACCCCGTGGGTCTTTTTCGCTCGGCTTACTGTGCTTACTTACTTCGTTCACACCTTGAACCAGTGCACGTGCCTTGCCAGGGAATACACGAAGTACCTCTCCCTGCTTACCACGGTCCTTACCGCTGATTACTACAACCGTATCGCCTTTTCTAATCTTCGGCTTCCGTACCGGTTGTGTTCTTACTTTTGCTTTGCTCTTCGCCATTTCGAACTCCTAGAGAACTTCCGGTGCGAGAGACACAATCTTCATGAACTGTAGAGCTCTCAACTCACGGGCCACTGGACCGAAAATACGGGTACCAATTGGCTCTTTGTCAGTCGTGATAAGAACAGCAGCGTTCTCATCAAATTTGATATAGCTTCCGTCCGCACGACCAACTTCTTTCTTGGTACGAACAATAACGGCTCGCATTACATCGCCCTTTTTCACTTTGGCGCGAGGCATCGCTTCCTTAACACTGACGACGATCACATCACCAAGTGTGGCATAGCGACGTTTGGATCCGCCCAGGACCTTGATACACTGAAGGCGCTTGGCCCCTGAGTTATCGGCCGCGGCGAGTACTGTCTGCATTTGAATCATTGATGCCTCCGTTCAGGATCTAGTGGTTACCTGTTCAGACCTGAACAAACTTGCGAATCGTTTTGATGACACGCCATGTCTTATGACGAGACAGCGGACGTGACTCCTGGATCATGACGAGATCTCCGACCTGGCCGGTGTTCTCTTCGTCGTGAGCCATATACTTCTTCTGACGTGTAATGATCTTGCGGTAACGGGGGTGTTTCACCTGTCGTTCGACCTGAATCACAACGGTCTTGTCAGCCTTGTTCGACACGATTGTACCAATCAATTGTTTCTTTTGACGTGCGTCGGACATGATTATTGCTCCTCACCGGCTGCGGTCGTCTCCGTCGCCGCCTGCTCGGCACGACGTTTCTTCTCTGTTAGAATGCGAGCCACATCCTTGCGAAGTCGTCGGGGACGGCTGGTATCTGCCAACTCACCCATCGTCTTCGAGATGCGGGCCTCAAATAAGGCCTGTCTCGCGTTCAGCTCTGCACCAGCGAGCTGTTGATCGTTCATGGCTCTGATTTCGTCGAGCTTCATAGACTTATCTCCCCTTTCTTCAGGAAACGCGTCTTAAATGGAATCTTGTGCGCAGCCAGACGGAATGCTTCGCGCGCGTCCTCTTCCGGAACACCGTCAATCTCATACATGACCGTTCCGGGTTTAATTTTGGCCATCCAGTATTCTACCGGTGCCTTACCTTTACCTTGACGAGTCTCAAGCGGTTTCTTCGTCATGGGATGATGAGGAAACACTCGAATCCAAATCTTACCACCACGTTTTACATGTCGCGTCATCGCAACACGAGCGGCCTCGATCTGACGGGACGTAAGAAAGCCTGGCACAATAGCCTGCAACCCAAAGCTTCCGAAGGAGACCTCTCCACCGCGCCAAGCTGTACCGCGATTCCGGCCTCGCTGCTGCTTCCGCCATCGTGTTCTATTGGGTGCTAACATAACTTATCTCCAAGTTCGCCAATTGCCGTCCGAATCAGGACGAACGCTGTCTCGTTTTCTGTGGTTCTTCCTGCTCTTGCGCCAGGATATCGCCACGGTATAACCAACATTTCACGCCAATAACGCCGTATGTCGTACGCGCCAGCGCAAAACCATAATCTACATCAGCTCGTAGGGTATGAAGCGGCACACGACCCTTGCGGTACCACTCCCGGCGTCCCATTTCGGCACCACCAAGACGGCCAGAGCACTGTACTCGAACGCCCTTTGCGCCGAATTTCAAAGACGTAAGAACTGATTTCTTCATTGCGCGACGGAAAGCAACACGACGTTCAATCTGAACGGCGATACCTTCGGCCACTAATTTCGCGTCGAGCTCCGGACGACGGATTTCGACTACATCGAGAAATACCTTGCAACCAGTCAATGCGGTTACCAAGGCCTTAATGCCTTCGGCCTCAACACCCTTCTTACCAATGACAAGACCTGGACGCGCCGTGTGAATTCGAATCTTCACGATGGTCGTCTGACGCTCGATCTCGACGGTACTGATGCTCGCATGACTAAGCCGCTTCTCGATCAGCTTACGGATCTTGATATCCTCATGGAGTTTTTGCTGGGTATTCTTCTCGTCGAACCACCGCGATAACCACGGTCGGATATATCCGAGACGAAATCCGTATGGATGTACTTTCTGACCCACAACAGCCTCCTAAGCCTTACTGATCCGCAAGCACCAGGCCGATTTCGACATGGCTGCTTAAACGTTTGATTGGAGTTGCACGACCGTGCGCACGTGGACGCCACTTACGCATGAAGGGAGGACCCTGGTCGACAGTTACAGTTTGGAGCCACAGGGTGGCTTCCGAAATATTCGGGTTGGACTGCTTCGCATTGGCCACCGCCGAGCGGAGGACCTTGAGCAGAACACCAGCACCACGATTCGGCATAAGCATCAGTGTGCTTTGCGCGTCGAGAACAGGCTTATTACGAATCAAATCCGCAATGGCTCGTACTCTACGGGGACCGATCTTCGCGTAACGTAAACGCGCAGTGGACACATAGTCATTCGCTTTTTTATTCAAACTCATAACCATTCACTCCTTCACCGCACCTTGCCTTTGCGGTCACCGGCATGCCCTGAGAAAACGCGCGTGGGCGCGAACTCGCCTAGTTTATGGCCAACCATATTCTCGTTTACGAAAACAGGAATGAACTTCTTTCCGTTATGAACGGCGAACCGCATTCCTACCATCTGCGGTAGAATCGTAGAACGGCGAGACCATGTTTTAATGATCTTTTTGCTTCCGCCCTCTATCGCAGCGTCAACTTTCTTCGTAAGGTGCTGGTCCACAAACGGACCTTTTTTAATTGACCGTGGCACGGGGTTCCCTCATCACTTCTGGTTACGTCGTTTCACAATGTACTGGTCGCTCTTCGGATTCTTGCGAGTCTTCCGTCCCTTCGTGGGCTTACCCCAGGGACTGACCGGATGACGACCACCACTGGTTCGGCCTTCACCACCACCATGTGGATGATCGACGGGATTCATTACAACACCGCGGACGGTGGGTCGTATGCCCAACCAACGCGAACGGCCCGCCTTACCAATGTGGATGCGGTCGTGCTGGACATTTCCGACAACACCAATGGTGGCTCGGCACCGGACCGGTACCTTCCGAAGCTCGCCAGAAGGTAAACGCAGCAGTGCGTGCGCGCCTTCTTTCGCTACCAACTGGGCCGAAGTCCCTGCGGAACGAACAAGCTGACCACCCTTGCCGGGCTTCATCTCAATATTATGGACTACCGTACCGAGAGGCATAGAGCTCATCGGCATAGCGTTACCAACCTGAATGTCTGCCTTGAGGGCGCTGATCACCGTCTGACCAACCTCTAAGCCATCCGGCGCGAGGATGTATCGTTTTTCGCCATCAGCATAGTAAAGCAAGGCGATTCGAGCCGAACGATTGGGATCATATTCGACTGCCGCTACGCGTGCGGGCACACCATACTTATTTCGCTTGAAATCAATGACGCGATACCGGCGCTTATGACCGCCACCCTTGTGGCGACACGTAATGCGACCATTATTATTTCTTCCACCAGTCTGCTTAAGCGGAGCCAGAAGCTTTGCTTCCGGACGTGACTTCGTTACTTCAGCGAAGTCGGACCCCGTCATATTCCGTCGGCCTGGGGAAGTTGGTTTATATTTTTTGATACCCATCGTTTAGCTCACGTTCAAGGATTCAATCTCTTGACCTTCACCGATGCGAACAACGGCCTTCTTCCAATTGGGCCGTTTACCAACGCGTCGTCCAAAGCGCTTTTTCTTTCCACGCACGATGCTCGTTGTCACGTGCTCGACGTGTACACCGAAGATCTGTTGGACGGCTTCGCGAATATCACTCTTTGTCGCGGCCATGGCCACTTCAAATGCGTATTGTCGTTGCTGAAGTCCGATCTGGGTCTTCTCGGTTTGGAGAGGCCTGCGGATTATGGCGTATAGATCTTTCATTGGCCCAAACGTTTCTCTGCTTCTTCCACGGCTGCGGCGGAAATGATTACTGCTTCATGTCGAAGAACGTCATAAACATTGAGTCCATCTACCTGTAAGAAGCTGCTCTTTGGCAGATTCCGAGACGAACGACTCAGTTGTTCATTAGGCCCGTCGATAAGGAGCGCGCCATTTACCCCAAAACCGTTGATAATTTCAAGTACGTTTTTCGTTCGGTATTCTTTCATCTCCAAATTGTCGACTACAAATACCTTGCTTTCCGCTGTACGGTGAGACAATGCGCCGATAAGCGCGGCCTTCCGAACCTTTTTCGGAACCGTGTAACCCCAGTCCTTTTGTTGGGGACCGTGAACTACACCACCACCCCGTAAAAGTGGGGATTTACGAGCCGAGCCTCGACGGGCGCGACCAGTTCCTTTTTGGCGAAACGGCTTTTGGCGACTACCAGCGACGTCCGAACGACCCTTCACGGTCGCGGTGCCGGCGCGGCGTTTAGCTAATTGCCACCGAACAACTTCATGAAAGAGATGAGGCTTAACCTCGGCGCCAAAAACAGCGTCCGAAAGGTTTGTCTTCCCAACCTCTTTACCCTTAGAATTATATAGTGTTACTTCTGGCATCGTTCCACCTCAAGCCTTGATCTCTACGTCCACGCCGGCAGCCAGATCGAGACTCATCAGGGAGTCCAAGGTCTGTGCGGTTGGTTCAACAATGTCGATAAGGCGCTTATGCGTGCGCACCTCAAATTGCTCGCGACTCTTCTTGTTAACGTGTGGTCCCTTGAGTACCGTGTAACGACTGATCGCCGTGGGAAGCGGCACTGGACCGACAATCTGGGCACCGGTAGTGCGAACCGTATCAATAATATCCGAGATCGACTGGTCCAGGAGCTTATGATCATACGCCTTAAGACGGATTCTGATTCTAGACACTGCTGACATTATAAACCTCTTTTTCCCTTGCCGAGTGGTTATTCCGAACCACGTTTATCCAATATCTTCTCAGCGACCGTGGCCGGTACCTCATCATAGTGGTCGAATTGCATCGTATACGTCGCTCGCCCCTGCGTAGCCGACCGTAAATCCGTTGCATAACCAAATAGATTCGCGAGAGGAACCGTCGCGCGGACGATCTGTAGGTTGTCTCGGCTCTCTATCCCCGAAACCTTGCCTCTCCGTCCGTTCAGATCGCCCATCACATCGCCGATGTACTCCTCCGGAGAGACGATCTCCAGGCTCATCATAGGCTCCAACAAGTACAAGCCAGCTCTTCTGGCCGCCTCACGGAAGCCCATCGCACCAGCTACTCGGAAGGCGATCTCGGAAGAGTCCACATCGTGATACGATCCATCGACTAGCTCGACGGTAACATCAACGACCGGATATCCGGCCAGGACACCAGTGGACATCGCGCCCTTGATACCAGTCTCAACCGCCGGGATGTATTCGCGTGGAATGACACCACCCGTGATCTGGTTATCGAACACAAAACCTTCACCGGGTTTGCCGGGCACAAGGTTCATGACAACATGCCCGTATTGACCACGACCACCAGTCTGCTTTTGATGTTTGTAATTCGTCGAGGTTGTTTTCCGGATTGTCTCTCGATAGGCAACCTGCGGACGACCTACCCGGGCTCCAACCTTGAATTCACGAAGGAGACGGGAACATACGATGTCCAGATGAAGCTCGCCCATTCCTGATAGAACGGTCTGGGCTGTCTCCTCATTATAGGCGATCTTCAGAGAAGGATCTTCCAGATGAAGACGCCCTAATGCGTGCGAAAGTTTCTCATTATCCGCCTTGGTCTCAGGCTCAATCGCAACGGAGATAACCGGCTCCGGAAATTCCATCGACTCCAGGGCTACTGGTCTCTTGGGACAAGAGATAGATTCACCGGTAACCGTATTCTTCAGCCCGACAACAGCGACGATATCGCCCGCAAATGCTTCTTTCAGCTCTTCGCGTTTATTCGCGTGCATGCGCATTAAGCGGCCAACACGCTCCTTCCGATTACGACGTACATTCAGAACAGAATCGCCCGTCCGAAGAACACCGGAATAGATTCGCAGGAAAGAGAGCTGCCCGACGAATGTGTCATTCATGATCTTGAACACGAGCGCCGAAAGAGGCTCGTTATCGTCACTTGGGCATTCTACTTCCGACTTATTATATGGGTTTTCACCCTTGATCGCGGGAAGATCCAGTGGTGAGGGTAGGAACTCTATTACAGCATCCAGCAATCCCTGGACGCCCTTATTCTTAAACGCAGATCCGCATAATACGGGCGTAAGCTTCATAGAGTGTGCACCCTCTTTGAGCGCACTGGTGACCATCTCAGCGGAGATATCTTCATCACCGAGATAAGCCTCCATCAACTCATCATCAAATTCGGCCAATCCTTCGAGCATGGTCTGGCGAGCAAGATTTGCCTCGTCTTCTAGCTCGGCAGGAATTTCAACGATCTCGAACTCCGCACCCAGGGTCTCATCGTTGAAGACATGGGCCTTCATGGTGATGAGATCGATATAGCCTTTGTATTCGGCCTCAGCCCCATAAGGAATCTGAATCGGGACCGGATTGGAAGAGAGACGCTTTCGCATCATCTCAAGTACTCGACTGAAGTCGGCTCCGATGCGATCCATCTTATTTACGAACGCGATACGGGGTACACCATAGCGGTCGGCCTGACGCCATACCGTCTCGGATTGTGGCTCTACACCACCCACGGCACAAAATACCGCTACGGCTCCATCCAGAACGCGAAGACTACGCTCGACTTCTACTGTGAAGTCCACATGTCCGGGCGTATCGATGATATTGATTTGATGATCGTTCCATTCACAGGTGGTCG
The DNA here is from genome assembly GCA_002728755.1 of Myxococcales bacterium. Classification (GTDB taxonomy): domain Bacteria; phylum Myxococcota_A; class UBA9042; order UBA3505; family UBA3505; genus UBA3505. The sequence continues at coordinate 28,693 of PBVT01000047.1, forward strand.
CAGCCGACGTGATCGTAATTCCACGCTCCTGCTCCTGCTCCATCCAGTCCATGGTTGCGGTCCCTTCATGGACCTCACCTATGCGATGAGCTCGTCCTGTATAATATAGAACTCGTTCGGTCGTTGTCGTTTTGCCAGCATCAATATGGGCCATGATGCCGATATTACGAACGCGAGGTATTGGGAAACTACGTGCCACAAAGATCTCCAGTCCACAGAACGAATCTGCTTGCACTTTTAAAGGGAAGACACCCACCCGTTTGAACTGGACGGGCTTCCATATGTAACGGAGACCTCTGGCCAGTTAATCAAAGAGTGAGACGATTACCAACGATAGTGTGCAAATGCTTTATTCGCCTCCGCCATACGGTGTACATCATCTCTCTTCTTTACCGCCGAACCACGTAGGTTCGCCGCGTCCAGAAGCTCTGCCGCCAAACGCTCCGCCATGGAGCGGCCACTACGACCGCGCGCAAAGCCTACAAGCCAACGGATGGCCAGTGAAACCTGCCGAGCGGGGCGAACCTCAATTGGTACCTGGTATGTCGAACCACCGACACGCCGGGATTTTACTTCTACCTGTGGTCGGACGTTTTCAACTGCCTTCTTGAACAGTTCCAATCCATCTTGGCGCGCGCGGGTTTCCATCAGACCAATCGCGTCATACAGGACGTTCTCGGCCGTAGATTTCTTTCCACCAATCATAAGCATATGAACAAACTGTGTAACCAGCGCATCCTTATACTTAGGATCGGGAAGAACTTTCCGCTTAGGTACCTCTCTACGTCTCGGCATCTTCTTGCTCCTACACCAATCCGACTCAGGATTTCTTCGCGCCGTATTTAGAACGGCTACGCTTGCGACCATCGACGCCTGATGCATCAAGATGACCACGAACGATATGATAACGAACGCCCGGAATGTCCTTTACACGACCACCACGAATCAACACGAGCGAATGCTCCTGTAGATTGTGCCCTTCACCCGGGATATAGGCGGTTACCTCAATCCCATTGGTTAAACGAACACGCGCGATCTTACGCAAAGCCGAGTTCGGCTTCTTGGGTGTAGTCGTATACACACGAACACACACACCGCGCTTCTGGGGACATGATTGCAACGCAGGGGATGTCGACTTCGACTTCATGCGTTTTCGTCCTTTTCGGACTAGCTGGTTAATCGTTGGCACTTGGTACCTCGAAATCTCAAGAACAATACGGAAAAAATCTCAAAAGCCTCACTAACGTGTCGTGTAAAGCGTCATTGAACGCACGCACACGAAACAGCGCTTTTGCGAGGGTGCGGGATTATAGGCAGGGGCCTTTCATTGTCAAGCGACAATTCCAGTACGCCAAGCCATTGCAAGGGATCGCGGTGATGCGAACTGCGATCCAGCTTTGAGGGAATCGGGGCTGACCTGTGCGATCACGGCACCAGGATCCTCCAAAGATCGGGGTGGTCCAAAAAAAACGGAAGGTTTACTTCAACCGCTTTCGAAGCCCCATCAAGGCAACCAAAAATAGAAAAGCGCTGACTCCAGCAGAGGAAATAAGCACCTGGCTCCAGACGTCGTCGGCGCTCGCTCTTGAGATACTGGTGGCGATCGCGAGCCCTGCGGTCAAGATACCATACCCCAAAACTTTCGCAGACATTCCTATGATACCTATGAACTCCCGCGATTCGGCGATTCGAACACGGGTTCGACCACTCGCTGTTTGCTTCAAAACCTTACGGAGTTCCATTGGTAGACCGACGGCCTGAATCAACCAGTCCCTTCCCGCCTCTACCATGAACGAGGACCAATCCCGCTCTTCACCTAGGACAAACGCCTCCGCATACGGTCCCACAATCGCGACAGGCTCAAGCTTTGGATCAAGAACCGTGCAGATTCCCGTCAGCAAGATAATCGTTCGTTCTAAAAGCACCCATTCGCGCGGGACCTTGAACATCTCACCGAGCTCGCGGAGCCCAAGGTGCATATGCCTGAGATCGGCCATTATCTCTCGACCCGTCTCGGGCTTCAGACGAATATTATCGAGTTTTAACGCCTCCAGGCGAACGTGATCAGCCACCTTGTCCTGAAAATACCGGATCACCTCTTCAAAACGTTCTTCCCTCGCATTCGGGGCAACAAAGCCCATCTTCCGTAGCGCACCAAATACGGCATCGACGTCTTGATTCAGAGCTCCTCGGAGATATTCCACCATCCCCTCGCGCATCTTCGAGCTAAGTCCACAGACCGCGCCAAAGTCGATTAGAGCAATGCGCCCATCTGGCATGACCAATATATTACCCGGGTGTGGATCGGCATGGTATCGGCCATGGTGGAAGATCTGTTTACAGTAGGCATGCAGTAGATTCTCTGCAATCTGGTGTCGGTCCAGGCCGAGTGCATCCAACTGCGTCACATTTGTAATCTTTACGCCATCCATCCAGGTAGAGGTGAGCACTCGACGCGTGGAATGAGACCAGACGACCTCTGGAAACACCATAACCGGATCATCCGCGAAATTCCCTGCGACCTCGGTAAGGTTTTCTGCTTCATGCCAGAAGTTCAACTCCTCGCTGATGATACCCTTCATCTCCCGGTGTACGTTGTATAGTCCCTGCTGTGGGAAGAAAAAACCAACGATACGAATCATTCGATGGAGAATCTTAAGATCCCGCGTAACCAGGCCTTCTACGCCCCGGTACTGAACCTTCACTGCTACCTTCCGGCCATCTGCCAGGCGAGCCAGATGAACCTGGCCAAGGCTTGCAGCCGCCACAGCATGTGGACGAATTTCTACGAAGTGATTGTCAACCGGCCCACCGAGTTCCGCCTCCAATACCGTACGCATCTCCTTGAAACTGCGGGGCGGAACCCTGTCCTGGAGCCCTTCCAATTCCGTTCGAAACTCTTCGGGTAGAAAGTTCGCAAGAACGCTGACCATCTGGCCAATCTTTATGAACAGACCTCGCAGATCTTCGATCAGTCGACGTAATCGTATGGCACTGCGGATATGCAGAGCCGCCAACTTCGCACGATGCCGTTCCGGCGCCATAAATGGACTACGAAATCGAAGCCAGACATAGGACCAGACCATTCGCCATGTGACCCAATATGCATATATCGATCGAAGTAAGATTACGTTTCGGACGAGGCGTCTCTTTATAGAATCCTGTTGATCCAGAACATCATCAAAATCTGTCACGTTGGCATCAAGCAACGAAACAACGTTGGACTCGTCCTCCACCATGGGATCAGGCGTAGAGGGCATCGTCATTCGCTCTTCCTGGTCTTCTTACGCGGCGCGGCGGTCTTCTTGCGGGGAGCGGTCGTCTTTTTTCGTGTGGTAGCGGTCTTCTTGCGAGGAGCGGCGGCCTTCTTGCGAGGAGTCGTCTTTTTCGCCTTTGTAGAGGCTTTCCGCTTGGATGCCTTTCGCTTCGGCTCCACTTTCTTCGGCTCCTCTTTCGCGACCGCTTCTTGCGCGACTGAAGCTTGCTCGGGCGCCATGGCCTGGGCTTTGCCGTCCTCGTCGATCACATGGACTCCGACCTTCGCTTTCACCTCCGGCTTCACCAATCGCTTGTCATTGGGGATGAAGCGAACCTCTGCTCGCACCTCCAAACTAAGGCTTGTCAGAATCTTCTGCAGTTCCTTCCCGAGATCAACATGTTGAAGAAAGTCATTGAGCTGCCGTCCGATGACTGCGACCACTTCATCTTTCACACCATCAATGGTTCGAACCGCGTAACTCATCGCATCCTTCGGTACGAGGTTCGCAACGATCGCTTTGACGGTTTCCTCACTGATCATGTTCTGAATGACTGTACGCATACGCTCTTCACCACTACCAACACTCCGAACCTTATTGGAGACCGTTCGCCAGATTCGGTCGGTTAGATCTCCGGTCTCGGTTTTCTTTCCACCCACGGTTCCCGCGGATGTCTGTTCTTCTTCGGTGGTCATCAGTTCATTCTCCAATTCGAACGATAGAAACAGGGAAACTCGCCTGTCAATGGTTCTACCATCATTCGTTCCCCGGAGACCAACAAATCTGATCATGGGTATTTATGCGCCGAATTCGTAGTTCAAAACGGTTATAATCAAACGCTCTCTGGTGTCCGAACCGCTCCTACCAAAAGCGATATATACAATTTTAATTGATCCTCTATACCCAATTCTGGTTCCACCAATCGCGGGCTCCATCGAAAGACATTACAACTATCTGGTAGGGGTCATCCAACGGCCAGACACAAGCCCAGCAGCGTAATCAACGGCCTTGAAAGAGGTTTGACCAAACGGATGCTTTCCCCGGAAGGGGACCCGTAACTACAGCGAATATCGAACTGTAAATTGACGGCGAGCTTTCAAGATCGCTAGCATGCTTGCGCAAGATAATTTGTATATGGCCCGGGTTGAGAGAGAAACATCGATGAACAAATTTGCTTTACACATTGCGTACACATTTCTGATCTGTCTTCTAGTCTGGGGGTGCGGATCATCCGCCTCGGATGCAAACACAGATTCTGGTGGTGGCGGTGACGTGAATCTCGAAACGGATTCCTCTCCGACTCCTGATGCTGATCAGGATACCAACACGGATACCGCTGGAACGGATGTCTCCGACACCCAGGGGACAGATTCCTCTACAAATACCGACACCATTGGTAACCCCGACCAATCAACTTCGACGGATTCGGATAGTTCCACAACGGACACAGGGCAAGGCACCTTTGGTGAGGAACCGGAGTTCACCGACCTATTCATCCAGATCATTGGTCCGACCGGAAAAGATAGCGGTACAAATATCTCGGGGCTTATGCCTCTAAGCGGAATCCTGTTTGGAGAAGCAACATCCATCACATGGACAGCTTCGGATGGTGCGACCGGTCAGATTACACCCGGTCGATTCTGGAATTCGGGTCCCATCCAGCTCGCTCCAGGAGACAATACGATCACAGTGACGGCCCTCAGCGCAGATGGGCAAGAAGCCTCGGATGAGGTGGTCATCACTTACAACCCTGGCTTCCAGTTCGGTGACTACCTTGAGGTACAACCACCACAGCTCTTCACCAATAAGACAACGGATATGCGCGCATCCATCGCGATGGGAAGCTACGGCACCTATGATGCAAGTACAGTCAAACTTCATCGAGTCGACGCGAGCGGAGTTATCATCGAAACCATCGCAACGATGAAAGATGATGGCCAGGTCGCAACAACCTGTGATGAAATTGAAGGTGATGGTGTCTTCTCTACTTGCATGAGTCGTAACCCGAGCCAACCAGAGACATTACACTTCCGAGTTACCGTAGAGGTTCCGCTGGACCTCAGCGTGTATGACGCCTATTCACCCGTCACCGATATCGAGGCGATCTCGCCTGTCTCACCCGGCATCTGCCAATCCGTTGTACAGCTGACAACCTCGGCCCGTAATACCTACGAGGACCGCATCGCGGATGGACAGAGCCACGAAGATGCCCAGGCCGCCGCACTGTCTGTCTTCACCAACTTTGGTGAAGTAACTCACGCTGGCGTCAGCCCTGATGGTTATGGCCTATGGATGCGGCATCAGACCGGTCTTCTGGGAGTCGTTGGACTTGCTCCAGAAGGATATCGAAGTGGTGACACTGGGACCGTAGACGGAGGTCTTACAAATCTGAGTAACCAACGTTCACTCCTCAGCCGTCATTCGATGGTGTTCGCTCCCTACCGAGAAGACCTGGGTACCATGGATGAATCCATTGAAATCAAGTCTTCTCTCGAAGACGTGGAATGCCCACCGTTCAGCGTCCAGGAGTATGTAAACGCAGACGCACAGTTATCCAAACTTCGTTCCATATATGAGTTCGGTGTCATAGCATTCGCGACCCATGGAGAGGTGATGTTCGACGGGATAGAGCCCGGCGTTGCAGACGCCTATGGATGGGAGAATGAAGGAGCACAAGAGGTCCTATGGACCGGTGAAGAAATCAACTGCAATAATCTGTCGCCAAACACTCCTGTCTGTGAGTCCGAGAACGATTGCGCTACGGGATCCGCCTGTATCGCAGTGAAGGTCACTGCTGGAAATATTGAGGGACGGTGTGTCGATCTCCGACATGGCGACCTGCTCAACGGACGAATTGCCTTGAGTCCGGATCGATACGCAGTACTACCTTCGTTCTTCTCGCATTACGCACATCGTGACTACCCGGAAAGCCTCATTTATATGGGCGCGTGTCGAACCATCATGAACGGTACCCTTGCCGCCGCCTTCTTTGCCAATGGGGCCGTCAGTATCGCAGGCTTCTCCGACTATGTGACCGAGTCTTTTGTGAAAGAGCAGGGAACCTATCTATTCGAGCAGCTGCTCCTGAAAAATGAAGATACTGGCCAAGGTATCAACCTGACTGGAGACGTATTGCCGGGTTCTATTGAAGATCCAGAAACTGGTGGAAAGTTCTGGTTGTTCGGAGCACAGAACCTGTCCATCATGAACGCCGACCTGGTGAATCCATCCTGGGAAAATGGTGGAATTGCTGGTTGGGACCAAGATGGGGATGGCCGTGTCATCTCACAACTCGGATGCTATGCGCCGGTACAGGGCAAATATATGGGCCTTCTGAGTACTGGTTTAGGCTTTACCAAGCAGACCGGTGAACTATCGCAACGGTTTTGTATACCCAAAGACAAGACCGAATTGCGTGTCCGCTGGCGTTTCATGTCCGAAGAATTCCCTGACTTCTGTGGCAGTATTTTCCAGGATGAGTTCCGAGCCACCCTCGAGAGTGACCTGGGTGAAATGGATGTGGTCAACGTATGGGTCGACTCCCTTTGTCAGCCGTCCTTATGCCCGTTCACCGAAGCCTGCGGGATTCATTATGTCGGGTTGGACCAGGCCTGTGTCGCTTTTGATCAAGGCGATGTATGGACGACTCCCTGGCGAGAAGCTGTTGTCGACGTGACCCCATTTGCCGGTCAAGGCCCAACAACCTTGAGGCTGTTTGCTTCGGATCAGGGGGACTCCATTTACGATACGGTGATTCTGGTCGATGACATCCGCTTCAAATAGATCTGCTATACAACATATGTTCCATGGAGTGCTCGTAGGTCTCCTGTTCCTAAGCACAGCTGCATTGAGTCCTAATGCGTATGCCGGCTCCTCGCTTCGAACCATGGCCATCCGCAATCTACCGCCCGGCGGTGCTGGATTCGGCTTCGGGCTTCGACTATCCGGCTCACCTATGGAGGCGATCACAAAGCAAGCGATCGCAGACGCCAAAGAACAGAACCCGCAGGCTGAACCGGTCTTCGACGTTCTCAAGCAGGTAGATCCAGCACCACTGGAACAGATGAATATGAACCAGATTCAGGCGGAGCTTCTGGCTATTCCTGGCCTGACCTCGGAACAAAAAGAAGCGATCTCCGAGCTCCCCCTGAACGAGCAGACCAAACAACAGGTCCTCTCCGTACTAGAGATCCTCCAGGACAAAGAAGAGAGCTTCGCCTTCGCTGCCTCTCCCTATGCACAGATACGGTTCTCTGGCGGCATGTTAACAGCTGCCGTCCCCTTTGCTGCGTTCTATCTTTCCGAAGACACAGCCTACTCGATGGGCAATATCAACCTGGATCTTCGCTTCGCGCATTCCACTCCGGGACCTGCGTCAGTGGGACTTGGCTACGGCATTCATCTGTACGCACCAACGGGAACCGAACGTGCGAATTCCATAGCCCTCAATAACGTTCTGGATGGCCCAGCCTATCTGCACGAATATCTGACGCCGGCTGTGTATATGTTACTGGCAGCAGACATGACGATTCTGAGTTTGATCGCTCACGGTGAAATCGTACCGATGTTTGCAGTACGAGGATCTCCGGCCCAGGATCTGATGATCTACGGCCGCTATGGTTTTGGGGTTGGCCTTAATCTCGCGCTTCTTAAAGCGCAGGTCGAAATCGCTGGAACGAGTAGCCTTAAGAACGCACAAGCCTTTGAGACGATGGTCTTATTAGCTAGTCTAGGCTTCGATTTGGCGATCCTTCGAACGCAGATCGGAGTTCAACTACCACTCAGCCCCATCGACTCCACGTCAGCCGGCGCCCTGCCTAGCGCCGACTTCAGCAGCGCACCCGATTATACCGTGGTGCTGAACATGGAGTTTGGGTTTTAAGCCTGATACCCGATTCAGTTGTTTGGTACGGGTAGGATAGTCGCATAATTATCGACCAACCATGCGCAATCGGCATTCTCTGGTAGACGAACCATCGTAAAGAAGCTCTTGCTTGGATCGGGGTCCACAACTGCCGTTGGGTTCAACTGCTTCAAAAGCCCCGGATTCGACGCCAACACCACTTGTTCCGTCACAACAGTAAGAGTGCCGTTAATGGTATCCGGGTCCACAGGTTTTCCGGAAAGCTCCGTCGTATCACGCTGGACAATGTACAGGTCTCCCTCTGGAAAGCCCTCCAATCGAACCGTCATGCCAGGATTACCGTCGCCATCCTGATCGAAAACCCTTGGATCATCGGCCGACGTCGGCAGCTCCTCCGTTTCGGGATCGGTCAACCCCGTAAGCCCAGAGAGAGCAATATGCTTATCGGCAATATAGTCAAAGGAGCCCGATACGTCCGGCGTATACGTCCCAGTACGAGTGTAGGTGTCCAGAGCATTCACATAGGCTTCCGGAATTACCGTTTTAGCCGGAACCAGAGGGCCCGACTCATTCAAGACCTCGCAGACTTCATGGGAAATAACCAGATCCGTCCCATTCTGTTCATGATTCACAAGGTGGTAGGTAAAGACCCGTATTGACATGGGCTGCGTACCAGGAAGACTTGCGATCAGTGCCGTGACCTGGAGTTGCCCCCAGAGACCGGCGATCTGGCTTAGAGGAGAAGCCGTATCGGTCGTTTGTACATCTTCCATCGGGGTCGAGGTGTCCGACGTCTGCACATCTTCTTCGGGCGTAACGTCCTCCGACACCTGGACATCCTCCGGTTCCTGGACATCCTCTTCGCTTGTGTCCGTTCCAATATCTTCAACACTCAAGTCCGCGGTATTCGTCGTATCCGCGACGGTATCGCCATTTCCACAAGCGGCGATGACACACACAAAGAAAAACAAAAACCCTATTCTCATAATTCGCATCTCCATTTTGCTCTAATACCACATGGACAGGCTCAGGCCTCCGCCAAATACCCAACCATTGCTTGTATATCCCGGGTACCCCGGATTGTTGGTTTGTAAACCCAGACCATCCTCCACTGCTTCCGTTGGATTGGTCGCATTAAGAACGGTTACGCCATTCTCTGGATCATGGTCTGGAAATTCATCGGTTATCTTTGAATCCACCTTTGTCACGCTGCGTTCAAGAAGGTGGTGGACCTGGACTTGAAGCCCTACCGACACAGGGACTCCTACCCAGGAGGAACGGTATTCTATCCCTCCGCCGAATCGAATACGATCATTGTCGACATAATTATCAGCGCCATCCTGTGTTAGGACAGGGCTTGGAATATACCCAATACTGACGCCACTCAAGATGGTCGGACTATGGTATTGGATCAATACAGTGCCAGATACTGTGTCTCGCCAATTATCGGGTGCCGATGTTGCGGGTGGGTTACCCGGCTCATTATGGCGGTTACGGTATTGCGACCACTGAGCATATAATCCCTCTACTCCGATCACCATGCCTGTACCGGTTCCTTTTGTCTGGTCCCAGGCAAACCCGGCTCCGATCCGCTGGGGCTCATACCCATAGGTAAATTGATACTCCTGGTGGATGGCGTCCTGACCCGAAGGGTAGGGGTAATTCCACAACCGTAACTCGTTCGAACCTTTCAACGGGTTCTGCGTAGCAGCATGCCATGTCAGCCCCACGCGAGTCTGCGGTGTGGGTGTCGCCGCAATACCAAGATAGGGGGTCACACCATTCTCAACCGAAATATCGGAATTGAGTAGAACATGACTCTGATCCAATCCATCCGGAACATAGATGGGTGTCGCAGCACGTGTATGCATCTCTACGGATGCCCCTACGCCAACATTAAGCCAGGGTAGAACCCTTGCCCCCAACCCAAAGCACACACTCGTGATGACAAGTCGATCTCCAAAGAGCTCGTGGTGTAACTGGTTGGAAAAATATTGTTCTCGTTCATCCGTATAGAACGCCCTCTGTTGCTGGACACTTGTCGCAGGCAATAAAGCATAAATTCCCAATGCAAAACGCGAATCCATGAATTTACGGACCAATCCCAGACTCAAATACGGATGTACTTCCTGGTCTGGCGAATCATCTCTGGGTATCAACTCAGCCGTCGCTAGAGCGGGAACTTCCATTGGCACCTGGGTACCATTATCCAAAACCAGGATCCGGTAGATGCTATCTGCGACGTCCGTCTCCGAAGGCTTGGATGGTCGCGTGATATTCAGATTCGTTCCGATCGTCATAAAACCCAGATCGAGTGAACGGTCCGCATCCACCAACAACGCCGGATTAAAATAGGTCACAGCACTATTCGAACCAATGGTTCGGCTGCCGAAAAAACCATGTCCTGTTGGGGCCCCCAAAATCTCCAACACACTCGAAGCCCTCGCTTCCAAAGGAAGAAGAATTACCAACGCCAGGACAGCTACTCCGAGCGATCTACGCACGGCAAAAACCGGCTTATTCTTCCTCATGAACACTCATCCTTTGCTGGAACGTGATCGGACGCTGGCATCGCTGCTTGGAGACTCCATACCACCATATTCTACTTACGACCTTTCTTTCTTTTTCTAGGCCTTCGTACCTGTGGGGCGACAGAACCTACTGCACCAGGCTGTAGTCCTAAGGCCGCCTCTTCTAACCGATTCAGCTCGTCTCGTAAACGGGCAGCATGTTCAAAGTCTAAATCATGGGCTGCTTGCCACATCTCATCCCGTAATTCACTACATCGAACCTTCACTGCTGCGTTATCATTTACGTCCAGACCGGACACCGTCTCCGAGCTCTCTGTAAACCGATCGCCCATGTCCCGCACAGCTTTGACAATCGATGTCGGTACAACACCCTCGGCCACGTTCCGCTCATGCTGCAACACACGTCTCCGCTCTGTCTCCTCAAGAGCTATACTCATAGATCCAGTGATCCTGTCCGCATACATGATGACTTCTCCACCAACGTTGCGGGACGCACGTCCAATGGTTTGAATCAGCGAGCGAACACTTCGTAAGAAGCCCTCTTTATCGGCATCCAAGATCGCCACAAGAGACACTTCTGGAATATCGAGGCCTTCTCGTAGAAGATTGATCCCTACCAGGACATCGAACTCGGCGTTGCGAAGCCCACGGATGATCTCCATCCGTTCTAATGTGTCGATGTCACTATGCATATATCGAACACGGACTCCCAGCTCATGGTAGTACTCGGTCAGATGCTCGGCTAACCGCTTGGTCAAGGTCGTGACCAAAACCCTCTCATTGCGTTTCACACGTTCACGGATCTCATGAAGAAGATCATCGACCTGGTTTGCCACCGGCCGAACCGTCACGGTTGGATCCAATAATCCCGTGGGGCGAACAATCTGCTGAACAACCTCTCCTCCTGTCCGCTCAAGCTCATAGTCTCCGGGAGTCGCGCTCACATAGGCGACCTGGTTAATCCGCTCGACGAACTCTTCAAACATAAGAGGGCGGTTATCCAGAGCTGATGGCAACCGGAAGCCATGCTCTACCAACGTTTCCTTTCGCGACCGATCACCTCTCCACATCGCTCCCACCTGCGGGACCGTCACATGGCTCTCATCGATAAACATCACATAATCGTCAGGAAAATAATCTAACAACGTCGGAGGGGCGTCGCCTTGCTTACGTCCAGTAAGATGTCGACTGTAGTTTTCGATACCTTTGCAATGTCCAGTCTGCTCGATCATCTCCAGATCGAACATCGTTCTCTGCTCCAATCGCTGTGCCTCCAAGAGTCTACCTGCGCCTCGAAACGCCTGTAACTGCTCCCGCAGTTCCTCTCGTACCGACTTAATTGCCCGCTCTCTATGTTCTTCGAAGGTCACATAATGACTCGCCGGGAAGATGGCCACTTTATCGCATTCCGTGGTGACCGAGCCCGTAAGAGGATCAAAGTTTGCGATCCGATCAATCTCATCCCCGAACCACTCGATTCGAATTGCGTCGACATCTTGTGAGGCTGGGACGATCTCGAGGACATCGCCACGCACCCGAAACATGCCTCGATACAGATCATAGTCGTTTCGTTCGTATTGGATTTCTACAAGCCTACGAATGATCTCGTCGCGATCAACGGCCTGTCCCTTTTCCAGTTGCACCAGAAGCCCATAATAAGCCTCGGCACTACCAATACCGTAGATACATGAGACACTGGCTACAATGATTACATCACGCCGTGTCAGCAGAGATTGCGTCGCCGCATGGCGCATACGATCAATCGTGTCATTGATCATTGCGTCCTTTTCAATGAATGTATCCGTCACCGGCACATAGGCTTCGGGCTGATAATAATCATAATACGAGACGAAATACTCCACAGCATTCTCGGGAAATAGCTCACGGAATTCCTGGTATAGCTGCGCTGCGAGGGTTTTGTTGGGCGCCAGAATCAACGCTGGCCGATCCAACTCGGCAATTACATGCGCCATCGTGAACGTCTTTCCACTTCCGGTTACACCGAGAAGAACCTGCTCATCCGACGCCTCCTGCTCTGATTCCTGCGGCTCGAATCTCCGAACAAGTGTACGGATTGCGCCGGGCTGATCCCCTTTGGGGATATAGTCCGTTTGCATTTGGAATATCGACATTCGTTACCTGAAAATACGCTTAATTTTCTGCATTCATCGCGCCTAGAAAACATCTTTATTTAAAATATCAAAACGCAAATAGAAACACCGAAGACAACAATTCCTACGGACGCGATCCATTAGGGCCTTGACACCTATAGTTTAGCCATGCTAGCCGGGGTGCCCCATTTGAGTAGCCCCCGTCGGATCCATGCTCATAATATCTGAATTCAGCCAAGTACAGAGTAAACTCTTAGTCGCCGGAATGGTTGACGTGGACAAGACTATCTTTGTCCAACTCGCAATTTTCCTGGCGCTGATCGTTATATTGAAGCTCGTTTTATTCGATCCTTTTCTCAAGCTCGAAGACACGCGTGAGGAAGCAACCAGCGGTGCTCGGAAAACGGCTGCAAAGGTTCGAGAGCAATGCGAATCTATGGAGCAGGACATTGATCAGAAGATCAATGACGCTCGGATGCAGGGAACGCAACTGCGAGAGGAACTCAAAGCCGAAGGGCGGAAGATTGCCGATAAGCAGGTAGAGGATACCCGTACGAAGATCGACGAGAGTATGGAAGCAGAGCTGTTGGAGCTGAAAGCAGCCGAATCTGGTGCTCGCGCTGTACTGTCCACAGAGGCCCGGCGACTCGCAGATCTAGCCGCCGACCGGATCCTGCAGGGGTAATTATGCGACTTTTCCTCTTCATAATACTGGGAATACTGACGCCGAACCTTGCCTATGCTGCTGGCGCCTCTTTTGACGCCACAACGTTCTGGGCATTTGTGACGAACTTCGTTCTGCTCTTTGGTACCGTGATATTCCTCACCCGCAAAGGTATCCAGGGCTTTTTCGTAAAGCGAAGCGAAAGTGTCGGCAAAGAACTCGAAGAAGCTCGTGCTGTGCATCAAGAGGCACAGAACCTTCTCAAACAATATGAGTCTCGTATTAGCGACCTGGATGCGGAGAGCAAAGAAATACTTGCCCAATTCCATGCCGATGGTGAAAGCGAGAAACAACGTATTGTCGAAGAAGCGCAACGAGAAGCGGCGCGAATTGAGAAGGAAGCAAAGTTCCGGATTCAGCAAGAAGCCAAGAATGCTCGCGAACGGCTTTTGAAAGAAGTGGTTCCCATCGCATTGGAACAAGCCGAAGAAGCTATTAAGAGTCGACTGGACGACCCTACCCGCGATCGATTGATTGCAGAAGGAGTCGAACAGTTGAAGCAGATTAAACCGGAACAGGTCATCCAATAACCACGGTCAAAGGATCCCGTCGTGCAACATCGCCGAATCGCAAAACGTTACGCTCGCTCGCTATTCCTGGCTGGGAAAAAGTCCAACCTGACGGATTCCTTTGGACAAGAGTTGGCGCTGTTTGGAACGGTCGTACGAGAGACTGAGGGTCTGGTTGAGTTTCTGAGCAATCCCACCCAGTCCCTGGAACGGAAATCGGAACTCCTTGCATCGATAACGAAACAGAACCCGGTGAGCGATGACTTCCAACGCTTTCTGGATCTACTGGTCTCGAATGAACGGGCACAGCTGCTGCCACAAATCCACGACGCGTTCCAAGAGCTTTTGAATCAGGAACGTAAAGCGCTTAAGGGCACCGTTGGATCGGCGACACCGCTCTCAAGTAAACAACTGCAGGACATTACTGCAGCTCTCGAGTCGAGCACAGGCTACTCTGTGGAGCTCGAGAACTACGTAAACGAAGACTTTATTGCGGGCTTCCGTGTAGAGGTAGGCGATGTTGTCTTGGACAACACGGTGGCAGGTCAACTTGGCCAGCTTACAGAAAACCTCTTGAAGGCGTCCCTGTAGCGCTCAGGCACTACAAAACAACCCCAACGAAGACTGACAACATCGAGGTTGTAGCAAATGGAACTCAAGATTGGTGAAATCACAAGCGTTCTCGAATCGCAGATCAGCGCCTATAATCGCGAGATCGACGTAGAAGAAACCGGCACAGTAATTATGGCTGGTGACGGTATTGCTCGTGTCCATGGACTGAAGAAAGCCCAGGCCGGTGAGCTCGTAGAGCTTCCCCATGACGTAAAAGGCGTTGTGTTGAACCTCGAAGAGGATAATGTCGGTCTCGCCTTATTCGGTGAGGTCGAAAAAATCTCCGAAGGCTCCACCGTAAAGCGTTCCGGTCGAATCCTGGATGTTCCGGTTGGTAAGGCTCTCCTCGGTCGTGTCGTCAATTCGCTTGGCGAGCCATTGGATGGCAAGGGCCCCATCGAGACGGACGAGCGCCGGCTTGTGGAAATCAAAGCCCCCGGTATCGTAAGTCGAAAGAGCGTACATGAACCTCTTCAGACCGGTTTGAAAGCCATCGATGCACTGGTACCCATCGGCCGCGGTCAGCGTGAGCTCATCATTGGTGACCGTCAAACAGGAAAGACGGCTGTCGCCATTGACACCATCATTAATCAGAAAGGTGGCTTCGACGCTGGCGACCCTGTCTATTGCATCTACGTAGCAGTTGGCCAGAAGCAGTCTACTGTGGCGCAGGTCGTGTCGACTCTCGAACAGCACGGCGCCATGGAATACACAACGGTAGTCGCTGCTACCGCATCGGAAGCGGCACCGATTCAGTTCTTTGCACCGTATAGCGGTTGCACCATGGGTGAATATTTCCGGGACAACGGAATGCACGCCCTGATCATTTACGATGATCTCAGTAAGCAGGCCGTTGCCTATCGTCAGCTGTCTCTACTTCTTCGTCGTCCTCCTGGCCGTGAAGCCTTCCCTGGTGATGTCTTCTATCTTCATAGTCGACTTCTGGAACGCGCCGCCAAGTTGAGTGACGATTGTGGCGGTGGCTCTTTGACCGCCCTACCCATCATCGAGACCCAAGCTGGCGATGTATCGGCGTATATCCCCACAAACGTGATCTCGATTACGGATGGTCAGATCTTCCTCGAAACAGACCTCTTCTTCAAAGGTATCCGACCCGCAATCAACGTGGGTCTGTCCGTAAGTCGTGTAGGTGGTAGTGCCCAAACGAAGTTGGTGAAGAAGATCGCTGGTACGGCCCGTCTTGAGCTCGCCCAATATCGTGAATTGGAAGCGTTCGCTCAGTTTGCCTCCGATCTCGACCCCGCGACCCGTAAGCAACTTGAGGGTGGTGCTCGGCTGACAGAGGTTCTCAAGCAGGACCAATATACGCCGCTCCCCTTTGAGAAGCAGGCCCTTATCCTATGGGCAGCGACAGCTCCGGAAGAGTTTTTGATGAAATACACCTCTAGCGACCTCGGACGCTATGAGAAAGAGCTGTATGAATTCGTCGAGAGTCGTCACGCCGACCTGCTGAAGCAGATGCGTGAGGAAGGAGCCTTCACCGATCCGATCAAAGAAAAGATGACCGCTGTATTGACCGAGTTCGCCGGCATTTTCCAAGCCGACGAACAAGCCGCGTAATACGCTGACGGAGCTGGCGAATGGCCTCCCTTAAAGAACTTCGTACACGGATTCAATCCGTAAAGAATACGCAGAAGATCACCAAAGCCATGAAAATGGTGGCGGCATCGAAACTGCGTAATGCCCAGGAAAGCCTTGAGCGCATGCGGCCGTACGCCCATGGTGTTCACGATATGATCGCTGAGGTCGCTTCACGGGCCGAAGAAGGAGATCATCCTCTCCTGGAGCGTCGAACACGAAAGCGAGCCCAGCTCCTCGTACTTACGAGTGACCGCGGTCTATGTGGTGGCTTTAACAGCTCCGTTCTCAAGAAGACCCAGGCCTACCTGGACGGCGAGACGGAGAATGCGAGCGAAGAGGTCGCACGAGAGGAGCATGAACACCTTGAGCTTTCCCTTATCGGGAAGAAAGCCATCGAGTACTTTAAGCGCCGGGATTACGATGTGCGCCAAAACTACCTCGACGTATTGACAGAGCCTTCTCTCGAAAAAGCTGCCGATATTGGAAGTAATCTCGTTGGGGATTACGTGGACGGAAATCTAGATGCTGTCTACGTGGTCTATAACCAGTTCAAAAGCGCAATCAACCAAGAGCTGATTGTACAGCAGGTACTTCCTATCGTCCCCAGCCTCGCGGATGTATCCAAGCCTATCGACTTCAAGTACGAGCCGAGCAAACGAGCCGTTCTGGATAAGCTGCTCCCTATGTACGTGAACGTCGAGATCTACCGAATGGTACTCGAATCTCTCGCAAGCGAGATGGGTGCCCGAATGACGGCAATGGACAACGCAACTCGGAATGCATCCGATCTGATCGATAGATTAACATTGAATTATAACCGGGCACGCCAAGCTGCCATCACAACTGAGCTGATGGAAATAACCAGTGGGTCCGAAGCCCTTAAGCAATCGTAGCGCGAAACCAGGAGAATCACATGAGTGACGGTCGTATAGTCCAGGTCATCGGTCCAGTAGTGGACGTCGCATTTGAATCTGGAAACCTGCCCGAGATCTACACTGCCCTCCGAGCCACCAACACGGTTATTGGCGACAAGGAATGGAACCTCGTACTCGAGGTGGCCCAACATATCGGCGAAGGAGTGGTTCGTACTGTATCCATGGACTCCACCGATGGTCTTGTTCGAGGCATGCCGGTGCAGAATACAGGTAAGCCCATCAGCATGCCTGTAGGGAACAAGGTTCTCGGTCGAATCATGAACGTCATTGGTGAGCCCGTTGATGAAGCGGGTGAAATCGGTGCCTCCGAATTCTGGCCCATTCACCGTCCCGCACCAGACCTCGTAGACCAGGACACGAAGATTCAGATGTTCGAAACTGGTATCAAGGTCATCGACCTGCTCGAGCCCTACTCTCGTGGTGGGAAGATCGGGTTGTTCGGTGGTGCCGGTGTTGGCAAGACCGTTGTCATCATGGAGCTCATCAACAATATCGCCAGCCAGCATGGTGGTGTCTCCGTCTTCGGCGGTGTAGGCGAGCGTACACGTGAAGGAAACGATCTCTGGATGGAAATGAAAGAGTCTGGCGTTCTCGACAAGACCGCGTTGGTCTATGGTCAGATGAACGAGCCTCCTGGAGCACGTGCCCGAGTTGGCCTCTCCGCTCTTACCGTCGCCGAGTACTTCCGTGATCAAGAAGGTCAGGACGTGCTCCTGTTCATCGACAATATCTTCCGTTTCACCCAGGCCGGTTCCGAGGTGTCCGCGCTTCTCGGCCGAATCCCAAGTGCTGTTGGTTACCAACCCACACTTGCTACCGAGATGGGTGAACTGCAGGAACGTATTACGTCGACACAGAAGGGATCGATTACATCGGTACAAGCCATCTACGTCCCCGCTGATGACCTTACCGATCCGGCCCCGGCCACGGCTTTCTCCCATCTGGATGCAACAACAGTTCTGTCTCGTCAGATCGCGGCACTGGGCCTCTACCCAGCCGTGGATCCGCTGGACTCAACCAGTCGTATCCTGGATCCTCATGTCCTGGGTGATGAGCATTACAACATCGCACGTCAGGTCCAGAAGATTCTTCAGGAGTACAAAGATCTGCAGGATATTATCGCGATTCTCGGTATGGACGAGCTGTCTGAAGATCAGAAGCTGGTCGTCGCCAGAGCCCGTAAAATCCAGCGTTTCCTGTCCCAACCGTTCCACGTCGCGGAACAGTTCACAGGTGTACCAGGAAAATACGTCAAGCTTGAAGACACGATTCGCGGTTTCAAGATGATCGTAGATGGCGAGCTGGATGAATATCCTGAGCAGGCTTTCTACATGTGTGGCGGTATCGAAGAGGCTATCGAGCGCGGCAAGGAACTGCTGGCGGCGTAAAGTAGACTATCTGTGGAGACCAGCCGATGAAAGCCAAAGGGTTACATCTCACAATCAATACCCCCCACGGTCTAAAGTTTGACGGTGATGTGGACGCAGTGCGTCTGATCACTGGCCTGGGACAGATTGAAGTGCGGCCAGATCATGAACCAATGATCATGACATTGGATATTGGTGCAGCCAATCTCATATCCTCGGATAGTCAGCAAAACATGGCTCTGAATCTAGGCTATGTGGAGATCCTGGATAACCGGGTAGAGATCGTGTCCGAGTCGGCTGAAGCCAGTGGCGACATCGACGTAGAGCGAGCGCAGCGCTCCAAAGCTCGTGCTGAGGAGCAACTCGCGGAACTCGATCCAAGCACCGATATTGAACGGTACAAGCAGGTAGAAAACAGAATCCACCGTGCCAACGTTCGCATCGCTGTAGCTGCAAACTAGGTCTTCAATCCGCCAGAGTGGGACCGCCCCGCCAACCAAAGCGTGCGTCTGCCGTGCGCCCAAGCTCGTTTTTGCAGATGAGCCCCGCGACGATTCCGACGATGAGGCCACCAAGGTGGCACCAATGGTCGACAAGACTACTGTCGTCCATGAAGAGCTCCGTCGCATTAATCAATGTGTTCAATACGAGAAAGGCCCCTCCCAATAAGGTTCCCGTTGTATAGCGCATGGGTATGCGGCCATACCGCGACGCGAACCAGAGCCCCAGAAATAGAGACATACCCGCAATACCCGCCACAGAACCACTGGCACCAATGGTGAAAAGCTCTTCATGTCCGGTCACATTCTTGTAGGCAATACTGGCTAGTGCTCCCCCGACCGTACAGGCCACATAAACGGCGAGAAAACGAACGGGCCCTAATATTCGTTCCAGGATGTGCCCAACAAGGAGCAAGCTCAACATATTGTAGAGGATATGCTGCACTCCCCCATGTAGAAATCCATAGGTGAGCCAGGTTCTAAGGGAGGCCCAGGTAAACTCCAGATGACCATCCACTCCATATGTCTTTGCTCTAGTGAACCGCTCATCGTTGGGCAGCTCTTGCCAAAAATAAAAAACAGCCACGCAAATGGAGATAATCGTAACCACCGTCCACGGAAAGGATGTTCGAAACATGGCTCGGAACGCCCGGGCCAGGGACCGCTCCGCGCGTACGGCAGCTTGTACTTCCCGTAGAGCCGTGACCTCCGCCAGAAGATCGAGACGATCCACCCAGCGAGATGTTCGAGACGGGCTTCCAAGATGCTTCAACAGTCGGCGGCGAGACATCTGCATTAGCCGCCAGAAATATCGTCGCAGTTCACGAATTTGCTGCGACGTCAGCCCTAGCGCATCGAGTCTTTCACGGGCGATTGTTCGTAACTTTTCTGGAAGTTGCTGGTTCTGGGCCGCCAACCATAACGATGGAGGCGATGCGGACTGTCGAAGATATTCTTCGATGTCAGCAGACTGAACACCGCCCAGCCGTTGATGCCAGGCAAGTCGTGATGGGTACGGTAAACCATTCCAAACCGCCCAGGCTACAGTGGGGCCATGTAGACGTGTTAGAATACGTGTTTGTCCAACTAGCGTTGGTCCTTTCAGCTGCTCTTTGGCCGCTCTTTCACTGCTACACCGAGGACAAAGCCCCGTTCGCGGGTCAAGTTCATCTCCACAAACGAGACATGTACCTTTCGGGGGCATTCCAACCTCGGTGGATAACCGACACGGCTTCAATCAAAGCTGAATATAGTCTTGGCTGGAACCCGACGCAACTGGTCGTGCCCATCCCTTTATAAACGGGCCGGTTTACAGTTTTCGCAACGTGCCTTAAATTCAGGGCAGTTCCCCATTTGGACGACTCGTCATGCGATTCGCATTATGCCAGATCAATCCCACCGTAGGGGCCGTCGAAGAAAATCTTCGTAAGATTGAAGATGTGATGGCCCAAGTCGATGCCCAAGCCGACGTCCTGGTCTTCCCGGAGTTGGCTGTGCCGGGCTACCCACCCACAGATGCGGTCTTTCATGAGGACTTCCGCTCTCGGTGTCGTTCGGCTAACGAAAAACTCATCCAATATACCAAGACCAGAGATATCACCCTGGTCTTTGGCACCATGGTGGAAGCGGATACCGGACGTTCTGCACGTTGGGCTAACGGTGCCATCGTCGCGCAAGGTGGTAACGTCATTGGAACCGCGAGAAAAACGCTACTACCGACCTATGCCGTCTACGATGAAGCCCGCTTCTTCGAACCGGGACAGGGACCTGCATGTGTTGTTGACCTCGGTTCGATACGTCTTGGTATAGCGATCTGTGAGGACTTCTGGGTCGTGCACGACCCGACCGATTTTCGTTCCTATGAACGAGATCCCGGTGTCGAACTGAAGGAACACGGAGCAAACCTTCTACTCAACCTATCGGCCTCCCCCTGGCATCGGGGAAAGGTCCAGGAACGCGATGATGTTGTGGCCAGTGTTGCACGACGAACCGGGCTACCAATCCTGTATTGCAATCTGGTTGGCGGCAACGACGATCTGATCTTTGACGGACGCTCTCTGGCTTGGGATTCCAATGGAAAACAAATCACCCGAGCAAAACCATATCAAGAAGACATCCTATTCCTTAGCGCAGCCGAGGATGGCACCGTCGCTCCTTCTTTCGAAAACCTTCCACCAGATATTGAGGATGATTCCAGCCGAGATGGTGTAGAGGCCCTCACATTAGGTCTTCGGGACTTCTGCAAAAAATGTGGGGTTGAATCCGTATTGATTGGGTTATCGGGCGGAATCGATTCCGCTGTGACCGCTTCACTGGCCACCTATGCTCTAGGCGCGGACAAGGTCATGGGCGTCACGATGCCAAGCGCTATCAGTTCGAACGAAACCCAGGGAGATGCGGCAGCTATGGCAGAGCGCCTGGGGATTCAATTTGAAACCATCCCCATCGCACAGCTGGTACAAACCTATACGCAGGTTATCGAGACATCGACCGGCACACCTCTACAAGGACTGGCCCTGGAAAACCTTCAAGCTCGAATCCGAGGGGTCCTGCTCATGGCACTCTCCAACCGACACGGCTCCCTTGTGCTGGCAACAGGCAATAAGTCCGAACTGGCTACTGGATATTGCACCCTATACGGAGACATGGTCGGCGGGCTCGCAGTACTCGGCGACCTCCTCAAAGAAGAAGTATATGCCGCAGGTCGAGCCCTCGACGAAAGATTCGGGCAACAGATGATCCCGGAATCCGTATATGAACGTCCGCCAACTGCAGAACTTAGCCCCGACCAGCTCGACTCCGACTCGCTCCCCCCTTACGATGCCCTAGACGCATTCGTACACAACTACATCGTACATGAGCAGTCCGCCGTATCCGCCGCCCCACCAGGACTGGATGGTCACAAATGGGGCAAACTTGTGGAGCGTATGGACTTCAAAAGGTACCAGGCCCCACCCATTCTCCGGGTTTCCGCTCGGGCCTTTGGGCGAGGCCGACAAACCATGATTGCCAAACATTGATCCAACGGCCTCAACAGACTCGCAAAAAGAGGCCAATTACTGGTATAGAAGCATCGGCTGATTAATTGGGCATAAAGAGGCCAGGGATGACCTTCAAGAGTACAACGCGGAAGCAGATATATGAGACCACTGTACAAGGTATTGAGCCGCGTACAGCTGGTAGCAGTACGGTCGCAGAGCAATTTGTGAAAACGCTCGTGACCTCTCTGAGCGAATTAAAATTATCGCAACTCCCGCGCCCCGTGATTCAGGTGATGGCAAACCATGGACTGGCAACCCTGAACGCCCCCCTGGATGGTGACATTGGGGTGCAGGCCATCGACGACGAAATCGCTATGGGCGACCAAAACACACCCATAACCTTCGTCCAAACCTGGATGCCAGACCAACCGTTCATTTTCGACACTGTTCTTCTCAGCCTGAAGGAATGTGGGCACAACCCGATCCATTCGGTAAATACCGTTCTCTCCGTGAAGCGTTCGAAAACAGGAAAGATTACAACGATCCAACCTGGCAGAAAGACTCCTGAGAATCGCTGGTCACTGGTTCAGATCGTCTTGACTCATCTCGATGAAGCCGCTGCGAAGATCCTGAAGAAGAGTCTGCAGAAAAGCCTGGCGCGCGCTCATGCGATGGTCCGGGATTTCGAACTAATGCGTTCTGAGTCCACGGATGTATTCGACGAGCTCAAAGATCGTGCTTCCTCATCGGCCAAACCAAACGGGCTCTCCGAAGCCGTAGAATTCGGAACATGGCTACAAAAACATAACTTTGTGATGATGGGACTTCGCAGGTTCCGGGCTAAAAGAGGAAAGAAGAACACCTGGTCTAAAGCCTGTACCCGAACGCTTGGGGTCGCCTGTCTCGATGCAACGGAGGGCGAGCTTCCACCCGATGTAGATACTCTGCTGCAGGATATCCTAAAGAAAAAACGGCTACCTGTAGATGTTCGGAAAACGGGACGAGTCTCCGATGTGCACCGCGGAGGGCTCGTTGATCAGGTCCTGGTCGCGATACCTGAAGATGAAGATACGTTTCAGCTTCTTCTCGTATGGGGGTTGTTTACCCTGGGCGCCGTACGACAACCAGGCGGAGAAATTCCTATTCTCCGGGACCGACTCGACAAGATCATGAGGAAAGACGGTCTTATCGAAGCGACCCACAAGTACAAGGCGACCGTAAACGCGTTCAATACCCTGCCGGTCGAGTTTCTTTTTGAAGCAGGAACAAAACGTATTCGCCAGGTCATCCAATCGATTCTCGACTCCGTAGAAGAATCACAACCCCACGTCGATGTGACTATCGCTAGTCATGGACAAAGCCTATACGCATTCGCCGTTGTCCCGAGTGAACATTTCTCGGAGCGTCTGCAACCGCGTATCCAACGAAGACTGCAGGAGCTGACAGGTGCGACGTATTGCGACTTCCGGACCGTTCGAACCCGGTTCAACAACTCCGTTGTCCATTTCTACCTGAATCGCGACACTCCTCTCCAATGCCAAGATGAGAAAGTGTTGGAACAACACGTGCTCCGCTCCATCCAACCTTGGGGACTACAGCTCAAAGAAATTCTTTCCCAGAACTACCCCAAGAACGAAGCGGAGTCCCTGTACTACCGATATATGCCGGCCTTTTCGATCAACTACAAAAGAGAGGTTACGCCTCCACAGATTCTTGTAGATATCGCTGAGATCGAGAACGTTATCCAAAAGGGACGTTTGGGTTTTTCTCTGTTCAAAACTGACGACGACACAGACTGTATTCGCCTGCGGATCTACCAATACGAGAACCTTGCGCTCTCAAAGCTTTTGCCCGTACTCAGCCAATTCGGCTTCAACATTCTTGATGAGGCGATGGAATCGGTTCAGCTACGAAACGGCTCCAAGATAGCGATCGATACATTTCGGATTCAGGTCGACGGAGACCCCGACAATCTATTGGCTCGTTCGGACGCAATTATTGATTCTGTCCGCGCCGCGTATGAAGGCGATTGTGGAGTCGACAAACTTCTCATCCTGGCGATTCAAACAGAACTATCGTGGCGTCAAGTCGACTTCCTCCGCGCGGCCATTCGCTATCTTCGACAGGCCGGGGGGATCACATCGATGGCTATCGCACGTAAAATCCTCGTGCGGCACCCAGAATTTGCCACCAAATTGATTCATCTCTTTCAGAACCGCTTCCAGCCGGATGAAAAGCTCACAGAAAGCAAACGGAAAAGCCGGATCCAAAAGAGTGAGCGTGACATTCGCACCTATTTCTCGTCGGTTGCCACCTTTGAGGAAGATAAAGTGCTACGAGCCCTGTATCTACTTACAGCTCGCGGTATAGCTCGTACCAACTTCTATCTCCCCCATCGCTTAGAGAACCATCTGATCAGTTTCAAAGTCTGCCACGATCATATTGATTGGCTTCCTGATCCTCGCCCCCGATACGAGGTCTTCGTTCACCACTCAACAATGGAAGGTGTACATATGCGGTCGGGACCCATCGCACGAGGCGGATTACGCCATAGTGATCGGTTAGAGGATTATCGAACCGAAGTCCTGGGCCTGATGCTGACGCAGAACATCAAGAACGGCATCATCGTTCCGTCCGGTGCGAAGGGTGGGTTTATTCTTAAAGAGCTCGACTACGTCGTCGAACCGGGGTTGAAGGCTACGGGGCAGGTCCAGGAGAAATCCAAGGCCGAGGCTGGTTACGATCGATTCATCGAGGGCCTACTCGACATTACCGACAATCAAAACAAGAAAGGCATTATCCGCCCTACAGAGCTCTTATGCTACGACTCCGACGACCCCTATTTTGTCGTAGCCGCCGATAAGGGAACGGCCCGCTACTCAGACCGGGCCAATGGAATCTGTAATTCCTACGACTTCTGGTTGGATGACGCCTTCGCTTCCGGCGGATCTGCGGGCTATGACCATAAGGGAATGGGAATTACTGCGAAGGGAGCATGGGAGTGCGTAAAGCGTCACTTTTTCGAGTTGGGCAGCAACCCGGAAACCGATCCGATTACAACGATCGGAATCGGCGATATGAGTGGTGACGTCTTCGGTAACGGTATGCTTCTCAGTCGCAGTATGAAGGTGGTTGGGGCGTTCAATCATAAGCATATCTTCCTCGATCCCTCGCCCGATCCTGAGACCTCCTTTCTGGAGCGGAAACGGTTGTTTGAACTCCCTCGTTCACAGTGGACGGACTATAATTCGGATCTATTGAGCGCTGGTGGTGGTGTCTATAGCCGAGATGCACGTGAAATCGCACTCAGTCGACAAGCCCGAAAGCTATTAGATATCGACGCGGAGAAATTATCGGGCTCCGAATTAATTCGAGCCCTTCTGAAAATGCCGGCTGATCTTCTCTGGAATGGCGGTGTCGGCACCTATGTAAAAGCATCTAGCGAACGCAACGCAGATGTCCGAGACAAGGACAATGACGCGGTTCGCATCGACGCAGACGAGCTTCAGGTTAAGGTTGTGGGTGAAGGAGGCAACCTCGGTATCACCCAGAAAGCCCGTATTGAATTTTCACTACGTGGTGGTCGAATCAATACCGACGCCATTGATAATTCCGGAGGTGTCGACTGCTCCGATCATGAAGTCAATATGAAGATCTTATTCGGGGAAGCTCTTCGTCAGAAAAAGCTGACACGTCCGAACCGCGATAAGATCATGCGAAAACTCGAAGACGACGTCTCTGAGTTGGTCTTACAGAACAACCGAGATCAGGCATTAATGTTGAGTCTCGAAGAAATGCGAGCGCAACGTGCACCGTTTTCTTTCTTACGAACCCAACAATTCCTCAACCGAACCGGTGTTCTGGATGAGGATCTGCATGAGCTACCAACCGAGAAGGAGATCGCGCGACGCCGTGCAGAAGGCCTTAGCCTGTACACGCGGCCAGAGCTTTCCATTCTTTGTGCCCATAGCAAGATCCATCTCCAACAATCTCTCCTGAAATCGAATCGGGTGAACCCGTTTGGAGAAGAACTTGTTCAGGCCTACTTCCCCGATGCGCTGGATAAGAAATTTGGTGGTCTGTACGAAAAGCACCCCCTCTATCCAGCCATTGCTGCGTTAGGCCAAACGCAGGTGCTTGTAAATCATGGAGGGAGCTCCCTAGTCGCGCGCCTTATGGTGGAGACGGATTGCTCCGCGACGAACGCCACCATGGCCATGTGGGTTCTCAAAGATTTAATGGGAATGGACCCTGTCATGCAGGGCTTCGATTCAATCCAAAGTTCGAAAGGCTCGACAGACACCTCCGCCGAATACTCCAACCGTATCTCTACGATGGATGGACTGCGTGAAGGAGCCGTTTGGCTTCTTCGCCAACGACCAGGTCCCGCAATGCGACGACTGGTACGGCATCGAGACGGCTTCGGGAAACGTTTTCTAGAGTTCCGAGCTCTCGTGGACGAGCATTTGCCAAATCCATTTAAGAAACAAAGAAACCAACATAAACGTACCCTTGTACGACTGGGACTTTCCGAGGAAGACGCAAAGACCGCATCGCTCATCCCCTTTACATCGGTAGTCGTATCGCTCTCTGAGTTAGCGAAGAAAACGCGCTCCGCCCTCCCACCGGAAGAATTGACGCAGATCTACTTTCAGGTAGCGAAACATACACGCCTTGTGCAGCTATATTTCCAGCTTGCCAGTCAATACCGAGAGGACCCCTGGGATGAACGAGCACTGCGTACCATCAAGCTCCATCTCCTCGGTTTCCAGCAACAGATCACGAGGAACCTTGTGGATTATTACATAGCACGAGGCCGTAAGGATGATCTGGATGAGCTGGCCGAAGAAGCTCTCATCCGAAAACTGCGTATGCCTGAGCTGGTGAACCAGGTTGACAGTGCATTGCAGTCATCCGAAGGACTCGGACAATTGATGGTTTTCAGTGAGGCCTACAAAATTCGGGGGCAATCCCTGAAGGCCATGGTCGATGCGGCCAAAACAAAACCAAAGAAATAGCTCAATCGAACGGTACGAATTCGGCTGTTCCATACAATTCCTGGTACGCAGCCCAGGTGGTTGGACAGACCGATACCTGACTGCACTGCTGGCATGGTTCTGGTTTCGGTCGAGACGTCTCTCTATGACTCTCCATCGACGTCTCTAAACGATGTACATCGGCTACTCGATGCCGACCGAAATTTTCAGAGACATCCGAACCTGCCTGCTCTTCGTCTCGGAGATGACATAATGGGACCGCCTCCGTGCCACTCGAAAGCCCCAGTTTCTCCGCCTCACGTATCGCCCGCCGAATCCAGGGACTCGCCTCCTCCAGTCGTACTAGCGGTGCCGTATTCCAACCTATCGGGGTCGCGACTGGACGAGAAAAATTGAACTGTACTCTAGGTGCTCCGACATTCGCGGCACGCCGTACAATCTGAGGTAATACCATATAATTTCGTTTCAAAACCGGGATCGTCAACATGTACGAGCACCGAGCTCTACTCAGATTTTTCAGACCGGCCACGACTTCACGAAACGCTCCAGGCGTCCCGTCGATGATGTCATGCAGCCCTGCCACATGTCCGAATAAGGAGACCTCGAAAAAATCAATACCCGCGGCCAAGGCGGTGCGAAGATAGGCACCACGGGCCAAAGCACGCCCATTGGTCTGGACCTGAATAAACTCATAGCCGATTTCACGCGCGTGACGGACCAAGGGTAAAAAGTCCTCTCGAAGCGTGACTTCACCACGCATGAACACTAATTCCGTACAGCCTGTCTCTCTCCCCTGCTTCATCTCGGCGAGAGCATCTCGTGCGCTCTTCTCACCGTGATGCGCAATATCGGCGATCGTGCAATGGGCGCATGCGCTATTACAGGTGGTTGTGAGTCGCAGCATCAAGCGCCCACCAGTGCTCTGGGCATTCTCAAGCGCCATCCCCAGCCTCCTCGCGCCGACGCTCCGCTGCGATCTGGGCCGATAGCTCTCTTCGATCTACCAGATAATCTTCAATCGCCAGATAATCTGCCCCCAACTGCAGGAAGGAGCTTATGGCATCTTCCGGACTCTCTACTATGGGCTCAAATGCCGTGTTGAACGACGTGTTGACCACCATCGGGACCTTCGTCAGGGCCTCAAAATGTTCAATCATTCGGTAATAGCGGGGATTGACTTCCTTTTCGACAGACTGGGGTCGACTTGTGCCATCACTATGCACCACTACCGGTATCTCTTCCTGCTTGTCCGAACGAACGGGAAGGGTAAACAACATGAACGGTGTCGTGAAAGGAGTCTCAAAATAGTCCGCTTCACGGCCGGAAAGAATGGAAGGTCCTAGAGGTCTCCACCACTGGCGACGCTTAATAAGGTTCAGTCGATCTTTGAGTTCTCGTCGCCGAGGATCCGCTAATATACTTCTCGCCCCGAGAGCCCTTGGTCCAAATTCCATGCGTCCCTGGAACCAGCAGACCACCTTGCCATTCGCCAATAGCTCGGCTACCTCGCTTTCAAGATCCGAACTCTTTCGCGCCTTGAGTCCGAACCGTTCCAACGTCTCGGATACCTGCTCATTGGTATATGACGGCCCCCAATAGGCATGATTCATATGCGTACGAGGCATCTCTCCGGTGATCACTCGATGCGCCTCAAGGGCCGCTCCCAGTGCTGTGCCAGCGTCATGGGCCGCTGGTTGTACGTAGATCTCGTCTAATCCGAAATGAAGTCGTATCCGCTGATTCAAACTGCAGTTCAGGGCGACACCGCCGGCCAAACACATCGTGCGTGGCTTTCGCCCTTTCAACCCCCCTTCAATCAACGAGATAACCGTCTCTTCGAGGGCATCCTGTGTGCTTGCGGCGAGGGAAATATGCTCGTCGAGAAGAGGACCATCCCGGTGACGAGATAAATGGCCGAAAGCCTTATCCACGCCTTGCCAATGAATATTGTAGTCCTCGTGATCTCGAGCAGAGAGATAGGGCTTCATGTCCATGGAACCATCTCCCAGAGAGGCGAGTCCCATCGTGGAGCCCTGACCATAGTGACCGAAGCCGAGGATCAGAGTCACGGTCTCATATACACCACCAATCGTTGTGTCTCGTTGGGCCAGAATATCAAACGTTCGAACAAGACCGTCCTCGGTCGGTTCAAAGAACGCAGCCGTCTCTCGTTCACCTCGACCATCAACAGTGAAGACATAGGCATCTTCCAATCCACTCACATGATACGCCGAAGCCGCATGCGCCAGATGGTGAGGAATGTAAATGAAGCGCCCTGACTGAACCGTCTTCGGGGGTTTCCGTGGATCATTCAAGGAATAGGTCTCGATAAAACGACCGGGCACCCCATTCACAGCGATGTGGTCCACATCCTCAAGTTTGATACCCGCTTCCTCTAGAACATATCCGATGGATTCCCAGGGAAATGGCAGTTCAATTGGCAGGGTTGGATCCGAGACGACCGTCTCTCCTCGACGACCTGGAGGGGCCCAACCATATTGCTTCTTACGACGAAACCGCTCCTCCTGCACCGCAGCAATGAGCTCCCCATCACGAAGGAGAACAGCACCATGGTGCTGCTGTGTGGTCATAGCTACGCCGAGAATAATAGGTTTCGTATTGGCTTCCCGAGGGTTCTGCCATGCCGGAGGGCGGGTCTCATTTGCGACGTCCTTTACCTCACGGCCGAGCATGGCCAACCAATCCAAACCTTTCGACGCGATAACCTCAGGTTCCCAGGCCTGATCGAGAAAACCGGCCGGAGACAAGGCCATCTCCGGGCAGTGCTCAACACAGGCATAACAGCGAATACAACGTGCATCATCGATGATGGGAACCGGTCGGTCTGCAATCTCGTCACGCTGTTCAATAGTAATGCAATGCGTTGGGCAAACCCCCATACAACTCGCATGTCCATTGCACCGGTCCGGTTCCAAAGCAATCTTCTTGGAGCTGCTCGGCAATGGTTCCGAGGCCCGCACGGGTGTAGGACGTCGATGAACAGCTCGGGCTAGACCAAGAAGCCGAATACTCTCTACTTCTGATCCCACCACATCATTGTCTGCAGCACTCTGCAGGGCCGGCATCGTCTCCATGGAAGCGCCGGTGACCTCGATACCAACCCGATCGATCGCCACAGAGAACGAACTAGCCATCAGCAGGTCGTATTGCCCTCCGTCAACAATCGACAATCGAACGTCCAGAATAGAGCGAAGATCGAAGACACTGCCATCGTCGGAGCGGACCAACCAATGCTCCATTCCCATCGACTGCTCGTGGGTGCGTAATAGCCCATTGAGCCACACTGACGGGCTATCGGGTGGTACCAGGGTGATGCCTAGTCGCACCCGCTCTTGACCTGTCTCATTGAGAACGACATCCGACGTGATCCCCTGCTGTCTCGTCTCCGGTTGCCAAAGAGATCCGAATTCTCCCAAGAGGGTCTGTCGTTGCTTTTCAGGCATCAGATTCAAGTATCCTGCCGTGCAAGCGTCAGCCCCGGTCTCCATCAACCTCGTAAGAGGAAAGATCGCATCAAACCAGCCCGCATCTTTCGGGGTCAGTGTGGGATCCGATTCCTGGTTCCAGGAGATGGAGTGGAGGGTTCCGCCCGCACGCTCACAACATGCCTGTAATTCCTTGAGCTTCTCCCTGTGTTCTTCCTTGTCCGGGTCGTACGCAACCGCCAAGCCGACATAATGGCTCAAGTCCGAACAGATACCCATTAACGCCTCAACGACTTCAAAGCGTGGCTCATCTGGACCCAAACGAAGGGTTAATAGGGTACGAAGTGTCACTTCACGTCGATGGGAACAATCGATACTTGCCCCCGATTTACGTGTCATCGTCTGCAAGCAGGCCTGACGCCAGGGAGCTACCGCAGATGCGTGTTCACCACAGACCTGAACGGGCTCTTCATCGCGTAGAGAGCACGGAGTCAAAAAACCATCGGCGGATATAAACATCCAGCCACTTCCGCCTGGGCACCCTCCCGGCCCTTCTACCGGATCGAAGGAGAGGTCCGAACAATCAGGCATCTCGTCTACCCGAGAACATGTCGGCCCTTTTTCCTCAAATCCAAGGTCGTACGTCTTCGCAACCGCTTGCCAGGACGAGTCTCCCGTGGGTGCCAGTCGAATACCCGACACACCAGACTCCACCAAAAGCCTCAGCTTCTCGGCATCAGGCGGTGGGTCATTGCCCACTAGCCAGACCTCTAACCCAACCCGTTTTGCGAAGGAGATAAGGCCGGGCAGATCACGGCGCGATCCAAAGTCCGTCCCGGTGAGGACAAGACGTGGTGCGCGTAAATCACGTAGGGACTGAATAAGCTGATACCCCTGCGCCGTACTCAATTCGTTCGGGTGGCGCGCCGTGCCATCGGCATCTCGGCCCTGCGTAATCTCCCAGACGACCTCTCGGGGCGTAAAGTCCGGCACATCCAGAATAAAGCGCGATAGGCTTCCCAGACCATCGCCGACCAATTCCAACGCCCGTCGTAGTTCCTCCACACCACCACCCGCGGACACAAGAGAAACCTCTGCAGGACGGCCTTTGCCAATTCCATCTACGGGGTGCATTCCACGCAAAGACGAATCCGACTCGGGCGAAATTAATGCTGTTCGCGGCTCTTCTACCAAACCACTGTCGGGCCGGATCTCTACCCCTACTCCCCGCTGCTCACAGACGTGTAGGGCAGCCTTCAGCCAGGGGGTGAGTTCAGCATCCGTAGGCACAGGCACACCGCCAGCCTTCCAGAAACTGATACCTGCGACTGAATCAAATCGATCATCTACAAAGCGAATAAGGTCCGGCAATTCCCGATAGGTTGCCAACGTGATGGGGTGCTCCAAAACCACAGAGCATCCTTTCGAGAGCAGGTCTTCAATGGATGAAGCGACGGCTTCAAACTGACCATAGGCATAGGTGGCTGCTTCAAAAAGCTCACCGACATGGGATGGGAACAATATATGAACATCGCCCTTTTGCGAGGCTGCCTGCGCAAAAAGGGCTGGCCACGAATCCGGATCGCGAAAGTCACTAATCGTCTGTTTGGTTTCGTGTACCGTGGTCATTGGCGTAGTCGACTCCACAGCCCACTACGAGCCATTCGTGCGATAATCGAAAAGAACTCGTGGAGTTCAGGCCGTTGCACGCTGCTGGCCACGAAGTGCCGCTGCGACGGAATGCATCATACTTCGACGTGAATCCTTATCAAAGTCTTCCGGGAAATCCCAGGAGACCTCAATTCGGTCCTTTTCATTTCGGTTCAGATGCACCGACGCGCGCATACCATCGGCACTTTCCAGATAGGCGGACGCACCGTTTGTGTCGAGATTCGGATGGGCGCCAACAACCTTCCAGCCCGGAACAGCATCATTCGACATGAGCCGTTTTAACCGTCGCTGAATGGATGGCGTCACCATTGTATCGGCCCCGAATACGGTCCGACGTTTACGAATACGATCGGAAGACACCGGCGTACGAGCCATACCTGGACACGATTGCGACAAGGCATCGAAAAACTCTCCGGCGATTGTGTTTGCGATATGGTCTGGCACGTTCGCCGATTCAATCCGCATACAGAACTCGGTATGTTCTCCGTCACCCCCTCCCGGCATATTCGGTGGGACTAACACGACCCGGATTTCCTGGTCGTCTCCGGAACGTAACCTGCATACGACGCGGCGCATACGTTCATCTTCCTCTCGCTCCCGAAAGCTCCAACCAGAAGGTAAGGTCTCTCCGAGGGCATCAAGGTGCGGTTTGATTCGCATAACAAAGAGTCGGTAATCCGTGTCCAGCTCCCGCACCTTGGTCATCGAAACGGGTCGGAAGATATCCACGCCTCGCCGACGCGCGTAGAGATCAAAGAAGCCACTACATTGCGACTCAAAAGAGCAGGAGTTGCAGCTATCCAGCTTCAACTTATCTGTACTCTTATCCTGGTACTTGTCCCACGGATCGGACAGTTCGGAGTCTCCATCGACGGCCACTGTAAAGGTAAGATTACCTTCGTGATGGATTTTGTGCCCCCACTCGGGAACCACGCAATATGGGAGGTTCCCAATATTTACGTCGAAGTCCGGGGATATCGTATCGAAGTCCGTAAGCATGGTTCGCAGAACACGACCAAGATCTTCGTAATCCGGCATGATCCCATCGAGATAATCCTCACTCCGATCTCCCGAATCACGTGGTCGAACCATATCGAGATGGACCTGCCAGATATCATATTTTCGTACCAACTCCGGCAGATGCACCAAAGAACGGTAATTCTCTTCGACCACACACATATTCACGCTGAGTTTTTGACCCATTCGGCTGAGCGTCTCAAGACCCGTAACGATTTTCTGGAACGCACCTTTCTTCTTGGTGGTGAAATCATGGGTCTCTTCATCGCCACCCTGAAGGCTTATACGCCAGGCAATATTGTCGCCAAGGGCCATGACCTTACGGAGCCACTTCTCGTTCCAGAGACGAACCCCATTGGTGAATATTACGACCTCTTCAAACTCACAGGACACGGCGTGCTCAAGGAGCTCCATAAAGCTATGGTGAATCGTAGGCTCCCCTCCTAGAAAGGTGAACTTGGGTATTCCCATCGCCTTGGCGCGATCGATTTCCGAGCGGATCAATTCGGTATCGACCGGCTTTGCCAATCGAAGTTCAGTCATCTGGCCGCTTACACAAAAAACACAACGGTTATTGCATACATGACCAAGCTGGATTTCAAATCTCTGATCTGGTTCCACGCAACCACTCTACGGAAAATCGTTACTCTACACCCCATATGGTCACTTGTTCACAAGCCTGCGTCAAGACCAGAGCACCATTTAAACACGTTCACAGGGGCTATTCGTGCGCATTTAGAAACGGGCCTGTACCGTGATTTTCAGGTTTAAACCTGCCATATCGTACCCAGAACCATGATCACGGGCTGTCTGGTCCAGCAGGTTTTCAACCCCAAGGAACAAATCCATCGAAGGCGATAAGGCCACACCTCCGTGCACATCAAGCAACATATAGCCCGGTGTCCCCTGGCAATCCTCCTGAAGGAGTCCACTACTCGGTTCCGTCTGGCAAATCCGAGCGTCTTTCTTATCGCTCGAATGAAGCCGATCTTGCCGCAACGCCCAACGCACACGCCCTGAAATCCAAGCGTTTCTCCGTTCTGACGCAAAGCGTATGCCCGCCGTCCCAAATACGGGTGGGATACGGCGAGCTGGCTGGGTAAAACCATCCCCATTCGACACATCCCCCTGTATCCACGTGGCATTTCCGAATAGACCCAGGGGACCGCTGGAATACTCCACCGAACCTTCGACACCGTACATTTCACCCGACCGGGCGTTGGTTCTTTGTACTACGGGCTTGCCATCCACCTCGGATAGGCCTCCGAACAGTGCAGGACTCTCGTCGATGAGATCATCCAGTCGCGTCCAAAAACCACTGACTCCTACTTCAAGGTTTGACTCCCGTACGCGCGCACCCAACTCCACGGTGTCACCTTTTTCCGGACGAAGATCGGCATTTGGCACTTCAAATTTGCTCCCCGTATCCCCCAGGACCGTCGATTCCTGGAGATTCGGTGCGCGAAAGCCCTGAACGAAATTGGCGTACAGGGTATGACTTCCCGGATTGAGGAGCTGCACTCCACCACTTGCTACCAAACCACCGTGACGATAATCCACGTCACCTATCTCCGGAACGCCGGGTGCGTGCGCGGCGAAATAGGAATACCGCACGCCGCCATTGAGCTGTAAAAGACCGATAGAGGAACCGAGATCAACGAGACCAACTGTGCCGTTAAGAAATGCTCCTGCGGTCAGAAAGGTAGAGTCGTCGGAAAAATTACCACGGCTGGCGGGAGAATAGACAAAGTCCGGCGGACCTGCAGTGTCCTGCTCCGAGCCGATCATTTCCCAATAAGCCTCCGCTCCACTCACAAGCCGTAGCCGCCTGCCCAATCGGAAATTCTGCGTTGTATATGCACCCAGGACATCAACAACATCGAGAAAGCGTTTTTTCTTTGTAAGGCCAGTAGGATCCAGATCTAGACATCCCTCCTTATTTAATACCTGTCCGGTCAAAGTCCGCTGGCACTTATACCGTTCAAAACCGTCATAAAGCCTATGATGGGAAATGGCCGTATCAACCGACCGTAGTATGCCCTTCGCCGTCCACCGCAGATGCGCATAGCTCAGTAGATCGGTTGTATCGTACCGACGAAGATCACCTTTTCCCAACTGATCGGCTCGCCCCGCGTTCATTAGTGCCCTACCGAAATGCGCCAACCGCAGGTTAAGGTTCTGGCTAAGTGCGACGTTCGCTTTCCCTCTCCAACCATAGGCTTCGTAATCAGACCACGGCTGGTCCACACCGCCACCGGCTTGTAGAATTCCAAATCGGTGGGCGCTGCCTCCCACTAGAAAAGAAACGCCTGAAGTCTCTCCATGCGTCGCTACCCGAAGACCGGTCGAAAGATCAGCTGTCGCCGCTAATGTCTCTACAGAACCGCGTTTCCCATGGCCTGGAACCACACCCGATACGTCCTGGGTCAAGACATGAATTACCCCGCCCATCGCTCCATTCCCATACAGTACAGAAGACGGCCCTCGCACGACTTCAATTCGTTTTACGGCCGCAGGATCAATCAAAGCCAGGTACTGATTGGGCCCGGTACGAAAGGTCGCTGTATTGAAGCGGATACCGTCCACGACAATTAAATTCGAAGGTCCGATCAGGCCTCTTAGAAAAGGAGCCCCCGCACCACGATTTGTATTTTGAGCGAAGATACCCGTGGTCCCCACCAGAGACTCTGGTACCGAGGGGGTCTGACTCTCACGGATCTGCCTTTGAGAGACAATCTCCACACTACGGGGTGCCTCAAACTGGCGTTGCTCACTTCGATCGGCGGTAACTGTCAGCTGATTTGTACTATAATCTACACCAGACTGGACCGGTAAGGCGTACTGATAAGGCTCCGTTTCCTCTTCCGGTTTGATCTCCGAAGTCTGTGCAGCTGCTCCGGCAGGAATCAAAAGACTGCAGCATACTAATAGCGAGCAGTATCGAGAACGCAGACACATAATGGACGGAAACCTTTCCCCTAGAATGATACCACGACGAATATTCCCACGTGCACCGTACATTTTCAAATCACGCGGCTGTCCTCATTTCCCCATCACTCCATTCGAGTGGAATCCACTTTTCATCGACGAAACAATCGTGCATCCTATTGGTCCGGCTCAACTAGCATGTAACAGGCATATTCGTGCGTAATCCCATACATACCGGGGCTCTCTCTTGGGGTCTGGGGCTCTTCTGTTGCGCCCTCCTATCGATGGGCTCCTCTGGATGTGGTGGAAGTGTAAAAGGTCCACCGCCAACCAACGAGGTGCTCATACCGACAAGCGATGCTTCGACGTTTACCGGTATGGACTCCGACGATCAGCAGCCCCCAGAAAATGAAAACCCTGGGACGAATGAATGTCTGACCCATGAAGATTGCGAATCCGGACACTGCACAATGCTTGCAGACGGATCGATCTGCTCACCGCTCTGCTCCCAGGATGCAGATTGCCCAGATGGTCTTATCTGTCTTCTAGATGACACCGCATATGGCCCAGCCCTCGCTTGTGTCTATCCCTCCATGAATGCCTGTAGGCCCTGTGCAGAGAATGCGGATTGTACCGGGCTGGCTGGAGAAGAGCTCGTCTGTGAACTTATCGGTGGTTTTGGTGCCTGCCTCCCCACCTGTACCCAGGACACAGACTGTCCACCGTGGTTCTCTTGTACGGAGAATGAAACCAGCAATACAAAGACATGCCTGCCAAATAATGGAACATGTTCGTGTCCGGCCCAGTATCTGGGAGCTACTGGCACATGCGCCAAAACCAACGAATATGGGACATGTACAGGTAGCTATACCTGCTCTGCGCAGGGAAAGAGTGATTGTTCAGCTCCCGAAGCCACCGAAGATGGGTGTTTTCCCGGCAACCAGGATTGCCTAGGGAGTGAAGATCAGCCGGCAGATCCCGAGGCCCCATGCGGAGCATGTGGAGGATTATGCCCCATTGGTGACGGACCGAGTTGGGACAACCCCTTCTCCCTCGACGAGAGCAATTCAAGCGGCGTCTCATTAAACGACGAAGGCTATATCGTCTTGAACGCCGAAGATGTCGATACAAGTTATATATGGATCGCCAATTCGGGAGAAAACACGGTCTCAAAACTCGACACAACAGATGGCTGTGAGGTCGCACGCTACCATACCTGTCCTGATCCAAGCCGTACCGCCGTCGATCTATACGGTAATGGCATCATCACCTGTCGAGGTAACGGCGGCGTCATGAAGATCGCCGCCGTAGCGTCCTACTGTATCGATAAGAATAACGACGGGCTCATCCAAACTACGGTCGACTCCAATAACGATTGTAGTGTGCAAGCAGAAGAGATGCTCTCGATTTCCGAAGACGAGTGCGTCTTATGGAATGTGCAACCAGACAGCACGACGGGGGATGGAGGGCTAGCTCGCGCGGCCGGCGTCGATCACGAAAACCATATCTGGGTTGGATATTGGTCTTCGAAACGACTTCGGCGACTCGAGCCAACAGCAGGAAATGTTGTGCATACAATTGATCTAGAGGAGCGCCCCTATGGGATCGCGATCGACGGGGACGGTATTATCTGGGTAGCCAGTCGTGATCCACACCCACACCGTCTTGCGAAAGTGCACCCCGTCGATGGCCGGCTGAATGCCTGGGCCTCACCTGCCGGACATATGTACGGGGTCGGTATCGATCCATATGGAAAGGTATGGGTCGCGACGGGAGAGGGGCAAGGGCTCGCGCGTTTCGACCCGCTATCCGAAACCTGGATGAATTGGTCCTGGGGCGGACGTGGATACACTCGAGGCGTTGTAGCTCTCATGCTAACCAACCCCGACGGAAGCCTGGCGGGAAGCACGGTCTACGCCGCTCATAATACCTTCAACTGCCAGGGGGATAGCTCGTCCCGCTTGGTGTCTGTGGTAGATGCGGCCTCTCTGGAAGACCTGCCGGCAATCGACCTTGGCCTATACCGTGGCCCCGTGGGCGTATCGATCGATCGAACCGGTAATCTCTGGACTGTTAATATGTGCGAGAACGGTAGCCAATGGGAAGGAAGTGCCTCCAAGGTGGATACGGAAACCGGCCAGGTAATCGGTACATATTCTGTCGGTAATATGCCGTATACCTACAGCGATATGACGGGATATGTTCTCGGCACTATCACGGCACCACAAGGAAGTTACCGACATATCTTTGATGCACCATCTCTCCGTGATTATGAGTGGCTGCGCATCGAGATCGAAGCCGTCTTTCCAGCCGACGCTACGACCTGGATAACGGTTCGAGTCCGTGCAGCAAATACAAACGAAGAGCTCGCCACCACCCCCTGGTCGGAAACATTCGGGCCGTACCCTCCACAAGCATTCCCTGTGGATCTGACCGCAGCGAACATCGTCGGAACGTTGATGGAGGTCGAGCTCGTACTACATACTCAGACAACGGGAGCCAGCCCAATCGTCAAAACCATTGTGGCTGTAGCGAAACCCGCAGGGCAAAATCTCTAATCGACTGACGGCACCAGGAAACCCTTCACCACCAAATGGGTCGACAGTCGCTTCAACCAACGCTATGGTCGGCGAGCTAATTTCGGGAGTGCAGTTATGATTGATCTGAAAGGAAAAACAGTCGCCATTTTTGGAGTCGCCAGCGACACCTCAATTGCCTGGGCTGTGGCGCAACGCCTAGCAGCCGCCGGAGCAGATATTGTGCTGGGTTACCAGTTCCGGTTTCGGAGTCGGATCATGCAACTGGCACCACAGCTCCCGGCAATCAAAGCGTTCCATCCCTGTGATGTAACCAAGGAAGAAGAGGTCAAAGAGTTCTTTGATAAGGTCGATGGTGGCGTTGATATCGTAATCCACTCCATTGCCTGGGCGGATGCGGCAACGTTTCGTAAACCCGTAATCTTCGCCACACCGGAAGAATTCTCCGGAGCGTTGGAGATCTCCGCCTACTCGCTGCTCCGATTGGCCCATTATGCACTGCCAAAGATGTCGCCAGGTGGAAGTATTATGACTCTTTCCTACCTTGGTGCTGTGCGCGTCGTCCCTTCCTACCACATCATGGGTATTGCAAAGGCGACGCTTGAAGCGTGCGTTCGTGAAGCATCGGTCAATATGGGGTCAAAGAAAATCCGCGTAAACGCGATAAGCGCTGGCCCCATTAAAACACTCGCCGCGGGCGCCATACCGGGCTTCGAAGACATGCTTGATTTTGTGGAACAAACCGCCCCCTTGCGGGAGAATATTACACAGGACGACGTGGCCGATGCGGCTCTTTTCCTGGCGAGTGACCTCTCCAAAAGAATTACAGGCCAGACAATCTATGTAGACTCCGGTTACAACATTGTCGGCGTACCGCCCAACCTCGATACGATGATGAACTCATCCTCATGAACCGTTCATCGGTGTACACAAGCTTGACGTCGTCCCCTTTGACTCGGTACGAATATCTCTCCAACATTTAGAACCTCCTACGGAATAATCTATGAGCACACCCGAAATCTTTGTAATTGATGCTGAGCAAGGCCGTCTTAGCCTTCGTCTGAAAAAGGGCCTCTACCCCATGGACGCCGTGTATGGTGCGGCCTACGTCCTCATCGATCGGAGCTATATTCTTCTCGATAAAGATGATGACGGGAATGTCCTTGTTCATATCCAGGCTAAGACTGGAAAAACAGATGAGCAGGATCTAAATGCACTCGCGGGCGATTTCGCGAATGAAGCACTTTCCCAAGTTCTTCGCTCCAAGGTTATGCGCGAACACAAGACTCGGATTGAGTCTATAATCTCTCAGGCCGTCGCAGGCGGACTAGGGATCAGCGCAGGAGATGATCTAGGGTTGGACGTACTCGATGGCGATGAAGACGACCTCGACTTCCTCGACGATCCTCTTGGAATTGCCGTTCCATGGGAAGAGAAATTCAAACGTTCCGCCAGTGAAGAACGCCCCGACACGAAGGACGACGGTACAGACTCACCACAACCGACACCGGCAGACTCGGGTGGTTTTCAGCCTGTAAAACCGGAAGGCCCCTCCGAATAGAGAGACTGGAGACACACTCATGGAAGTTCGGTTTCACCAACGTATCTATACGAAAGATGCGATCTCGGACGCGCTGGAAGCCTTCGAGGAATTCGGTACCTACAATACGGTCGAAGATGGAGACTATATCGTCGTCGAAATCAGTGAACCTGATGACGATTTTTCGGCTGTTCTCCCACAAGAAATCGCCAATTACGTTCTAGCAAATGTGATTGAAGGGCGAAGAGATTAGACCTCTTCGAAAACAGTTAAAAACCTCCGATCCTCGATATTTGAGGAGGGAAGTACACTGTCTGTTGATACCGGTGTAACGCCGATACCCATTGGTATGATTGAAAAACAGGCCTGTCACTTGACATCGGAGCCTTCGGTCCGTAAGATTTTCTTGTTATTTAGGACACCTCTAACGTCAGGGATTAGACATGGCCGATTCCGTCTCAAGACGCTCCTTTATTCAGAAAACTTCCACGGGTGCAGCTGCCGTTGTGGCCGCAGGTACGCTTGGCGTAAATTTGGCTGAAGCCAAAGATGCTCAGCAGATCAAAGCCGCGCTTCCGGAAGGAACTCCTCAGACCTGGATTCACGAAACCCTTAATGTGGGTGATGTGGTTCACGGTTCTTGGGCGATCCAATCCGTAAGCCCTGTCTTTGCTGGTGGTATCGTTTTACAGCTAGCCGACGCGGATCAGAACCAGCTTCGAATTGATGTATGTCAGCTCGATTCCAGCTCCAACGGAGTAGAATCTACCGGAAAATGTGATCTTGTCCTCATGAACGGTGGTAATGGCCGTAAGTGGACCGCTCGTGATCACCATCTGGTTGTTCGTGCCGTTTCTGCGCGACTTGATACAGCGCAAAACGCCACAAGCAAATCAGCACCTTTGCTTTCACACCGTCAGCGGTTGGAAGTATTCGGAGCTGCGAAGCTTGCGAGCAATCCAGCATAAGTAGATTCGTCGGAATTTCCGATATGCGTTTCGAAAAATTTACGCCCTGTTGGTTTGGCTTCGGCCAAACCAACAGTTGGCGTTTTTTTGTGCCCAAAATAGACTAGCCTGCCTGGCGGTCCTCGGGATCACAAAGTTCGGTGGTTTCCATAGAGATACCCTGACGTTCGGCTTTACGGCCTTCTGCCCGCCGCTTCTTCTCCCAGAGTTTCTCTCCCGCCTCGGTAACCGCTCCTACCTTTAGACCGGTATCCACCATCTTCGCGGGATGCTCCCCTTCTTTTTTGCTTTTGCCCGAGTTTTCGCCGCGTTGGGCTTCTATACGACGCTGGAAATCTATCTTCCACTCTCGTATTCCCCGCAACCGATAACTGGGATCACTTGGATCTGTGATGATCTGCTCCACAATACGATCCATGTCGACAAAGACAGGATAGAGCTCAACCGGATCGTAACCATCCCCCTGATCAAAGAGCCCACCACATATAGTCCGAAGGCTACAAACACCACACGACTCAGAATAGAGGTGACCCCAATCGGTCTGCCGAACAGTTTGTTTATTGTCCAGGAAGTGAACAATACGTTCTTCCCCCTTTACAATCTTTCGAGTCTCCGTGCTGGCCCAGGCGAACTCGGTCATATAGCAAAGAGGAACCTTCTCGACTCGGAATGTTCGACCACTACTGTGAAGTAGGCTCATCGCTCGACGTAACGACTCCTCGAAGTCCGATAGGCGAGGCGTAAATTGATCTTGATTTACCTCGGCCCGTCCCATTGATGGGTCCAGATTATTCCAAACGAAATGCCGAATATACGGATGGTTTTTGATCCAGTACTCGATATTTTCGTGGAGATGATCTGCGTTCATCTTACTTATTACGCAGTTGATATTTATATCGAGACCGAATTTATGCGCGTTCTCTACTGCGGCATAGGCCTTTGGCAGAGTCCCTGGCAATCCTCTTAAGGCCGCCTCCACATCTGGTTTCAGCGAATACACCGAAATATGTACATGCTGGAGACCGGCTTCCGCGAGTGCTTTCGCGAACTTCTCGTCAGCAAGACGCCAACCATTTGTGATCATCCGAACATGCAAACCCTGGTCACGAGCATATCCAGCGATCTCGGGCAGGTCCGGATGAAGCGTCGGTTCTCCTCCCGTGAGAATCACCCCGAAATAGCCACGCCGGACAAAATCATCCACCAATGGCTTCATCGTATCCATATTATGGACATACGGGGTGGTCGGATTCGAACAGAAACCACAGAAGTGGTTACAGTGCCGTACTACCTGAAGATAACCGATATTGGCCACAGATCCCCCGGATATCTAGGCGATCATCGGAAACGAAGCTGTTTCCTTTTTCGCTGTGCCACCGATGGGATCACAGACCTTGAATCCATGATTTCGGAGATAGTTGATGTGAATACCTTCGCACTCTTCGCGTGACGAACACTGTTCACAGCGACGACTCTTGGAATAGTATTCCTCCGTCACATAATGGTGAACATATGCGTCAAGGTCGAGAAGACCCTTCGGATCAACCAGATGACTATCTAGAATCTTACGATCCGTACCCTCCGGAGCCACTCCTGTTACACATTCGGGCACATTCCGAAACCGCGTAGCGACAGTAGCAAGCTGACGGATCTCATCCGGCGTAGGATCGGTCGCTCTCGATTCAGATACATACTCATGATTTCGTAAGGTAAAGACGAGTTTCTCTGCGCAAGCCTTCACGTCATCCAAACGCGCAAGCAGCGTGGGCATCGTCTGCTGGTTCAACACAACCTCAAAGGCCTTAATCCCCGCATATTCCGCGTTGCTCGACAGAACACTCTCAACAGCGGCCGAGGTCGTTACTGCCCAACGGTCAATGGAAACAGGGAAGGAAGCCAACGCCTTGGCATCTGGTATCTCACCGGATTCGAGTTCGAAGACACGCTCCTCCGCGTTTGCTTCGGAGTCTTTCCAGACATCAAGGCTCCCTTGCAGAGCTTTCACATCCTCTCCGATATACCAACGGCTTGCCGCTTTTTGTTCCGAGACCTGTTGTACGGCTCGTTCACTCGGTTCTTCACCGCTACGTAGACGAAGGCGTTCAAATTCCCCTTCCTTAAGCCAACGTTGATACGGCATCAATGTGTCCCGACAGATTCCATGGAGGAAGCAGTGGTCACATCGTTCACCATAGCAATCCGGAGGTACACCAAAACGCGCCAGTCCCTCAAAGTTATGGCGGCCACCATTTATCTCATAGTGAAGCTTATGAGGATCCTGGATGAGGTGCTCATAATTCTCGAGATAGTTTACAGGAAGACGGTTCGTCCAAAGATAGACGCCAGGCAACTTGGATTTCTCAAATGCCTTCTGGAAATAGGGATAGGCATCATCATCAAGATCGAAAAACAGCTGTTTTCTATAATCTGTAAACCCTCGTCCGAACGGTATGATGTAAAGAAGATCAAACTCCTTGATACCCAGATCCATAAAGAAATCGATCGTCTCGGGTAGCTGCTTGTAGTTCTGCTTGTTCACTACGATATCAATATTGATAACGACGCCACCGATAGCCTGTAGATTCCGAATTCCCTGGATCGCAGACTCAAATGCCTGGGGTGTCCCTGTCAGACTGTCCTGCGTTTTCGCGTCGTGTCCATGTATGCTGAATGTCGCTTCTTTCAGACCTGCATGCGCTACA
The DNA here is from genome assembly GCA_002728755.1 of Myxococcales bacterium. Taxonomy (GTDB): domain Bacteria; phylum Myxococcota_A; class UBA9042; order UBA3505; family UBA3505; genus UBA3505. The sequence continues at coordinate 72,492 of PBVT01000047.1, forward strand.
GCTCGTGCAAACTTTGGATACGCGAACATCATTCCATTGGAAACGGTCTGAATCCAATCGTACCCAAGCTCTCGGCCGTATTTTATGAACTTCACATAGTCTGGGTGGATTGTTGGCTCTCCACCCGAAAGGATTAAGCGCGTTTTTCCCTGCTCTCGCCCCTTCCGGATATAGTCTCGAAGCTCATCACTATCCACATATGTTCCATTATGGTTCCAGGAATCCAGACAGAATTTGCACCGCTGATTGCAGAGACGAGTCAAACGAACCCAATGGCGCTCGTCTTTTACCGCCGCTTCTTTCGTCTCATCCTTCTCCAGGAGAGCCTCGTCTACGCCATGACTATTATTGAATTCCTGCACCCTGATACCTCACGTTGTAGTACGACCAACTTGGCCCAAATCAGCCCGGTCGTCCAATGCAACTAATTCACCATCCCCATAGTATGCCAAATATTCACTCGTAACGCCTACACATTCGCCTCTAACCCTACAACTATCACAGGATTTTCCGAACGCAGGCTCTCCATTCTCCAAAGATTCCAGAGCCAATCCGTACCATAATGACTGCGTTCGATCGAGGTTGAATCGAACTTTATTGGCCTGACAATCGGGGATTCCGTGAAGAAAGATAGAGAGCTCAGCCCGATTCGCCAACCGTACGGCTTGCTCGATATAGGGACGAACCATACTCAACTTCGGCACAAGGTTTGGTAGACGTTCCGGTTGTACAGCCCAACCCTCCGTCTGAACCATACGAAGATGCAGACTTTGAACCTTCAGCCGTGAAGACAGCCGAACCATCTCCGAGGCCAATCGATAATTACTTCGGGTTAAGACCATATGTACGTTAACCGCCGCGCCCTCCTTCTTAGCCTTCTGTATGCCGGATACCGTTTGACGAAAGGAGCCGGGAGCCTGCGTTAGCCAATCATGAACATCTGGCTCGGGACCATGGAGAGATATCTCGAAACGGGTTACTCCATCATTCAGCAGGTTTCGAACAAGATCGCCGTACGCAAGCATTCGACCATTCGTGAAGACCCCAATATCTTTCGCCCCCTGGGCCAGAGCCAACTTCGCACCACGTTGGACAATATCCGGCTGTAAGGTTGCCTCACCACCACAGAACGTAATTCTTCCTTCGGCAGATCCACGCACGGCTTGCTCGACAGCCTCATCCAACCAGTCACCGTCTTCTTGCAGCGGGCCCTTATCCCCCTGATTACAAAACCTGCATGCATTATTGCAGGCGGAACCCAAAAATATCCGGTGATCGTTCGTAGTCATCGAATAATCACAACGATCGAATCACTATTCTAACGAACATTCGACAACGACCGACTTTCATCTGTTGTAAACGCAGCGGCATAAATCAGATGCCCACCAAAAATACAAAGAGGTCCTTTCAAAAAAGGACCTCTTACGTACACGAATGTTCGTAAATAGCTACTGGTTACTACCAGGAACCGTGGGATCCATGAGAACCATGAGAACCATGAGAACCATGAGAACCATGAGAGCCGTGGGAACCGTGGGAACCGTGAGAACCATGGGAACCATGAGAACCATGGGAACCATGAGAACCATGAGAACCGTGCGAACCGTGGGAACCATGGGATCCATGGGAACCATGCGAACAATGCGCAGAGATTGTTCCATCTCCTAATACATCGCCCACTGTACCGGCGCCGCCAGTCATCATGAGAGAGTCTGGGCTACGGCTAATAGCCTCTTCGTCCTTCAACAAGTAACCGGCTACTTTCTTTGTTTTCTTCGGAAGTTTTTTCTTCGCCATGGTGTCGCACCGTTAAATGTCTGGAAGTTATAGTGAAGGATTATAACGATCACAGAGCCGCAGTGTCAATAACTCGAAGTGTCTTCTTTTGAAGATAGGTTCTAAGCTTTGTCCAACCCGCATTTCTGACGTGACCAACGTTACCCACATATAAGCAAAAAACCGGCACGTACTTCAAGTCCAGACCAAGTATCCCCTTTACCATCAACGTGATCATTGGCAGCATGCAATTTCTCACAATGGTAAACTGAGGTGAATTGACCACGATGAGTCCGCGAGATCATAGACCTCGAATTACAGGTGGGAAATGGAAAGGTCGTATTTTAATCGGCGGTGTTCCTAAGAATGTTCGACCCACTTCATCCCGTGTTCGTGAAGCAATCGGCTCGATCATCGCGTCCAAATTATCGGGCAGCCGGGTCCTCGATTTGTTCGGAGGAGCCGGAACTTTTTCATTAGAAGCCATCTCTCGAGGTGCGGCACATGTTGTCACCGCCGAAAAAAATCGTTCGGCACAAAATGCGATTCTGGAAAGTGTCGATGGTTTGGACATTGAAAATTTTCGATTGATTCGGGGAGACGCTATTGGACTCTTAAAGAGAGGGCCTGATTCGGATACCGAACGATTTGATATCATCTTCGTGGATCCACCATACCAATCCGGCCTATACGAAACGGTGTTAGATCTAATTGTCAGAAGAGATTGGCTCAACGACAACGGCATCGTTATTGTCGAACGAGCCACCCGCATTCCGATGTCGGATCCACCGGCAGGGCTTGCAATCACCGGTACGCACAGGTACGGAGATACCTGCCTGGTCATCTACGATGCAATAATCAAGGAATCCTAGACACCTGAGGTAACCATGGTTACAGCGATCTATCCCGGTTCATTTGACCCGATCACATTGGGCCACCTGGATCTAATTGAACGTGGAAACCGACTCTTCGATCGTCTCATCGTTTGTGTCGCCAACAATCCAGCAAAGTCACATCTCTTTTCGTTGGAACAACGGATGTCACTTATCGAAGACGCGGTCTCCTGCTATCCGAACGTGGAAGTGCAAGCATTCGACGCCTTATTGGTTAAGTCCGCAAAAGATATGGACGCGTCGGTTATTCTGCGAGGACTTCGTGCGGTTAGCGACTTCGATTATGAATTCCAGATGGCACATATGAACCACCAGCTCAGTCCAGAGATTGAAACGGTGTTCATGATGACAGGTGAAAAATATTTTTATTTGTCGAGTGCGCTTGTGCGGGAGGTCGCCTCTCTAGGCGGTAATATTGAGTCCTTCGTGCCAAGCCATGTGGCAACCGCCTTAAATGAACGCCTGGCAAAGAAGTAGGAGATGAGTATGACGAATTCGCTATTGGGTACCCGCGCAGCGGTACTCAAGCCTAGCGCAACCCTGGCGATCTCGAGTCGCGCCAAAGCAATGTCCAAGGAAGGTATCGACGTCGTCAGCCTGGCGGCCGGCGAGCCGGATTTCGATACCCCACAACATATCTGTAAAGCGGCCGAGGAGGCCATCCATCGCGGAGAGACTCGCTACACGGCAGCCGCAGGAATCCCCGAGTTACGGTCCGCTGCTGCAGCAACAATTCAGGCATCTACTGGTATCGAGACTACTTCTGATCAGATCATCGTTACATGTGGCGCCAAGCAAGCATTATTCAACACGATGTTTCTGACCCTGAACCCTGGAGATCGAGTCATCATACCGGCCCCCTGTTGGGTTACGTACCCAGCACAGGTGCGGTTGGCGGGCGGAACCCCTGATATCGTCCCTCCACTTCCCAACGGAGACCTGGATATCGACGGGATTATCTCTGCGGCAGAGGGCGCAAGAGCACTGGTCCTATGTAATCCGTCTAACCCAACGGGTCAGGTCCTCAGCTCGGAAGACCTGGCTCGTATTGGAGAGGCCGCATTGCGCCATGATCTCATTGTGGTCAGTGATGAGATCTATGCAGAGCTTGTCTATCCTCCGGCCGAGTTCAGCTCACTCCTGCGCACATGCCCTGATCTAAAGGACCAGACCGTCATCATTCATGGTGTATCAAAGACCTACGCTATGACCGGATGGCGTATTGGCTATTCGTCTGCGCCTGCCCCCCTTGCAGCAAAGATGGGCGCCCTTATGTCGCAAACGACGAGTAATCCATCCTCTATTGCGCAATGGGCTGCCTACGCAGCCCTCGAAGGATCGCTCAGCTTTCTTAACGATTGGAAAACCCAGTTTGCGAGAAGACGAGACCTGTTGGTCTCTGGGCTACGACAACTACCCGGTGTGGAATGCGCCCAGCCTGATGGAGCATTCTATGTATTCCCAAGTGTCCGTGAGCTAATCCAGCAAACCAATTGCGATGATGATGTGCACTTCGCTGCACGTCTGCTTGAGGAAGCCCACGTGGCTGTTGTACCAGGCACCCCCTTTGGTGCGCCCGGCCACGTACGACTATCCTACGCGACCTCGGAGGATGCCCTCAAGACAGCGCTATCTCGTATGGAAAGCTGGATAGGCTCTTCGACCTAATAGCGTCCACTGAACCCGATATAACCGCCGAAGTCGATATGCTGGGATGCCTTTAGACGCTGCCCCGGTTCGTCGAGACCAGGCGCATATACGGGACTGAATTCGTTCTGGCCGAGAGCATTATTCGCCTCGATCTGGCCGTTTCCGTCCAGGTCCACCCCATTGATCCCATAACTAAGAAAGTACGAAGGACTATACCTACCGAACGCACTGGCAATGACCTCCATGCGAGGGTGAAATCGGTATCTTGTCCCCAGGCTCCCGCCTACTTTCAGGTGCCCTTGAACATGTGTAATCCCATTCGACGCGCCGCCTGTCGCGGGAAAGGTGGTTGTCGAACACTGTGGATTAAGACTGCATTGGCTCGTCCCAATCGGCCCGAACATAATGGTCGGAGAGCGCCCCTCATGGATATATTGAGCGTCCCCGAGGATGTCGACAGTCAGGAACTTATGGTCGGATTTTTTCCAGGCAAAGATCGACAGCCCACCATAGACTCCGAGTTCTGGACCAGGCGCAGCCACCCCCTGAGTTTTGAAGCCTTTCACATATAGGTTTTCATCCGCCACGAGGTACATTTTTGCTGCAACACCAAAGCGTGGATGAAGGCCTGGCTGGGCCGGATACGACGTATCGAGGCGTAGTGCAAGACCATGAACTCCCTCTCCTACCGAAGAATTATTGGCTCGCATGCTTTGTGCGGATGGCAAGGTATAAGCCAACTCCATCACCATTGCGGGGACGCCAGGATCTCTTTGATGATGCATAAGAGCTCCCCGTAACCGCAGAGTTATATCACCAAGACCCGCTCTCTTCGGTCCCGCGTAGGGGACGGGGGTCAACTGGTTCCCCAATAATGTATTGATTGGCCCAACACCAGGGGCATACCCCAGTGTCACCTGGTCCAGTAATACGACGGGAAGCTCTACACCAAGCTCCAGGTCTCGATAAAGACCGAACCGCGTATCGACTATCATCCGATGTTGTACACGGCGCGCATCCAATTCCCGAGCCACGAGGGAGGCATTACCACTCGGGCAGAGCAAAGGTTGGGCTGAACTCTGGCAAACCAGCTCTCGGTTTACCTGAATAAATGTCGCCGTGACGTCGTAACGGATCGCTGCCTTGGCACCGAATGGACGACTCGAAACAAAGGAGTCCTCAACCTCCAGTACGGTTGGCTCGGCGTGTACCAAGCCCCCACTCAGACAAATAAATGCTACCGCCAGAAATAGCTTTCGCATGATGTTTGGGTGGTATCATAGACAGCACAATCGCGCCAATCTGTTCCTTTGTCGGTTTCTCGTTGGTTGCGTTATGATGGAACGAAACACAACGGATTCCTGCCTGCGTTTACAAACCACGGAGCCCATGGCAACCGCCTTACCATCTAACGGTATACTGACATTCCTGACCGACTTCTCTTCTGCCGACGGCTATGTCGGCGCAATGAAAGGAGTGGCTCTATCGGAATCCACCGAGCTGACCCTCGTGGATATTGGTCATGAGATTCCCGCCTTCGATATTCGTCGTGCTGCCTATACATTACGTATGGCTGTTCCGGAGTTCCCATCTGGGACCACGCATGTCGCAGTTATCGATCCAGGGGTCGGAACATCCAGGAAGGTACTCGTTGCTCATGTGCGGGATCAATTCGTTGTAGGTCCAGACAATGGCCTTATCTCCTTATTGCTTGACTGGGCCCCCGATGCCCAGGTCTTTGCCGTAGAATCAAAACACCTACCCGACACGATTCGGTCTGCGACATTTCACGGGCGAGATATTTTTACCCCCATCGCTGCGAAAATCGCCTGCGGTCGTCTTGATGTCCCTGGAGACCTGAAAGTTTTACCCAAACCCATCGTCTTCGACACATCCTTTCAGCGTGAAAAACAAACCATCACAGGAACGGTTCTATGTGCAGATCGGTTTGGGAACCTGATCACATCCATACCCTTCGAAGAACTCCAGTCCGCCGGCCTTTCCACGGTTCATATTGGCCAAACCGAAATCACACGATTCGTGGAAACTTACGGTAACGCAGAACCCGGAGCAGTGGTTGCCCTGAAGGGAAGCCTTGGCCTGCTAGAGATCTCTGTAATTAATGGTGATGCCGCCAAACGGCTCTCTGTAACGAATGGTACTACCGTACGAATTCGTCTCTAGAAATCATCATCCGCATCAAAATCATCGGAATCGAAATCACTGCTCTGTTCGATGGTTGAGGCTTTTTCTTTTGCACTCGAAGCACTGGAATCATCGCCAGCCATGTCATCGGAACCGAATACGTCCATTTCATCGGCAATCGGGCCCATTTCTGACAGATCTTCGGCTTCCGTGACGGTACTAGCCATCACTTTGGCGGCAATTGTAGAGATATCCGGTCGGTCCGGAGCATCGGTTTGATTACACCCACATTTGGGGCATAAGGCCTCTGCTTTGTTCAAATCGTAGAACTTCGTTCCACAAGAAAAACAACCGAACTTTCTTCCAAGACTTTTTGCCGCCATTTGCATTATCTCTCCAAGCCAGAAATCAACGATCCGCGTTATGATGCAGGCGAGCACCTTTGTCAACCGACTTTTTATCACAAAAAGATAAGAGGTAACCGGTTGTTTTTACTGGCATTTAAGGACCAAAAGACACATACCGCCAAACGTTATGCCGCCTATGTTCCATTGAAATTCGGTCGATTTTTGTACGACAAAGACCTACGGGGGGCTTGTTACTCATCCATGATCGGGGATAAGCTGCCCATCCATGAAGACGGATATACAATCAAAAGGATGCGGACCGGGAGCAGTATCCCGTGAGCTCGCAAGTAGGCTCCACCGAGTCGAAACAGCCAATGTCACCTGGCTGGGTGAAGACTTTCCTGTCTTCTGGGAACGAGGCGAGGGGTGCTGGGTAACCGATGTGGACGGAGGGCGGTACCTCGATATGACGGCCGCCTTTGGAGTAGCGGCGCTTGGCCATTGCCCTGCCCCGGTCCAGACAATATTGAAGAGCCAGACGGACATACTGATCCACGGGATGGGAGATGTTCATCCCCCGCTGGCGAAAGTAGAACTTCTCGAGGAGCTTGCCGCGCTCGTGCCCATCAAGAATGCCCGCATCACACTCGGAACTAGTGGCACCATGGCAACGGAGATTGCCCTCAAAGCGGCCTACGTACGAACGGGACGGCCAGAAGTTCTCTATTTCCAGGGAGGATACCACGGCCTAAGTACAGGAGCCTTATCTGTCATCGGGCACAGCCGGTTTCGTGATCCCTTTGCAGAGCAATGTGCGACCAATCCCCCTCCTCTGCGCTTTCCGCACGATACGGCATCTATGAAAAGTTGCCTGATCGAGATAGAGCGGGTGCTTCAAAATACAGAGCGGCGAATAGGAGCCATCATTATCGAACCTATTCAGGGGCGGGGTGGTATATGTGTCCCCCCTACGGACTTCCTCCATCAGCTACGCAATCTATGTGACACGACAGGTACCCTTCTTATCGTGGATGAAATCTTCACCGGGTTCTATCGAACCGGCGAACGGTTTGCCTCCATGCACATCGAGCCAGACATTCTGCTCCTCGGGAAAGCCCTGGGAGGCGGACTGCCGATTGGCGTCTGTGTAGGAAAGAAAGATGTGATGGACGCGTTTGGTCCCTCGACTGGTGAAGCGCTCCATACCGAGACCTTTCTCGGTCACCCCCTCACCATGCGAACAGCTCTTGCCATGCTCAAGGCATTGGAAGCTGAGGATACCGCCCAGATGGTCCGCAATAGAGGAGAGCAGTTAAAGACAATCCTCGAAGGCCTGGTGAAGCGCACATCGCAATTCAAGATCGAAATCCGAGGCAAAGGCCTGATGCAGGGGCTCGCTTTCTTCGAATCCATGAACGAGACCCCAGCAGCTGAACCCGTAAAGAAACTCGTCCAGGGTTGCCTAAAGGAAGGGCTGATCGTGCTGGGCGGTGGCCTCGACGGAAACGTGTTACAATTTACCCCCCCATTGAATATCTCCGAGGATGAGCTGGAAGTTTTTGGGGAACGAATCGGGCAGGCCTTCCAACAGTATTTATAATCGATCAAGTCGTACGAAAGTAGGCATCGTGAATCCGGAACGAACCAGACTTCTCGAAGAGATCGCAGATCTCCTCACCGCGTCGAAGGCAAAACCTGCGGAGCTTCTCCAACAGCTCTGGGCATACCAGTCTACAAATTGTCCGGCTCTTTCTGCCCATTGCAGCGCATATGATCTTCAACCTGGAACGCCGGTAGAGCTGGAGAATATGGTACCCGTTCACACCAGCACATTTCGTCACGGCGATCTGACCTGTTTTGATCCTTCGAAGATCAATCCTGTTCGTGAATTCCGTTCCAGCGGAACATCGGGTTCGAAACGGAGCCGGCATCGACTGCGAAGCCTGGAGCTCTATGAACTCTCCGTATGCCAGGCCTTTAAACGGTTCGTCCCAGAAGTGGAGCCTGGGAGTCATCGGATTCTGTCGTTGTTGCCCGATACGACAATCTGGCCCGATTCATCCCTGGTCCATATGTTCGATACCCTGATGCTTGAGTTGGCGCCCAGGAATCATCTGCACGTCGGACTCCCCGATGGCACCATCGATATTGCCAGGCTCCAAAAGGAACTTACGGCCTCAGATTCCGAGCCGACTCTTGTGCTTGGAACCGCGCTGAGCCACATCTGGCTCCACGAACATGGATTTTCGGCAGCCCTCTCCAAAGAGAGCCTTGTTCTAGAAACAGGAGGGGCCAAGGGGACAGGGCGAGAGTTTTCCAGAGATGAGCTTCTGACCCGGATTCATCAAACGTGGCATGTCGATCCCCAACGGGTAATTACAGAATACGGTATGGCTGAGCTGGGTTCCCAGGCATATGGACGTAGCGAGGACCGGGAGCGGGTGCTGCTTCGTTTTCCGTCCTGGGTTCATGTGGATGTGGTCGACCCGGATACGGGGATTTCACAGAAGACAGGTACACCTGGCTTGCTGCAGATCTTCGACCCGGTCAACCTGGACACCTGTTCCTTCATTCGGACATCAGACCTGGCCATACTGCATGAAAACAGGTCCTTTGAATTATTGGGCCGAGCAGCCGAAGCGGAAAGCCGTGGCTGCTCTTTACGGGTCGCTGAAGAACAAGACGCAGCATCTCCCAGTCCGGCCCCCACGAAACCAAAGGTGACCGCTTCTAACCCGGTCAGTACCAGTAAAAGAATCGGCGCTATTGCAGAGACATGGCAACGATTAGCGGACGACGGGAATCAGATCTCACAAGACATCGCCAACCAGATGGGCTTATCCAAACCAACCGTTCGTGAAGCCCTTCAGCGAGAGGCGAACCGTTGGACGGAACAGCGTATATTTGAGCTTTTTGCTCGCGAGATATCTGCCTTTGAAGCCGGTCGGATCCGCCCAAGGCCCGTGTCGAAATCTCTGGTAATCACAGCCTCAACGGTCCCGTTTGTAGGACTTGAATCGGTCTCGGCCGCAATTCTCGCAGGAGCACAGGTCGTTGTGCGACCATCCAGCCGAAACCCCCTTGATATACAGATGTTTATAGAGCGCCTGGAGAGTGTATCCATCGATCTGGCTCAACAGATTGAAGTTCTCCCTCCATCCACTTCAGAAGCCACGCTCTCGGAGCGGATTCGCTCCATGGACACAGTCGTCGTTCACGGTGGACACGAAGTCGTACAGCAGATTCGACAGTCAGCCAGCGCCAACACACGCATTGTTGTCTACGGGCCTCGGTGGTCATTGGCAGCGTTGGGTCCGCTGGACGCCAACAAACCGGAACTTCTAGCAGGACTGGCTGTCGATATTCTGCTCCATGACAGTCTAGGCTGTATGAGTCCACGAGTATTGCTTGTGGATGGAGATCAGCGCGACGCCAAATTTGTCAGCACGGTATTAGGGGAAGCTCTGTTAAGCGCGACAAAACTCTATCCCCCCCATAATGACCTTATACGCCGCCCACTCGGAGCTGGCCTTGTAGATCAAGTCATCGGAGAACTAGCGAGAGAGCCCCGTGGCGTTACTGCAATACAAACTTGGGGATCTGCACATGTTGTGATGCTTGGGCCCCCGACCGAAGACTGTCCTGGATTGTTTTCCACGCCCCCAGCGATCCGAAGAGGAATTCTCGTCGCAGCCATCGATTTTCGATCGGATTCGGATTCCTGGCTATATAACCCGGCCGACGAGATCTCGACCGTAGGGCTTGGCCCATCATTACGAGGCGGATCATCCGGCTCGCGCCTGACATCCTGGGCCGAAGAGCATGGTGCGACCCGAATTACAGAGGTCGGTAGAATGCAACGACCTCCTGCGGGATGGCCCCACGATGGGCAACCGGTGCTCCTGCCCTTTATAAAGCTTGTGACTCCCGGCTGAGTTTATTTCTCAGGGAAGACCGCCCGCCTGAAATGAACCTGCCAGGAATGGACTTACAGCCACCGCACGATACCCACGGCTCTCCGCAGTATCATATACACACGCGTAGACACGCCAACCATATCGCTGGCCTTCCGCCAGATATTTCGCCGGTATGTACTCCGTCGCAACTGCCGCATGACTAAGATCACCATAGGCGATCGATGTAACGCCCTGGGGAATCTCAAGCCGGGCCGTCCCGTCGTCAGCAAACCCTCCATAGACGACCTCGTTTGCCGCGCTTTTTACCTCGACGACATAGAAGTCAGCCTCTGACACTGTGGACCAGATCAACTCCGGTTGAAGGTTTGTCAGCACTCCGTTTACAGGCTCAGTCAATGAAACAGCCGGGGCCAGTGGGACCTCAAAGAGCGGGCTGTCTCCTACATTCACCTGGATGTTCAACCCACCATACATCGCCTGCTCGTGAGCAGATGCAACGAATGCTCCATCGCTAGACTCTACGTGCAGGTGGTAACTCCCTATGGCCACATCCTGGAACAAAAATTCCGCATCATTCGGAGACAGCTCCATACGTTTTACCGTTGCACCGGTTCTCGGCTCTCGCAGTGTGAATGTTCTCGAAACCGCATTCGCAGGCCCCGTCCCAGTCGTGCCATGAATCGAACCCAGCTGGTTCGAGCCGACTCGAATGGTCGCAGACACACCCTGTCCTGAGACAACATTTACACTTGGAATAACCCGCGTACCTACTCCGATCCCATAGGCCTCCAGGGTATAGGAGCCTGCTGTCAGATTCGGTATCCGACTGACTCCAGCGCCATCCGACCGGCCATACACAGTTCGAATCCCCTGGCCAAAGACATCTTCCCCAACAGCGACTACGACGACATCCCCGATGGTACGATCCGCCGTATCCAATACAGTGACATCAATCCAACCCATGCCGCCAGCTCCGGCCGTCGGTGCCAGACGAACTGTGGCGGGAAACTCTTCCGCGGCATCGACCGTAAGAACCGGACCGACCAGATCTCCGGTGGTCCAATAGCCTGGAGCATAGATTTCCACCTCATAGGCTCCGCCTCCAAGAGCAACACTCACCGCCCCAGTGGCATCCGAATAAGCTGTAATTGCCTTTTTCCGATTCGTAGCCTTTCGAAAAATGAGCTGCGCGTCAGCTACAGGGCTGTCGTTTACTGTACTACGTACGCTGAATTCCACGGGTGGAGGACCAGCATCACAACTAGACAACCCGATAAGCAGCACAAAAAGGAGGGCCACGAGGCGATGATTACGGCTACGCCAAACATCGACCATTGAAGATTCGGCCCCCAAGGCGGGTGTACGTTTCAGGAGTTCGCGTAAGCAGCACGAACTTCAGCACCCTGATTACATTTGAAACAAACGGAATTCCGCAAATTCAGAGCGTTGGCATCAACATAGTTCGCAAGACAATTTTCGACACGCAAGTTCAACTGTAATGCGCGACAAAAGAAGTTGTCATGCTCGGTAACCTGCGTTTTCACGTCTGCCGTCATGTAACTTCCCCATTATATAGATGTTTTTCTGGTTGAGCCCGGTTGATTACAGAAGAACCAGGCTGGGTGCCTCTTTTGCACCACGTTTCTCATTCACGCAAGCATTCTTTTCGAATTCCCCTTAATTTACAGGCAAATTCGGGTTCAATCACAAAAATCATATTAAAAAAAACCATCGCTTTTCATCGAATGGAGCCGCCATCGGAAAAATACGTACTTCGCACGAGGAACGGAGACTGCTAAGGTGCCTCAGTAGATTGTTTTCCCAGCCGGGAATGTCTCACCTTGGTGAGTTCTTTTTCTTGCTGGAGGTTCCGTGGTGTCGTCTAACTCCCAAATAGCTGTCCATGTATGCGAACGACTTCGTCGTTCCACAAGGATCAATCGAGCCATCGTCGCATCGATTATTCTGCTTCATGTGGCGATTGTTACGATCGTGGCCGGAGTTTTTGCGTCCCATTTAGCCCCAATCCTGGTTCGAGACACCGTACTCGTATCCCTTGGAGTTCTTAGTCTACTCTTGATTTTTCAAACCGTGCGCGCGTTTCGCTACGGTAAATCCCTGACGTGGTACGCGGCCTATGTTGAAAGAAACACGCCAGAGTTCCGGTCATCTCTCGTAACAAGTATTCAACTCCAGGAAGACGAACGACTTGTCGTGCCAGACTGGGTAGAAAACGGCCTCGCTACACAAGTCGAAAAATCGGTTCCACAGATCCCTGTAGACACCGTCACCGGGCGGTCTGCACAGCATAAGGCCTTCGTTGCCCTGGCCTGTACCGTTGCTGTCTTAGCCGCGATCACGCTGAATTATCGAGCAGAGGTTCAAAATGGCCTCCTGGATTTATTCGCCCCCATCATCGCCTCGGATACGGACGGCCCGAGCGATACGCAGACTGATACCGTCGTCCACAGTATCGCCATCGATGTGATTCCGCCCGCCTATACCAACCTGCAAAGCCGTGCACTGCCCGGTTTCTCTGGGCACCTTTCGGTGTATCCGGGTACTGAGATCGCCGTACGAGGCCTGGCGGCTCTAGAAAACACCAGCGATCTCTTTGTTGTGCTTCCCAGTGATCAGGACGAACGCAGGCTTCAGGAACAGCAGAGCTGCCTAAGCCGTGAAGAGCTCTCCGAGAAGGCTCATCAGGCCTGTCGAAGCGAAGACCTGTGGGCCAATGATGTCCGGTTTTCGTTTGAATGTTCCCAGGGCGGATATAAGAAAGTCGGCTTCTCCTGCGTCGAACCCAAGACCCTGAGACTGAACGAATCGCGGTTCGAGTTTCGGCACCTTGTGACGTCGGGGGGGCCATTCTGGTTTGGTGCTATCGCCGATGATTGGACCTACACACAATCCCGCCCCTACCGATTGGATCTACAGGTGGATGAGACTCCAAGAGTCCGCATTCTCTTCCCACCACAAGACTCGGAAGTGCGTATCGACGATGAAGTTCGGGTCATGTTCGAAGCTCGCGACGACTTCGGCATCGCGGCCGTACGTCGCAAGACCCATGTCGAGGGCCGGAAAAACGAGCAAACCCGGAATGTAGGAAGCCCGGATGCCACACGGCTCTACTCTACCAGCGATACGCTGGACCTACGCGATATTGGAGCCAGCCCGGGCGATGTCGTGGTCGTCTCCTACGAAGCCAAAGATACCAACACAGTGAATGGTCCGCAGACGGCACAATCGGCACCACGCCGGTTCAAGATATTCAGTCCAGATGAGCAACATCAGAAAAACCTGGAGAAAGAACAAGCCCTGTTTGAAGAGCTTATTATTCGGTTAGCGGAACGATTGGTCTTCGAACCCAATTGGAAAGCCGGTCAGGCGCCAGAAGAAGCGTACGCAGAATATCGACGTATGCTACGTGAGGAAGCCGTTTATCTGCGTAGCTTTGATGAGCTAGTGCGGGGACTTATCGAAGACCCGCAGACAACAGATCTGATTCGTTCATCGCTTGAGACGATCCTGAAACAGCAACGAGAGCTGCATCAGCAGGACACAACCAACGCGAACAACATATACGGTAGAGATCTCGAGAACCCTGTTCGTATACGACGAGCCTTCCGTCTTCACTCTAAAATCATCGATCGTTTCGAATACGATGTCCTGGCTCTCGATGATCTGGTTGTTCAGCAACGCCAGGATCGTCTCGCATCCGATTCGGAACGACTCAAAGATCGAAGTGAAGAGCTTCGCTCCCTGATCGCAGCGATGAAGGATAAAGCGTCCGATTCAAAGATGCGACAGGCCCTCGACGTGCTGGATCGATTGTCCCAACGTGTCAATGACATGCGCCAGGAAATGGGCAAGATGGCGCAGAAGATGCCGGACGAAAACTTCAACCCAGATGCCCTGCTTCGACAGAAAAACAATGTAGGGTTATCCGACGTGGACAAACGTTTGGAGCAAATCCGGCAGCTCCTCAAGGACGGGCGACTCGAAGAAGCCCTCAAACTCGCAGAATCTCTGGAGCGAGACGTTCAACAGCTGAGCGAACAAATGCAAGAAGGGGTCATGCGACCGCGCAAATCTGGTGGCAATAGCCAGATGTCCAAAGATGTCCAGCGCTCCATGCGTGATCTAGACAATCTCGCCCGCAAACAAGAGAAGCTCATCAAACAAACCGAACGACTCGAAGCCAAAGAACGCGCGGCGCTGAAGAAGCGCTTTGATGAAGGCCTCGACAAGGAATTGGAAGAGGCTAAGAAGAAGGTCTCCGACGTAAGTGATCGTCTCCAGCAAATCCCAAAGAAGCCCCTACACCCCTACGATAAGAAAGCTCTAAACGAAGCTGAGAAAGAGTTGGATCGTCTTGGTAAGCGGCTCGAAAGTCGAGACATTCAGAAAGCGTCCGAACAGGCGAAAAAACTATCCAAGAAGATGGAGCAATTGGCGATGGAGATGAAACTCTCCGCACGCCGTAACCAGAAAGCCCGAAAGAAAATGCAAAAGGCTCGAAAAATGCGAAAGGCGTCGGGTCAGTGCAAAAAGGCCGGCGATCAGCTGAGCGAACTTGCCGATGACCTGGACTCTCTCGTGCCCGAGCCGCAGGAATCCCTGGGAAAGAAGGGAGTGAAAAAGGCCAAGGATTTACAGAAGAAGCAGAGCGCGCTTCGCAAGGAGCTCGGTAAAGCTACAAAGAAGTTGGATAAACTAGGTGAAAACGCGCCATCACTAAAGCGCCTGGTTAAAGGTATGTCGCAGGGAGCTGAACGTATGATGGAGAGAGCTTCAAAGCGTCTTGGTGATGGAAACCCCAAACACGCTCGCCCCCATCAGGAGGATGCCCTCGAACGCCTCAAGAGTGCTCGGGACCAACTCAAGAACGCTATGAAACCCAACGGAAGCCATGGGGGAGCGGAGTCCGTTGGAGTTCGTCCGTCAACAGAACCCGTAGAGATTCCAGGAAAGGAAGCACATAAAGTACCTCGTAACTTTCGAAATCTCTTGATGCGAACCATGAAGGAAAAAATACCAGACCGCTATGACGGCGCCCTGGAACAATACTTCCGGGAGTTGGCCCAATGACCTCTATCAAACCAACGCTATGCGGGGTTCTCCTGGTACTCCTGATGGTACCTTCCTTGACGGCGCAGGAGTTGCACCCAACGCCAGATACAGATTGTCCTCCGGCGGTTGATGTCGCGAAGGCAATGAACTTTCTTCGGGCTGAACAGCTCGAAGACGCCATCCCTCTACTCGTACCGAAACAGGCCACATGCGTCGATAATCTGCGCTACCTATATGCTCTGGGACACCTACGTCTTCTGGAAGGCAAATATGGCGTATCGCGTATGCACTTTGAACAGGCTTTAGCGCTGGCCGAAGACGAATCCATGAAGTCCATGGTTCACCATTGGTTCGAGCTCGCCAGCGAGACCGAAACTCTGACATCGAGTTTTGACCGCTATGACGACCCGGACAATCTATTCTCCGTGCTCTACCCTCCGGGAAAGGACGCTGTTCTTGTTCCATATATTAAGGAAGCTTTCCCAAAAATCCGACAACGGATTGGGGATGTTTTTGGCTACCATCCGGATTTCCCGGTCCGGATCGAAATATACGGTTCGCCCGAAGAGATGGCCCGCGCGAGCAATCTCACTGCGGAAGAAATCCAGACCAGTGGGACCATCGCGCTCTGCAAACATCGCAAGTTGATGCTGACCTCTCCCAAGGCTCTTCTCCAGGGCTACGGTTGGTTGGATACCCTATCCCATGAGTACGTACATTATGTGATCCAGCGCTTAACAGGAGACCGGGTCCCCATCTGGATACACGAAGGTCTTGCCAAGTATCTTGAGACGCGCTGGCGCTCCGAAAAGAGCCTGGCCATGCGGCCCAGTAGCCAGCACCGACTCCGTCGTGCTCTGAAGGATAAGGAGCTGATCCCCTTCGAAGACATGAGCCCTTCCATGGCAAAGCTGCCCTCTCAGGATCACACCCTTCTGGCCTTCGCCGAAGTATACACCGTCGCCCAGTACCTTGATGCAGGTCATGGAACCGCCGGAATACGAAAACTTCTCCGGCTTATGAATGATGGGAAGACCGATAAAGAGGCTATGTCAGAAGTTCTGGGCATGTCCTTCCGGAGCTTTGAAAAAAAGTGGAAACGGTTTCTCCGGAAACAAAAGTGGCGTTCTGTTCCCGCAGGAACTCTAGATCTCCTGGTCTTCAAAGATCGAAACAACCCTGACACCGAGCGAAAACGAATCGGTCAGAAAGCGGCCGAGGACTTCACCTATCTGGGAGATCTGCTGCATGGTCGAGACAAACCGCACGCTGCGGCGATCGAATATAAGAAGGCATCCAAACGAACCAAAGGTGTAAATCCAGCGATTCAAAGTAAGCTCGCGAAAGCGCTCTTGGATTCTGGGGACGCCGCCACGGCCTACGACGAAGTCCAAGGCCCACTACCGTATTATCCAGAGGACTTCAGTCTTCAATTGAATCTGGGGCGCGCAGCTGTGCGGCTCGGTAAATACCAACAGGCTTTCGAAGCCCTTACCCTGGCTTTACGCAGAAACCCCTTCGATGTAGAAGTTCACGGGTTGATGAAGAAAACCGCCGATAAACTGGGAAAGAAAGAAATCGTCGAACGGGAACAGGAAGCCATGCGCCTGCTCCGCATCAATAGATAACCAGACGACTCTGGTTTCAAGGACACCAATGGCAAAGAAAAATACAGAGCAAGTACCGGAACCGGCCGTTCCAGCCGAAGACCAAGCAACCGTCGAGGTAGGGAGCGACGAGGCCCAAAAAGCCCGTGAGGTACGAGACCAGGTGCTCACACAGATCGGTCAGCGAATTGTCGGCCAGGAACAAGTCATTGAGCTCCTTTTGATCGGTCTATGTGCCCGAGGGCACGGGCTATTCATCGGGGTGCCCGGTCTGGCGAAAACGCTACTCATCAGTACATTAGCCGAAGCAACGCACCTGAACTTCAATCGAATCCAGTTCACCCCGGATCTCATGCCCAGCGACATTACGGGAACCGATGTTCTGGAAGAAGATGCGGCCAGCAAGAGACGTGAATTCCGTTTCGTACCAGGGCCCGTGTTCACGAATATCCTGCTCGCAGATGAAATCAACAGAACCCCTCCCAAGACACAGGCAGCCCTTCTACAGGCAATGCAGGAGCGCGAGGTAACGGCTGGAGGACGAACCTATCCTCTTGAGGAACCCTTCCTTGTCTTTGCGACGCAGAATCCGATTGAACAAGAGGGAACCTACCCGCTCCCCGAGGCACAGTTGGACCGCTTCATGTTCAGCATAGACGTCCGCTATCCTTCGTTCACAGAAGAAGTCGAGGTCGTTCGGCGAACCACTCTGGCGGAAGAAAGCACCGTTACCCCTGTCATCTCGGGAGAAGAGGTTCTGGAGCTCCAGAAGGTTGTGCGCGAAGTTCCCGTCAGTGACCATGTCCTACAGTTCGCTGTTCGGCTGGTACAAGCCACCCGACCTGGGGCAGAAGAACAAACCCCATTGGTCGACCGCTTCGTTTCCTGGGGAGCCGGTCCACGCGCGGGCCAGTTTCTGATACTTGGTGGTAAGGCCAGAGCTCTTCTAGATGGTCGACATACGGTCGACGTGGAAGACATCCAGGCCCTCGTCCCGTTCATTCTCTCGCACCGGCTCCTGCTGAACTATCATGCAGAAGCAGAGCGAATTTCGGTACGTAATGTACTTGACGAACTCTTGGATTCAATCGGGCCGTGAAGCCATTACGGAACAACGAACGCCTGTCTGAACTCTTAACTCGAGTCCAGGGTATGCGCCTCGATGCGCAGGGACTCGTCGAAGGGTTCCTTTCGGGTCGCCACCGTAGCCCTCATCATGGCGTAAGCATCGAGTTCTCCGACCATAAGGAGTATGCTCCCGGAGACGATCTCCGAACCATTGACTGGAAAGTCTATGGTCGCTCGGACAAGCTCTATATCAAACGGTTTCACCACGAAACCGACCTGACGGCTCGCATCATCCTTGATGGCTCTGGCTCTATGGCCTATGGCCCGGATGATTCCATGAAATACCGATGCGCTGGGGTGTTTGCCCTCGCATTGTCCTATCTATTTTTGCGACAAGGGGACCGGGTCGAGATGCAGGTTGTATCGGACCAGGTACAAGGCCGTGTTCCAGCTCGTCCGGGCCTGGGCCATTTCGCCTCCATGGCAAAGATGTTGGAAACCACTGTCCCCGAGGGGGAGACCGCCCTCGGTCCCGTACTGGATGGTCAGGTGGAACGATTTGGTCGACGACGAGCGATTATCATTCTGACGGATGTCTTTGAGGATCCAGAGCGATTGTTCCGGCCCATGCGTGCCCTACGCGCCAGAGGCTGTTCTGTCCTTCTGTTGCATGTCCTACATGGGGACGAACTCGACTTCCCATTCGATGGAGTCCGTGATTTCCGCTCCATGGAAACAGACGGAAATCTCGTGACAGAGCCGCAACTTATTCGCGGACTCTACCTTAAACGCATGCAAGCCCACCTGGAAACCATCACCACCGGGGTCCAGCAATCCAACGTTGGATATTTACGGATTCGAACCGGTGACTCCCTCGAAGCCCCTCTATACGAGCTGGTACGGCGGGGTCTTCCATGAATTTCGTACAGCCGATTTTTCTGTCGGGCCTTGTCCTGGCCGCCGTGCCGATACTTATTCATCTCATCAATCGAAAAAGAGCACGTCGCCTCGAATTTTCGGCGCTCGAATTTCTTCTACGTCGTGACCCACGACTAGCCAAACGATTAAAAATGAAAGAGCTCCTCTTATTGCTCTTTCGAACACTCCTGGTCATGGCCATCCCCTTGGCATTGGCTCGTCCCTATCTGCCATCCTCATCTTCAGGTTCCGCTCCATTAGGTGCACCCCGAAGTGTCGTGATTGTCGTCGACCGTGGGATCGAACAGTGGGTAGACGACGACCGCGTCGATTCCTATCGGCCCATATGGAACCGTACCGTACGTAAAGCGCGCGAAGTGTTGAACCGTTTGCCTCCCGGATCCACAGCAGCCGTCATCTTCGCAGATCGGGGTAGACCGACGTTACTCGAATCGCATCTGAGCCAAGATCCTCTCAAGTTGGGAAGAAAGCTCTCCCGTATCAAGCCAACCTATATGCGATCCGACCTGAAAGATGCGGCAGGGTTGGCACGTACTCTTCTGTCCGAAGAGGGTCTAGAACACCGTGAGATTCGAATCGTCGCCTCCTTTTCCGTCACCGATATCGCAGAACTCGAATCCCTCGACTTTCGCGGGATTGACTTACATCTGCACCCGATTCTACGGAAGACTCCTCCCTCCAATATACGGTTATCCAGTGTACGACAGAGCCAAACTTCCGATGGTGGAAGTGAGCTGATAACCCAGGTTGAAAATCACACCGCCAGTTCATCTGATGCTGCTGTCACGTTGCAACTCGGAAAACAGGTGGTTCGCCAAGCCATCCAATTAGACCCCAACTCTTCGAAAGAGGTTCGGTTTGGCCTGGGTCCCTCCGATGTATTTGAGACCGCAGAGATCCGACTCGAAAACGATGACTTTCCTCCCGACAACACATTCTTTTTCCAACGTCGGCGACACGAGGCAATCAACGTCCTCGTAGTCAATGGATCGCCCCGACCCATACGATTCCAAGATGAGGTCTTTTTCCTCCGTCGAGCCATCGAAGCACTCAAGATGGTGCGAAATGAGTTGGTCGTCGAAGTTGTCGCTCCAGAAGGATTAAAGCCGGCCACGGTAGTCGATAGGGACGTAATCATATTAGCGAACATTCATGTTCTGGACCGAGACGTGGCGCATACTCTAAAGACCGCTGTGGAGGGAGGCGTCGGGCTCCTTGTCACGGTCGGAGATCAGAGCGATTCGGACTTTGGCGATAGCCTGCGTGATCTTCTCGTACTACCTCTACGTGAAATCCATGGCTCCGACGCACGCCTTTCCACCGACGACGGCCTCGGTGTCGGCAATATTGATATTCGGGCGGATGGAGCACGTCTCTTAGCTGGTAAGGGTGGAGAAAGTATCCGACAGGCTCGAATCTTTCGATACGCTGTACTCGCTCCCCCGAGCCCGTCCGACACGAATATATCCACATGGGTAACTCTGGAAAATGGTGCCCCCCTACTCCTTGAGCGCCAACAGGGCCGTGGCCGGACCATGCTCCTGGCTACAAGTATTGATTTCGACTGGACCGATCTTCCGGCCCATCCGGGCTATGTCCAGCTCGTCAGCGTACTTCTCGATCATCTATCGGGTGGTGGAACCACGAGCGGTCGCAGCCAGATCCATCCAGGAGATCCCTGGACCGTCTCGCTGCCAAGAAATGTGAAGATCCGTTCCGTCGACGTGAAAGGTCCCGATTCTACAGCAAAGACCGAAATCCGTAAGACTGGCGAACGGCTTCAATTGACCGTCCGAGAGGCCAAGCTCCCGGGCAGCTACCAGGTCTATGTGAACCTGGCGGACGGCTCCGAATTAAAGTACCTCTTCTCAGTAAACGTGGCTCGCAGTGATATACAGCGAATCCCCGCCACAGCCAAAGCGGTCAAGAAGATAGAAAACGCGGTCGGCAAAAAGCATACGCCTGCGAAACGAAAGGCCGACCCGGATAGCACGACAGTCGCAGGAACACCTGTCTGGCATTTTCTGTTGTTCAGCCTGGTCTTATTGCTGGCCATGGAGGCCTACACAGCATTCAAGGTCTAGGAGTCCGCCTCGGATCCTTCATCGCGACGAATCATTTCCTGGGCAAAGCCCCAGGTGTATTCAATCGCCGACCAGACCGATAGAACCAGAGCACCATAGAGCCCAAGCTCTCCCCAATGATGGAAATCCATCGTGTAGGAGATGCTCGGTAGCTCATAGGAAAAGTGAAGTATCAGTCCACCTAGACCGACTAATTGCAGACCGGTTTTCCATTTTCCGACCCAGCTTACCGGCACTTTGATCCCCTCGGCCCCAGCGACCGCACGCAAGCCGTTGATGAACATCTCGCGCGCAATCAACACAATCGCCAACCATGGTTCGAGACGACCAAGGTGTACAAGCTCTACAAGTAGAGCCATTACCAACAACTTGTCAGCTACCGGGTCGAGGAATTGACCGACCACTGTGTTCAGATTTTTTCGACGAGCCAACCACCCATCTACGTAATCTGTAAAACTCGCAATCGCGAAGGCGATCGTCGCAAATAGAGCCCATCGCTGGTTATCTACTGTGCAACTATTCTCGGTGCACCCACTTTTGTACACGAGCCAGATAATGGGAGGGATCCCTGCAATCCGAATATAGGTCAGCACATTCGGCAGCTTTGTCAGGCTCTGCACGAATGAAATTCGGGGTAGATGCGGTCGCCGGAGTCGAAATCGAAGTGGGATTCGAAGACGACCACGCACTCGCCTGAGCCGTAATTTTGAAAACCGCTTTGGTGCCATAGGAACGACTTATCAGATTTTGAACGATTTGCATCCGATATTCGAGGTGCTCAAGGCAAACCCGAACGCTTTCGAATCGCCCACTCCACTCCCAGCAATAAGACCGCCAATAATAATACCCCAGCATGACTCCATAGTGGACGCTCACGCGAACGCTCTGGAAGCTCGATAACTGGAGCGGACAAACCTATCGAATCTGGCGTATCTCGAATGGAGATCTGTCGACCACCACTTCGTTCTGTAAGTTTCTCCACCAATTGTTCGGAGTCGAAGATTCGGGACCGTTCATGGCTTCCGGGATCCACAACCAGTCGTCGCTCTACAGAAAGTGTCCGATCATCAAACCGAGACGTAAGGACGAGTCGGTAGACACCAGGATCAGGGGCCGTGATCTTAAATGTATCTTTTCCATCGGGACCCGACGTGCATTGGAGCGAACCACAGGTGGCTTCTTTCTTACGCTCTCCCGCCTCGCATCGCGTTGGCTGGCAACGCTTCGAATCGTAGTGGGCTGATTCCAGAGGTATCCGAAGCTCAGCCTCTGACGCGTTGGGGTCGGATAGGAGATATAATGACAAGGTATACGGGTGGTCCGTAGCGGGACGGAACGATGGGTCCGCAATCGATAATCGCACCTCTACTGGTTCATGTTCTCTTGGCACCTGTGGCTCTAACGCGAGACGCAGTGGAGACATCTCTGGATCCTTCAACAACCAGCCAATCGTTGACGCCAGGAACCGATTATAAGCGTGGGAGTCTCCACCTTTTCCAGCATGTACAAAATTCCAGCGCCACATGCTGGCTGTTGTGATGGCAACAGTGCGACCTTTTTCAACCTCTCGAATCGAAACGACAGGCAGTGCTTTGCCCTCTTCATCTTTCAACTCTGGGTGTTCCAACAAGGTGATCGCCCCATCACGAAGACCTGCTACCTGGTTGATCCCCTCCAATAATGGGAGCTCCGCCAGAAGCTGCTCATTTTCTGATGCGTCCGGTAGCAGCCGCAATATGGGATGATGACGACCCGACTCCGTGATCTGAGGCCGGTATGGATCGAGGAAGGACGACTCGTCCGTGGGGAAGACTCCCTCAAGGCGTACCGGTAATAGCGTTTCCAAGAGCGTATTTTGATACTGACCACGTTCAAAGGAGCGACCACCCCCTATCACCAGAAGTGCGCCTCCATTGGTTACGAAATCTCGGATGCGCTCCAGATGGGCACCAGCCCCAACCGGCCGGTAGAGAAAGTCCTGAAAGATGACCAGATCAAAACCAGGCAGCTCTTCTTCAAACAACTCGCGTACAGGAAATGGAATAAGCGAGGTTTCATGCGCCGGGTACCGAATATCGTCCTCGGCGTCGACAAGAATGAAAAACGAAACAAGATCAACATTTGGATTGGACTTGAGATGCTCGCGTACAAATCTCTGGTCATAGGATGGGTGGCCAGCCACTTGCAGAACCCGAATCCTATCTCGAATACAAGGTATCAGCAGCGAGTGCTCATTGTTTTCCATATAGGACTCATTGGGTAAGCCCGCGACTCGTATGGTGTAGACCCGTTCGCCAACTGTACGAGGAAGAAATGGTATCGTGTGACGATATTTATAGGTCTTGGGTCGAGTCTTGATACGCTCTGTCCGGCTCGGTCTACCGTCCTCGAAGAGGTTGATTTCGATCTGCGGTGGTAAACGACCTTGTACCTCTATCTCAACATCCAGGCTTGCTGCGTTCATCACAAATGTGAAGGATGGCCCGCGGACGTCAACAATGCGTAGATCTGCCAGACCTTTGGAACGCCCCACTGGCGCAAAGTAGATAGGCGCATCCAGTCGGTCCAAAACCTCTGCGACCTCGGTAGTCAACGACTCCTGGCCTTCTTGTAACCAACGTAAAGCCCCGTTATCTACGCCGTCACTCACGAGAATTACACCTGCCAGATCCGAACCAGATGTCTTCTCCGCCAAGGCGGTTAGAGCCTCCAGGACATATGTGGTCGAGGCCGACGGCTCCAATGTGGTCACATCCATTTGCTCGGGGATGTGCTCGAGTTGCGCCCCAAAGGTATATCGTTCAATCCGATGGCTTTCACGCCAAGCAGACAACGGCTCGGTCAACCATCGGCGAGCAACCTTCCATCTGGAAACCTCTCCATCCGGAACACGCATCGATTCGGAAGCGTCTACAAGGATCGCGACATTACTCCGTACTTTTCGAATCAAGCGCTCTGTCTTGGCGGGCTCCAACAGAACAAGTAACAACAAAAACACGGTCAACGTTCGCAGTGTGACAATGCTGAACCGACGTAAGGGAGAGCGTACAAACCGCACATTGAACCAGGTCATCACAATGACCAATAGACCTAGCACTCCCGCAATGACCAATACCCACATCGGCCATCGTGTCGCTGTCGTCACTGTTTCAATAAGGGTTTCGTTCATCGTCGTTCAAATACAGGCAAGCCCATGCAATGCGTTGGCTCATGGGTTTTCCGGAGGCCGAATACGCCAATTCCTCTTCTTCAGAAGATAGCGCAAATGAACCTGGTCATCTTTGTAGTGTAGGCATAAGGCGTACAGGACCATATTGACCCCGAGCCGTATCGCCATTTCTCGTTGCTGGCCCATACCTGGCACAAGATCATAGGCCCAATTTTCAAATTCATCTCGCGCCAGAGCACCCAGCCAATCGTTATGGTTGTATAGAACCGCTATACGCGTTGAATCTTCACCACCCACGGCATCCTTACGGCCGAGGCTTATACCTTCCATATATCCCTTCCGGAGATTTCTCCCCGAGGGGTAATCCAGCCGGAAGAAACTTCGGTAGACCACATGTTCGGAAGCAATCGGGTTGAATTGCTGCATGGGGAATAGACGCTTTGCAAGTCTTCGAACCGATTCGGAAAAGCCCGTCGCATTTCGCTCCGTTTCACCCGCATTGTCGATTAAGAGAACCCCACCAGCCTCGAGATGATGACGCAGCCTGCGAACATCGGCTTCAGGAAAACGTGGAAATGGCCGGTCCCCGGATAGAACAAGAAGCGGGTATTCAAATAGATCCGGAGCATCCAGCGTTCGATGAATATCCGTAAGATCGGTTTCGACACTTGTCCGAAACGCGACCTCCCGCATCAGCACGCGAAGCGCACCTGGACGAGCCAGCCAATTGCCACCCGCGTAACGAATCTGAACAGCCCGGACCTTACTACTCGGCCCGATGGCGGTAGCCTGTCGCGGCAAAACCACGCCCGCGAAAAGAAGAAGGCTCAGAAGGCACCCGTAGGCGAATCGACTTGTATGGCTAGTCATCAAGGGAACTCCACCATAAGGTCGTAAAAGGTCTGCGGGAAATCTGAACTCACTCGGAAAAGATAGACACCAGGCGCTGGTAGAATCGTCTCGAGCACTCCTCTTGGCCCCTCGTTATTCGCCACAGCGAGTGTGCTTCCGTCCGCGTGAATCTGTTCGAGCTTTACCGTCTCGATAGACGAAGCATAGAAGGCGACCAGACGTAAAGATGTCGGTTCATCTACATGAAGGGCAAAATAATCCATTTGCCCTGTGCACAATAAGAGCCGTGTGGTCCAACCCGCAGGTAAAAGCTTCGCAAGCTCGACGGTATGATTGGGTTCAAACCGATCCACGGGACATCCTACGGAATGATTTGTTACCGAGAAGGTCATTCCGTAGGGGGTATTCGTGGCCGTGCCTGTTACCCGTAATGTATAGGTGCCTTCGATTAACGCCTGGGTAGTAATACTTCCGACACCAGAGGAAACCTCGGTCCCATTCGTGTCCAGAATCGCTATATCGACTCCAAGTCCTTCCATATTCCACGCTTCAAATTCGTAGGACTCCTGCGAATTGATTGTGTGTCGGAAATAATCAGAGGTTCCCTTACAAAGCATCAATCCCGGTTGATAGCTCTCTGGAATCAATGGGGCCTCATTCGGTGATCCGTTGGGGGCAAACAGATCGTCTAAACATGTACCACTCGTATCGACTGCTATCTGTAACGAATAGCTGGCGCTGTTTCGTCCCCCCTCAGAATACACGCGTAGGAAATAATTTCCCTGGGGAAGATTGGTTTGCAACGTCTCATTTTTTCCTCGACTACTCGCCTGTCGAACGACCGTGACTCCATCCGAGGCAAGTATCTGTAGATCGATATCGGCCTCATCCGCGTCAAAGTCGGCCTCGACGCTCAGAACACTCTGGCTTTCAATATCCAGGCGTACATAGTCCTCGTCTCCAGGGCAAAGAGTGCGTTGCTGTTGTACGACCACACCGATCGGGTTCGATAACCCAGGGGTGTCGTCGGGTTCATAGCTGTCCTCGGAACAAGAGTCTTCCGTTATCTCCAGGTTCAATCGTACCGTCCCCGGTGCCACTCCCCCCGGCATGCTGGTCACTACACGCAACGGACCGGGATCAGCCATCGGGCTGCGAACCAGTGGGACCGTCCCGGTTCCCTCTGCGCTCGCCAAGACCAGACCTGGGTTCGCTCCATATAGGTCAACCCGGACCAGGTTCGGATCCGCTGTTCGAGCCACTACCGAGACGGCATCGTCCAATCCAATAGGAACTTCGACCTGTTGGTCCATTCCTGGGCAAAGCAATAGCTCCAAAGGTTCACCGCTCTCGATCGAGACGGCCTCTTGCCCCTGAGCTGGACACGATCCTGGCATAAGAGAGACCGTTCGTCCTCCGAATTTTGGGATGCGAGTTTCATGATCGCAGAGGGTGCTATCGGCATCATCATCATCTCGCACCTGGACACTGACATTGGCGAGTGCTGCGCTCATACCTCCCAGAGCCTGTCGAGTGATTGTGGACTGATACAGATCCCCCTGCCTGCTCAAAGGCGCAACGCCACTGATTACCTGCTCTCCCTGTAAATCGTAGGAAACCCAGGTCGCCATGACCGAGCCAATCTCGGATTCCGGGTCATCCGCACGAACCGATATTGAGAGGTTCCCCAATCCATCGGGGTTGGCCGTCAGATCTTTCACGATCGGCCATGTCCCCGGGCAGTCTCGAAGCTGAAAGCTGTTGGCCAGAACAACTGATATGGTGTGCGTCACCAATGGATGGCTCTCATCCTTGACCGCCAACACAAGAGACCACAGCGTCTTCTCTTCGATCTGCGCCGGTGTTGGAACCCAGGTCACCGTATGGGTTCGATCGTCAATACTCGACCAGCTTGCTTCTGGTAGATCCTGAAGGATCTGGAAGTCCAACTCGGAGCTGTCATCATCCTTGATCTCGATAAGGATCGAGATGCGATCCTCATTGGCCAAATCAAGCACCACCCCATGCGGTGCGAAGAAAACAGGTGTCCCTCCATCAGGATAACCAATTAAAGTGAATTCAACTTCGGCACGATGACCCGTAACCGATTGGGCGGTTATGTTTACCGTATAGATTCGCCCCCCAGGCTCCACCTCACTTGCGATCGGAGCCCACCGCAAACGGATGCCCTTATTGGTGGGATACGCCTCCGCCGTTGCGGGCAAGCCAACGACGGTATAGTGAATCGGATCTCCGGTCGGGTTGTAGACGATGATATCGCTCTCCATCACCGACCCTACGGTTGCAACAAGCTCGCTCGGCACAAGAATCTCAAGTGCAGGCCCTCCACCACACCGGACAAGAATCAGGAGTAGACCAATAGGGATCAGCCGAAATAACGTTCGTAGAGCGCGAAAGTGCATCCCTGATCGTCTACCAGATTCAGAGCAATGGGGTCCATCTTGTGTTTGGTTTTGTCGAAACTTTTCTGAGTTGCCGTAAAAGACAATTCATGGCCTATTCCTGCCCAGATGTATTTCGTATGACCCATGCACCCTGGCTTTGAAAGATCCATTCACCGAATCGTAGGTTCCAACCGTGTCTCACAACGGACGACGGATCGGCAGACCTATTCCAGTGATATGTGGACAAAGGCGCAGATATGGCGACTTCAGGGGAACCCTTCAAAGCATCGCCCCGATTTAATCGTCTGGCCTGAAACCGTCGAAGAGATCTCCGCGATCGTCCGTGCCTGCCAGAAATTTTCCGTCCCTATTATACCCTACGGAGCTGGTTCAGGAGTATGTGGTGGCACCACCCCCACGCGTGGAGGGCTTATCCTCGACCTGAAACGACTAAACCGTGTCCTTGCAGTCGATCATGATGGGTATACCGTACATGCGGAGGCAGGTGTAATCGGCGAGGTTCTGGAGCGAACTGTGAACCGGGTGGGCTGTACCGTAGGCCATTTCCCGTCCTCCATTTATTGCAGCACCGTCGGTGGTTGGATCAGTACGCGTTCCGCGGGTCAATATTCATCCCGGTACGGCAAGATCGAAGACATCGTATTGGGCGTGCGTTTCGTCGATGGTATGGGGCGAGTCTGGGACACACGGAACAGTCCTGAGGGGATCCGAAGCCTGAACCTTTTACCGTTAATCACAGGCAGTGAAGGGATCCTTGGTGTGATTACGGACGCCCATCTACGAATGCATCCCCAGCCGCAGACAGCAGGTTTCCGCGGTATAGAGGTACCCGATATTCAAACGGGATTGGAGCTGGTTCGTATTCTTGGTCAGATGAATCACCGGCCCCTCCTTGTTCGATTATATGATCCACTCGATACAGCTGTTTGCGGTCTGGATAAGTCCGAAGCGACTGACGGGAATCTGGTACAGGGTATACAGAGTCTAATTGGTCGTCTCAGCTCCAAACTCGGCTTTATGGCCCAGGAAAAAATGGACGACCTCGGAAGCAGTATGCAGGCATTCGGGCTAACCTACCCTTCCGTCTCCAACCGTGTCACACGTCTGATTCGAGAATCCTGCCTACTCGTTTTTGGATTTGACGGAGATGAAGAAGGGGTCGCACGCTCGATGCGATATGCTCTCCAGCAGGCCGATAAGTTGGAATGTATTGATCTGGGAGAGGCTCCTGGCATCACCTGGCTCCAAACTCGCCACGATGCTTCGTTCCGGCAGTCATCTGTATACGCCCTTGGTGGTTTTATCGACACCATGGAGGTCGCAACAACATACGATAATCTATATCGGCTCTACGATCGTGTTATGCGCGCCACAGCACCCTACGCTGTAACCATGGCACATTTCTCTCATGCCTATCGTGAAGGTTGTTCCATTTACTTTACGTTTGGTGCACGCCATCGGAACCCTACGCAGCTTGAAGATCTCTATCGTCGAGTATGGAGGATGGCCATGAATACCGTCATCGAGAACGGTGGGACCCTGTCTCATCACCACGGAATTGGCCTCTTGAAGCGAGACCGTATGCGCGACGAACTCGGAGCTGGAGTCGACGCCATCCGAGCCTTGAAAGAGGCTCTTGATCCAAATCAGATCTTCAATCCGGGGAAGCTCATACCGTGAACCGTAAACAAAAAATGGCCATACTCGCCACGGAGCTTCAGACGCGACTACGAGGCCGCCTTCCCAGTGATCGTATTCTGGTGGAACCACAAGGACGAGATGTCGCCACCCTATGTCCGGAGACAGGGGCGGAACTAAGCCAGCTACTTGCGACCGTCCGGGAGCTACAACTCCTCTTGAAGGACCCCACAACAAGGCGAACATCGGGCAAGTACTATGTCGGACTCGATCTAAATCGACTGTCTCGTATTCTAGACCTGGATGTGACATCGCACTGTGTAACAATTCAATCCGGAGTTACCCTCGGTAGCTTAGAGCAGTGGTTGGTCATCCACGGCTGGAGTCTTGGTTGGGTGCATTCCGGACTTGAGCAACACACCGTTGCGGAGGTTCTACAATCCTCTCTTCCTACATTCCCTAGTCCCAGATATACGGATCCAATCCGCTCCGTACGAGGGTATCAAGGCATCCTTCCATCCGGAGGAGAGGTCTGGAATAAGACCGGTCCTGCCCGAGCTACTGGCCCCAATCTTCTGGGCATGTTTTCTGGCGGATACGAGTTGGGCGTTCTTACTCGTATTGTGTTCTCGATCCACCCTGTTCCCACCAACACAACAGTCGCGGAAGTCACCGCAACGTCACCGCAAGATCTGCTATCGTTAGCGGGGCTCGAGTGCCGATCCCCTCATAAGCCCCATCGAATCCTGGTTTGTAAGCTAGCACCAAAGCGAAAAAAACAACGATGGAAGCTCGTCGCTTCCTGGAATGACTCAGAAGCGGCTGCACAACAATTTGCCGATCGTACTCGTTTTCGTGGACACGACCCCATCATTCACCGAGGCTGTGATCCCGATGTCCTGGAGGAATACGCACCTCGTACCGACAATTTCTTTACGGGGATTGCAGGCAAGATACCCGATGAACTTCTATCCAAAATGGAACGTAGTCCAGCTCGCTGGATCATCGGGTTTAGAAACGCCCATGAGCTACAGCTATGGCCACATTCTGAGGATCATGCGGACCCGGACGATATCACTCGTAAGTGGTTTCACGACCAGAACCACGACGTACAAGAGCAACACAAAAAGTTACGCAAAAGCCTGATACAAAAATTGACTATCGACGCCGAGAATACGTCTCGCGAATCCGTATGACACATCACGATACAACAACCTGTGTTTTCTGCCCGGACCTATGCCTCTATAGCTGTCCAACGGTGCGTGGCTCTGGGAATTCTTCGAGTTCACCATTTGCAAAGGTCAGCGTTCTCCATTGGTTGAATCGCTTTCCGGACAGCTCCGGAACGAAGGCGGAAGATGTCGCCTATCTCTGTACGAACTGTGGTCTGTGTACAGAGGTCTGCCTTCACGACCAACCGGTCGGGCAATGGCTCTTCGAAAAACGTCAGGAATTGTTTTCTGAGCGAAAAGTTCCCGCACAAGCGTTACGGATGTGCCCGGACGAAGACTCTCTTCGCCAGACTCTTGTGGAAAGTGCGGAACTAATCAACAGCTCAAAAACACCATCGATCGTGTTCTTTCCGGGTTGTGACATGTTGAAGCAGGGGCCAGAAAAAGTCGCGCAGGTCGTGGAAGTACTCGACCGCGTGGGCATCCACGATGTGGGACTGGATGTGGATGGTCCGGTCTGCTGTGGGGCTCCTTGGCGAGATGTCGGAGACGAAGCCGGTTTCTTAAGTCGTATCGCCACGTGGCACCGAAGGTTCGAGCGATTCGAAGGTGTTGTAGTCGCTGAACCCAGGTGTTCGCGCGCCTTGAAAGATGCGTCCGTAGAGTCGTCACGCAAACGGCGCTATCCACAGACATTCCAGCTTTGGAAGGTTCTAACCAGAAGCCTGCGTAGTCCCTCTAGAAAAAAGATTCCGCACGTGGTGTCTCTGCATAAAAGCTGTCATATTGCACGACATCTCGAACCACACATTATGCCGGAATGCTTGTCTGAGGGCTTTGTCATCGAACGAACGCAAGAGAACGTATTTTCCGGCCGTCAGGAACAATGTTGCGGTCACGCGGGTGGGTTTTCTGAATGGGCCGAAGAAAACGCTCTACGAGCAGGAGAGGTACTAATGGAGGAGGCCTCCTCTACCGGTGCGGATCAGATCTTATCCCTGGCACCAGCCTGTGCCCACCATCTTCGTAGGGCTCGAGCAAACCGCACAGACCTGCCGGATATCATCGATATTGTAGAATTCACCCAGAAGGCACTGGACGCAGGCACAGGAAAACAAGAATGAAGCGCTGGTTGGTGATCGTAAACCCTCATTCGGCGGCGAACCGTACCCACCAACTGGCTGGTGGTGTCATCGAGGTTCTCAATAAGACCGAAGGAGTCGAGGTCTCCCATCGATTTACTGAAGAACAGGGCCATGGCACCATTCTGGCGCGAGAGGCGATCCATGAAGGCTTCGATGCGATCTTGAGTCTTGGCGGGGATGGAACCAACAACGAAGTCATAAACGGATTCTTCACCAGTGACGGAGAACGTCTGCCCGGCTCGACCGCGTTCGGGCTCATTCCATCCGGAACAGGCGGTGATCTCGCTCGAAATTTCTATGCCGTTCGAACCCCCTTGTCCGTCGCAGAGAGCCTGAATAATTGGGAGTTAAAAACACTCGATGTGGGTCGCTCTACCCTTTCCCTCGAAGATGGAACGACAACGACTCGAATGTTTGTGAACGTGGCGTCGATTGGTCTCACGGCAGAGATTGGCCGCCGCATGACCCAATCCAATAAGAAACTGGGGGGCCGCGTCGGGTATTATCTGGGCTTCTTGAAGACCGTATTCAGCTACCCAGAACTCCAACTAGAACTAACGCGGGATAATGACCCCCCGCAAAAGGTCCATGCTCGATGTATTGCGGTCGCTAACGGGGCATGGTTTGGTGGAGGTGCCAACATCGCCCCTGGCGCCCAGGTAGCCGACGGAGTCTTCGATGTTGTCGTGATAGGAGTTGGTCGACTAAAACTACTGACAACGTCGCCGAAATTCTACAGCGGCAAGCATTTGTCCACCCCAGGCATCGAAATGGTACAAAGCCAAAAAATCCATATTCAGAGTGTACACGACAAGAATATGCCGGTGCTGGTGGAAACCGATGGAGAAGATGTAGGGCAGCTTCCTGCAACATTCGAGGTTTTGCCTGACGCGGTGCCTCTATTGCTTCCGAGGCCGCTACCGTGACCAGGCAAAAGGGGAAAAATACAGAGGCCGACGCTGTCTCTTTAGAGGAGCTTCCAGCGGCAACTCGGGCGAGGCCTCCCGTCAATCTCCCCGCTTGGAAAGGCTTGTTAGCTGCCATTATAAGTGGGTGTCTGGTCTTCCTGTCGTTCCCTGGGTTCAACCACCACTACCTGATCTGGATCGCTTTGATCCCGCTGCTCGTTGTGATTCAGTCCATTCGGCGTCCGTGGGTCGCTTTTCTTACAGGTTGGGTCACCGGATTCGTCACCAACCTCGGAGGATTCTACTGGGTCTCCCATCTACTCACGTCCTTTGGGCACCTTCCATCGTCCGTGTCGTGGTTCTTGACCATGCTCCTGGCCGCATACCAGGGACTCGTCTTCGGAATCTTCGCGTATCTCGTTGTCCGTCTACGTGCGCCTCGACGCATGTATCCCTATGTGACTGTGCCCATCATTATGGTCTTTTCGGAGGCCTGTGTCCCCTTTGTCTTTCCCTGGTTCCTGGGTAACGGGGTCACTCCACAGATCGTGTTGGCACAAGGCATGGAACCTCTTGGAGTCCGTTTCTTCGGAGCTCTGATCGTCGCCGTTAACGCAGCGTTGGCACAAGCCTATCTTACTGGCCGACGAACCAGACGACCGCCCCTACGAGACCTGGCAATCGCCGGAACAATACTGGGACTCTTGGCTGGGTTTGGTACCTGGCGTCTCTCGATGATCGATGCGGCCACGAAAAAAGCATCCACGATTCGAGTCGCGATGGTCGAAGCCAATATTGGGATGTTCCTGAAAAACGCACGAAACCACGACATGCGAGATCAAATTCGTATCCTTCGAAGAAATATCCTCGAGCACCAACGCTTGACCGTGGAAGCAGTCCAAAAAGGTGCCGAGCTCGTTGTCTGGCCGGAGACCTCCTACCAACCCGGCTCCTACGGTCTCGGAGTGAAACGAACCGAATTTTTTGGCCTGGTTCGCACCTATCCAGAGAACCGTTTGTTACTCCAACTGGCGGACAACAACTTTCTCGACCCCACAACAATTCCGGTAGGACATCCGCTCTATACTGCCACAGAGAAGCTGCGGAAAGCTCGTATCCAGGGCAAAGTTACGGCGGTTGTCGGTGGTCGAGAAGACTCCGCGCTCGTGCTCACAAGAAAAGGGGATATCCTTCGACTCGACACCGACGGTGAGTGGCATCCAGAATTGAGTAAAGTTGCCGCGAAATTGAATGATGGCTGGGTGGGTACCTCAGAACAACCGCGTGATTTCCTCCGCGCTAAGGTTCTGGATTGCGAAGATGAAGATCCCGGTTGTGACCTGCCAGCGGTAGTTGTTGGAAACGCCGGTGTTTATCTACGGCGCACATCAAAGGGTTGGATTCCATCGGATCCTATTGAAAACCGACCCGACCTATTGGCGATTGACGGTCTACGAAGCGACGACATTTTTGCCGTTGGAAGAGACGGTCATATCATCTGGGATACTGGTACACGCGCGCGTCCAGCCGATCCGCCGGAGACGGTCTATAGCCAAGGGCCTACATTACGAGGTGTTGCAACAAGCGAGGCCGGATACGTCGTAGCTGTCGGAGACAAATGTACCGTCGTCATTGGTAGCGGCAGACCCGGCCGAGCACGAACGTTCCGCTCGCAACAGGTTCCCAATTGCACCGAACAACTTCGAGCTGTTCTGTTCCGTCGACCGTATGAGTTTATCGCCGTTGGGCGGAAAGGAACGGTTCTGTATGGAACAATGCATAGTCGGAATGCCACGCCTATAAAGATCTCCCGATATCAATTAGACGACACCAGTGACATCTGGGACCTCAATATTGATCCGTATGGTCGAATCGCAGCTCATCTCGCCAATGGGCGAATTCTAGACCTCTTCTCTCCAGCACTTGGCCCCGTATACCCACAACGTTCCCAACCCGAAAAAGAGGTTTCGACCACAGCCAGCGAGAGGGAAACAGAAGGGGTAATGGTGGAAGAAATAGGTCGCGTCCCTAGTAATATACGCCGCATGGCATTCATCGGATTTCTTCGCGATTGGCCCATTCCCGACGACGCGACATACGTATACAAATCCCGGCGTCCTCTTCCAGACGCTGCGAATGCGGAACAGATGGCACACCTGGATGCCGTACATCGTACGCCATTAATGGATCGAGAGGCCATTATACGAGGCTTCGATGCAAACCTTCTGTTCGGTGCAATCTCGTATCCGGGGAAAGAGGTGTTGGAGCGTGGACTCGATGCGGATAACCGTCATAAAAATTCGGTGTTCCTGACCGCTCCCAACGGCGCGGTCAAAGGAGTGAGTCACAAAATAAAGCTTCTTATTTTTGGGGAATACATCCCATTCGTCGATGTCTTCCCATCCTTGCGGAAACTCATTCCTGAAGGAGGGCATTTCATCCCTGGGGATCGGTTATATCCACTGGATTTCACATCGAGAGCAGGTAGAAAGGTCCGGATTGCGCCCCTCATCTGCTACGAAGATATCATTCCTCGGTTCAGTCATGAGGCCATCGCGCTCTCACCGAATCTACTCGTGAACGTCACTAACGACGCCTGGTTTGGAAAGACCAGCGAACCGGCACTCCATCTTCAGTTAGCAGTAGCCCGCGCCATTGAAACACGACGACCACTGATTCGAAGTACCAATACTGGGATCAGTGCTTTTGTTGACCCGGCCGGCCGCTTCTTACAGCGTTCCTCTCTTGAACATGAAGAGGTTCTTGTAGAGGACATTCCTATGGGAGCCATCACATCCTGGCATGGACTGCCTGCAAAACTTCTTTTCTGGCTAGCCGTGGCATGGATTGGCCTCTTGCTACTCGGCGACATGGTCATGCGCGCCTCGCAACGACAGAAAGACAAATCCTGATCAGTCCAACAGCTGCTGTACAAATGCAGGCAAAGCAAAGGCAGAGCTATGCACGTCTGGCGTGTAGTAGCGACAGCCTCTGGAAATACGCTCGGCACGCTCCCTATCTTTCGTTGGTCTCGTACCGTCCACACTCGTTACTGTAAGGCTCCAGGTACCACTCGGGTACGTTGGAATAGAGACCAGGTAGGGGTGACTATCTCCAAATACGTTACGAATTCGTACTTGTATGGCCCGAAACAAATCAGAATCCTCCCATGGACTCTCACTTTGCAAAGCAATGATCCCATCCGGTCGCAACGCTCTACGACAGTGAGCATAGAAGTCTTCACCAAATAGCAGTTCACCGGGGCCCACGGGGTCGGTGCTATCCACGATAATCACATCCAGCGCCTCGGACGGGAGGTTGCGAACATAAGCGATCCCATCCCCAATCTGAACGTCAGCCCGTGGGTCTACAAAGGAACCCTCACATATGCTTGGCAGAAATTCCTTGGATGCTTGAACTACAGCCTCGTCGATCTCGCATAGCGTGACTCGTTCGACCTCCGAATGTCGTAATACCTCCCGAAGCGTTCCCCCATCTCCACCGCCAATAATCAGAACATCGCGGGGAGCCGGGTGGGAAAGCAACGGAACATGAGAAAGCATCTCATGGTACACAAACTCATCCCGCTCCGAGAGCATGATGTAGCCATCAAGCATCATGACACGGCCAAAGTCTGAAGTCTCACCAATCCACAGCTCCTGGAACTCCGTGAACCGATGACAGAGGACCTTTTCCACCTTCAATGAAAACCGTGTTGCTGCTTCATTTCCTCTGCTTTTCCATGCTTCCGTAACCCAGGTGCTCATCTCCAGGCCTCACCATCTCCAATGGCCTTGGGTGGGTTCTGAGACTCGAGTACACCGCGAGCTATCTCCCGCACAGAATGGTTTCCTGCCGAAAAGAACTCCACGAGAAGCTCTATCCCTCTCCTCGGCTCCATTTCAGCACCACATGTAAAGATGTCCACCGCAGCGTAGCCATGCTCCGGCCAGGTATGAATCGCTATATGTGATTCCGCGATGACAACGACACCGGAGACGCCATAAGGGGAAAACTCATGGAACACCTCCTCCACTATCGTTGCGCCCATACACTCTGCAGCCCGATGCATATAGTGCTGGACCTTCGCCGCATCATTAAGAACCGTCGTCGAGCAATCATAAAACTCGCAGAGCAGGTGCCGTCCAAGTGCGTTCGCCATAGCAATCTCGTTCTAGCAAATCTTTCAGGCGCTCATTGATGAAACGAGTTCGAGCAGTCGCGGAGAGAGAACATGATGCAGATCTGGATCCATCACATTCCATTCTTGATACATATCGCACGCCTCGGTCGAACGACCAGAAGCCACCAGAAGATCAAGAGCATGTGTCATCAATGGGCGGGCCTCATCTTCGTCAAAAACCCACTGGATTCTTCGAAGCAGAGAATCCGCAGCGTTGCTGGGATTTCCTATCGCCTCTTGAAGTTGGGCGAGCAGCAAAAGAGCTTCGGGCATATCTGGATTCGCTTGCAATACCTCATCAAGCTTAATCCGAGCCTCCTCCAGATTCCCCTGGCCTATCATTGAACGGATCTCCGTCAGAGCCTCTTCTTGTGGCTCCAACGCGCCGGCCATCTGTACTTCGCTCACTTCCAGGCCAAGAATCGGTCGTAGCTCAACTTCCCAGGGCACGCTCATACAGGCATCACGTAGAAGTGTGAGAATATCGGGCTGCAAGAGATCCGCGCTCGGAATCAGCCGGACCAATTTACGACCCATCTCTATTCGTATCTCTGGGTCTTCTTCAGCAGCAATCTGTACTCGCAATAATTCCTGAGCCTCTTCCCAATCGGACAGAGCCAGGGCGGAATCAACTAAAGAGGTCGCGATGCCAGACCAGCGAACTCCTGCGTCCCAAGCCTGCTGAAGATGTGCACGAGCCTCGGACATATGTCCATATCGCTCACATAGAATACGACCCATCAACCCCTGGCATTCAGCCCAAACAGCGGAGCCAGCTGTCTTTTCATCGTCCAGCCAGCGGCGAAGCTGACGGACGAGAGTGCGTGTCGTCGCTTCTTCCGGACGTCGAACATCGAGATCACAGAGATCTTCACTGCGAATCTGACCATTCTCTAAAAGAATATTGGCAAATCTCGCTCTGTATTCCGCCTCGCCTTGCTTCTGAAGTAGGCTTCGCATTACCTGAATCAAGCCTGCATCTGCCTTTCGACCAATCAAAGCCAACGCGACATCAAAACGCGCTTCTGTGATCAACCCTGGGTGATCGGACGCTCGCCGCAGCCAGGCAGACATTGCCATTGGGAGACTGGAAACCTTCTCCTCTAACGCAACGAGCTGACCTCGCACCTCACGCTGTTCTTGCGAATGTATAAGATGAATTTTGCATGCCAACTCCAGCTCTCTCATCGCTCGAATCGTTGCGATCTGATGCAACCGAAGCCAGAGGTTCTGTGCCCGCTCGGGGCAGGATGCTAACTCCATGGCCTCTGCACATAGCTGAAGGTCATGTGGATCCGACGGATTATGCGCCTCAATAAGAGATGCCAACTCCAGGGCCTCTTCCTGAT
The DNA here is from genome assembly GCA_002728755.1 of Myxococcales bacterium. Taxonomy (GTDB): domain Bacteria; phylum Myxococcota_A; class UBA9042; order UBA3505; family UBA3505; genus UBA3505. The sequence continues at coordinate 110,833 of PBVT01000047.1, forward strand.
GGCCACACTCTACCGCTTCCCTCAACAGCTCCCGGCCTTGCTCTATAGCCGTTGCTGACGGCTTGGTACCGAAAAGAGCGGCTCGCACCGATGAATAGCGAATTGAAAACGGTGCATCCCGTCCTAGCCGAGTAATAAGCGCTCGCAGACTTCCATCATCTGGTAAACGGCTAACGAGCTGTTCCAGAATCGGCATCGCCCGTTCCACATAACCACTGCGATTCGCATTGGAACTCAATAGTACATCAAGCACAGCGTTCAATAGTTCCAGAGCATACACAGGTTCGTCGACTGGGTTCGCCTGATCGGCTGCGGCCAACCAGTTTTCTACCGCCGCCGCGGGATCGCTCTGTAAGAGATAGGCATTTCCCGTCAAAGTTCGAACCCGAAAATCCGATGCATGTTTTCTAGACCAGGGAAGAATCGCGGCCGGAGGTAGGAAAAGGGAAGCTCCTACACATAAGTCTGCAGCCTCCGCCTTCTCCGCTGCAATCTGACGAGCAGCTGCATTCACCGCCAACTCTATTGTCTCATCATGAGCATAGAGGCGAGCTTCCGTAAGCTGATACAAGGCCTGACGAAACCCTGCCATTCGTTGCGTCGTTGCAGCTGGCGCCTCTGCGCCGACTTCTAAGGCAGGAGTCAATGGAGGACGGCTCGTTTCTAGAAAGATCCCCCCTTCCCGTAGGATGGGATGGGAACGCAAATCGGCAGGGGTGATGGGAACCTTCCATCCGAGCCCGGCCAGAGCCACACCACATATCCATCGTACCGCTTCCACAAAGATACGGTCTCCATCTGGAGAGCTATCAACGAGCATGTCCTGGCTCGGTGCCTGTATCCCCAACAACTGGGACAAATTGTACGGTCGGCTACATCCAATCAGCAGTATGTTGGCAACCCGCAGGCTCACCCGTGGACTCTCTTCATCGTGATCCACAACCGTCTCTATAACAAATCGTCCACCGGATGGTGCTGCACCATGCAAGAATAGACGACCCGATAAAACTGTCAGGCGAATTCGGTCTGGAAAAAGTTCTGAAATATGTCGATCACTCACCTGAGCTCGGAGAGTAGCCAAGGACGATCCACGGTCCGGTAATTGCTGTCGTAGATTTACAAGGTCGAAGGGCACGGCCAATGGCCTGACCTCCACTACCATTTCATCCAGTCGAACAGGCCCTGCACGTAGCTGTTTAAGGCCCACTCGTGCACTTCCTCGAAAGATATCCAGGGTGAACTGAACCCGAGAATCGTTTTGATTCGCAAGGAATGATACTGGGACGGATCCTAAGGACATGATGTATGTATTGAATGTTGGGAGATTGTCGTCAACCACTATTTATTTGATGACAGGTATACCTATCGAGCAACCCCTACAGGTACTGCTCGCGACATCGATTCGAACGTGGTAAAATTGGCTCTTACTTCGATGTCTGGTCCTTCGAAATGAACGCCAACCGTTCCATACACCAACCCGATCGAGTGCCCCTCTTTCCATTGCCGGATCATGTCCTATTGCCCGGTGTACCCACACCCTATCGTATCTTCGAGCCTCGTTATCGTTTGATGATTCAAGACCTGCTCGAGAAAAACGAAGAAGACCGTCTTATTGCAATACCCCGCATGATCTTACGAACGGAAGAGGATCTCTTCGGCTGTCCCCCATTCCACCATATTGGGGTTGTGGGCCGGATGATCGCATGCTCCGAACTACCTGGGGATGAATATCATGTGCTGATCGAAGGTCTGGATCGGTTCCTACTGGAAGAAGAACAATCCAGTCGTCCGTATCGGGTCGCAAGTGCAGCTGTTTTTGAAGATGACCACGAACTTGATGACAACAAGAAGTGCGCGCGAAAACTAGCCAGTTTAACCGACGCTCTTATGCGCTTATCGAAAGGGCTTGGTGCCGATGGAGACGCGCTGGCTTCCTTAGCAGCAAACCGTTCAAACATTAAGATGCTGACGTACCGCGTTGGTGCGATCATCATTCAAGACCCCGGACAGCGTCAACGCTTTCTGGAAGAAAGCCGGCTTCTCAGCCGCATGGACATGATCCTGGAAATTCTTGCTGGCCTGATGGCCTTGGTCAAAATGCACGGAGCGGGTAAATCGCAGACTCTCGTCTGCTGATTCGACGTCCTCTACCCACCAAACACTGTCCGGCTATGCTTTCTTCTGGCAGTCGGGGCAAATACCGTAAAGTTCCATACGGTGCGTGGTCAGCAGGAAGCCATGGTCCTCTGCTACTTGATCCTGTAACCGCTCGATCTCAGCGTGTTCAAACTCTATAATTTTGGAGCATTCTACACAGATGATGTGATCGTGATGCTCATGCTCCTCATAGAGTTCAAAGCACACACGGTTCTTATCAAACTGATGGGTCTGGGCGAGAGAACACTCCACCAAAAGCTTCAAGGTTCGATACACTGTGGCGTATCCAATCTGCGGATGCTCTTTCAACACGAGTTGGTAGAGACTATCTACAGTTACATGATGCCCTTGTTGAAAGAAGTGTCGTACAACAGCTATCCGCTGGTTGGTGAGCCGGAGCCCTCGCTCACGCACAACCGCACAAAACCGATCAATAAACTCATCGACCGTCATCATCGACTTTTCGATCCCCATCGAACCTCCTATGACTCTATCCCACCCAACTTAGAAGACATTTGCAAGTCACTATCGACCCAACCGATTCGTAATTGGTTTCGTGTAGAATTAAGAGCCACATGACAAGTGCAGGTTCACCTCACTCGTCAAGAATCTCCGAGAGACGCTCAATATCCACAGCGATTTCATTTTGGTCAGCTCTACATAAGCGCTCTATCTTTTGAACAGCACTGAGTACCGTTGTGTGGTCACGACCACCAAAGCGTTCTCCCAGTGTCGGATAGGATGCCTCCGTCAATGTCTTTGCGAGATACATCGCTACATGGCGGGGTGTCGCTATACTTCGCTTACGTGCCGTACCCTTCATCTCCTTTACGGAAACACTGTAGTAATTCGCTACGGTTTGAATGATTCGCTCAACCGTCAGCCGATTATTGCCTTCGACCAGAAGATTTCCCAGAGCGAGACGAACAGACTCCATCGTCAGTTCCGATTTCGTCAGTTCGAGGTAAGCACGAAGTCGAGTCAATGCGCCTTCGAGTTCACGAACATTACTCTTAATATGTGTCGCGATCAGCATCGCCACATCCTGCGGAATATCTAGCTGCTGCGCCCGAGCCTTCGTTTGAAGAATCGCAATTCGTGTTTCCAGATCAGGCTGATCAATATCTACGACAAGACCCCACTGGAAACGACTCTGCAGGCGCTGCTCAAGCTGTGGAATATCACGCGGATAACGATCACAGGCGAGCACGATCTGTTTGCGCATACCATAAAGAGCATTAAAGACGTTGAAGAACTCAATCTGACTCTTTTCTTTCCCACCCAGAAACTGGATGTCATCCACTAGGAGCACATCGCAGGAGTCCCGGTACATGGTCCGGAAACCATCCGCATTGCGACCATCCGTCAACATCTGAACCACATCATTCACGAATGTTTCACACGTCACATACCGAACCCGAGCCTCTGGTTTCCGCTTTTGGATCTCACATCCTATGGCGTGCATCAGATGCGTCTTTCCAAGCCCAACCTTCGCATAGATGAATAAGGGGTTGTAGGAATCACCAGGGTTGTTGGCAACACCCATCGCCGCTGCATGGGCAAACCGGTTGGAGTCACCCGCAACGAAACTGTCGAATGTATATTTTCTCTCAAGACCAGATTCGAACGAATCCGCCGGCACACCACGGCCCGACGATTCTTGTAAGAGCTTGAACTCAAGATTGGGCATACTTCCGAGATGTTCACGAATCACATCTGAAAGAAAGCCCCCATAATTGTCCTGGAACCAGGATAGATAAAAATCCTCAGGCACAGTCACAATGACATTATCGTTTTCTTCGATCTTACAATTCAGTGGTCGGAACCATGTATTAAATGCCTCCGGCCGAACCTGATTTCGTATGTCATCGAGAACCGTTGACCACATATCTGACATACCGTTACGCCTCCTCCCGGGGTCGGAAATCACACCACAACACTTGACTCGAACTACCCGATCCCGCACGCGCCCCGATAGCTCAGATTTGAATCTGACAATGCCCGTGATTGGACAAATTTGCAAGCGCAATTTCGGCCCAATCATGACCACTTCCGGGTGTTCGTAGCGCGGAGTCTGGGGGGATGTCAACACGAGGTCACTCAGGCTCGACCAGAGACATGCCTCCGTCCAATTCCCCTAGATCATCAAGGGCTTAGAAGATTGATCGAAAAACAAATTCTCAACAAAAAAAATTCCACTCTAATTACGGTAGGTTACAGGCAGATTACCGTCATGTGTCATCCTCTACTGGCATCAAGGATGAAAATTATAGTTCGATCGATCGGTAGTGCCTGCCAAAAAACACCGAATCCAAAAGAGAGTTCGGAGTTATCTGGAGAAGTACTCTACCAGACGTATCGAAGAGACGCGTCCAATGCCCACGGCGTACGTTGGCCTGTCATGACATATGGTCCGTCGGTGAAGAAGCTCGGATCGATATTCACGTCGACTGTCCAGTCACCCATATTTATACCGAATCCAGTCGTGAACCGAATCTCGGAAACCGTATTGGACTGGCCCGTATTTGCGCTAGCAAAACTCGCCTGTTGGGTGTCGAAGACAATCCCATCCGTAGAAGTCTTATTGATCAAATTTAATTGTACGGCACCCAGGCGCCAGTCCAACCACTTCATAACCCGCGCATCAATCGCCATACTGAAATATGGTAATGCAATAGAGGTGTTCGTTGTGCTGGTCACGTTATCAACGATCTGCTCATGAACGATGTTCGTCTGGTAGCGTAGACCAAACCCAGGATATACAAAGACATCGCGGACAGGCTCAATCTTCAAGTCGGCCCCAACATCTGCGGAAAAGAAATACCCCTCGTATTTTCTTTCCACTGGACCATCCGTCGGGTTCAGTACGGACAAGCTCTCGGACACATAATATATAGCGGAATACGGGATCAGCGTTACCCCTGGTGCAGCAGGGATAAAGGCTCGGGCACGGAAATCAATTCCCGTATGACCCGTACCTTCTAGATCGGCTTCCCCCTGTGGCTCGGATGTCAGGAAGCCCATCTGAAATCCAAGGGCCGTATCCAAGACTACGGAACCAAGCTGCAAACTTCCGCCAAGATCCAATTTAAGGGACATCGGACCCCACGCACTTTTGCTTAGTCCATAATCAACCGTCGTACGCTCGCGAAAGATCCGAATCATGGTCCCTAATTTTAGATCGCCAAGACGATACCCCAGACCAAATGCACCAAAGAAGTTCGCTTGTTCATGGAGCTCACTGTCAAAGGAGCCTTCCGCAGCCACGTCCTGAATCGGTGCTTTTTCAGCAATCCCCAACCCTCCATAACGGAAGCTCTGCAGATTGCCACCATACATGGCAATTACGATGTTCGGGTTCAGGGTATAGTGAAAACCAAACTCTCCCTGGGCGACTCCAGAGGTCGACGAAAATCGATTCATCAGCCCCAGGTTTCCATGATCGATCAGGGTGGATGGAAACAGTAAGACGTCCGTTTCATCCTCCACCGTAAGAAACTTGCTATCGCCACCCATCGAATTCAAACGGCTGTCCGTAGCGAACGCCATCTGACAAAAGCATAGGGTCAACACTACGGTCAGAAGCGTTACCAATTGTTGTCTTGAAACCATACCGTCCTCCCAGTGGCGGGCATTACGAATCTATCTTTCCGATAAATTCGCATAAATTTCGGCTAACATAGAGCCCCTGTTCGGTCAAATCCGATGCCATGTTCTGACTGGCAGATCCGGTCCATGGCAGGGTGACCATACCACATGTTTTTCGAGTCACCGCCAAAGCCGTTGCTCTGACAGGGAACCAGTGCTAGCCTTCTGCATCATGGATCTCGCGCGCGTCATAGGTACTCTAGTGGCCACCCAGAAAGTGGAAGGCCTCGAAGGAGTACGCTTTCTGGTTATTCAACCCATTCAGCCCGACGGCTCGGATGTTGGTGAACCGGTCATCGCGGCCGACGCCATACAATCCGCTGGACCAGGGACTATCGTCTGGTTCACATCAAGTAGAGAGGCGGCCATCGCACTGCCGGAACCCTTTGTTCCAGTGGATGCAGCCATCGTTGGTATCGTAGATCAAATCAACGATAGCGGAGAGGAGTCCCGACCATGATCCTGGGACGAGTAACCGGTAATGTGGTGGGAACCATCAAACACCCTTCCTTCAACGAATACGCACTTTTGATCGTACAACCGATCAATGCGGATGGAAGTCCGAAAGGAAACAAGATGCTTGCGGTCGATCATGCCCAGGCGGGCCCGGGCGATCGTGTGCTTATTCTTGGAGAAGGTAGCGGCATCCGCCAAATTCTGGGTGATTCCAAATCACCTATACGTATGTTGATCGTGGGTGTCGTTGATGCCGTAGAAAGCGTTCTGGAATAGCATCCGATGGATACCACTATCCCCGAAATTCGCCGAAACATCGTTGATCTCTGCCGAGACTTACACCGCCGTAATTGGGTAGCCAACCATGATGGAAATATCTCGGTTCGCCTCCCCGGCAACAAGATCTTAATCACTCCTACCGCTATGAGTAAGGGCGACGTGAGGGAGATCGATCTCGTCGAGATCGGCCTGAATGGAAAACGTCTCTCGGGTTCGCGTCGTCCGCCCAGCGAAATGCGTTTACACCTTATTATTTATAAGAACCGTCCCGATGTGCAGTCGGTAGTACACGCGCACCCACCTGCCAGCGTTGCCCATGCGGTGACAGGCATGGAGATCCCAACAACCATGATGGCTGAACCGATTGTAAGTATTGGCGATCGGATTCCCCTTGTCCCCTTCGCACCACCCGGATCGGCCGATCTACACCAGTCCCTCGCCGACACAATAATGACCGCCAATTGTCTCCTTCTCGAACAACATGGGCCGATCGCAGCGGGAGATGATCTTGAACAGGCTCGTCTACGGTTTGAGCTCATAGAACATCTCGCGAATATTCATCTAAAGGCGCTACAGCTCGGTAGTATCGGACGAATCCCTGAACCGGTTATGCGAGACCTGTTGAAAAAACATCATGCTGCAGGTCTGGGTGCACCCGGCCTGGGTATCAAAGATACTTGATACTAGAGATCTCCAATGCGTTGGTCGTTAACCACGAAGATATCTCTCGCTTTCCTGCTCGCGATCTTAATGTTCATGATCTCGAGTTTCATTACGATCCAACGCGTTCGAACCTCAGTAGACGAATCTAACGTACGTTCCCAGCTGGCGAGTTTGTCGGAACGAACAATCTCATTGGAAGAAAAAACCAGTCGGAACGCACGCTATATATATAATTTGCGAAACCGCCCTTTGCGCCGAATCCGTCCAACCATAAAAAAGATGACGGAAAATCCGGTGGATGCCCTCGTGCCGCAGCTTCGAGCCGAACTTCTTGACGTGCTTGCCTACGATGCGTTCCCCGACTCCGTGCGAAAAAGTGCCGACGAAATCATTCGGCTTCTTGACGATATCTCCGATGGCTACTCTATGGCCGATGCTCTCTCGGAAGGCCCGGCCAATGCCAAAGGTAAATGGCTACCCCTGGGAGGTTCTTTAACGAATGCGGACCTCTATCCCCAATTGGTAGATACCCTTCTAAACGAAGAGACTCCCCCCGGTGAAGACCACGCATTTTTCATTCGAAATGTGCTCTATCACCAATACAGACACTATGTTGGTCGGTGTGTAACTGCGCGAACAAAAGCCACATCTCCGTGTTGTGGTCCGAGCGCAGACGACGCCGAACAATGTTGCCGCCTACGCTGTCTTCGTACATCGATGGATCGACTCGTGGATGATGTAGAACAGGCTCTTAAGGCCAACACACGTGACGTCTTTAAGATTACTCTAGGACTGCACTCGTTGGCTCTGATCGTCGGAATCATCCTATTCCTGGTAGTACTCCTTGGCTTACGCCCAGTAAACCAACTCATCGCGGGTGTACGGCAAATGGCCAGAGGAGATCTAACGGCGGAGATCAAGGTTCGGAGCAAGGATGAAATTGGCCAAATCGGCGAAGAGTTCAACGAAATGGCGAAGGCGTTACGACAACAACGCCAGGCATTGGTTCGAGCCGAGAGGCTTGCGGCCGTCGGTCGAATGGCAGCCAATGTGGCACATGAAGTCCGCAATCCACTCAACGCAATTGCCTTGAATGTGGAACTCATCGAGGATGCCATTCAAAATAACGAATCGGAGCAGATGGAGGCCTTATTGGCAGCCGTCCGAGGTGAAGTCGAACGACTTACTGAAGTCACGGAAGCCTATCTCCGATTCGCTGCAATGCCGCAACCGCAGCCAGAACCTGTGGACCTGGCAAGTATCTGCCGAGACCTGGTTTCCTTCCAGAGTGAAGAAGCCCGACAGTTGGGAATTGCCATCATGGTAGAGACCCCCACACCGCTCCCCGCCATGGCAGACCCCGATCAGATTCGACAAGCCCTACTCAACCTTCTGAAAAATGCCATCGACGCCTCAAGCGATGGGGGACATATCACAGTGCAGGGCCGAGCAGAGGGAGGGATGGCGAAGATCTCTGTAGAGGACGACGGCCCCGGAATCGACCCCAAATATGTCGACCAGATTTTCGAACCATTCTACTCCAGTAAAAAACATGGGACGGGGCTCGGACTAGCTCTGGCACGTCGGGTATCGGAAACCCATCGTGGAGACCTCGAATATGTACCGCCTCCCCCCGGACGCACGGGAGCAAAGTTCGTAATGTCTCTCCCTCTTGATACGGACGACAAGGACGAAAGCCGGCGATGAGTGAGCCGAACACAAGCCGGACGGGGACGATACGTGTAGCAAGCTATAATATTCGGCTTGGCCTGGAACAAGGACTGCCAGCTGTGTCTCAAACCCTCCTCGACATGAATGCAGATATTGTGGCCCTGCAGGAGGTCGGTAGCTCGTGGCATATGGGGCCAGACGGTGCACTCGCTAAAAGATTGGCTCAATCCGCGGGATACCATCACTCCATCTTCGCGGGAGCCCTATTTCAGGATGGCGGTTCGTACGGCATTGCGCTTTTGGCGCGAAGCCCGATGGTTGCCTACACAAAGGTCTGGCACCCTGTCCGAGACGATGAACAGAGGGTTCTACTCAAGGTTCGATTGGGCCCACCATTAAACCTGACCGTATGGAACACCCACCTATCCATCCGAGAATGGGACCGAACAAAACAACTCGAGTCGATTTCGAAACAAGTCGCAGCGGACGCCCCAGATGTTCTTGTTGGGGATTTCAACCTGGAACCAGAAGAAACCTTGATGGCTTCTATTCCTTTACGGAACGCGTGGTTGGATAAACCGACAGATACTTATCCGACCAAGTCCCCCGAACAATGTCTCGACTCCATATTTATTGGAAATGCGTTTTCCATACGCACCGCCTGTAGAGCGATTCCAAGCCATGCCAGCGATCATCTACCAATCATGGCGGAAATTCAGCGTTAGTCACAGCTCGTAAACGCTGCCCTGTTCTGGAACATACGCTTTCTCCACAACATGTGGGTAACATTGTGGAAAAGGTAAGGAAACTAGTGTAGGTGTTCCTCGCCTAGAATTATTATTTACCCGAGAAATAAGGGGGATCTGCGTTTCCGAGTTGAAAGTTCATTGTGGTAGAAATCAGTCCAATGTACTCACGCAGATCTTTTGTTTGCTCATTTTCCGCAGAGCCAAATTCTAAAGCGTTTCAAACAAAATCCCCATCGTGAATCCACCGTAACGCCAACACTGGATCGGAGCCAACACATGCTATTTGTAAAAATACGTTGTACACCTCTTCATGGAGGGACTGGCGAAACAAGGGGATTTTGATAACGTAGCAATGGGAATCAACCACGCACTGCGATCGTTTTGACCTGTGTATTTTTCCGACGGGAGTTCTACCATGAGCCGAAAAGCCTTTCTCGTACTGGCTCTTTTCCTATTTTCCTCAACACCGCTCTTCGCCCAGAGTGGCGTCAAAGTGTTTATGAATGGAAAAGAAGTGACGGGGGCACGTAACCTCAAGCTAAAAGATGTGATGGTCCATTTTGATCAGCGTGGAAACCTCCATATCAATGCGCCCAAATACAATATCAACGTGAAATATCTGAAGGGTGTAAAGGTGCCCGTGAAACCAGCGCCGCAACCTGTTACGCCTCCAACTCCAGCTGTAGCTCCCGCCGTCGTGCCGGTCCCTGCAGCACCGGCTGTCGCGGCAACTCCGAGGGTTGCACCTCAGAAACGATATTACGTCGCAGCGAAAGGACAGGATGCATCGATACTTGGATGTCAGATCTCCGTCTGGTTTGGGGGGGTTGAGGTTTCTAAATTCAATGGCTTAGAAGCCACTCCTTTCGCCGAGATAACCGATAAGCTCTCTGCAGAGCAGACCCAGCTTTCGCTTCGTTGTCGACGCCCTCCGGGAGCTGTACCGAACTCAGAAGAGATTGATCCCAAGAAACGACGCGATGCCTTCTTTGAGGTTGAGGTCGGTTACGGCACCCTGGATGGAACACATGTTACCTTTGAAAAGGTTCTTGGAACCATCCGTTGCACCGACCGGACCGGTGGTTTTGCCGAAAAACAACATGTTGTAGTGGTGGAGTAGAACATGACTTCCTGGCACGTGCGAATGACCGAATTCCCACCGGGTTCTGTAGAGGATTTCTACCGGATCTGGCGTAAACACGCCCATATGGAACACCGGGATGAATATCTTATCAGCCAACTCAAGCAGTTTAGTGCAGACCTGCAACGCCCGAAACATCAGGTCGTAGATACCCCCCGTATCGAATCACTAATTATCGCACGGTATTCGCATAAAGAACATGCCGAACGTGCACAGAAAGAGTTGGTTAATCTGGGAGCCACAGCGTCCGTGGAATCTGTAGATACGGAGTAACACCGACTCGAAGATGGGCCGTATCAGTCTATATCTGTGGTGGACTGTGTTGATTCTTGTAGCTTTCACCGCGTGCAAGTCTCAGCCCGTTCCCACACAACCAGAACCCGACACAAGCTCATCCAAAGAGCCGGTGAAACCGCCTGCACAGTCAAACCAACAGACCCTGCGTGTCCGACAGGGTGATGTGGTTCGGACCCTCAATTTGGAGTCCAAACCAACCGAAGACGGCTGCCAGATGGATGTCGCACAACGGGTCCTTCGTACCCGTAAGAGCCAGGTTACAGCCTGCGCCCAAAAAGCAGCACAACGCCTCGGGCGTATCCCGGCTGGGCGCATCGTAATCTCCCTCGCTCTCGACAAGAAAGGAGACGCCATAAAGCGTGTAGTGAGCCTGAATGAAACGGGCGATGCGACCTTGGGTGCATGTATCGTTGACGTTCTGGATCTCAACTTTCCAAATCCTTTCGGAAAGCAATGCATAATCCAGGCCCCCTATCTTTTTGGGGAGCCACAGAACAAGCCCTAAGAAAGTCGCCCTATCAAGTCCGAACCATAGGATTTCTGGTCCGCGAAACGGGTAGCGATTTTTTTGACCAGAGGTGGGAATTCGTTCATTGACGCAATTAACGTGCGTAGATTCCCATAATGGGATAATTATTGAGCTTGCCCTCGAATTGAGAAAATTCTGTTATAATTTTCAGCTGAGGCCGTAGCCGTGGCTGATTTGCTTCGTATCCAAGACATTCTTACCAAGATTCAGGCCTATCGTTCGGATGCCGACGTAGACCTGATCCAAAAGGCCTACGTCTTCGCGGCGCAAGCGCATGAGGGCCAGGTTCGCCGTTCAGGTGAGCCCTATGTGCTCCATCCTTTAGCAGTGGCAGAACTCGTTGCTGATCTGCAACTTGATGAAGCAGCCATATGTGCCGCGATCCTTCATGACACAGTCGAGGACACATCCACGACTGTCAGTGACGTTGAGGAGCTGTTCGGCACCTCGATCGCACAACTTGTCGATGGCTTAACGAAATTATCCAAGATCCGGTTCAACTCATCACAGGAACGACAAGCCGAAAACTTCCGTAAGATGATCATCGCTATGAGCCGTGATCTTCGAGTGATTCTGGTGAAGCTTGCCGATCGTCTTCACAATATGAGAACGCTCCACCATCTGCCGGAAGAAAAACAAAAGCGGATTGGGCAAGAGACACTTGATATCTATGCACCGCTCGCAAACCGTCTCGGGATAAACGCCTATAAGCAAGAGCTGGAAGACCTGTCATTCCGGTACATCTGGCCGGGTGAATACCGATTCCTCGCGGAAAAGGTGAGCCAAACGCGCGACGCCCGTGAAAAATATACGTTGGATGTGACCAATAAAATCAACGAGCTTATGGACTCCTATGAGCTAGACGCGTCGATCACGGGTCGTCCAAAGCATCTATACAGCATCTGGCAGAAAATGCGCCGGCAGGGAATCGACTTTGAACACGTCTACGACTTGATCGGTTTTCGGATCATTACGGATACAGAGAAGGACTGTTACCAATCTCTTGGTCTCATCCATATGAATTGGAGACCGATTCCCGGTCGATTCAAGGACTATATCGCTCTCCCGAAAGCCAATAACTATCGCTCATTACATACGGCTGTCATCGGGCCCAATGGACAAAGAATCGAGGTTCAAATTCGAACCGAGGAAATGCACCATGTGAACGAGCACGGTGTTGCAGCCCATTGGGCATATAAGGAAGGGCGTACCAAGGAAGATAACGCTGACCAGAAATTCATATGGCTCAAGCAGCTCGTACAATGGCAACGAGAATTAAAAGATCCAGAAGACTTTCTGGACACCTTGAAACTCGACCTCTTCGTCGATGACGTCTACGCCTTCACACCCAACGGCGACCTTAAAGTTCTCCCTCGTGGCTCTACTGCGGTAGATTTCGCCTATGCGATTCACTCGGAGGTTGGGGATCGCTGTTGTGGAGCGCTCGTGAACGGACGAATGGTACCGCTCGACTACCGCCTTCGTAATGGCGATATGATCGAGATACGAAATCGAGACAACCAGAATCCCAATCCGGACTGGCTTCGCTTTGTACGTACTGGGCGGGCAAAAAACCGTATCCGGGCTCATCAGCGAAAGATCCAACGAATGGTGAATCTGGATCTTGGAAAAGAGCTCCTCGAGAAAGAGCTCCGACGTTATGGGAAATCCCTTAATAAGATAACGAAGAGCAAAACCATCGATAAAGCGGTCAAGGCACTTGGGTTCCAAGAAAAAGATGACATGCTCGCCGCAATTGGAGCCCAGCGGATTCAAGCCAGTAGCACGATTCGCTACTTATTAACGATAGAGGAACGAGAGGCTGCCGGAGATAAGGACGGAACTCCGGCCGATGGCGACAAAGAAAACCTGGGCATTGTAGAACGATTAGCCGAAACGTTCCGTCGGCGCCTCACCAAACAACGATCTGGTATCAAGGTCGACGGTATGTCGGACATCCTCGTTCGCACAGCCAAATGCTGCCAACCAGTACCTGGAGATCGCATCACAGGATATGTGACAACCACCCAGGGGGTGTCGATTCACGCAATGGACTGCCCCAATATAAAGACCGCAGACCCCGACCGGATGGTTGAGACATACTGGGATCATCAGAACACAGACCCCTATCCCACTTGGGTTCGAGTCATCAGTGAAAACACCCACGGAAAACTGGCGGATATGAGCCAGGTCTTCAGCCAGAAGAAGATCAACATATTGAACGCGGCCTGTAATGCCAGCCGTACCGATATGGCGGTGAGCGACTTTGAGATTGTAGTACAGGATGCAGAGCAGCTTGAACTGGCAATCGCATCTCTCCGACGACTGCCTGGAGTCGTTTCAGTGGAACGCCTACGTCCGGCCTAGATTGGAACTTGACCCACAGTGCAGGACATCGCATGGTGACAGGCCATGGCAAAGAAACCGAAACCAAAGCAAGCCAGTAAAGTGAACACTGGGCCTTCCGGGGTCTGGGGTGAGCTACTTGAACAAGGACGCTACAACATTATGCGGCAGAAGCTGCATTCCGGTAGCGACAAGGAACGACTGGATCCTGGCACCAAAGAGCGCCTGGAACGCCTAACCCGACTCGATTCAGTGGAGATGTCACTCGCTGGAATGACTTTGGCGTTAATTGCTGTCGTCTATTATTTGTCTGTCTAAACACACTTCGAAGAGTCGAGGTTAGAGCATGCCGGATACGCACCCATCGGATGTTTCGGTGCACCCGGCCCGCCTCATATGGACGTTCCTGCGCCGCTACGGAAAACCGTATCGGCTCTATTATGCTCTCGGTTTTGTGGCTCTTTTCGCAACCAACGCCATTGCGATATTGATTCCACGACAGTTCGAGGCTGCCGTAGATATCCTTCACGGAGCAGCCCCCGGCGTTACGGTCAGCGTCACCGAACCCGTCCTCAACATACTCGTTCTGGCCCTCGCACTGGTCGTGATTCGAACCCTCTCGCGTGTACTATTCTTCAACCCGGGCCGCGCCATCGAACGCGACCTCCGGAACGACATCTTCCGATGGTACCTCGGCCAAAAAATGGAATGGTATCAGGGGCGTAATACGGGGGATTTGATCACACGAGCGACCCATGACGTGCTGGCCGTCCGCGCCCTGGTGGGCTACGCCTTCTTGCAGGCGGCCAATATGGTGATTCTGCTCTCGTTGGTCCTCTCGCAGATGGTGTCCATCTCACCCGTTGTTACCGCATACGCGGTCTTACCATTGGCCATCGGCATGATCGTACTTCGATTGGCCATATCACGCCTACTGGTCCTTAGTCGCGAGGCTCTAACGCAACTTGGCCTGATGGAGCAACAGGTCTTGGAAGGACTTAAAGGCGTGCGCATCGTCCGAGATTTCGGCGCCTCATCGCTGGTACATGACCGATTCGAGACGATCAATAACGAGCTCCTTACAATCCGCCTGAAAATCACTCGAATCGCAGCGTTTCTCCTTCCCATCATTCGAGTGGCAGGCCATATTGCGATCGGAATTCTACTTTGCTGGGGTGCCTTCCTGGTTCGTTCGGAGGAACTGCCAGCAGGGGAAATAGCAGCCTATATTGCCTACCTCTCCATGTTGATCGGTGTTCTATTTTCGGCCGGATGGATGTTGAATGCTCTACAGCGTGGGCTGGTCTCTCTACGGCGAATCGTCGCTGTTATGCCCCTCGACGTACCACTTGAGCACCCCAATCAGGCTTCTGACCCGGTGGACGAGGAGCTCCCCGGCTCCGTACGCATTGATGGCTTGTGTCTACAACGAGATGAGCATTCCATACTGAAAGATATTTCTTTCCACCTGAAGGAAGGGCAGCATCTTGGGATTCTGGGTACAGTTGGGAGTGGAAAAACCAGCCTGGCCAACATTCTCTCCGGTCTCCTTGCGCCGACCTCTGGAACCGTAGAGATCGGAGGAGGCCGTCTGGATTCCGCCCACCCCGAGCGGATCTGGAAACGGGTACGATTAGTTCCCGACGTCCCCTTTCTCTTTACTCGAACGCTAGCTGAAAACGTCGGCTTTTCGTCGCCCCCCGAAGATCTGGACCGTGAGAAGATCCGTCGCTCCCTCTATATCGCCGGCTTTGATGTCAATGCAGAGGGCTTATCGGAAGGGCTCGACACCCTTGTGGGAGAGAAAGGGATCGCGCTCAGTGGTGGGCAGAAACAAAGGATTACTCTAGCACGAGCCCTATATGATCCCGGCGAGATCTTGATTCTAGACGATGTCCTCTCGGCCGTTGACCACCGCGCGGAACAAAACATACTGACTCGCCTCCACGAGTGGCGAAGCTCGACGCCCTGTACCTTAATCAACATCTCCAACCGCGTCAGCGCCCTACAAGATGCCGACCATGTGCTCGTACTTCACCAGGGGCGAATCGAAGAGAGCGGTACCCCGGCTGAACTCCTGAAGAATGACGGGCTATACGCGCGCACCTACCGACTGCAGGCAGCATTACAAAAATCACAGGACGAAGAGGGTACGTCATGACCTCGTCGCCCGAACAAAAAAACATGCACGGTTTGCGCCTCTTCCTTCGCGCACTGCGCCCCTATCGGAAGGCGATCTTCATCGCGCTCTTTCTACTCCCATTTGGGCTGGCACTCCAGCTTCTTCAACCCTATCTCCTAAAAGTCGCTTTAGATGCGGGCATCGAAAAAGACTCGGATCTTATGTTGTATATAGCGCTACTTCTGGTGGGTACCGTATTCGTCCAATACGGCATCGAATCTGTTCATAGCTATCTACTACAGAAGGCTGGTCATCAAGCTCTGACCGATGTCCGGTCCCAGATCTTTCGACATATCATGGCGCAGCGAACGGGCTTCTTTGACCGCCGCCCAGTTGGCTCCTTGTTGTCCCGGGTAACCAGCGACACGGAAGCGGTTGGTCAGACCTTCGCACTTGGGCTGGTCTCCATACTCGGTGATTTTCTGCTGGTGGTCGGGACCTTGGTAACCATGTTCGTTCTACATGCAAAGATCACGGCCTACCTATTGTTGCTCGGCCCGATGATTTACATCGTAGTCCGCATCTTTAAACGTCTTCTACGCTCCTACGCGGATCGAATTCGTAAAGCGGTTGCACGGGTCAACAGTACCCTCGAGGAGAACATTACAGGGTTTAAGATTGTCCGCCTTCATCGTCGAGAAGCTACGAGTCGACGTGAATACGAAACCCTTACAGAGAATTATTACGGCTTGTATTACCGCTTCAACATTGCCGACGCGACCCTGTTCGCGATCATGGAATCACTCGCGGCCATAACAATCGGAGCGATCCTCTATTTTTCTACGCAACCGATTATCAGTGGTGCAATCACCATCGGCCTGGTTGTGGCTTTTGTAGATTACGCACAACGCACCTTCCGACCCATCAAGGAGATGAGCGGAAAACTGGCTGGACTGCAGAGTGGTTTCGCGGCCCTCGACCGTATGGCAGGAAGTCTCGGATATTCCGAGACTATGCCTATTGCGGAAGAGCCATGGACCAACCCCAAGGGCGCACTTCACTTTGAGAATGTATCGTTTCGCTACGGGGAGACGAGTCCCCTTGTCTTACGGGACGTCGACCTACAGATTCAGCCCGGAGAAATGATCGCCGTCGTCGGCCCTACGGGCAGCGGGAAAACAACCCTCGTAAACCTTCTAACACGTCATTATAAGGCGACGTCTGGCCGTGTTCTGCTGGATGGACTTTTAATCGATGGTATTGACGACACCGATCTCAGAGAGGGACTTGGGGTTATTCGCCAGGATGTCTTCCTCTTCGAAGGTACCTTGTATGAAAACATTGCCCTTGGGCATGCAGATATATCCAGGGAACGGGTCGAGCAGGCCGTAATCGAGCTCGGCTTGAACACGCTCCTGAAAACCGATGGAAATCTACTCGATCACCAAATCGAAGAAGGTGGACGGAATTTGTCTGCCGGTGAAGCACAACTGATCACACTGGCCCGCGTTTTTGTACGCAATCCAAGCATTGTCCTTTTAGACGAAGCCACAGCACGGATCGATTCCGTCACAGAATCCGTCCTGGCAACGGCCCTCGACCGATTGAAGAGAGGACGAACTGTTGTCGCGGTGGCCCATCGGCTCTCGACCGTCCAGTCCGCAGATCGAATCGTAGTCATGTGCGACGGACAAATCGAAGAAACGGGAACCCATCGAGACCTGGTCCAACAGAACGGCCTATATGCCACTCTGTGGGAACAACGCTTTGACAGCGGGGCCCCACATAAAGAGTCGCTAGATAGCCTGTAGGGGCTCGATCGGCACAACCATTGCATTCACGTGTTGCGTAGCGGGGCAGCTATGCCCTAGCATAGGCACCACGCGCTCTCTAGACCGAGGTCAATAATGTTCGATCCCAGCATGCAACGTCAGTCCAATCGCATCTTTGGAGCAGTGATTGGAATCGTCGTGGACAATAAGGATCCCGAAGGACGCTACCGGGTGAAAGTAAAGTTCCCCTGGATTCGAGAATCCTCCGTGAAATATACCAACGAGCCGGACTCCTCGGATTTCCGGTCGAGCTGGGCGCGTATCACCACTCCTCTGGCGGGTTCGCGAGACGGTGAAGCTCGTGGCTTCTTCTTTCTACCCGAGGTCGACGACGAAGTTCTGGTCATGTTTGAGCTCGGTGATATTCGACGCCCGGTAGTTGTCGGCAACCTATTTAATGGCGTCGATAAAGCCTACCATGACAACAATGCGCAGCTCGGGGCGAATAATTATCGCTCGTTCCGCTCTCGTTCGGGTCATATGATCGTTTTCCATGACGACGATGCCGCCGGGCAGGAACGAATCATCATAGAAACCAAGGTGCCAAACACCGATGTAGAAGTCGATCCCATGGAGCGGCAAGGACATACCATCGTCCTTGATCACAGCACTGAGGCCGAGAAGATCCAAATCTACGACAGCAAAAAAGAGAACTACGTCCTCATCGATTCCACCAATAACAAGATATCGGTCGTCAGCGAACAAGGTGATATCACCCTATCCGCTCCACTCGGTACCGTACGTATCGAATGTGCCAGCCTTCATACCGAGTCCACCGGTAATACCAGCATGGAAGCCGGTATGAATATGAAGATGGAAGCCGGTACAAATATGGATCTGGAAGCCGGTGGTGTGCTCACCGAAGTCGCCTCCAAAATCAAGCTCAATTGATTCGAGTCCTGGTGCTTTAAATTCCACCTAACCGGGCTGGTATACAAACAAAACCACGCAAACGGTTGACCCCCCGGAGATGCTCTGGTACACGTCGCGCCCCTCCGCCTCTTTAGGCTCGGGATTTATAGATTATTTTATTCGCGCACGAGGCGTTGCAATTGTCTACTATAGCACCATTCCTATATCTAGGTGTCTCAGACAGTCCAAACACAGGACAGGGAGCCGATCCTTTAAGCGGCTTTCAAAACCCTTCTGCGGGTGAGCAGGGGATTCCGGTTACGCCGGGAGCCGGCGGACCGACCACAGCCCCTCCGCCTCCCAAAAAACCCAGTACGATGACTCCGCTCCTCCTGCTGGTAGTAATTTTCGCGATATTTTATTTCGTGGGGATTCGACCGCAGCAGAAACAAGCCAAGAAACATCGTGAATTGGTGAAATCTCTCGGCGTGGGAGACGAGGTCATCACGAGTGCAGGCATACTGGGTCGTATTACGAAGATCGATGGTGAAATCATGACCGTCGAAGTAGACAAGAATACGCGAATCCGAATTTTGAAGAGCCACGCCAACACGAAACAAGTCGAAAGCGAATAAACGCGACGTACTCTAGTCACGTGACGTCAGGAGAACAGATCGATGGAGAAAAAGGGTCGATTCAAGCGAGCGCTGCTCTTTCTGGGCACCGTCTTTGCCATCCTCTACATCATCCCAACCTTCATACCCAAGGGAGCTATAGACGAAAAGAACCCTGATGGTGTGGAACGGCTTCCTAGCTGGTACGCCAACATCTTCTCGAGTCGCCTCGGCTTTGGGCTCGACCTCGCCGGAGGTCTAGAGCTGAAATACTCGGTGGATTACCAGACAGCCATGCGTAAAAACGTGGAGCGATGGAACGAAGATCTTCAATATGATCTGGTAGGCCGCCTGGTCGAGCAGGACAATAAGGGGTTGGATCCAGCGAACCAGAAGAACGCCAAGAAATTTACGGATCTGGAACGCAAGGCCTACTTCTCTGCAGGCGACACGCAACGTTTTACGAGTCGAGTGCTTTCTTTCCGCGCAATGCGTATCACCTTTGTCGGCCCCAAAGCTGCCGAAGACCAGAAGCTCCTCAACACCGAATTCATTCGTAAGAATGTCCATGAGGATGCGGTACTCAAGGCCAAAGGCAACAACACTTTTGACATCGCACTTCCCATCAAGATTGTTCGTAAGATGAGAAAAGAGATGGTTTCCCAAACACTGGAAACCATTCGGCGCCGTGTTGAGAGCTCTGGCCTTGTAGAACCAGATGTCCGTGCTGCAGGTGCTACACAGATTGATATTCAGATGCCGGGTATCTCCGCCTCGAAGAAGCAAGAGATGCGTCAGGTACTGGGTCAAACTGCCGAACTAACCTTCCGAATTGTCGATGACACCGATACCACTATCTTCTCTGGCATCAAGGGAGATGTAGAGGCATATAGTGATTGTTATGGAGTCACTACGGACCAATGCGCACAGATCAAGAATCTAAAGGCAGAGGCCGCGAACAATCGTCGGATCGGTAATATCCAGGCCGTTAAGACGGCGGATGCCCAGATTGAAACGATTCAAGGAAACCGAAAACGAAAGCCAACCATTAAATGGTGTGGCCCCAACGTATCTGGCTGCTTCCAGAATGAATATTATGTTCGTGCCGATACCAAATCGGAACTTGAAGGGTTCGTTCTTAACGTTCTGGTCTCCCAAAATAAGATCCCGGCAGACCATATCGTTGGCTACGAAGAATACGTCGAGCGCCGCTACGATGGGAAAAAGGTCGGGAAAAAGAAATGGCGAACCCATTATCTATTCCGTCGCGTGCAAGTAAGCGGCGAACGCGTGAAGTCCTCCAAAGTTGGATATACCAGCTCTCAGGATCTGGATATCGGCGCCAACTGGCCGGTCGTACTCCTTACCTTTGACCGTCGTGGTGCGAAGCAATTCGATAAGGTAACGCAGAAGTTCGTGAAGAAACGTATGGCCATCATGCTTGATGACGTCGTGGAAAGTGACCCCGTACTTCAAGAGCGTATTAGTGGTGGTACCGCACGAATTACTCTTGGAAGCTCTGGCTCCCGTACCCAGACCCTTACGGAAGCCCGAACCATCGTCACCGTTCTTAACAATGGTGCCTACAAAGCACCTGTAAATAAGGTCGAAGACAACGAAGTCGGTCCGACTCTGGGTCGAGACACCATCGAAGCCGGTGTAACCGCGATGGTTGTAGGTATGGGACTCGTCATCATATTCATGCTCATCTACTACCGTATTGCAGGTGTCGTCGCGAACCTGGCCCTGCTCCTCAACGTGGCATATATCCTCGCAATCCTCGTTGCCTTTAACACACACCTAACCCTCCCCGGTATCGCGGGTATGTTGCTGACTGTCGGTATGGCAGTCGATGCGAACGTCATTATTAATGAACGCGTACGGGAAGAGCTCCGTGTAGGACGCAGCCTACGAGCTGCCATTCAAACCGGTTACAGTCGCGCCTTCTGGACTGTTTTCGATGCCAATATCACAACAGCGCTGGCGGCCTGGATCCTGTTTCGGTTCACAACCGGTACACTCCATAACTTCGCCGTCACTCTTCTGATTGGCGTTATTTGTTCCATGTTCACTGCGGTCTATGTCACACGTCGCGTCTTCGAATGGATGCTGAACCGTGGCCTGACCCAGATTCGATTCTAGCGTTGATAAAACACTAGGGAGACACCGTACCATGCAGATCGTACGCCCCGACATCAATATCAACTTCATGAAAGCCACCCGGTTTACGACCGCGCTTTCCATCGGACTAGTCCTTGCATCTATAGGTCTACTCGGAATGCGTGGTCTCAATCTGGGTACCGATTTCACTGGAGGAACCAAGATTCTTGTAAAATTCAAGAATTCCTTCCGTGCCCAGGATAAGGTGCTGGTACAAAAGGCATTTGATGAAGAAGGTCTTGCACAAAAATTCGGAACCACCGAAGCTCCTGCCACTTGTTCCGTGAACAAGTCCAATGCGACCACACTTACTGTGGCCGTATCGGGACAACGGTCAGGTATCTCGGCGGAAGAGCAGACAACACTGTTCTCCGAATTATCGAAAAAGGCCGGATTTCGAAGCCTCGTCGATATTAAAGACACAGGTGGTACTTTGACGGCCACGTATAGTCTGAAACCGCTGGCTCGTAAGGACCTGCGGGAGGCCACAAAGACTCTCGCAGAAGAGACTGAGAAGAAGGATGCTCAGATCGACGTGCAGGATTTCGTAGAGGGCGCAGGAAGTCGTGCCGACATCGCACGTTACCAAATCAGTACGCAGCTCACCTCGGTTCTTACAGATAAAGTTCGCGATAGCATAAAGAAGGCGATCACAGAAAATGCCGCCTTCAAAGATCAACTCGACGGTCCAGTACTGAACACCACGGATGGTGAAGACAAGTTCCTGATCCAGCTCACGGAAAAACGAAATCTCCAGACGGCTGAAGTGGAACTCCGCGCCATTTTCAAAGCGCAGGGACTAGACCATGTGGCCATCACCTCTGATGTTGAGGTTCGTGCAGAAAACGCCTTCTACAAACGAGTCAACATGGAGATGAAGGACGGTCTCATCACGGAGAAAGAAAACCGGAAACGCCGCCTGGCCTATCAGGAAGAGCGCGCGCTTCGCCTGGAAGGACAAGGAAATGCCGCCTGGCGAATCGAAGACCCCACAGACACCTCGTTCTATGTGAGCGTAGAGCAGCTTCGTGCCAAACTGGAGACCAAATTCAGCAAAGAATTTCCTGGTTCATTCCAGGGCATCGACTCCTCCTCGTCGATCTCTGCAACCGTTGGACAGGCCATGTTCAATAAGGGGCTGCTCGCCATCATCTATGCGTTGCTTGGAATTCTCGCATACATCTGGCTGCGATTTGATATCCGCTATTCGCCAGGTGCGGTTGTAGCGCTGGCTCACGATGTCCTGATTACTCTTGGACTCTTCGCGTTATTCCAGATCAAGTTCTCTCTTTCTATCGTCGCCGCATTGCTCACGATCGTCGGGTACTCACTGAATGATACTATTGTTGTGTACGACCGTATTCGAGAGAACACCAAGCGTATGCGCCAGCTGGACATCCGATCGGTCGTTAATCGCTCGATCAATGAAACCCTGAGTCGAACCCTTCTTACATCAATCACAACATTGATAGTGGTCCTCTCCCTGTTGTTCTTTGGTGGTGGGCTCATCAGTGATTTCGCCCTGGCTTTGGCCATCGGTGTCATCATCGGTACCTATTCCTCGGTTTATGTTGCCAGCCCGGTTGTCCTTCTGTTGGACCGCTTTGTAGAACAAAAGAAGGAAGACCAGCGTAGCGCTACGCCACGAACGAACGCTGTATAGGCACGGGTTTTTCGCACGGAACCGAATTCGTCGGACACCGGGTCAGAACAGCTTGTTCTAAGAAATCCGTTTACATGGAATCCCCATTTCGTTAGGGTGCGCCGCATCAACGGGGATCTATACAAATTTTCTTCTTATTGAGGTCAACATGTCTAAGGCGAAAACCGTACATGTCGTTGGAACCGGTACTATCGGCGAGCCCCTCATTGGCATGCTCGTTCGACGTCGAGAAGCTCTCGGTATCGACGCGATCACATTCCACAAGCGTACCCCTCTTTATACAGATCGCAGCAAGGTAACAGCGGTTATCAAAGCAGGCGCTGCGCTGGCAGTAGATAGCGACCGTTGGAATGACTTTGCTGAGCTCGGCATGACCCCTCAGTACACCGCAGAGCAAGCCCTCGAACAGGCTAGCGTTGTGATCGATTGTACTCCAGTAGGTAATAAGAATAAGGAAACACTCTACAAGGACTATGTTTCCAACACTCTGGGTTTCGTGGCCCAGGGGTCCGAACTGGGGTTTGGAAAACCATATGCTCTGGATATGAATGATGCCGCGCTGATTCCCGGCCAGGAAAAGTTTATCCAGGTTGTATCGTGCAACACACATAATATAGCGGCCCTTATCCGCTCTATTGCTCTACAGGATAACGATCCATCGAATCTGGAAGAAGGTCGCTTCCTATGTATTCGCCGTGCCTCTGATCTCAGCCAGGAAGGAAGCTTCATCCCGGCTCCCAAGGTAGGTAAACATAAGAACGAGCGCTTCGGTACGCATCACGCGCATGACGCCAATCGACTGTTCGCAACTCTGGGCTACGACTTAAACCTCCATTCATCGGCAATGCAGGTAAGTACCCAGTACATGCATACCATTCATTTCAGTCTCCGACTGAAGGAGCGGGTCACGCTAAGTGAAATCAAAAACCGCTTGATGAATGCCCGTCGCGTTGCCGTCTCTCATAAAATGATGGCCAGTCAGATCTTCTCATTTGGCCGTGATTATGGTGCGTTTGGCCGTATTCTGGACCATACCGTGGTGCCCATTGACGCTCTCACTGTGCGAGATGATGGCCATGAAGTTGTCGGATTCTGCTTCACACCGCAGGACGGTAACAGTTTAATGTCCTCTGTAGCAGTGGCTTGTTGGCATCTTGATCCAGAGTCCTATCTGAAGCGATTGAGTGTCTTCGATCCATTCTGTTTCCCCGAAATTTAATCTGGAATACACCTTTGGAGCCCATTCGAACCATACACCGCCACTTGCTGGAACAGGAGAAAAAGCATCCTGAAGCAGCCGGTGATTTCACACAGCTGATGGGACAGATCGCGCTCGCTGCCAAGATTATCGGCAATAGCGTTAATAAGGCAGGTCTGTTGGATGTGCTTGGTGGAGCCGGGCATACCAATGTTCAGGGTGATGCCGTACAGAAGCTGGACATACTTGCAAATACCATCATGAAGGACGTTTTACTTCGTAGTGGTACGGTAGCGGCTATAGTCAGCGAAGAAGAAGAAGAGGTCGTTATTCCGTCGGCAGAAGATCCACGAGGCCCTTATATCGTTCATTTTGATCCCTTGGATGGGTCTACCAATATCGACGCGAACGTCTCCATAGGGACCATCTTCGGTATCTACCGAAAAATAAGCCCTACTTCTGAAATTACTGACGAGGATATTCTGCAGCCCGGACGTTCACTGATCGGTGCAGGATATGTTGTCTATGGGGCATCTACGATGCTCGTGTTCAGCTCTGGTGATGGTGTCCATGGGTTCACCTACGACCCTGCGTACGGTGAATTCCTTCTCAGTCACCGCGATATTCGTATTCCGGATGTATGCAAGATCTATTCGGCCAACGAAAGCCGGACCACCCATTGGCCGCCCGGAGCCGAAGAGTTTATCGCTCATATCAAGTCTCGTTCGGAGCCCCGATACCGGAATATCACGACACGCTGGATTGGCTCATTGGTGGCCGATGTTCATCGGAACATTCTCTATGGTGGTGTATTCCTCTATCCAGAGACAGAGAATGATCCCACGGGGAAATTGCGACTCCTCTACGAATGCGCTCCTCTAGCCTACATTGTTGAGCAGGCGGGTGGTGCAGCATCAACCGGTAAATTACGTATTCTGGACATCGTCCCAGACACCCTTCATCAGCGTGTACCGTTCTGCATCGGAAACCGCGATGAGGTTGCGTTATACGAATCCTATATCGCCGAGTTCGCTAAGAAATTACAGGCCTAGATTCCTTCGTACAGCCGTCTTGAAAACCGGTGACTTAAACCGGCGGTTTCGATCTGTTCGGCTGCGCCCTTAATGTCGTAACTCAATCGAACATATTCGTAGGCGCCGGATTCCGTATCTACGATTACAAAACACAGGTCCGGATTTCGATCCCGTGGTTGGCCTACACTTCCCACAGTCATAATGATCTTCTCTCCATCCCCAGGCGTCTCCGTCGTGCCGGTAACATCGCGCACCTCGTCTTCGGACAAGATAAATGCCTGGGTAAGGTGGCTATGACCGATGAAGCTATAGCGATCGAGCTTCTCAAAAATCTGTAGATGGTAGGCAGCGTCACCTTCATGGACCATATAGTAAAATCCGCTCGGTAAAATCGGTGCCGAGTGAAAGAATCCCAGATCCCCAACCTTCGCTGTATACGGCAAAGAAAATAGCCATGAGAAGTTCTCATCGCTCAATTGGTCGCGGGTCCATAAGATGACGTCCTTGGCCTCCTGATAATAGTAGGATTCCTCCATCGCCCCGATGACAGCCGCGTCGTGATTACCGAGAAGCGTGGTAACACAACGTTCCCGAATCAAATCGCAGCAAGGGTTTGGATCGGCTCCGTACCCCACCACATCACCCAGACAGATCATGCGGTCCACTCCATGATTGTCGGCGTACTCAAAGGCCGTGGAGAGCGCCTGGATGTTGCTGTGAACGTCGCTGATGATACCGATCTTCATTGGACGATGGTGCGTGTAGACACGATTAGTGTCAAGGGGCCCTTTGTCATCAGGCCCCTCTCCACAGAGGGCTATATCAACGCGATAGTGTCGATCTGGCCTACCCAACGCGTCAGCGAAACATTGCAATGAACCGCAATTCGTGATCTCCTGATCTACGTGGACGGGGAAATAATGGGGCCGAAGAAACAAAAACAGCTTTTCTTGCTACTGGTCATATCGGCACTCGCTCTTGGGCTTATGAGCCTGGTTCAGCCCAATCCTGGAAATATCGCTGGCAGTATGGCTCGGCAAAGCTTTGGGCAGGAAGATCCATTCGGAGATGCGTTATCCAAGGCCGAGCTGACGATGCCCCAGCTCGGCAATGTAGAGATTGCAAACGAGACGTGTCCCACATTGAAAGCTGCGGTTCAGGCCCAACGCTCCCAGGAACTACGACACGATGTCAGCTCTTCATCGTCGGAACAGACCCACAACCTGGTCTGTAAACATGATGGTTCTTCGTTCCAGCTCGAAATCCATGATTCGGAAGGGAAGGTCATCGCTGGCGTAGAGAAAAGCATACCAACCTGGGTTGCACTCGCCCCACCGGTTCTAGCTGTCGTATGGGCTTTTCTACTGCAGAACGCCTTGCTCGCACTGTTCGCTGGCGTACTTCTAGGTGGTCTAATCCTCGCCGGTTTCGCACCGGTTGCCGCTCTGGAGCTCACATTCGTCGATTATATCGGCGGAACACTTCTGAATCGAGACAACCAACTCATCCTGGTATTTACCACGACACTCGTCGCAATGGTGCAGATC
Source organism: Myxococcales bacterium (assembly GCA_002728755.1). Classification (GTDB taxonomy): domain Bacteria; phylum Myxococcota_A; class UBA9042; order UBA3505; family UBA3505; genus UBA3505. The sequence continues at coordinate 137,791 of PBVT01000047.1, forward strand.
TGTATTGCGACAGGGGGGATCCACGCCTTTGTGGATTGGATCACTCGAGGCAACGCCACTCGACGACGCACGCAGGGAACAACGGTAGCATTAGGAGGCTTAATCTTCTTCGACGATTACGCAAACACCACCGTTGTCGGTAGCTCCATGCAACCGATGGCCGACAAAAGCCAAACCAGCCGAGAAAAGCTCGCCTATCTCGTCGACGCAACGTCCGCCCCCATCGCCGGCGTTGCCCTGGTTTCTACATGGATCGCGTACGAGATTGGAATGTTCGACAATTTCGGGTCCAACAATCTCCAACAGTATTTTGGTGACGATATCACAAACGGATTCAGCGTTTTCCTCCACGCCATGCCGTTTCGGTTTTATTGCATCCTGACGCTCTTCTTTGTGGTCACACTCGTATGGAGTCGCCGTGATTTTGGCCCCATGTTGAAGGCCGAACGATTGGCCAAGGATAACCCCCTCGAAAACACATCCGAAGGCGAAGCTCCTGAAAACCCCCACCACGCCGCCGGACAAAGGAAAGCCCGCGCGATCGATGGTATTGGACCCATCATCGCAACACTGGCAGCGATCGTTATCTGGTTTATATACGTCGCAGTGACCCATACAACCGATCCTGAAAGTGCCCATCTGCCACCACTGGTCCAAGCCATGAACGCAGCAAGTGGGCGTATGCTACACATACTGACCTACTGTGGTCTCTTTGGGAGCCTTTTTGCGCTTCTATGGGCGACAGTGCGAGTGCGGTATCCCATTCGACGCGCCCTCGCAGCGTATATGCGAGGTGTACGGTTCCTGGCACCAACATTGGCCATCCTCGTATTGGCGATCACTATGAAAACGGTAACCGAAGACCTTGGAACGGGTCCGTTCCTCGGTGCTCTGGTTCAGGGTGCCCCTACGGTACTTCTACCCGTTATTGTCTTCGCTTTGGCCGGTTTTGTGGCTTTTGCTACAGGAAGTTCGTGGGCAACAATGGGCGTACTGGTGCCCGTCGCCATAGAAACAGCCGCATCCCTGGGTGCCTCACATAGCCTGATGTTAGCCATCGCGGCATCCGTTCTGGACGGAGCCATCTTTGGCGACCATTGCTCTCCCATCTCCGACACGACCGTATTGAGCAGTGCGTCCACCGGCTGTAATCACCTGGCCCACGTCCGCACACAGCTACCCTACGCGCTTATTGTCGGCACCACAGCGATGATCTTCGGTTACGGCTTATCGACCGCCATAACCGGTGACCCCTGGCTAGGTTATGTCGCCGGCTCCATCGCTCTTTTCGCAATCATCATGCGATTTGGAAAGCGCCCGTAAGAATACGCTCAGGGAAGCACACACTCTTCTCCCTCAATCGTAGTGCCGACCCTGCAATAGGTTCGTTGATCCTGCGGCGCGGGGTTCCCTGTCCACTCAAAATCACACCACAACAGCATATTGCCGGTGTTCCCATCGGCCGAAAACCATGTGTAACAGCCATAGACGTCCCCCACATGGTTACCAAAGGCACCATCAATGGGTTCCACCGACGTAATCACAAACACCGTCTGTGTATGATCCAACATCGGGGGCATTTCGCTATCCATCGGACAGAAGTAGTAGCCCTTCAATACCGCCGTCATTTCCTCGTTTGGAGATAGAACCGAGTCAACCGCTGAGATTGTTTCTACATAGGTATTTCCATCGAACCGAATCACTTCCTTAGAGATCGTATTCGAGGGTCTCTCATTGAAAAACACCCATGTCCCCTGCAGTTCGTTCTTACCCGTGGGGCAGCGCGTGCATGAAAAGCCCACTTCACCAGACACCACGCCCGTAAAGGGATATTGCAGCCCACCAGTACCCGGTACAGTCTCCCCTGGGCATACAACAGGCTCGCCAGACGGAATCCATCCCCAATCCAATCGGGCTAAATTTCCGGAATCGCCAAGATTCAACGTGTCGCCGGATGTGCTCGCTCCTCCTCCAAGGAAACAACCCGAGCACAGGACCATAAGAAAGAAACCGATGGTTCCGCTGGTTTTCATAACGCCCTCTCTGATCCACACGATTTTTTATAGGAAGAACTCTACGTAGTATCGCCTTTTCACATCACGGCTTCCAATTGAATTCCTACACACACAAAATTCGAATTCAACAGTTCTATGATCCCACGAAACCAAGCATTGGCACATTCCCTCCAACTATCCTAGGATAGCGACCATGAAACCAGAGACCACCATTACATCACGGTACTGGAGCGCTTGGCGTAATCTACCCTACGCACGCAGAATTCTGTCTGGTACCTCGGCTGTGATTGTCTGTCTCTGTTGCCTTATGATCCTTGGATCACAGTCTACAAGCCGCCTTGCACATGCAGGTAGTAGAGCTGTTCTCGATGGAGCCTATCCACTCGCGTCTCTTCGGGTCTTAAGCGAATCTATGAATAAGGTAAAAACGCGGTATGTGAAGCCCGACAGGGTCCGTCCGCGTCTCATGGTTGCGAAAGCTATTGAGTCACTTCAACGTCACGTGGTTCCACTTCTTGTCACTAGAGAAGGTGGAGATGAAGACGATGGACCCGATGGTCTCATCGTACAAATGGGCGAAGACCGGGAACAGTTTAATCTACGAAGTGTGAAAACCATCGACAAGATGGTTTTCGTATTGATGAATATTTTTCAGTTCATCGACGCGCGTCTCCCTCCGGATAGCAATCGCGAAGATCTAGAGACAGTCGCTACGAATGCTGCTCTTCATACCCTGGATCCACATACGACCTACCTCGATCCGGGCGCCTATCGAAATATGCAGGTGGAAACGAGCGGTAACTTCGGTGGGTTGGGTATCGTCATCAGTATCGTGAAAGGAGACCTTACGGTCATCAAAGTCATGGAAGATACCCCGGCAAAAGAAGCCGGTTTGATGGCAAGAGATAAGGTTCTGCAGATCGACGATGAATCGACCGTAAACATGGATCTTAGCGAAGCCGTAAGTCGTATGCGTGGTAAGCCCGGCAATCCAGTATCCATCCGCGTTCTTCGAAAAGGCTGGGACGCCCCACGCCCCTACAAGATCACCCGCGCCATCATCCAAATACGAAGTGTTGTGTCCAAGTTGTTGGATGGGTCCGTCGGATATGTTCGCCTCAAGAACTTTCGAGCGAACACGTCGAAACAGTTGAAAGCCCACCTGAAGCATCTGGAGACGGAAACCAAGGGGCCTCTTCAGGGTATCATTCTTGATCTGCGGGGCGATCCAGGCGGATTCCTGGAACAAGCGATTCGAGTCAGTGACGTATTCCTCACCAAAGGAGAAATCGTACGAACAATTGAGGCTGGTAATAAACTTCGTAACAAACGTGAAGCGCGGCCTGTAAGCGAAGACGAATCGAAAGAAGCAAAAACAGATTACGAGAAGGTTCCCGTAGTTGTCCTCATTGATTCTGGATCCGCATCGGCGAGTGAGATTGTTGCGGGAGCCCTGAAAAACCATGATCGGGCCGTAATCGTAGGAACCCGTAGTTTTGGTAAAGGCACCGTCCAAGGGATCTATGAATTAGGCGATGGAGCAGTAAAGGTGACCATCGCTGAATATCTGACACCGGATCAAATCCCCGTACATGAAGTCGGCGTAGTTCCTCATATTGAGCTCAGTCAGATCGATCCATCTCCCGATGATATGCTCGTATTTGCCCATGAGCTTTTTGATCGGGGTCCAAAGAAAAAGGCCAAGCCAGGCACACGATTGCGCGCAGCCCAGGACATTAAGCCTCTACGCGTCGTATATTTCGTCAAACAACATGAGGAATTGGACGAAGAAGCACGAGACAACCGCCGGTTTGAATATGATGTGGTCAAACAAGACTTCGCACTAAAGATTGCCCAGGCATTAACAACCAGCTCGAAGGCAGCGACAAGTAAAGGTCTATTAAAGTCCAGTCGTACCCAAATCGATGCTCTAGAACGTGAAGAAAATAAGCGCCTCGAAGAAGCTCTCTTAAAGCATGGTGTCGATTGGTCCATTGGTCCCAAGGTTTCACGACCAAGGTTGGAGACCGAGGTGATCATGGACCCTCCCGGTGGTTGGGTCGTTGCCGGTGAGTCACTTCGAGTAACCGTCCGCCTCACGAATACAGGAACTCGAGATCTACATCGCATACACGCGATCGGGACCTCCAATAGCCGTTTACTTGATGGTCGAGAGTTTCTATTTGGGCGCATTAAACGCGGGCAATCCCGAACATGGACCACAGAGATCAAGCCAGCTCTACGCGCCAAAGCCCGACAGGACCCACTCAAGCTTAAATTCTATCAGGATGGGAAAGAAGTGGGACTGGAACGTACGATTGTAGTGGGTTTACGTGAACCAGAACGACCACGGTTTGGTTTTTCGTATCTGGTGGATGACACCTCCGGAGGAAATAGCGATGGGCGTATACAGCGTGGTGAGACCATTTCTTTAACGGTGTTAATGAAAAACATTGGCTCCGGCTCCTCTGGTGAAACAACCACTCTTCTAAAAAGCCTGGCCGGTGAAGGGCTCTTTTTAGAGCGTGGTCGAAAGACCGATGAAAAGCATATGAACCCCGGCGAAATGCGGCCTGTGTCCTTTACATTTGAAGTCCGGCCAACTCTCTCTACCTCCGTCATTCCATTTGAAGTCCAGGTACGAGACCGCAAGAACGGTGTATTCCTCCGCGAACGGATCGAATTGCCGGTGCATAATCCAACGACACGGCGAGGGACCAGTTCATCGAAAACCTTCCTCCCCAACGAAGAAACACAGGTCTATGGTGGGGCATCAACCCGCTTTCCAGTCCTGGCGGCCGTCCCCCCCGGAACCCCTCTCATAATGGATGTCTCGGCTGGTCGATGGGGGCGCGTATCTGTAGGCTCCAACCTGATAGGGTGGACTCGTGTGGATCTGTTGAAAGTGACAAACGGGGCCGATGCGCCAAAGAAAGATATCGCAACCAAGATCAGTAACCGACCACCGAAGATGGATATCGTCGAGCCCCAAATCCATTACGTAACCACGCCAACGGCCCAGCTCAAAGGCCAGGTAACCTTCTACGGTGCGGGAGCCGCGAACGAACGTGCTGTCTCCATATTTGTGGGTCGCAGAAAGGTCTGGTTCGACATACGGCGAAACATTACAGACGAAATGGTGGTTATACCTTTCGATCTGCAACTCGATCTGAAGGAAGGTCAGAATCGCGTTTCTATTCGAATGAAGGAACAGGAACGTGGTGAATCACGCCAAACGGTCCTGATCTTTAGAGAAAAGGAAGGTGACGCCAAATGAGACGTGTAATCGCTATGTTTACAATGTTCTGGGTCGCTTTATTCAGTATCAACACCAGTGTTGCGCAAGAAGCACAGAACGACGCCAATGCCTACGCCAAACGTAGAGAAGCCCGAAACGAAGCTCTAGGAAAAGCCCAGAAGGCGCTGCGCTCTCGGAGTTATCACCTCGCGCTGAAATACCTTAAAAAGGCTATGAAGTTCAGTAATGAACCCGTAGCTGACGACCATTACAATCTGGTCCTGGTCGCCGGACGCCTGAAGCAATGCAAAGATATCATGATACACACCCACGCATTTGCGCGTCTGGCTCCGGATGATCAGGAAGGAATTACAGAGCTTAAAGCCATTCAGGAAAAATGTCTGGATGGGCGCACTGACATTGCGACACTACGAATCGAGGGTGTACAAAAAGATGCGACGATAACCATCGACGACATTGTCATGTCGCAAGGACCACTGGATGGTATTCGGCTCTTACCCGGAAAATACAAACTGAACATTAAACTCGTAGATCATGTATCGAAGAGTCAGAAAGTCGTCCTGAAAAAGGGGGCGTCCGAAACACTGACCATCACTTTGGAGAAGATCACCTATTACGGCAGCTTGAATGTAATTACGACACCAACTGGCGTAAATGTTTCTATCGATGGTGTCAGTAAGGGGAAGACTCCATTGGAAGGAGTAAAGCTTGAAGTTGGGAAACACTTTGTCGAGCTTACGCTACCCGGGTATGATCGATTCATTCGAAACGTTCACATCAGAAGAGATCAGGTGTACGATTTTGATGCCGTCCTGGAGAGTACGGGGGCGGAGAATCCAAAGTGAAGGGAATCAAGCCGATTTCTAAAAACACGAAACTGTTGAATATTTTATAGAGTTACACGTCAGTGGCGGATATGAACCCTCAACCAGAACCCGGAAACGGGGGAGATCTGGTATCTCGGTTACGCGCCGGGGAATCCAGAGCATACCGTGAACTGATGCATACCTACGAACGCCGACTCTTTGCCTTTGCATACGGATTTCTTCGACAGAATGAAGATGCAATGGATGTTGTCCAGGAGACGTTTCTACGGGTCTGTAAAAACATCAACTCGTTCAAGGGAGAGTCCGCATTCACCACCTGGCTCTACCGCATTACTCGGAATCTCTGCATTGACCGGCTTCGCAAGAAGAACCGGGTCTCCATGGGGGAATATAACGACGAAATCAGTAATAAGAATGAGGCCGTAGACAAGCCGGTGTTGGTGTCGAGCATTTCGGAACGTACCCCCGTAAAAGATAATCTCCGCAAAGAGCTTCGAGATGAGCTATTTGCGGCCCTGGAATCCCTGAATGAAACCCATCGGGAGATTCTCTTATTACGGGAGTTGGAGGGCCTCAGTTACGGTGAAATCTCAGAAATGCTCGATATACCCATCGGTACCGTCATGTCGCGCATTCACCATGCCAGAAAGAAAGTCCAACAACAGATGAAACCCTATCTAGAGCCAGAGACCAGCGGAGCCCGTTATGGAAAGAAATGATCAAGAACAAATGTTGTTGGCCTACCTGGATGATGCGCTGGATCCGGCGGAAAAAGAACAGTTCGAGGCCATGCTAGCCGCTGACCCGTCCCTCCAGATGGAGCTTGAGCAGTATCGTACGATGAGCTCGCATCTGCGAACGGAGCTACAAGAGATCGCCGATGCACAAGACTACTCGGCAATGGAGAGTACTGTTCTAGAAGCAGTGGCTGCATCCCAACAGACCGTGGTGACGCAACGTCGAGAATCGCTTCTAGATACATGGTTTGCGAGCGTCCAGATGTTCTTTCGACGACCAGCGATGTCCTTCGCATTGGGGGCGCTTCTTGTGGGGGGCTTGTGGGGGCTGAATGGCATGCTCTCTAAGACCAGCCCCAACACCTCTACAGGAAATCAGTATGCGGAAGAGAATGACGGTCAACCCACGGGCCTCCGGGCACCCGAAGGCGAAATCCGGTTGGTAGAAGTAGAGCACGGTCAGGTCACCTTATCGCAGCGGGGTGGCGATCCGGATGCCCCCACCGTCATCTGGTACGTGTCGGAAGCCGAGAAACCACTCGAGGACCTGGTCCCCGATGATAACAACGATAATTATGATCCGGTCGTACATATGCCGGAAGATGAGGATGCCGTAGAATGAAGTTCTTCTTGAAAGCCGGTTTTTTGTTGTTCTTCTGCATAGCCTCGACAGCCGCTATTGCAAAGAAACCAGCCAACGAGATCAGTACCGCTGATAGCGTACGAGGCGAGCTCGTCTTCCTCGTCGCGGCCAAGAGCCCAGCCCGCATTGACCGTCGACTATTGCCAATGCAGAAAGATCTCGCGCGAGCTTTTGCGCCGAAACTCAACCGGTTCGACTTCATCGAAAACTCCTTCCCCTCCCTATCCAAAGGTGTACCTCGTACAGCGGAATTACCTGGCGGTGGAAAATTGACGATGACGTACGTGGGTACAGAGGGGGAGCACATCGTGCTCAAGATGGAACTACCCGAATGGAGTGGTCAGGTCCGAGTGAAGAACGGGAAACGTTTTTTCCAGGCGGGACGACGATATAACGATGGCATTCTTGTCATCGCCCTGCGTGTAACCCAGATGCGATAGAAGCTCGTACTGTTATCGCCCACTTCCTGGCTCTAGGCTCGGAATAACATCGCAGTCGGGCATATGTTCGGTTTTTGCCAGGCGGTCAACCCCCACAAATGCTTGCTTGGTCTGGTTAGCAAGTATCAGAGCATACCAACGACCACTCTTATGCCGGCAGCTTATAACCAGGGGAAGTGACACATCTTCGACCTCCCCCACCAGCGACCGAATCAGATCTACGTGGAAAAATGCCGATATCGTTTCCAACTGCTCCGGTGGTATTACGATAAGCGCACTTCGGTTCGGCGCACCGATGACCTGTGCCCGAGTCGATTCCGACTGCGGTGGGGCTAAAACCTGCAAGGCGATCGTCCCCAATGAACGACGCACCGCTACAATCAATGCGTTCAAACCTGGCGATTCCTCGGGAACGACCAATGCCAAATCCCGAAAAACCAGCCGTGAATCATGTATGCCGTTTGGAAATCGGGCCTTGAATATCTGTGTCACCTGTTTCGCAAAACCAGGTCCGGGGGGAGTACCGGCTTCAAATTGGTTGCGATAAAACGTCAATAACGACCGAGCAAACGCATCAATATAGACATCTGCATAGAGAGGTTCTTTCGGTACTTTGCCGGTGGTCATCGAAGAGAACAGCCCATTCCCCAACGCCGTCGCCAATGCTTCATTCAATAACGCACGGGCCAGATAGGCTTCGGATTCTCCTAGCGCTTCGAACTGACTCAACAGATCTTGTGTCGCCTTCTTAGAACGAGAAAACCAAAGAACATGAACCAACTCATGTACAACCACAGATAATCGATGTTCTAAATTATCGTTGGTCAACACCTCTACAATCACCGCGTCACCTGCCTGATGTGCAAAGGTTGTTACACCAGACCCCTTCCCCACCGGGACAGGAACCAGAGCAACGCGGACGGTTTCCGGCGGAGAATCCAACGAAAAGAATCGAGCTACTCTGGCCAGAAAGTCTGTAACCCTATGCTCCGCCAGGAGTGTGGAAAATTGATCGCGAACCAGCTCCTGACGCTTTTTCCGATCGTCCCCCAAATGCTGTTGCCTAAGGGCACGAACACCACGCAACGCCTCCATCAGATCATCGTGCTCGTCTGGGGTGATTAACCCCTCGAGCCGTGATTCGAGCTCCTCCAAAGAGTTGGAACGGACGGCCAGATTCTCTAATCGCTCTTCGGGGTTCAAGATGGGAACAACGGAACTAATCTTGGAACTATTATTTACCCGTAAACCACGTAAACCACGGCCACCCCTACGGCGGATTTCTTCACAGCTATCGCCACCCTTGCTCGAGGAGACGGGTTCACATAATGCCTCCGCGAGAGCGGCTGTCCGCACGGGAAGTCCCAGGATGGACTCCAGGCTATACACAACCTGTATGGGCTCGGAAGCAACGACGTCTATGTTGAGTTCGACCGGGGCCGGTTGGCTCGCTAACGCATCTTTTGGCGCGACAGGCTTTACCGTTGTGCCTTGCCCCTTACAGCAGAGAACAGCCACAAGCAGGCATCCCACCGTAAAGCGAGACAATACACCCAGCATACGTCCTACCATCTACCCATCCTGCAAGATCCCCGGGTTCATTGGACCTCCCTGAAAGAGCCTACGGTACAGATCGCTCTGCAAGATATTGTGCGGGTCGGTCTGCGCCTTGAGTGTCTTGAAAGAAGTATAGGAATGATCCGGCAAAGAACGACGATAGTCCTCTGCATGCAGGGTCGCATCTTTCGCTGGATAAAATCGACCACCAGCAGAAACGACCAGCTGATCAATCTCGGAGGTCAGATCAATGATTCGTCCGCGGCTACGATTATTGATCGCAAAATCCAAGGCTAATGAATACCCATCGACACCGTGTGACAGAAGGAATGCATCGGTACGATGCCTCTTAAAGACCGCCAAATATGGAGGCATTCCATATTGCCGTGCCAGGGCCAGTGTTTGTGTAAACACCTCTTGTGCATGGTCTGCCGGTACAAAACTCTGGTGCTGAATAAACCCACCCGGCCTATAGACGAAACGCCAATTAGGGACGAAATCCAATAGGAAATTAAAGGCTCCCAGGGATTCACGATGCGTCTTACCCTCGGCTCGCCCCGAACAAGAACGATACTTCACGGCGTTTATCAATCGCATACCAGCCCGATTGGAGAAGGGCTTTAATAGCCTCCACATCCAACTCTTCGGAAGGATCCCGAATAGTCGCCCAGGTAGCTCTTGTGCCGAGGGCTGTAATGTGGCTGCCGCGTTGGATACCTCGTCTGCACGTAAATGACGTGCAACATGCACAATGCCCCGACCAGCGCCATCGCCCTTCGCAAAAGCATCAATCCACCCAACGAGATACGGCTGTTCAACGTTCTTGGCAAAGACATCAAACATCTGCGCCAGGTTGGGGGTCCGGTAGGCTGTTACCTCAACCTGACCCGTCTGAATGGGTTTCAAGCGCAAGGTTGCGGACAAAATACATCCCAACATTCCATATGAGCCGATCACAGCCCGGAAGAAATCTCCATTCTTGTCAGGACCGCATTCAATGACATCTCCGCTGGGCACAAGAACCCGAAGAGCTACCACGTGCTCGCCTAGTGTGCCCGCGGCGTAGCAGTTCTTCCCATGAATATTCATGGCCAATGCTCCTGCTATCGTCGGAGTCATCGTGCCTGACACAACCGGGGGCCAATATCCGTCCGCGATTACATGACGCCATACCTGTTCGACCGTTACACCAGCCTGCACCCTAATTAGCCCGGTCTCGGGGTCCCAGGACTCAATCTCGTTCATGGGTGTACAATCAACCACGATCTGATTGGTATTAATGTTTGCATCTCCATAGGACGCACCACTGCCTCGTAGGTTGATACACCCACCCGCCTTCGACACGGATTCAAAGACTTTGGAGAGCTGTTCTTCCGATTGGATGGCGACGTTCCAGCTCCGGCTCGAACATGCCATCCCAAAACCGGACAACTTCCCCCAGAATGCATCGTCAGGATGCCAAGTCTCATTCGGGTCAGAGACTACAGGTTCTGCGGCTTGTGGGGTCGGCTGCACGGCAATATCACTAGATTGTTGTTCGACGGAATATGAATCCTGGAATCATACGAATGATCCACATAACGAGACGCCATCTGCCCGGCACATAGATCGTGTTTTTTCGTTTCTGAACACCATTATACACGGCCTTCGCCACAACTTCTGGTGCCACCACCGGAAGTAAGGCTCCCCCTTGAATTCCCTCCGACATAGACGTCCGAACAAACCCGGGTTTTACCGTCAACACGGTAACGCCCTTTCCCACTAGACGATTCCGGAGACTCTCCATAAAGCTATTTAATCCCGCCTTGGAGGCGCAGTACGCGGGCCTCCCCGTCCGACCACGGTCACCAGCAACAGAAGAGATTGCCACTAGAGCACCACTTCCCCTCTCCTGAAAATCGGTCGCCGCACAATTGAGCCATTGCATGGCCCCCACGGTATTTACCAGTACAGTCTGGCGATCTTTTGAGGAGTTGAATTCATCCGGTGCTGTCTCCGGCATAACCCCTGCTGCGTACACGAGAACATCGATACCACCAAGAGACGCCACCACCTCGTTATAGACCTCTTGGACGTCATCACCACTTACGTCATGTGCGCGAAAGATCGGCATCTGGTTCGGGTCCGTAATGGGAGCGCCCAACTCTTCACATCGGGCCTTTAGCTCTTCCTCGCGTCGCGCCACAAGCGCGACTCTTGCACCACGCGCCGAATACTCTGCCGCAATCGCAGCCCCGATTCCGGAAGAAGCGCCTACTACGATAATTCTCTTCATACTCATTCGAGATCCTTATGTAACCTGTTCCCTAAAGCTGAATTAGGACACGAATGGTTGCGTGGCAAGCACTGGCTATAGTTATCAACGCTTACGGCCTTTGCTACGCCGTCGTTTCTTGGACTTCTTCATCTTGGGTAATTTCCAGGCCAATCGGGATGGGCTACCCCCATATAAGAGACTATATCGGAACCAGGATTCCAGAACTCGCTTGGTATACCCTCGGGTCTGTCGAAACGGGATACGTTCGATAAACATATCCAAACCGTGTCTACGATATTTTCGAAGCCAGGTCTTTACTCTCCCTTCTCCGGCATTGTACCCGGCCACCATTAACGCCTTATGTGCGAAGAGCCCCTTCAAGGTTTGGAGGTAGCGGACGCCGAGGCGAATATTTACAGCTGGGTCCCTCAGACTATCCTCTGTCATCTGGAATGGCGGGTCCTTTGCGGCCATTCTTCGTGCTGTGGATGGTAGAAGCTGCATCAAACCAATCGCGTTTGCCCAGGACTCAATATCCGGACTAAACCCACTCTCCTCCCGCATCAAAGCCCATATAAGAAACGGATCGATACCACCGGCCCCGGCCTGTGCCTCGACCTCCTTCTCGAACCCTTTCGGATAGGCCATACGCCAGATGGTCATCGCCTCACCGGAGACGGGCAGATCATGGAAGTTGGATAGCAGACGACGCAATACATGAACCGATAATTGATGTGCTTGTGCTCGATCGGCCAGGTCCGCCAACAATAATAAATTTTCCGGTGCGACAGCATCTCCCAGGACCGCGAGCTGTTTCTGCGCTTCCTGGAAAAGCCCCATTCGGACAAGCACGGTAATCGACGTGAAGGCCTCATCCGACATACGTCTCGAGCCCTTCTTCTTCTCTCGGGGATCCACGGCGGCCAAAGCTGCCGGCGGGTCCAGCAAGGCCCCATCTAATGCCTTCTTGGCCTCCTTCTCTCCCAGCCTCTGGGCCAGTCGTTCATAGGCCAAGAGGGAATAGAATGATAATCGGGCTTCACGCAATACGTCACGGTAACCACGTATCGCTTTGGTCTTCTGCCCTAGCTGTTCGCGTAAGCGAGCTTCCCAATACGCCAAACGACCTCTTCCACGATAGCCGGTGTCCGGTCGGGTCTTTTTACGAACGTACCGTATCCGTCGAAGAGCCTCCTTCTTTCGGTTCTTCGACAAGGCGCTCCAGACATAGCGCCAACCCACCTCAGGCTGCATATCGCCATCTCTATAGCGCCAAATCGCGTCTTTTAGCAGATTGTCTGCCCGGGTATGGCGTCCCATATCCTCATAGGAGTAGGCCTCATAAAGAACTGCGTCGTCGTTATAGCTGTGCTTCGGCCAACGATTGTGCAGATGCCGGAACGAGCTAAGTGCGGTTCGAAGTTGATCTTCTCGATAGGCAGAAACACCCCCGAAGAAGAGGAAGTCCGGCTCCACATCTTCGCCTTTACAATGGCGACGACCCTTCTTGTAGTATCGAAGACCAGGCTTTCGATTCCGAAGCTTATCGTAAGAACGTGCGACCAGAAATAGAGCACGACACCGTACCGATTTATCCAGACGATCAAAGGCTGAGAGGCGCGGTTCCAATACGGCGAGGACCTGCTTCGATTTGTGTGCAGCGAATAACGCCTCCGCTAATTCGAGTCTTTCGCTCGGCTTAAAACAGGGCAAACGGTAATCCGTCCCCGTGAAACATTTCGGGTCAAGCTGTTGCAGCTCTTTGCGAGCCTGCTTACGCATCGACGACGATCCGGTTTTCCGAAATACAAACCGGAAACTTTCCGTCGCCTCTTTTGTCTGCCCCTTGGCCAATTGACTCATGGCGACCTTGAACCGAGTGCTGCTGTCGGTGGTCCCCCGATATCTTGTAACCAGATCGGTGTGGCGCCCAGCCGCTTCGAGAACGCGTGCGCGGAATCGACGCGCCCGTCGGCCGAGGACCTTATGTTTGAGCAGCTTGGATAGAGCTTTAAGCGCCTGATCTGGTTTCTTATGTTCGTGGTAGACCACAGCCAGTCGCAATCGCGCTAAGTCTGATAAAGGTCCTTTGGTCTTTGCCACACGCGCATACACAGCCTCAGCCCTCGAGAATGCGTGCGCTCGTTCATAACATCGCCCCGCTCGAAACCAGGCCGCAGAACTCTCCAGGCCCTTCTTGGAACGTTTGGCTATTTTTTCAAAGCTCTTTCCGCAATCGATATATTTCCCGGCCGACCATTCCGTTAGAGCGATTCCTCCTGTTTGATCCGTGAAAAGAGGTACCGTATCTGCTCGGAATTGCTCCAACTGTCCGGTATCTAATTTCTGGCCCGCCGCCGCACTATCTGCGAGCAGCAGCAGGAATAGAAAGAATGTGTACCAGAGTCTCATACCGACAAACATAGCCTTAGGGGTTCACAGGACCAAGTATTTCCGATAAGTGCTTACGAACACCCGGTACCAACCGGTTGGAATCGGCTGTTCGAATTCAAAACCAACGAATGCGAACCAAAGTTCCCATAACGCGAGTAATTTAGGTCGCGGATGGTGACAGGAGAGTTCTATTGCAGAAACTTCGCTACCTACCTCCCAACCTGATCACATTGTTCAGTCTCACATTGGGATTGTTGGCAATTCATTTTGCGCTGCATGGAAATCCAGAAGAAGCCGCTTGGTTTATTTTGTACTCGGTGCTGCTAGATAAACTCGACGGTGCATTGGCGAGATATCTCAACGCACAGAGCGATATGGGAGTCCAATTAGATTCCTTCGCCGACTTTGTAGCCTTTGGGATCGCTCCTGGCTGCCTGCTCTATGGGGAGTTATACAACCCACAAACGGGGGCTTCGTTTACGTCCAGTTTCGAATGGATCCATCTCACTGCCCTCGTCTACATCTTTGGCTGCGTACTGCGCCTGGCCCGGTTCAATATCGTCGAAGAAGAAAGCCTCCCCGGTTTCTTCCAAGGCCTGCCTTCTACACAGGCAGGAGGAATCATCGCCGGATTTGTTCTTGTAGCACACGCCCACAACATTGATATGCAGGGGGCCATGAATCCTCTCGGCATCATGCTGGTTGTCGTAGGCTTTCTTATGGTTAGCCCCATCTACGTACCGAAGTTCGGCAACACCCGTACCGCGTTCTGGAAGTGGTTTCAGATCTCCAATGTAGCGATATTCTACACTCTCGTAGGACTACGAGAGTTCCCAGAATATCTGCTATTTATTGGCGTCGCGTATCTGTTTACGGGTGTGTATATCGGAGCGCAACGTTCACGAGAACTACGAAAGACCTGAGTAGACCCCAGGGACCCTGAGGGCAACTTATGGATTACTCTTGCTTTTCTGAGTTCCAGTATGCTACACGACGAGCGCCTGTTGACTGAAGATACGTATCTTCTCATAGAAGCGATCTTCACAGAAAATTCGTAAACCAGCTTTCAGGTTTGCACGTCAACAGGAACCACTCCATCCGGGTGGGCATTTTGCCCGCCTTTTGTTTTTGAATCCAGAGACCTTGACCCAGACCGAATCTAGAACATCCAACTCCGTCGATCGAATCCGCACGCTCGTAGAACCTCTCGTTCAAGAGCTTGGATTGGAACTGTGGGATCTCGTCCTAAGTGGCGATCCGTCCTCCAGCGCACGACTCTCCATATTTGTGGAGCGTGCAGACGGTACCGTAGATCTAGCGGATTGTGCTGTTCTATCGAAAAAGTTAAGCGTCATCCTCGACGTAGAAGACCCCATTGCAGGGGCCTTTCATCTTGAGGTTTCGTCGCCAGGACTGGGCCGTACTCTCCGGACAAATGAGCATTTCGAACGATTCATCGGGAGCCGTGTGAAGATTCGACTATCGGAACCGGTTGATGGGCGACGAAATGTAGTTGGAGTCCTGGAATCTGTGCATGGTGATGAAATCACGATGGACACAGAGGACGGATCCAGTATCACCTTCCAACAACAGCAGATACGTCGTGCCAATCTCGTCGTAGATATCTCGTTTACGGGAAAAAGATAAGGAGCAGACTGATGTTCGCATTAGAGCAGGTCATCGACCAGGTAGTTCGTGAAAAGGGTATTGATCGCAAGGTCCTCGTAGAGGCCCTTGAGGAGGGTATTCTTCGTGCCGCACAAAAAGTGTTCGGCGAAGAACGCGAACTTGAAACCCACTACAACCCTGAAAGTGGGCAGGTAGAACTGTTTATGTACATGACAGTGCAAGAAGAGATCGGAAACCCAGAGTTGGAGATCGATCTTGAGTCCGCACGTCTGGTCGATCCTGAGGTTCTGGCCAATGATGAGCTTGGGTTCCAGATCTTCTACCGACCCGAAGATAAGGAACGTGCCGAGGCCGAGGACCAGAAGTTCGGTGATATCCTGGGTATCCGTGCAGCTCGTCAGACCTTTGGTCGAATCGCGGCTCAAAAGGCCCGAAACGTTGTAATGCAGCGCGTCCGCGAGGCGGAACGTTCCATGATCTACAATGAGTTCAAAGAGAAATCTGGTGAGCTGGTTACGGGTCAGGTTCGACGATTCGAGCGTGGAAACGTCATCGTTGATCTCGGCCGTGCCGAAGCGATCCTTCCTCGCAGCGAGCAGGTCCATCGGGAAACGTGTCGTGCTGGCGACCGGATTCTTGCCTTCGTAAAGAAGGTGGAGCGAGAGACCAAGGGACGTCAGGTTGTATTGAGCCGTAAAGACCCGGGTGTCGTTCTCAAACTGTTCGAAATGGAAGTACCGGAGATCTACGAAGGCATCGTGCGGATCATGAGCATCGCCCGTGAACCCGGCGAGCGCACCAAGATCGCTGTCGCCAGTACAGCTGCAGACGTCGACCCGATCGGAGCCTGCGTGGGTATGCGCGGAAGCCGTGTCCAGGCTGTCGTACAAGAGCTTCGCGGTGAAAAAATCGACATCGTGCCGTATCACGCCGACGTAGCGAAATTCGTCTACCACGCGATTGCACCGGCCGATGTAACCCGAGTACTTGTTGATGAAGATCGACATGTCGTTGAGGTTGTCGTTCCTGATGATCAGCTTTCGCTGGCGATCGGACGTAGAGGCCAGAATGTACGCCTTGCTTCGCAGCTGGTGGGATGGACAATTGACGTCCACTCCGAGGCTGAAGTTGTCGATATGACACGTGAACTCAGCTACCACCTGGTAGAAGAGGCGAATATGGCCGCCGAAACTGTGGATGAGCTCATAACGCTGGGCTACCACAGCATCAAGCACATCGCGACAGCCACCCCGGAAGAGCTCGCTGCTGTCCCAGGGTTGGACGGCGAAAATGCCATGCGAATGGTCGAAATGGCACGAAATATCATCGATCAAAAAGAAGCCGGACTCTACGTTTCTCCATTTGCCAATGAGGACGGTCCGGTAGTGGAAGAAGTAACTCCAGAAGTTACGGAGTCCGAAGAAGTCGATGACGAACTGGCCTATCTCGGACCGCTTGCGGACCTCGGGCCAGTGCCAGACTCTTCTACCGCTCCTGTGGAGGAAGGTTAAAGTTCGTGACCACCATTTCTTCAAGAAACCGCTCTCGAATGCCCGTACGCCTGTGCGTGCAGTGTCGGACTCGAGCTCCCAGGAATGAGCTTCTGCGTCTTCATGCAGATGCTCAGAACGGGAACTCCTTCGATCTAACCCTTCGTGGAGAAGGACGCGGATTCTATGTGCATGTCGAACCAGCCTGCCTCAAAGGTCTGTCTAGGCGTCGGTATGCAAGTCCTCCCCTTACGACTGCCAACGTTCTTGCCCAAATCCAACAACAGTTGGACCAGGACAAGATTACAGCGCAGAAATTCAAATGGATGGATGACGGTGGTGGAATCCAAAACCACAACAGAGTAACTCGCAGAATCCAAAGGTTCCGCGGATGGCTCGCGAATTTCGACCGTTCCAGAAAACCAGATACACCTAACGATTCCGATCACGAATCCGTGAATCCAGATTTGAACGAGGCATCCAATGCGCGTCAATGAACTTGCAGAAGAGCTGGCCACATCCCCAGAGGATCTGCTTCAACGTCTACCGGACCTGGGTATCTCCGTCCAGACGACCCGCTCGACCTTGAATGACGAAGAAATCGACCAGATCAAGAAAGCGATGGGAACCGCCGTCAAAAAGAAACCCTCCGATGAACGACGGGTTCAGTCTACTGTAATTCGACGCCGGGCACGGCGAAAGAAGGCCGTGGAAGAGGTGGTAGAAACGGAAGAGGCCGTAGAGGTAGCTCCCGCGGCTATCCAGGAAAAAGCCGAAGAGCCTGTGGTAGAGACAACAGCTGCCGCCTCGAATATTGAACCACCTATGCCAACGTTTGCATCGGAAGATCAGATAATCGAAGCAGGCGTGCGTGACAAAGTCCGTCCACCCGTTGAGAAAGCACCGGAAGAACCCCAGGAAGAAGAAGCGGTTGAAGCCGATGCAAAGGAAGAGGTTGCTGCAGAGGCCGAGGTAGCGGAGGCCCCAGGGGCAACGGGAGAAACGCCTGAACCGGGTGCCCCTTCTGGAGACTTCATGCCAAGCTTCTCGAGCCTGGATGATGTCATCCCTGGCTATTCCGAGATGGTGGAGCACCAGAAGAAGACGCAGGAAGAACGAAAGACACGAGCCCTGACGGAGTCGCAAGAAGAGGGTGCTGGAAAGGACCTCGTAAACAAAGACGAGCTCGCTGCGTTCAAAGAGGCCTTTGGGAAAGCCAAGAAGAAACGTAAGGGGCGCGGTGGAAGCGAGTTAGATGCCAACGCGCAACGCCAACTTCGGCGAGGAATCGTTGTTGAGAACTTCAAGGCGCGTGGACCAAGAAAGCGCAAGCGGAAATCTGTCGAAACAACGACTCCGAGCACTTCCGCGACGATGAAGGCATCCAAACGCGTTGTGCGTATGGAAGACGGCCAGATCTCCATGAGTGATCTCGCCAATCAGCTAAGCATGAAAGCTTCTCATCTGATTCGGCACCTCATGGGCGTCGGTGTGATGGTCTCTATTAACGAATCGATCGATCACGAAACAGCCGAGCTGATTGCAGATGATTTCGGATTCACTCTGGTGAACAGCACCTTCGAGATCTCTGACTTTCTCTCCCAGGTCGCGGATGAAGATTTGGTCGTGGAAGCACGTCCGCCCGTTATCACGATCATGGGCCATGTTGATCATGGGAAAACGTCGTTGCTCGATAAAATCCGAGCCGACAAGGCCAATATCGTAGACCAGGAAGCCGGTGGAATTACGCAGCATGTCGGTGCATATGTTGTTCAGGCGTCCGGTCAGGATCTTGTATTTATCGACACTCCAGGTCACGAGGCCTTCACGGCCATGCGTGCTCGTGGTGCCCAGGTTACAGATATCGTTGTACTGGTCGTTGCTGCGGACGATGGTGTGAAACCACAGACCCTGGAGGCTATCAACCACGCGAAGGCTGCTGAAGTACCCATCGTTGTAGCGGTAAATAAGATCGATAAAGCCGAAGCCAAACCCGAACGAGTACGGCAAGAGCTCACCGAACATGAATTGGTCGCTGACGAATGGGGTGGAGATACCTCCTTTGTCGATGTATCCGCAAAGACTGGTCAGGGACTCGATGCGCTTTTGGAGAACCTTGCGCTGCAAGCAGAAATCCTTGAGATCAAAGCCCCGGTCAACAAAGCAGCACAAGGGGTCGTCATTGAATCCCGGCTGGATCGCGGACGAGGACCACTGGCTACGGTCATTTTGAGTGAAGGTATCCTCTCACAGGGAGATATCGTTGTCTCCGGACAATCCTACGGGCGTGTTCGTCTCCTGCTCGATGACAAGTCCCAGCCTATAGAAAAGGCTGGCCCTGGTTATCCTGCTGAAATCGTCGGATGGAATGCAGTCCCCGACGCAGGCGATCATTTCTACGTAGTAAATGATGACAAGTCCGCACGTGACATCTCCGAGCATCATGAACAAAAAGCGAAAGCCAAGATAGCCAGTAGCACACCGAAGATCCTCTCCCTTGAGGATCTCTCCGCGCAAATGCAATCGGGTGACGTTCAGGAACTACCGGTCGTGCTCAAAGCCGATGTCCGAGGCACCGTAGAAGCCATCCGAACGGCAATGGAAAAGATTGAACATCCCAAGCTCTCCGTCCGTATACTTCATTCTGCGGTCGGCGGAGTAACAGAGGGTGATGTGCAGCTTGCCTCCATCTCCGGAGGTATCGTCTTCGGGTTCAATGTTCGAGCCGATGCACAAGCCCGTGATCTCGCAGAAAAGACAGGTATCAGCATTAAGCTCTACTCCATCATCTACGAGCTGCTTGACGATGTGAAAGACGCGATGAGCGGCCTTCTTGCACCGCAGATTGAGGAGAAGCTGCTCGGTACCGCAGAGATTCGGGACACGTTCCAAATCACCAAGGTCGGTTCTGTCGCAGGTCTCATCATCAGTGACGGAAAGATCACACGTAGCGCCATCATTCGACTATTCCGTGACAACGTGAAGATCTATGAGGGTCGCCTTTCTAGCTTGAAGCGTTTCAAGGAAGATGTGCGTGAGGTCAAGGAAGGCTTCGAATGTGGTGCCTCCCTTGAGAACTTCAACGACATCAAATCTGGTGATGTCCTGGAGGCCTACGAGATTATCGAAACACAGAGTACCTTTGAGGGCTCGCTCTAAGAGTTACTTTGTCTCTGTGCGGAGGTACGCACATGGCCATGTTTGTTGCCGTTTGCAGCCTGGAACTTGGGCTCTACGAAGTCACTTCCTTGAAGGAAAAGCGTAGTATTGTGAAGCGAATCATTCGGCGTACACAAGACCGGTTTCGTGTAGCAATGAACGAGGTAGGAGCCCTCGATGACCTTGGGAGAGCAGAGATAGGAATCGCATTGATTGGAAATGACCAGTCCATCCTGAATAGCGTTCTGGATCGCCTGATTCAATCTGTCGAAAAACTCCACCTGGCAGACGTCGTCGCAGTTGATTTTACTATCGAGGCCTACTGATATGCGCCGTAAACAACCCTATAATCGTCCCGACCGGTTCGGACAACATGTGCAACGAGAGCTGGCCAATATCCTTCTAAAGGGACCACTCCGAGACCCGGATGCACGACCCGTAATCATAACCCACGTTGGGATGTCCAAGGACCTACGAGTCGCCAATATCAATGTACAGGTGCATGCCGAAGGGGAAGAGAAGGTCAAGGCTGTAGAAGCACTACAGCGTGCGGCTGGATTCCTACGACGTAAACTCGCCCCACGGCTTTCCTCCCGAAGCATCCCTGAGCTCCGGTTTCATCTCGATGACACTCTGGATGAGGTCGATCGCTTGGCCCAACTTCTACAAAACCTCGAGACGAACGACCACGAAAGCACCCTGGAACCTGACGAGTCCTGACAGTCATGCACGGATTTCTGATCTTGGATAAACCCAAAGGGTGGTCGAGCTCAAAAGCCTTGAGCCCCCTACGGCGCACTCTCGGTCGCTCGGTCCGAATCGGCCATGCAGGGACATTAGACCCCTTTGCGTCGGGCCTTCTCATCGTGATGCTGGGTGATGCAACCCGGTTGTCTCGCATCGCTATGTCTCTGGAGAAGCACTATATCGCTCGTATCCAATTCGGCCTGGGAACCGATACATTGGATTGCGAAGGCGAAGTAGTGGACCAGCAAGATCCCGGCCCCTACGAACCCATGCGATTGTTGGATGCGATATCTATGTTCCAAGGCAAAATCGAACAGATGCCGCCGGCATATTCCGCTCTGAAAGTCGGAGGACGACGTGCCTATCGATTGGCTCGGGAAGGCAAAGAAGTCGTTTTGGAACCACGACAGGTCATGATTCATCATATGGCGGTCCAGTCCGTACGCTGGCCGTTCGTAGACATCTCCGTCACCTGTGGCTCGGGAACCTATATTCGTGCGCTGGCTAGAGATCTGGGGGCAGCCCTGGGCCTACCGGCTCACCTGACGGAGCTACGTAGGCTTCGGATCGGCCCCTTTGATACGGACAGCCCAAACGCTTTGCCATGCTTTGACGAGCTCACGAATGAGAATATTCAAAGCCGACTTGTACCTCCCGGCTTCATTGTGCGAGCGGCCAATCTACCGTCGGTACAATTATCGCCAGAACTCTCACTCGACTTTGTGTTTGGTAAGCCTGTCGAGGTGGATTGTGCAACGACCGACGACACAACAGAGATTGCGGTCATCGGTTGTACGAACGCGTCTGAAGAACCGCTCTTCCTGGGACTGGCAAAGAACCCCGAGGACGGCTCATTTCGATCCACGACGGTCTTATCTTCAGCACGAATCCAGGTAGAAGATAACCGATAAGAGCCCAACGAATCTATCGTACAAGCTCAATAAACGGATCGGGAACAAAGCCCGGGGCGCGTCCATCCTTAAAGGTCACCCGTGTACCGCAACCTTGCACACGGCGAGCCCGGATAATTACGCCTTCTGCCAACCATCGACTCGTCTTTTTGGCCTCACAATTATCGCGGACCGGCGCATCGCGAACAACCACGACTCCAAGCTTATCTCCGTAGGAGTGGATCACTCGCTCCTGTCCTTTTGATTGAGAAGCTCGACGAGCCTCACGCGCCGCAAAATCGGTCAATCCAGCAACTGCAGCGAGCACTAGACATACCCCCAGTAGACCATTGCGGAACACGAGGAGCTCTTGTTTCAAAACATGTCGCAAAAGAATAAGGCATATTCCCAGCCAAAACCCGAGGTAGGCCAGCCATCGCCATGTTTGTATCGACAGAAGGTCGTACCATTGCTGTCGACGAGACTGACGAGGCGGGAGATCAAAAACATCGGGATCTCCCCGCTGCCGTGCTCGCTCCACCAGCTCTTCCACGAGATCCGTACGCAATTGCGACGCCCGTTCCACTAATTCCACTGGCACATCCACCTGCGCTTCAAGGCGCAACACCGTGGCAAGTGCCCACCCCAATTTATCGCTTCGAGCATAGGCTACCGCCATATTCCAAAGACTGAGAGGGTTCGCCGTCTGATTTTTCAGGATGCGAATCGCTTTGTCATAATCCCCCTTAACGATATGCTCAAAAGCAACCGGGTGAGCCGTATAGGTGGGCTGCTCAACAGCGTGTGCCGAGAGAGACGTGTAGAACAAAAGGGCCAATGCCATCCATCGGCCAATGGGCCGGGCCATTGCTTGGAGACACAAGCTCATACCTGCCTCCGGAGCCGCTCTACGACATCTAGTGTTCTATCCCGTATGGATTCTGTCCCATCTGCGTTACCAAAGCGTATCGCTTCGAACGCTTCCAAAAGCTCCAGAATCTCTATAACCAGCTCCTCTTCCACCGACCTTTCAAGAAGACTACGGCGTAAACGATCCCTGGTTAATCCCTGCGAATCCACTGCAAGCACTGCAACTAGCGCATTACGCAGGCCGGATGCCATCCGCTTGGAGGCAAGATCGGTATCATCCATCGGTGCGGAACGGATCGTGCGTTTCGCACGAGACAACATACCGCGCACTGCCCGCTTCGGATCAGCCTTACGTCGCAATATTAACAATCGCAGACCTTCCAGAAGGAAAAGAACGACCACTGGGATCCCATATGCCAACCAGGGAGCTGGTGGGTCGGGAAGTGGTGACTCGTCCCCTCGAAGCCCCGCAAGAGGTTCCGGGGTAAGGCGGCGCCTTTTTGGTTTTACCGTAACTGTAGCCGGTTGTGCCTTGTCGGATTCCGAGGGAAGTACACGTAATTGCCATGGTCCAATCGTCGTGAGTCGATAGATTTCAACGGTCGGATCATAATATGCGATCCGAACAGCCTCTATTCGATGTGTACCCACTTCTTCTGGGTAGATGATGTACTGATACCGGCAAGCCCCCTTTGTGCCAGACGCAATAATCTCCAGTTCATCACAGTCATCACCTGGAACCGCTTCGATTCGCAGCCCGTCCGGTACACGAATTAAAGGTCGCGAGATCGCATCTGCGTTGCCCTCGGCCGCAACAGCTACATTGATGATAACAGGGTCACCCACACGACTATGGGTACGGTTCAGCCGACCTGTAAGGCGGAATGTTCCCACCTGACCTGAAACATAGTCATGAGGTTTCGACGCCTTTGGCGGTGCTATAACATTCAGCCGTATCGGCTGCGCCGTAACGGTCTTACTGCGGTTTTGAAATCCCCTGCCTATCGATAGTCGTGCCTTGGTCTGCCCTATCGAAAACTGACCTACAGATACCGGTGTGAGCATCCAACGCTCCAAAGGGACCGCCTGGTAGGCAGTACGACCTATGACGACTCGCTTCTGTAAACGTTTCCGTTGGTTTTGATCCGCTAAAAGATCTCTACGAAGAAAACCCGACATCTTGCCCGGCTTCACATCCTGTAGGTTTCGTACATTGAAGCCTTCTCGTATGAACAGATCGACCCGTAACTGCGTGGGTTCCCCAAGAACCACGGTTTCCTTCGGAACCGTCGCCATTAGAAAAACAGCTTCCCCCTCATGGGATTCAAGATTGATCTCCTCGGGGGATACAGGGTCTAAGGTCGGACTCTCTACGACGGTGACCTCAAGTGTTTGCGATTGGGCAACGACTCGACCCTTGGACAAGCCCTTCGCCGGGTGAATCGTGTAAATACCGGGCACTGTGGCGATCGCTATAAAGTTCACATTAAAATGCGATTCCCGGCGCCCATTGATGATGGTTATCGACGTCGATTGACCACCCGCACGGAATTCCAATCCAGGAGAAAATGGTGCATCAACCTCGTCAATGGCCCCTTTCGCCTGTACCCGCACCTCGACCTCATCTCCAACATAGACCTTCTTAGAGGACAGCTCGATCGTTACCGAAGCCGCCTGAGCAAGCGAAGAAAAGGCGAAAAGGAATACGAACCCAAAGAAAAGGCGAATCCCCAGATATGTCCGATGGTTTACCACGCCTGTTGAGGATCCTGTAGGAGTTG
Organism: Myxococcales bacterium; assembly: GCA_002728755.1. Lineage (GTDB taxonomy): Bacteria > Myxococcota_A > UBA9042 > UBA3505 > UBA3505 > UBA3505. The sequence goes on from PBVT01000047.1 coordinate 162,486, forward strand.
CATCATTTGTCGCTTCGCTCGCTCTGCTTCTAGGTTCTTCGGATTCTTATCCATATTCTGAAGAAGTTGTTCAAGGGGAGCTTTCTGATCAGGTTGGGGCGAGCTCTGAGAATCGGAATCCTGGTTGTTCTCGGACTGATCCTGTTGTGACTCATCTGCATCTGGATCCTGCGAGGAATCTCCCGGACTCTGCACCCCATGCCAGACCACGTATACGACATCGGTTTCTGGTCCCTGACCACGAAGAATAACGCGTGCGGCCTCTTTCTTTTTCTCCACCTGTATCGAATAGCCATTGGGCATGGGTGTCGTCTTCGCGTTGGGTTTATTTACATCATCACCACTATAGCCAAGAACCACCAATGTATTGCGGGGCGCAGACATCAACACTTCCACTGCAGTGTCTTTTTCCTCATCGGGCTGCACCTGATACCAGTCTGGATCAATACCACAAACACGACCCAGCAACTCTGCACGGGCGTCGGGCTGTAATGCAGTGGCCTCATCGGGTCGATTATTTGCCTGCTGTTCGCCGCCCGCCGACTCATCCAGATTATCTCGCGGACAATCCTTAAGCTTTTTCACGGTAATCCAGTAGGGAATTTCGATTCCATTTTGAGCCATGGGAGGTTGCACCCGAATAAGATGGGGGCCTCCGACCATGGCCTGGCCCACGGCAAGGGTTCGACCGTTTCGCGAAGTTCCTTTGGCAAGTACCGACCCACGACTATCGCCGACTCTGACCACCAGATCGGCCTGCTGTGGTTGGCCCGGTACACGAGCGGCTTGCTCTGGTGGCTTCTGACCCGGGTTGGCCCCCTGGCCTTGCTGGGGAGGATCCAGGGTGTCCACCAGGACCACCAATCGCTCTCCGACCTCGAGTTCGGTTAAGTAGAGATCGGTATCTCCCGGACAGATACGAGCCAGATAGTCTGCGGTCTCATCCACCTGTTGCATACCGCCTCCCCTGCCACCGCGGTGCGGATCCAATTCAGCGCAGGGCGGTAAAGCCAGAAGGTCCAATCCATATTTATTCGGTGCCGCAAGCTCGCGGTCATGTTGGATGACAAAGGTAATGCTTTTATCCTCCACAAGAGTCTTTTGAACGCTGTTGCCCTCGACCGCCACATCCAACCCTTGCACCGTAAGCGTAGAGGGATCTCCACGCTCACCAGGACGTAATTGGGCAGAAAGCCTGGTGCCTTTTTTCGCATCAAATACGAAATAATCGGTGTCGTCTGTACATAACCAACGATCCTTAATGGTTGCTTTATACGATTCGTCGACCTCGAGTTTTTGCGGAGAACCCTTCGGAGCCTCATCGGGTTCGACGTCCCCATCTCGGCGAGAACACGGTGGATCGGTTCGATACAATACAGCTTCCAAATCCTGACGTACCAGCGCGGGCTCGTAGTTGGCTTCCAGAGCTTTCTCCAGATAATTCCTCGCTTCCAACCACGCCTGTTTTGCATCTGCGGCCGGATCCTCCGTACTCCCCTCCTGCTGGGGTTCCTGGGCCGCAATCTCAGCCGCAATCGCTTGTCGAATATATACATATGCGATGGCCCGTAAGACCTGTCCACGTTCCGCATCCGGAACCGAGGCGAGAGCTGTATTCAATGCCTGAATCGCTTTCTTGAACTGATCATTCTGGCCTCGAATGATGCCCTCATTGAGGTTTAACGAGGCGCTCTGTGGCAACTGCTTTAGAGCTCTCTCTATATGCTTCAATGCCGATTCTGAATCCCCCTGATCCAGTGCCGAGAGGGCTCGTTCCACAGTCCCATGACGTGTTTGAAAATGCTCTGAATCAAAAGAACAGCCAAGACAAGACAGAACGACGATTCCAGCAAGCACGGTTTTCCCTGTTCGACGCCGGCGCCAACGCGCATCGGAGAGGAAAAGCTCGAGCAGCAGAAGAACGACTGCAAGTCCAAGTGGAATGTCGAAATGGTCTTCCCGCATCTTACGAACCTGCTCGTCGTATTCCTTCTTTTGCAAGCGGTCCATCTCCACAAACAGTTCCTCGGTCACCTGCCCTGAGGATAGTGAGAAGTATCGACCACCGGTACGATCCGCGATGGTTCGTAAAACGGTATCTCCAAGTCTGGAGAATACCGGACGACCTTCTCCATCCTTTTCTACCGATTTCTGTATACCCCGATCATTGAGAATCGGTACGGGTTTCCCTGTGATCGATCCAACTCCGACGGCAAAGACCTTGATTCCATCTCCCTCAAGCTGGTCCAGAACAGGCTTCAACTGTTCCAGAGTCTCTTCCTCACAGGCTCGATCCGTACTTCCATCGGTCGGCACAGTACAGGCCCCATCGGTAAATAGAACAATGGCTTTATGCTCGGAACCACTCGCACCCTTATGTTGTATCCTCTTCTTTTTCTCACCATCTTCCGTAACGACCGGACCCAGCCCCAGCGCCGTACGGCTGGTCTGTAGTGCCATGGCAATATTTGTCCCTGGAATCGCAAGAGATAATGGATCGAGTTCCGCCAGATATTGCTGAAGAACTCCATAGTCAGACGTCAATGGAGACTGAATGAACGGTATTCCAGCGAAGGGGACTAAGGTCACTCGACCACCAGGAAGCCGAGACAAAAGCGTAGAGACCTGTGCCGTTACCGCCTGCAATCGGTTCGGTAAAATGTCTTCCACCAACATCGAACGTGACACATCGAGAGTCACAGCCACGTCGATACCAACATGTTGCAATCGGCGCGTCTTATAGCCCCAGCGAGGCCGAGTAGTGGCAATCACAACCAGCGCGAGGGCTACAAGCCAAAGAACCCTTCGAAGCCATCGGCGCCATCCAGGTCGTTGCCCATGAATACGACGGATGAGCTCTTCATCTCCGACCATACGCATAAGGCGGCGTGCCCGGAGCGCTTCCCAGATAAACATCAAAGCAACGATCGGCACCAGCCCCAGAAGCCAAATGAACTCCGGATGGTCGAGGAATTTCATCCACTCCGACGGCATCATGGAAACCTCCGAAGAACCAGGGCCGCTAACAAGCCCTCGGACAAAAGAAAGAGTAGACCGAGGAACAGTGGATACAGAAACATCTCACGCCCCTGCACCGGACGCGAATGCTGAAATATTGTCTTTTCCAGATTCCTGAAGGCTGCCTTGAAGGTTTTCTCGTCTGGCGTCTCCCAGAACTTCCCATTGGTGTTGGATGCAATCTCCTCGAGAAGAGCCTTATCCGTCGGAATGGGTTGATCCGGCTTGGCATAGCGTAGGTTCCCAAACATATCGTAGGTTGGCACCCACGTGAGCGAAGGATCGCCGATAAGAATCGTAAAGACGTTGATCTCACCTCGGTCGCCCGCCAGATTATGCTCCCTGAGTTTTTCGATCATGGTCTGCGGTTCAATCTGTCCGCCCTGGTTCTTACCGTCCGTGATCAGCACCAAAACCCGACCTCGCGCACGATTGCGCTGACTCGTCGCACTCAGTCTCCGGTACGCCCTGGCAAGAGTGTCACCGATGGCCGTTCCCCGACCCGAAATCGTACATCCATTCCCACAGCCGGCCTCGTGATCTCCCAGTCCGTCATCAAGAATAAGCCCCTCGAGATTCGTCATCACCGCGTCGTAATCCAGAGTCAGCGGAAACTTCAAAAACGCCTGTTCCCCGAAGACAATCAGACCAATCCGGTCTTCATCTCGCTCCTTTACGAATTTCTTCAAAACCTGCCGAGCCATTTCAAATCGATTCGGGGGTTCCTTTCCTGTACGGATATATCGGTCAAGATCTGCACGTGGGATATCGACAGCCCGCATCGAACCACTCATGTCCAACGCAAACATAATGTCGACGCCTTCCCCCGAGATCGAGTCCATATCCGGCAACTGTGGGCGGGCCAATGCGATGATAAAGAACGACAGAGCAAGGGAACGAAACAATCGGGGCATCTGGGTAAGTACACGATAGCGCACGAAAGATCGGGCAACGGAACGGGCCAAATCAAATCGCGCCGTTCGAAACGCCCAGCTACGCCTCTTCATCCATCCGCCAAGGCCGAGATGGATCGCCCATATAAGCACCAGCAGAAGCAGCAGAAAGGGTCTATCGAAGTGAATCGTCGGCATCGGGGTTCCTAAAACAGCTTCGTAAGTGCCCAGACGAAAGGCACCAGGAAGAATACGGCGTCAAAAGCAAGAAGCACCCAGACCAACGGCTGCTCCACGACTTCACCACCAGACCGACCACGTACGACACGACATCGTGCCATTAAATCACCTGCTCGACGTTGCCCCTTATCCGTAGCGGCCAGAAAGGCTTCTCCCAGAAGGGTGATGATGGGAAGCAGTGTTACGTTTCTCGCGATCCGGGAGCCTGCGCCCGCAACGGACCGTAGAGTAGACCTCTGTACACCCGCCCCGATCGTGCCATGTATAATCTCCAAGCCTGCTGCTTTCTTACCAGGAGAACGTCGCAGAACATCTCGTAAAAGCATCCAGAGGCCGAATAGACCCAATCCAAGGGAAAGCAACAGAACATTGGCCTTCATAGCGGCTAATAAGAATAGAGGTGTCGCCACGAGGCACCCCACGCTCAAGTCTACTGCGAGCGCGAAGGCCCGCTCTACCTGGGTCGGTATCATTGCACGCGCCTGTAGTTCCTGGGCCGCTTGTTCTTCCGGAGAAATACGCGTCTTATCGACAAGCTCGCCGACCTCAGAATGCATATGCCGAATCTCATCCGCCATCGTTGTATGGGCGGCGAATTTAATGAGATCCATTCCGTACAACATCTGCCGAAGCACCAGAACACTCAAACCACGCTTGGGAGACTCTTCGGCCCATTCCAGAATCTCGGTGCTGGTCGCCTCTACAGACTCCACATCATAGCGAGAGCCGAGATAGACACGTAGGATTTCAGACAGACGTGTAACGTATTCTTCGTTCTGAACACTCTCTTTATCCGCCCGAGCCTTTAGATTTTCCAGTTCTCGAAGGGCGACTTCACTTGCCGGAATCGGAGGCCGTTCACCTACAGCCACCATTCGGCGCAATACGAGCCAGAGAAGCAAGAATAGAACAACAGCCGCGAGTCCTACTCCAACGGCGATCACAAGAAATACACGCGTGTCATCCCTTGTCACGATGGAGCGACCTTTCGGCCCTGGCTTGCCCAACTCTGGAACACCATCGCCCGTATACGCGCCATCCACACGAACCCTGCCCAGTTCGACCATACGTGTTCCAGTCAACGTTTCCTCACCGGTTTCGGGTCGCATTACCCAGGAAAGCTCTACACTCGGAAGGACCGTCACATCGAACCGGATTGGTGTCACCACGTAAGTGAAAACACGTTCGATTTCGCCATTTGGCTTAGTCTCCTGCTGCTCGAAGACCTCCTTCTGAATGAAATTCTCGAGCGGAAGCCGAATCGGAAAGAATGTGCTGATATTGGCCGCGTGCCGGATCGTGACCTTCAGCTCATGATCTTTACCAAGAACCCAGACCGGTTCTTTTGGAGACACATCCACAACAATCGGGACATCCGCAACTTGTGGAGTCTCTGCACTCTCTTTGGCGTCGGACGCCAGGGCTGGAGCTACCAGACAGAAGACGAGCAAAAGCCATCCCAACAAAATCGACCGACCCATCATTAATGCCTCTTGGCTCGCAGCTTGAAATACTGCAATAGAGGACGGGTCGGGTTCTCATCCAGATTCACAGACACCACCTGGGCCCCTGCTCTACGAAATAGAGTCTCGACCTCTTCGATCTGCGCTTGTACTGCGTCAACGAACGCCTTTCGATAGGACGAAAAGCCCATCGGTAGTATCGCACGAACACCGCTTTCTGGATCCTCGGCCAGAGTAGCACCCAGAGAATGGGGATTCAGATCGAGTGGATCCCGAATATGAAGTGGAATCACATCATGGCGCTGTGCCAACGCACGCACTTCTTTATCGATCGCGGACACATCGAGGAAATCACTGATGAGGAAAACGACCGACCGGCGTTTCAGGATGAGGCCGAGATAGGCCAACGCTGCTGAGAGATCAGTCTTTCGACCTTTCTCCGTCGCCGCCCCAAGAACCTCACGAATAATCCGCAGACCATGGCCTCGGGTCTTCTTGGGAGGCACGAATTTGCCCACCGTATCCGAAAAGAGCAGAAGACCCACCCGGTCGCTATTATGGATTGCAGACAAGGCGACCGTCGCAGCCAGCTCAGCCGCCATCTCACGCCGAACAGAGGAGCCACTACCCGTCATCATCGACGAAGAGGTGTCCAGCGCAATCACCACCGTAAGCTCTCGCTCTTCTACAAATTGTTTTACATGGAGTTCCCCGGTGCGTGCCGTGACATTCCAATCGATCAAACGGATCTCATCACCGGGTTGGTATGGTCGCACCTCATCAAAGGACATTCCTCTGCCCTTGAAGACCGAGTGATAGGACCCGGCCAACTGGTCCTGCACCAGTCGTCGCGTAAGGATCTCAATGCGACGAACCTTGCGCAACAACTCACGCGGAGACAAGGTATCTGCACCCTCAACCGGCATGATACGTCTCAGGGAATCTCAATCGTCTCGAACAGTTTTTTCACAATATCGTCCGACGAGATCTCTTCTGCCTCCGCTTCGTAGGACAGAATCACCCTGTGGCGAAGAACCTCGTATCCAATGGACTTGATGTCCTCAGGGATCACATATCCGCGTCCTCGCAAGAAGGCATGAGCCTTCGCAGCACGCGCAAGATTCAAACTACCCCGAGGGCTGCTTCCGTATTGAATAAGGGGTACAAGCTCCTTAAGGCCGTATTGATCTGGATAGCGACTGCTATGTACCAGACGCAGGATGTAATCCTTGAGTTTCGGGTCGATGTAGATGGCTGACACCACTTCTCGGGCCTGGAGCAGTTGCTCTCCATCCAGCTGTGGCTCAACCTCTGGAAGAGTTTCCTCCACAACACGATCAAGAATCACTCGCTCCTCATCCAAAGTGGGATAGGCCACTTTGACCATCAACATAAATCGATCTACCTGTGCCTCGGGAAGAGGATAGGTCCCTTCCTGCTCGATCGGGTTCTGTGTTGCCATAACGAGAAACGGTTTCGGCAATGGATGCGTCTCATCTCCGATCGTAACCTGTTGTTCCTGCATCGCTTCCAATAACGCCGATTGGACTTTCGCCGGAGCACGGTTGATCTCATCCGCGAGAACAAAATTGGCGAAGATTGGCCCTTTCTTTGTTCCAAAGGTCTGAGACTTCGGATCGTATATTACGGTCCCCGTTAAATCGGCTGGAAGGAGGTCTGGCGTAAACTGAATCCGCCGAAAGGTTCCATCCACAGAACGAGCAATGGTCCGGACCGTCAGAGTTTTGGCAAGCCCTGGAACACCTTCCAGCAAGACATGTCCCCCAGCCAGGAGTCCGGTAAGTACCAACTCCACCATGTCATTCTGGCCGACTATGACCTTTCCTATGGTCTGGCGAAGTGGCTTCAAAAAGCTGCCAGCGACCCGAACGCGGTCATTGATAGCTTGCACTTCTAGCGGCTGCGATGTCTGCATCTTCGTTCTCCCATCCAACAAAACATTACTATCCACTCAGCGACCAGCTGAGATTCAAACGGACATCGGACTTCAGGCATTCCCTAGTCATTCGCTCCGTAGGGTTTAGCTGCGAGTCGTATCGTAGGTCTCCCAGAGGCGCGCAAGAGCATCGGAAAGCGCACCTTCCAGCTTGTTTACATCTTCCGACTGCCACTCGTCGTCATCTCGGACAAATGTCGTGAGATCCTCTCGATTGTCGAAACGAGCTAATGGTAGATGGAAACGACGGCCGTGAGCATCGACTGTGACCGTACCCGATTTGTCGGATGTTTCCAGCAGATGTTCCATATCGCAGGAGCCGTACTCGTTGATCATGACGTCTTCCGGACACATATGGTTGAGGATGCTGCCCGGATCGTCCGGGTTGGCACGTGCTCTGTTCTTACGGCGAGACTCTTCTGGAGTTACCCAGATATACAAGACCGCTGCTCGTTCCAGAATCGCTTCCGATAACTGTGAGAATGCGTAGGCATACCCATAGGTGGTTGGAAGAGGCATCGAAGCACCATCAGGACCACCCCGTGCAAACTCAATGACAATCGTCTTTCCATTCAGACTGCTTGGGCGGCGCCCAAAGATCTCACGATTGAGACGATCCGCTTCACCCGATAACCGATCGGCCAGCAGGCTACGAAGTTCCGTGTCCATCGAATCAAAAACAGTCGCTGCTCCGACCGCGGTGCGGGCCTGATCAATGCGATCAAAGAGATGGTCAGCACCAGCTGGTGGCGTAGGCGCATCGAGGTGAGTCATCACGATGTAGTCCTGATTCACCAGCTGCAATAAGGTTCCCCAATCACGTCGCTCGGTAAAGGAAGCCTCCTCGTTTGCATAGAAGATCCGAGCCTTTCCGAGAGCCTCAAGGTGCTCGTCGATCATTCGTAAAAAGTGCACATAGGGGAAGTCATCCAGTTGGACGGTGTCTCCTAGGTGGTAGGTCTGCTCAGATTTTTCATCACCACCATTACGCATGAAATGCCGTACTTCCGATTTGCCTGAAGCCGGTAACGCTAAGAGTAGCAATGTGTCGAATAGCCCTGAAGTCGTCATATCTTTCTCCATTGTATTTCCCGGGGCCGCGGAATTTGCCGGAATTCATGGTTCTCGTCAACCTTACTCCCAACAAAAATACGAGCCTATTCATCCCACTGCATACGGATCCAACATTGGCGATTTACAATCCTTGAAACACATGGCAATGGAGAGTCCAGACGTTCCGCTAGAGGTTCCAGGTGAAACGCTCCGAAAAAGCCATACGGATCATGGAGATATTGGAGGAACTGTTCCCGACTACTCCTATCCCGTTGACCCACACTGATCCCTTCACTTTGCTGGTCGCCGTCGTGCTTTCGGCGCAGACGACCGATAAGAAAGTCAACCAGGTCACGCCATCCCTGTTCAAACAGGCCCCGGACCCGAAACGTATGGCAAAGCTTCCGGTAGAGACGATTCAAGAGCTTATCCGTGAGATTGGCCTTGCCCCCCAGAAAGCGCGTGCCCTCAAAGGGTTGTCGCAGATGTTGATCGATGATTTTGAGGGGTGTGTTCCCGCAGACTTTGAAGCGCTGCAACGGCTCCCAGGTGTCGGGAGAAAGACCGCCAACGTCATCATGGCGCAAGCCTTCGGACAGCCAGCGTTCCCGGTGGATACCCATATTCACCGACTCGCCGCTCGCTGGGGATTAAGCCGAGGCAAGACCGCCGATCATACGGAGCAGGACCTCCGCAAGATTTTTCCGCGAGAATCCTGGAACAAACTTCATCTACAGATCATCTTCTTTGGTCGAAGCCATTGCCCGGCCCGCTACCACGAGCTGGAAGACTGCCCAATCTGCTCATGGGCAGCGACAAAGCAACGGGTTCGACAAGAACGAGAGATGAATAGCCGGACGCGAAAGAGGGCCTGAGACAGCTCGTTAGAGGACGCCCAGGTACCGTTCGATCTCCCAATCGCTAACATGCGTCCGATAATCGGCCCATTCCAGACGCTTATTCTCCAGAAACAAGGCCCAGGTCTCCGGACCGAGGACCGTTTCCAGAAAGTCTCCCTTGGATGCCCGATGAATGGCCTCTCCAAGGTCTTCAGGCAAACTCTCTACACCGGCCTCGGACCTCTCCGCAGCGGACATATCAAACACATTCCGCGTCACCGGTGCCGGCGGCTCTAATTTACGTTCGATTCCATCCAAGCCCGACGCCAACAGTACCGCTAATACAAGGTAGGGGTTGCATCCTGAATCCGGTGAGCGGACCTCAACACGCGTACTCTGTTCACGCCCCTCGCGGCAGGCCGGAACGCGGACCATGTCCGCGCGATTTGTCTGCGCCCAGGAAATATAGGTGGGAGCTTCGGTGCCTGGAACAAGCCGACGATAGGAATTAACCCACTGATTCAGTACCGCCGAGCTTTCTCTCGCATGGCTAAGAATTCCGGCCACAAAGGCCCGCGCCACAGACGAAAGACCAAGAGGAGCATCGTCCCTGTAAAAGGCGTTCTTATCGTCTTGATATAAGGACAAGCCCATATGCATTCCGCTGCCGTTCACGTTGGCGACAGGTCGCGGCATAAAAGAGGCCATTAGGCCATGCCGTCGCGCGATTTCACGGGTTACATACCGGGCCGCCTGTATGGCGTCAGCCATACGCAGCCCATCCATATGCTGTAGTCCTATCTCCTGTTGCCCTGGAGCCCCTTCGTGATGACTGCTACCGACGGCAATCCCCATCTGTTCCAGAGTTAAGATGATCTCTCTACGAACTTCGATGCCGAGCGCGGCCGCATCTTGATCAAAGTAGCCTGCTCCATCGATCGGTTGATATTTCCCCCCCTCCTCACGAAGAAGGAAAAACTCCAGCTCTGCACTGGCGTAGAAGGTGAATCCCAGCGCGCGGGCTCGCTCGATCTGGTTTTTCAAGATCCATCGAGGATCGCCCTGGTGGGGCTGTCCTTCCGTAGACATGATGTCAGCGTATACTCTCGCGACGCTCTGCTCCGAAGGGCGCCACGGAAGCAACGCAAATGTGGACGTGTCCGGGACAGCGATCAGATCGGATTCATCGGCCCTCGCAAGACCATTAATGGACGAACCATCAAAGCTGATGCCATCCATTAGAACGTCCTCAAACCCTCCAGCCGTAACCGCTATCGATTTCAACGCTCCAAGAATATCTGTAAACCAGAGCCGTAGAAATCGGACATCTTGTGCTTTCATCTGCTTTAACAGATAGGCGACGTCGCTCGTCATTTTTGCCTGCTCCGTCATGCGCGCACCTCTCCAACAAATTTATACCCAACCTGCCGAACGGTCTGGATGTAGCGATTATATCTGGGACCAAGTTTGGCGCGGATCCGTCGAACATGAATATCGACGGTTCGAGTGCCTCCGAAATAGTTGAAACCCCAAACACGATCGAGAAGCTGTTGCCGTGAATACGCCTTACCTCGATTGGCGGTAAGGAACGTCAGTAGCAGGAACTCCTGATACGTTAATTCCACCAACTCTCCATCGGCACGCACTTCATACGCTTCCTGATCAATGACCAGGCCATCGATGGCAATTGCCTCGCTAGCCTTATGGGATATGCGGGTTCGTACGATTCGTCGAACCCGTGCCAGTAGCTCTTCCGTAGGAAATGTACCGGCTGGGATGATCATGAAATCTCCCGTATACGACGAGCTGCCTACAGCAGCCAGATCCCCCGGTGTCACCAGAAGCAGGTAGATTACACGCTGGGATTCAACATTTTGGAGGACCGTCGTGTTGAACCGCTGGAAGTCCACCCCGTTAATGAGATCCACCACGATTATATCCGGCTCAACGGCCGATATACGACCATTGGCCGCCGCTATCGGTTCACAGGTAACGGAATAGCCATCATCTCGCAGAACACGAGTGAAATGTGGGCCAGAGCCAGTATCAATGACGAGTACTTGCAGCATTGCCGCGGTCCTCTTTAACGCTCGCTGTTGATCGATCCGGGCCAGACAATAGGGCTACCGGCCAAAACAGACAAGCCTCAATAAAAAAAGAAAAATAAAACTGAAAAATACGTGACTGTAGTCCTGCTCTCTGGTAGATGCGAAGCCTTAGCTGGTGTTTGTTTCTCCCCCATGCAACCAACCGCCAGTGCATTCCCAATATCGAGCCATTCAAATACGAGAGAATGCTTTGACGCTCGTCCTACAAAACCAGAGAGTCACCATTGCAACCATCGTAACCTGGGCTCTGCTCTTGCTTATACCGGTATGGAGCTGCGGAAAAAACGGGGGTGCTACTACCAAACAACTGGGCGATCGTTCCACAGAAACTGCGGAAACGCCTACTAAACCGAACCCAAGTGGGAATAAGTCCGATTCGCGTACCGCGGGTGATAACGCCCCAAACACGAAAAATGGGACCACTGCTCCTGCCCGCTCGTATAAAAAATCCCTAGACCCACGTCGGGTATCTATCGATCTTATCGACAACCGATATCTGGCCCATCTTCATCGTGGTGGTGCTGTCGTTCCACTCAACGATCCTGGCGTCGTAAAGTTTATACAGGGTGCCTGGAAAACCCGCTTTCATTCTACCAAGGTGGATGGACGGCAGGTTCTGAAGATCGGACGGCAGGGTGTACTGTATGTGCCCCTTCGAAAGTCTCTTTGTAAAGACGGTTGCCGCCTCTATGTCGGTATCGACGAGAAACATAAAGACCAGAAGGTCACAGTGTTCATGAACGAGACACAGATTGGGACACGGCCCGTACCGAATGGTTATTCGGTTCTCGATATACCGATCGGAGCACAACATTTTATCGACGGTGAAAATCGTCTCAGACTCTTCTTCGCGCATAGTCGAAGCCTGCCAGATCACCGGCGAGCAGCCGCATTCCTACGCTGGCTTGCTATCGTGAAAAAAGCAGATCCGGCCCTTCTCGAGGTCGAGGAAATCTGGCGCACCGGGACCGGGCGCGTCCAAAAGATGAACCTGCTAGACCTGGAAGCCTGGTCTTGGCATCTGCCCATTCCACCGAACGCAGCCCTCGATCTTTCCTGGGGAGATGGCGAAGAGATCCCTGTTACCATCTCTGCAAGAACGCGTGATGGTAAACGAAAGACAGCACCTCTCATCGATCGAACCAAGCTGTCAGCACGTTTTGATCTCAGTGAACTCGTCGGAGAGGACGGTGACGTCATCGAGCTCTCCATTGCGCGTTCCCGACCGATCGAGCTGACGACGGCCAACATCACGACTCCATTGGTAGATCTTGAAGAGATCGGAGCGGAGCCTCCCAAGTACGTCCTTATATGGATGGTCGACACCCTGCGCCGCGATCGATTGAAGGCCTATGTTCCCAGTACCCGGGTGCAGACCCCCGCGATGAACGAACTGGCGGCCAATGGGGTCGTCTTTGAAGATGCTATCGTCCAGGGAGGTCATTCGATTCCATCCCATACAAGTATCCTTACTGGCTTGTATCCTTCGGTACACAAACATAAGACCCCCAAGACACGCGTCGGTAGAAGCCTTCCCTACCAGCCGTCTGTTTTCTCGCGGAACCATTGGAGAACACTCCTGCTCTCCTCGAACGGCTATGTGAGTAAGAAGTGGGGCTTCAAGCGGGGCTTCAAGGACTATAAAAACTTCATTCGCGATGGGGTCCCCAGTCAGGGTGATCGTGTCTGGCGCTGGCTAAAGCCCTGGCTCGAACGACATAAGAAGCGCAATCTCTACGCGTATATCAACTCAAGCGATCCTCATGTCGCCTATCGTTTCCGCAAAGATTATACGCTTCTTTACGATTCCGACGACTACAAGGGAAAAGTTGCAAATCCGGCTACAGGAAAACTTCTGGCCAAGGTTAAGGCTGGGAAGATCAAGCTGAAGGACAGGGACAAACAACGCCTCGAAGCGATGTATGACGGAGAAGTCACCTTTAATGATGCGTATCTGGGTGAGCTGGTGGCTTTCTTGAAAGAGCACGATATGTTTGATGACACCCTCATTGCGATCATTAGTGATCACGGTGATGAGTTCTTCGAACACGGAGGAGTGGGTCACGGACATAGCCTGTATTCGGAACTGATCCGTATCCCCTTTATCTTTCACCATCCCAAGGGACTCCCCTCGGGCCTACGCATAAGCCAGGGCGTCGAAGCGATGGATATCGGCCCTACGCTTCTGGCGTTGGCTGGTCTGCCTGTTCCCGAAGACATGCAAGGTGCGGATCTGACCCATTTGATTCGCAACCACAAAACCCGACCACCACGGCCAGCGTTCGCATCCCACGGTAATGTATCCGTCGCGATTCATCTGGGGCGAGAGAAGATGATTCTTCGTCACGGCTCGGATTACGAGCTGTACGACCTGAAGGAAGACCCTTCGGAACAAACCAATCTCAAGGGGTCACTACCCATCGTCGAGCGAGCCCTTAAAGACGCTCTGTCGTTCCATCTTGCCTATGGCAACCGATGGAAGAAGGCTAGACATGGTCTTCCAACAAATCAGTCGGAAGTCTTCGCGCAAGACGCTGAGGCGCTCTGGGGCACCTCTCCCTGAACCGAAGCTTAAGCCGAGCGTCGAGTCACGGACTCCGGCTGGACTCGGATCCGATCGCGTATCGTCTTAGCCAGCTCTACATAAGCTGCGGCGGCCGGACCATTGGGGTCTGTTTCAAATACCGTAGTACCTGAAATCTGTGCACGAGACACCGCACTCTGGCTAGGCACTTCTACATCTAGGACTGTGCCCGAGGCAATCTCTTCCAGCCGGTCTCGAACCGCCTTATTCAAAGACTTGCTACGCCGATCCACCCGGCAGAGAAGTACACCCGCAAGCTCCGGGCGGCGTTGGAATGTGTCTTCGAGTATCTCCAGCGTGTCGAGAATGTCGGATACCCCGTTTATGGCAAGCTGGCTCATATCACTTGGCACAATCACCAGATCGCTAGCCAGCAGAGCCCCCACCGTCAGATTCCCCAGGTTTGGAGGGCAATCGATGATGACGACATCAAAATCTTCTCTCGCTGTCTTCAGAGCGCGATCGATCACAAACTCCTTACCAATGCGGGCGTTTAGTTGAATCTCAACCTGATGCAGGCCTTTGTCAGGAGAAGTGATCGACAATCCCGAGATTGTGGTGGGTACGGCCAGATTCTTAAGATCCGCCTTACGTTCCAAAAGGCAGGAGCCGAGACGGCGGGTGGTATGGACCCGGGTCGAACGATGGAGATGCGCACCAACATGTCCCTGCGCATCCAGATCGATCAAGAACACACGAAGATGGAAGGATTGGGCCAGGGCGACCGCCAGATGAACTGCTGTCGTTGTCTTACCGACTCCGCCTTTCTGCGCCGCTACCGCTACAATCGGTGCGCTAGAGCCCAGTTCTGTTTTATACCCTGTAGGCTTGCTTCCTTTGCCAAACGACACCATGGTAACTCCTCCTGCTGGACCGGTTATTCTGAATGGGACCACAAGGTATCGTCGACAGCAAAAAATCTATTCCAAATCTCCATTTTTCAGGGCACAACGTTCGTACATCGCATAAGAGGGAGCGATGACACTTGCGCCAGACCACCTACATGGGCGATATGGATAAACCGACTCGCTTCTTCTGGGTCTAGTGCGCACGGCAAATTATTGTGAAGAAAACCGCAACAACACTTCGTTTGGTCCTGACCCTGGGGATCATTACCGCTCTGGTATTGATTTCAGCGATTCACACAACCCCCAACACCTCCTATGACAGTGTGGGGTACGAATGCACAGAGGAAGCCAAACCATTCGAGCTCGCTGATGGCTGGCATTTCAAGAGTGGGACCGACCCCACCTGGGCCTTGCCCTGCGATAACCCCAAACTCACATGTGCAGGGGAACAACCTGATGGGTTCCAGCCTGTTAACGTTCCAGCGCATTGGGAGACCTACGGTAATAAGAACCTGGACGGTCACGGCTGGTTTCGCGTGGAGTTCGCTACTCCATCCCCCATTTCATGCCGTCCTCTAGGACTATCGATCGGCGGTATCAAACACGCTAGCGCCATATTCTTGAACGGTTATCGCGTCGGCGGACTCGGTGGCTTTCCACCCTATCCAACCGATGCTGGCGATATTCGCCAAGTGGTCCCATTACCAAGGCATGTTCTCAAAGCCCCTGGAGAGAAGAACCTCATCGCGATTCATGTCTACGACTGGGGCAACTGGGGTGGAATCGTGCATGGCCCTGTGGTCATAGGTGATCTGGTATCCATGTCGAGTCGAATTAATCTACTCGGGTTACTCTTATTGCTTGCGCCCGTCTTCCTTCTCATTGCGGGCTGTCAGCAACTCGCAGTGTGGGTTCTACAGCCCGAGCGTAAAGCCTCGTTCTTCTTCTTCTGGTATTCCTTTGGTGCGGCGATGATCGCCCTACCCCATACTGCGATACCAACCCTCACCGGTATGGACCTCAATGTCCTGGAAGCCTTTTATTGGCTCGGAATTCTAACTTCACCGCTCTTATTCGTCCTATTCGCCAACGAATTGTTTTCCAGCCGGTCCCCGCTTTGGACCTGGATTCCCGCATATCTGTTGTTCGCAATCGGTATCGGCACATTCGTCGGTTTCCGAACCGTTCAGTATGAACAGCTCTTCATTCGACATCTCCGTCCCATCTATATCCTGGCGTTCGTGCAGGTCGTCTATCTACTCGTAAAGCCGGCCTTCGAGCGTAAGACGGTCGCCCTTTGGATGCTAGGCGTCATTCTTGTCTTAGTCGGAGTTTCCATGTCGGCCTTTTACGCCGGTTTCTCCGAGGTGTTCCGCCCCACACCTGTAATTCTATGTTGGGTCGCACTGGCGATTGTGTCTCTGGTCACAATGGCAAAAACAGCAGCAGAAAATACCGCACGGGTTGTTCTCGCGAA
This sequence comes from Myxococcales bacterium, assembly GCA_002728755.1. Classification (GTDB taxonomy): domain Bacteria; phylum Myxococcota_A; class UBA9042; order UBA3505; family UBA3505; genus UBA3505. The sequence goes on from PBVT01000047.1 coordinate 178,966, forward strand.
AAAGGAGCTTGAATTACGTGTCCAAGAGCGAACCACACAACTCAATGCCGCCAACCAGAACCTCATAGCCCGCAATCAAGATCTCGGAGTCTTTGCGCAAACACTGGCACACGATCTTCGAGGGCCGATGGGGACGATTAAATCCCTATCGGAACTTCTCATATCCGAAATGGACACCGACCAAAAAGACGAAAACCAACAGACGGCTGTTCATATACGAGAAAGCGTGATTCGTATGAATGGCCTTCTAGACGGAATTGCTCGCCTGGCACGAGTGGGTCGAGATATCCAACCGGTTCAACACATCGAGTTGTCCATCGTTATCGATGACGTAATCGCCCTACTAAGCGGGGAGATACAAAATAGAGAGGCGAACATTCAGGTAGAAGAAGAGCTACCGTCCGTTTGGGGTTTTCCCAGTGATCTGACCGAGCTTGTCATGAATCTGGTGGAGAATGCGATCAAACATAACCCCAAGAGCCAACCCAAGGTCTGGATGCGTCCGCTCACAATGGACCAGCTGGGAGAAAGCTCCCTCCCACAGAACACCGTAGGCTTTGCAATCGAAGACGACGGTCCGGGAATCGATGTGAGCGCCCGTGAGCGTCTATTCCAACCGTTTGTACGTGGATTAGATGCCCTTGGTGAAGGCCATGGCGTAGGCCTCTCTGTCGCGATGCGAGTTGTATCCCAGATGGAAGGAAAAATCTGGATAGAAGACCGACCAGGAGGTGGAACACGCATATGTTGCATTTTCCCTGCCGAGACTCGAGATGAAAGCGATACAACCAAAGCCGCAGATGAGGTCCATCCGCCAATTGGCGTAGACCCATGACATCTCAAAACACAGGACGTATACTTCGATGATGTTCCGCCACTGCACGCTGGTATTCGGTCTTCTGATCGGCTCTATTCTGCTGAGTAACTGTAGCCGTCAATCACCCGCTCGCCGGGCCGGGGAACCGTCGAAGGTGCTCCCTACGCCGGCGACCGATGCCCCCACCTTTTTGACTCGATCACCTGAATTTCAGGCCGAACTTGAGGCGTTCCGAATGCGACTCCTCGAGCGTGATCCCAAACGAACGCTCGTAAAGATCAAAGACTGGGCATCGGGCGATAACGCCCACGACACAGAAGTACAGATGCTCTGGGCCCACGCTCTCTGGATCGCAGGAGACTTTGAAAAAGCGCATCAGGTTGCAGAAAAATTCCGGCCGGGTTTGGAACTATTCGTACGAAAAAACCGAGACGATGCTCTCGGGCGCAGTGTTCTGTCTCGCGGCCGACAAATCCTGGGTGATGTTGTGGGAGCCGAGGTGCAACTACGAATTGCCATCCGTAAAGGTCTACAATCACCAGCAGAGCGAGAACGGTGGGTTGGTCTGTTGATTCAACGTGACAATCTTGCCGATCAGCAGGAACTCTTTCATCAGGAGATTGGTGAAAAGCAGGCTCTTTCCAACGGTAGCATCTGTGCTAGTCGTGCCCTTGGCCTCGTGAACCTGGAGCAACTAGAACAAGCCGACGAGCTCCTTGATCAGTGTATGGATGATGATCGTTCGGAGACGACGCCACGAATTATTCGAGCACGTCTGGAGACCACACGAGGATTGGTGGATCTACGACTCGGCCGTTTGATGCAAGCGAGGGATCACTTCAAACGAGCCACAACCATTAATTCAAGAGATGCCGACGCATACCATGGGCTAGCGCTTGTATATTGGCGACAACGCGATGTTCGAGCAGCGGAACCTCTACGAAAAGCACTGAATGTACGAACAGATCCCGAATACGCTTTTCTACGTGGGCTCATCCATATGTACGGTAACCGCCTCGAGAAATCGATCGACGATCTCAATCTTGCGATGGAGCATCTACAATTATGGTCTAACGTGGAGAGCCAACGATGGAGAGTCCCATTCATGTTGGGACGGGTCTTGGCGCGGAAACAACATTTTGCCCGAGCACAGCAGGCCCTGGAGCAAGCTTTAAAGCTCGACCCGGGTCCCCAGGCGCACCTTGATATTTATCGTCATCTAGTCTGGGTGCGACAGAAAGGTTCGAAAACCCCATAATCGAACTTTCCTTGCGGACAATAAACACCAGGTCTGATAGGACTCGTATGGATTCCTAGAATGCCGTTATTTCATGTCTATCATCGTCCAGAAATATGGGGGCTCATCCGTTGCCAACGAAGAGGCGATTCGTACGGTCGCCCAACGTGTGGTTCGGACAAAGCAACAAGGAAATAAGGTGGTCGTGGTTGTGTCGGCCATGGGCGACACTACGGATCATCTACTCTCTCTTGCCAACCGGGTATCGAAAGCGCCCGATCGGCGCGAACTCGATATGCTGGTGACGGCAGGTGAACGTATCAGTATCGCCTTATTGTCCATGGCCATCTGGGATCTTGGCCACGAAGCGATCTCGTTTACAGGCTCTCAGAGCGGAATCATAACGAACACAAGTCATAATCGAGCAAAGATCGTTGAAGTACGACCGTTTCGGATTCAGGATGAGCTCGCTCGCGATCGCATCGTGATTGTTGCTGGATACCAGGGCGTCTCCTACAACCGTGAGATTACAGCACTAGGCCGTGGGGGAACGGACGCAACCGCCGTAGCTCTAGCGGCAGCACTCGACGCAGAGAGCTGTGAAATATACAGCGACGTCGACGGCATCTATACCTCCGATCCAAACGTCGTTCTGGACGCAAAGCGACTGGACTCCATCACCTATGATGAAATGCTTACGCTTTCCAAGCATGGGGCCCGTGTCATGAACGCCGATGCTGTCGCCTATGCCCAGAGGCATAAGATTGCACTTTTTGCACGCGGGACCACAGCACCGGATGCGGATAAGGGAACCTTGATTCGCGTACATCGACCGGAATCCTCACAGCTGGTTACTGGTGTTACCCATCGCACAGACTGCTGGTCTCTTCAGTTTCAATTGGAGGATCCGGCGGAAGAAACGAAAGTGCTCCGCGCTCTGACGACTGCGGGGATCGCGCCGCATCTCGTCAATTCATCCTCGACTACCGGGCATTGTCTCGACGCTCTAGTCTGTGAAGAAAACCATTCCGGCCTGGACGATCGTATCCGTGAACTTGCTCTACCCAGCGGTACCAGCCTTATTAGCCGACAACCGGTACACACCGTCTCTGTCGTAGGCAATGGCCTGATCGAAGACGTAGAACTGTTTCACCAGCTGCTGGACATGGCAGAGAAATATCATCCGATTGGGGTTCACGTAGAGCCCATCTCAACGACATTTGTTCTCGCTGCCTCCAATGCAAGTGAACAGGGTGGAAAGCACGAGGCGCAGGAACTGACACGAGAAATACACAACGCATTCATAGAATAAAAACAACATCGATTGGCCGTGCCTAAGGCCTTTCACAACAAACAAAACCAGAATTACGTAATCAACGATAACCAACTCAATAAACAATAGATGTTTACACGATTTCGAAAGCTACTTGAGGTCCAGCATTGGTTCCGATAGCTTGTCGCTTCAGGATATCGTGTAGCGAGTTCAACTTGGAGGATTTGATATGGCAGGGAGTCTAAACAAGGCCATCTTGATCGGTCGGCTAGGACGCGATCCGGAACTTCGCCACACCCAATCAAATATGGCGGTGTGCAATTTCACGTTGGCTACCAACGAAAACCGAAAGAGTGCATCTGGCGACGGCCAGGAACATACCGAATGGCATCGTGTCGTCGTATGGGGGCGCCAGGCAGAGGTTGCAAACCAATACCTGCAGAAAGGTCGACTGGTATATGTCGAGGGCCGGATTCAGACACGTAAATACACAGATCGGGACGGACTGGAGCGCAGCTCAACCGAGATTGTGGCCCGGGACATTCAGTTCCTTAGTAGCCAGGGTGATCGGCAAGACTTCATGGGTTCGCCACAAGACAGTTACTCCTCGCAGGGTACGGCAAGTCATGCTCCTACCACGTCGAGCAGCGCTCCAAGTGCACCCCCTGCTGACGACTTCACTGAGGACGACATTCCATTCTAAGGCCCAAGGACTACATGCGGTACATAACCCCCTTGTACAGATCCCTCCGAGTATGGAGTCTATTGCTGACCACTTTGGTTGGTGGATCATTCCTGGTCGGAATGTCCGCATGTGGTGAAGGCCCTACAAATGGCGGTATTCCAACGGTCAAACTGCCGGACGGTGGTTCGACAAACGGTGAGAATCGCCCGCCCGTATTAAAGAGCATCGGAGACCGGCAGATCGCCCTGAATCAATCGCTTTCAATTCAATTGGAAGCTTTCGATCCCGACAATGATCCGCTCGTCTATTCCATCTTTGGGAATATGCCCGCCTCTGCCAAATTCGATAAGTTGACTGGCAAGTTCGATTGGACACCAACGGAGATGGTACCACCACTCTTTATGACGTTTCAGGTGAGTGATGGGACAGAGACCGATCGAGAGACGGTAAAGTTCACGGTATCTTCCCAGATTCAGAACCTTCCTCCCGAATTTCAGAGTATCGGTGCTCAGGTTGTCCCGGTCGGGACCGTGTACTCGCTTCAACTCAATGCCATCGACCCGAATGGCGACCCGCTGTTTTACGGTGTATCTGGCTCCCTGCCTGATGGTGCAACGCTCAACCCGAACACCGGCTTTCTGGCATGGAATGTCCCCACTCACTTAAGCGGACAGACCATACGAATCAGCTTTACGGTTAGTGACGGCACTCTTACAGACACGATGAACGTTGACTTTGTCGTGGGCCAGTCGGGTACTGGAGGGCCTGAACCCCCTGTGGTCGCGCCCGCGGGCCCCTTCTCGGCCGTAGCTGGACAACTGTTCAATTTTACCATCGAGGCCACGGATCCCAATAACGATCAACTGACCTATAGCTTCGATGGCCAGGCGCCAATGGGCGGCTCTCTCGATGCGTATACAGGTGTCTTCACATGGGTTCCTCCCATCGCACTGATCGGTACCACGGAGTCCATCGGGTTTGCGGTAACAGATGGAACCTTTACCACCTATGCCGAGATTAAGGTCACTATCACATCGGCCGGCACTGGTACCACATGCCCGAATGATAATTTCGAGCCCAACGAATCCCCCGACGTCGCCCCGTCCATCGCACCAGGTGTGTATACAGATCTCACGATCTGTGATTCCGACAACACGACCTACGATAATGATTGGTACCTGGTACAACTGCCACAAACACAAGGGCTCAGTGCCACAATCGAGTGGAACACAGGTGGAGATTCACTCGACCTGCTTCTGGGTAGAATGTCCGCGTCGGGAACTATCGAATATGTCGCTTCGAGCACAGGGCTGGGCTCCCAACGTACAGTGTCATTCAATGGCACGCATACGGGTCAACTCTATATTTGGGTCTTTGGTGTAGACCCACTGATCTATGCCGAGCCCTACACCCTAACAGTCCAGACGGAAACAGCGCAGACGACCTGTACCCCTGATGCCCAGGAGGGCGCCTCTGGAAATGACAACGCCACATCGGCCACACCGTTGGGAAGCGTCACCAACCTGTCTCTCACGGGTCTCACGGTCTGTGGAAACGACCCGGACTGGTATGAGTTCTATTTGACCTGTGGCCAAAATGTAACGGTGAGTATTCAGGCCGAGACGCCCGACCTTGATCTCGATTTATACATCTACGAAGCGTCGGCCCCAACAACGGTGCTTGATTCATCAACCACGTTCTCCGGGAATGAAACCATCTCGATCCCCTCGGTGCCAAAGAGCAGTTTCTACCTGGCCAAAGTGCATAGCTATCCACCGGAATCATCTGGCAACTATTCCTTGAGTATTGTGGCCAACGCTGGAGCGACCAACTGTTTCGCAGATGCGAATGAACCAAACGATTCCGAATCACAAGCCACCTATCTGACATCGGGCATTGCACTCAGCAATCAGACCCTCTGCTGTGACGATGATTATTTCCAAATCCCCATACAGGCCGGACAACAACTCAACGTAGGTATTCAATTCTTCCAGGGAGCGGGCGTCGTGGAGCTCTTCACAGGATTGAACAATACACCGGTGTCGAGTCAGATCGGTTCAGATATCACACTCAATTGGACGGCGACCCTGACAGGAACCGCCTATATCCGTGTTAGCGGCACGAATATTGGGTCCACATATCAAGTTCTTGCCACAACGACGGGCGGTGGGGGCCCCCCCTCATCCTGCACAAATCTATCCTGCGATATATACCAGGTCTGTGAGCCTGCCTCAGGATGTATCTTTAACTTCTGTGAGGAGGACGCGGCCTGTCCCAATGGACACGTCTGCATAGACACCTACTGCGTCAACTCCTGTGAAGACGACTCCGACTGCCGAACATCACTCGGATACCGGTGCAAAAGCTTCACATACGGACACTACTGTGGACTGAGTTCATCGACCGCCTCACCGGGCGATGAATGCTATAATTTCACTTCATGTTCGGGAGCCGACTCCTGCCTGTTACAGGGGTATGGAGGCTATTGCTCCGTTGCCAACTGTGGCTTCACCAATCCTTGCCCAACGGGAACAGAATGTCTCTATGACGGAGACTTCTTCTCCTACTGCGCAAAGAGCTGTGCTGCCTCAGACGATTGCCGAACCGCTGAAGGCTACGCATGTTCCTATAAATCCACGTCCAGCGGTCAGGCGTGGGTTTGCGCCCCGTAAGGACGAAGCGTGCTGCGACTCACTCGCTGGATTGTATTCGGCTACCTGGCAATGGCCATTGGTTGCGCGAACTCCGGGCCGATGCCTTCTTCGGCCTATGATGAACAAGCCAATTGTCCGATGTTGGACAGTTACCTGGAAACGACCTTTGCCCTCTTTGACAACCAGGGTCTTCCTGCACTCCAAAGCACATTACAGTCAGATCTCGACACCGGTACGCGCTCGATCGTCCTCAATCTACTCTTTGAGGTTCTCGACGTAATACCAGCGACTGAGCTCAGCCAGTTGGAGGACGCAACGGATAGCGACCAGTTTGAGGGCCTTAAAGGGTTGATAGTCCAACTCCTCGACGCTATCGACCAACTTGACTCCAATACCAGGACTTCGTTCCTGGGGGGACTCCATCGGACCAGTCAAGCGTGTAGCCTCAAACCAATCCTACACCTCATGCATCGCCTCTTATCGGCATCGACGGAAAATCGAAACGGCTTAGATTCCGCACTACGTTCCTTTGGGGATCTGATGGCGAACTCCGATGCCGACGCTTGGTTCGAGAGCCTATCTGCCCTATTGCCAATTCTAGCGCATGTCGATGAACACCCCGAAGCTCTCGAAGATTTCGTGGCGATAATTTCCGAAGGCCCCGACGATCCATCGAATGATGTTTTAGAGCTCCTGCAAGACCCCGAGTTTGTGTCTTCATTGAGCGCACTCGGTCAGTGTATGGAGTTGGTGGAGCAAAGCCAGGACTTTGCTCTCCTACATGGTCTTTCGCAGATGCTCGCCTCTGGACACCTGGCAATGGAAACGTCCACTTCCTCCGAGCCAGAGGGGGCCCCATCCACCAGTTCTATTCTGGGTTTTCTCAGCGCGATTCTAGAACAGGACACTCTCGTAACAAATATGCAGATGGCCCTTGGTTGGCTGCTTGAACCGAGCCGATTCGAGGTCTTGTTGGCGGACATCAGAACCCTCATAAACTCCGGCGCCGTCGAAGAGTTGATTGGCCTGAGCACCGCTATCAACTCTGGCGATTGCCATGTGGAACCCTCCCCATGATGACCTTACGTGCATCGGACAGACGATTCGCCCGTATCGCCGCCCTATTCCTGGCGATGGGTATTCTGTATCAGGTCCCAAGTACAGCAAAGGCTTCCCCGATAACGATTTACGGATTCTGGCCACAAGACATCTCCATGGGAGGTACAACCGTAGCCACCGAGCCGGGGCCAGGTGCGGCATTCCATAATCCGGCGAGCGCTGCCTTTTCGGATAGTCATCTCGTCGCTTTTGGTGTCAGTGGCTTCTTCCCTCAATTGGATATTCAAAGAAGCAAACCATTTTGTGATGCCACGATCGCACCCTGTGACGCCATGTACCCAAATGGCTATTCCGAACGCGGTGTACTACTGCCCGAGTCGAACGTCGGCAGCCTATTCGGTTGGCTACGCCGGATACAAGGCCCGTTTAAGCAGAAGTTGGGCGTGGCCCTCTCGATGTATCTTCCGGATGAAACACTGTTCAAAGTAGAAGGCATCGATAGCGGTACACCCCACTATCTCCTCTACCAGGATCTGACACGTAAGTTGGTGATCGCATCGTCTATCGCCTGGAGACCCGTCGACTGGCTGTCCATCGGCGTAGGCGCCCAGATGTTCATGGACGTGTCATCACAAATAAAACTCCGTGTGGACCTTGTGAACCAAACCCTGACGCATAATGAGTTCATTATGGATCTGGAACCCAGCTATGGGGCCACCGCTGGGATCTATCTTCGACCGACGGAAAACGTGACCATCGGTGCGGCCTTTCGTCAGGAGCTACCTCTGGAGTTCTCCTCGCCAACAGATATCTCCTTCGATGAATCGGCTCGGCTTATTCTGGAGCTTGGAGGCACCGTGCTGTTCACACCACACCAATTCGATCTGGGTGCGTCATTCAAGATTCCCAGCCTCAACCTGGAGTTATCCGCCCAGGGCTCCCTCGAATTATGGTCAAGAATGCGTAGCGTCGCCCCAGCAATCGTATTTAATATAACGGGTGTAATCCCAGAAGGACTGGGCCTCAACGATACATTAGACGTAGACCAATCCCATCACCCGCTGAACCTGGGGCTCTCGGATATCTGGCGCATCCACTTTGGAGCCCAATGGGCCCTACGGGACAACCTGCAATTCCGCGGTGGCTACCAGTGGCGCTTCACACCGGTTCCCCGGCAAGCCGGCATGACCAACCTATTAGATAATCATGTGTCGGCCTATAGCCTGGGCATGCGCTATAGCCTTGGCAACACCGCAACGAAACAGGTTGTACACCTGGACCTGGCGTTCTCACTGATGCACCTTATCCGTAGAACCGTAGAAAAACCCGCCAATGACCCCACAGGAACGCTGAGTCATGGTGGATTTATCTTTGGTACCGCAGGCTCGGCCACCTACAATTTCTAGAACGTTCAGGGACCGTCTAAGATCTCAACGAGGCGCGCACGCGTTTTGGGATTGGCAGGAACAAGAGGAAGGCGAAGTACTTCCTCAATCAGACCAATATGTGCCAATGCGGCCTTGATCGGGATGGGGTTCGATTCCCAGAAGATCGCCTCCATCAACGGAAGAAGCCCTGCCTGGAGTGTACGAGCCTCCGTCATATTCTCGGCCGCTAGCGCCTCTACCAAACGCTTCATCTCTCCTGGAACCACGTTAGAGGCAACGCCAACCACTCCCGATGCTCCCATTGCCATCATCGCAAAAGTGAGTGCGTCGTCTCCCGAAAGAACCGAGAAACCTTCTGGTGCGTTAAAGATAATCTCCTGAATCTGCGAAAGATTACCACTGGCCTCTTTAACCGCGATGCACTTGGGGTGCTGCGATAACGCCAGGGTTGTCGCTGCTGAGATATTCGAAGCGGTTCGACCCGGAACATTATAGAGGACCACCGGAATGTTTACCGCGTCCATGACCGCTTCATAATGACGCCGTAATCCTTCCTGTGTCGGCTTGTTATAATACGGAGCTACTACGAGCAGACCATCGACTCCAAGGTCTTCCGCGATCAGGGACGTCTCTACGACATGCCCTGTATTATTGCTTCCACTACCCGCGATCACAGGTACCCGGCCGGCCACATTTTCCACACACTGCCGAACCACTGCACGGTATTCGGAATCGCTGAGTGTCGAAGCTTCACCGGTTGTACCACAGACAACAATACCATCTGTACCATGCTGGATTTGCCGTTCGATAAGGACCTCGAAAGCCGCTCTATCGACAGCCCCCTTACTATCAAATGGTGTAACGATAGCTACAAGGCTACCGGACAAACCCGCTTCAAAGGATAATTGCACCATGACTTACTCCAGTCGTTTCCAGACGTTCTGCCCGATTACGAAAAATCGAGCAACTCGTTCCTTTTTGCCCGCATCGTCAATGCGGGATCCGCTTTATAGTTTATCTCGTTGATCGGGCCCAGTTAGAGAATCCGTATTCGTGCCTGTTGGGATTGGATGATGGGGCAGCTTATATGGCTCCTGGGGCTTCTTCTGCAGTTTAGAGCGCATCTTCAACGCACGCTCCACCGCAGCTCGCACTGTCATATTCTTTTCATGTTGCAGATAATATCCGAGTAAGAGCTCCACGGACTTATCGCGGACATGAACAAGGGCCAGAGCCGCCGCCTCGCGTATATGGACATCTCCCTCTCGTAATTGATCCCTGAGCGGGACAAACGCGCTATCTGGAAAGGCGATAGCCATGCTGTAGAGCGCCTGCCTACGCACTCCTCTCGGCGTCTCTTTACGAGAGATCAAGGCTCGAAGAGTTTTCTTCGTGCGGTCGGTTGGAATCTCACTCAAAGCCAAGGCCGCTCGCGTACGTAAACGGGTCTTACGCGAAATATCGAGGGCTATCTCCGACAGGATATCATTCACAGTTTCTAGACCCCAACGCTTCCAAAGTTCGGGGTTCGTCTTGTACTCGTAGGCCTTCAAGACCATCATCACACGCTCTTGAACAGCCTTCTTATCCGTCTGCGCAGAGGCCGTAGAGAAGGAAAGACCTATGACGAGCAATACGCCGATCAGGGTGGCGGAAAACCATTGTTTCTGTGTCATAGTCTTTACTCCTCGGAACCGTAGGTCTGTGGGTTGCCGCGTAATACTGTTCCTTGTTGCGCGCTCAACATGGTGCTCCCACTTGCACTCCAGAACATCAAATTATCCACGTCTATTCCGTGGCAGTCGTCAGCACCGGCCAATCCATCATCATTCGAATCACTACACTCCAAGGTGTCCGTTAAGGGGTCATGCAGAGTGCCCGTCTTTTCGGTCGTATGAAATAGACCAAGATAATGGCCAACCTCATGTGCCATCGTATGGGCTACCAACGTCGTGGAGAAATCGGCCGGTAAGGCCACCACAACCCCGCTGGATTGCGTGCCCTGGAATAAGGGGGGGCCCGGTATTCCCCCCGAGATTCCAAGCGTGTGGAACGTATCAATATTGGCAATATTCTGCACAAAGAAGAGGTTTAACGCATTGCTCGCTGGGTGCATTTCACTCAGAGCCAGAAGCTCCGGTAACTCGCCGAGCCCATTCACGCTCTTGTCGAGGTAGGTGTATTTCTGGGCATCGTCTCCCGTGATGTCATACGCAGTGATCGTACCAGGGACAATGCCAGCCTGCGCGATGACATTGAAGAATCGCTCCAGGGTCTTCGAAAACTTCACGTGGTCTGCATGGTTCTGTGCGTTGATATCGGGAATTCCAACGAAATGAATATTGATATCGAGCTTCTGCGGGTCTTCGAACATCTGTAGGGCTCCGATGACGGAGAATCCCCAGCTCCCGTGGTATTCATCAATCAGATCGATCGTATAGGTCTCGTCCTCGGCATCCGATGCGATGAGTTCTGCTATCTCAGTCGGCTGTAGCGAAACAAATCGATAGGTGTTCCCATTGCCCGGCCGACGTCGACTCTCCAGATACGAACCATCGCTGACTCGCCGTAAGGCCAACCCCATAAAGTCATCTTCGGTCGAATCGATTGGATTGGTATCCATGGCGTCTCGTGGCGATCCTGCGCCGCCGCGCCCACCGCCCATAGCTCCGACAATCACTTCCTTACCTGTGAGCGTAAATGGATCGGACCGTACCAATAGAGATTCATGCGGCAGATCTCTCATATCCCAGGGAACCGCCGTATTCAGGCTTCCAGTAAATACATCCACATCGTCGGTACCCCAGGCCAAAGTACCATAGGTGGACTCCAGAATGGACAGCCAACCCGTCGTATTACCATCATCAAAATCGGAGGAGAGCGCCTCCACCGTTGAAACCGCCCCCTTAGTCAAGATGACGATCGGAACCTGAACATAGGAGCCCTGACGAAGCACAGACACAGTGTATGTCCCAGCCACCGGCAGATAGGTTGCCGGAGCGTTGGGAACTATTGCTGTGACAGCTCCTTGCGACGGCAACACCCGCACTACGGACTGGTACGGCGCGTCGACATTAATCAAGGACAAGCCGTTCGGGTCCTCAAATTTGGTGAGCAGCAGATAGGATTCGTCGTCCCCCAGAACAATCAAAGTAAAGGATTCCACATCCGGCCCAATCTCAAATTCGACATCAGGACTTGTTAATCCAGCTCCCGTACCGACGATCCCCAAATCCAAGAGTTCTACTCCCGGCGGCAGATCTACGTAGAGGAAACATCCTTCGTCGACGTAGTTGTCACAATCATCATCAAGACCATTGCACTCCTCAGAAGACGGTACACACTCCGTGGAGGTCGAATCGCATTGACCCGTCTCAAAGTTGCAGATGTAGCCTTCGGGACAATCGCCTAGTTTGCAATTGGGATTACAAATACCGTCGCCACACCATTGGTCCTCTCTACATTCCTGGTCGGAGGCGCAATTCTTATAACAGAAAGTCATCTCCTGACCGGTCGCCTGCACACAGGAAGAATCCGCTGGACAGGGAGTCGCATCATCACAAAGCTGTGTGCAATACCCGCCAGGAGGATGCGTGTAGCAAAGTCCCGTCAGACAATCCTGATTCGCTGTACATGGCTCCCCAACACCGGACCCTACAGACTCGGTCTCATCCGGAAAGCTACTATCCAAAATCACATCTGCATCCACCGGCGTGGTGTCGGCAAGAACATCACTTCCATTGACCTCAGACACATCGACTGCAACATCGGGCTCAACCTCAGGCGACCCACCGCAATGGGCAAGAAGCACTGGAATCCAACAAAGGGTCATCAAACATCGGATTCTGGCGGTCATACCTCCCATTACCGCCTCCGACGTTTCGATTTCTTCATCTTCTTTTTTGCACGCTTACGTGCTTTACGAACTGCATCCAGATTGGCCCCATGCATCGCGACCGGCGCGGCCTTGGGTTTGCGCTTGGGCGCATCCATACCTGGCATTCCGCCCATCAGTTGCGACATATCCATATTCTTCATGCGACCAAGCTGACCCATCTGTTTGAACCCGGGAAGATTTCCCAGGAGACCTGGTTGCTTTCCGACCGCTCCCATGAGATCGCGCATCATTTTGAACCGGCCATAGAGATCGACAACATCCTTCTCGGTCCGACCAGAACCTTTCGCGATACGTCGGCAACGAGAGTTGCTCTGCAAAAGCTCGGGCTTATCGCGCTCTCCTCGTGTCATCGATTGAATCATCGCCTCGACACGCACCAATTCGCGGTCATCAACCATGGCACCTGCGGGCATCATATCGTTGAAGAAGGGTAACTTCTCGAACACATCCTTCAGAGGCCCCATCTTCTTGATGGTCTTGAGCTGTTCAACAAAGTCCGTGAATGTAAACTGACCACTCAACATACGAGCGGCGTCTTCTTCGGCTTTCTCTGCGTCTACAACGCGCTCAAAATCCTCGACCAGACTGACGACATCACCAAAGCCAAGAATCCGATCCGCCATACCTTCTGGTCGGAATCGTTCGAGCCTGTCGAGGCCTTCGCCCATACCGATAAATAAGATAGGACAACCTGTAACCGAACGAACAGATAACGCCGCCCCACCACGAGCATCACCGTCCAACTTGGTGAGCACCACGCCATCAAGCGAGACCCGGTCATGGAAGGTGCGCGCCGTGCGGACCGAATCCTGACCGATCATGGCGTCGATGACCAAAAGAACATTTTCGGGGCTTGTACGGGAACGAATATCCCCAAGTTCGCCCATCAACTGCTCGTCGATAGTCAAACGACCGGCGGTATCAAAGATGACCACGTCATGGCCGTTGGCCTTTGCATAGTCAACCCCCTCGGAACAGAGGTCGGGTGGGCTGGCGCCAGCTCGATGATAGACAGAGACCGACAACCGTTCGCCCAACACCTGAAGCTGATTCACGGCCGCAGGTCGATACACATCCGCCGCTACCAGTAGAGGACTCTTACCCTCTCTCTTCAACAGGTTCGCTAGTTTACCGGCCGTCGTGGTCTTACCAGAGCCCTGCAAACCGACCATCATTACCCGGGTTAGCCCATCACGACCTGGAGTCAGATCCAGCTCCTGACTTCCGCCCATTAAATCCACGAGCTCTTCGTGGCATATCTTTATGAACTGCTCGCCCGCCGTGACTTCGTGTTTTTCACCATCGTGCTTAACGCGGGTCTGAACAACCTGTCCGAGAGCCTTTTCGCGGACCTGTGCCTGGAACTCGCGTACCACACCAAATTCAACATCCGCCTCCAGAAGGGAGTTGCGAATATCCTGCAGCACCGAATCGATCGTCGATTCATCCAGGGTTTTCTTACCCTGCAGTCGTTGGCGGGCATTTCTAAACCCGTTGGTCAGACCTTCAAGCATTCTTTCTTCCTGTAAACATACGCTTCCTGGCACCCTTATCAGGTCCGTATCCCATATGCACCCCCTAAGAGCTGTCTACACTCTTGCAGCACAGCTTTGACGGTACATTATGGCGACTGACCAAGTCGACGAAGCTCCTCTCGATCCAGCTTACGATAGATCGTTCGTGTCGCAATTCCCAAAAGGCGTGCTGCGGTCGTTTTATCACCACGAGTCATTCGTAACGTCTCTCGAATCAACAATCGCTCAACATCTTCCAATGGTGTTCCGATCGGCACCGATAATGTCTGACGTTCCGCGGGTCCACGTGCAACATTCGGCGGTAATTCAGAGAGACCTATCTCAACATCTTTCGCTAGGATTACGGCTCTCTCAATCGCATTTTCGAGTTCTCGTACATTTCCCGGCCAGTCATAGTCCATCAACGAAGAGGTCGCCTCCTTCGAAAAGGATGCCGCCGCTTTCTGGTTCTTATCCGCAAATTTCGAAAGGAAATGGTGTGCTAATAATGCGACGTCTTCTCGACGATCCCGTAACGGCGGAATCTCTACTGGAATGACATTCAGCCTATAAAATAGATCTTCTCGGAACCGACCCTCTCGAACTTCTTGTTCCAGATCTCGGTTCGTCGCGGCGATAACCCGAACATCTACGTGAATCGGCTGGGTTCCACCGAGGCGTTCAAATGTACCCTCCTGTAATACCCGAAGGAGTTTCACCTGCATGGACGGCGGTATTTCTCCGACTTCATCAAAAAACAACGTTCCGGTGTGCGCCAATTCAAACCGGCCCTGCTTCCGGCGTGTAGCACCGGTAAAGGCACCCGACTCATAGCCAAAAAGCTCACTCTCCAGGATCGTTTCGGGTATCGCGGCACAATTCACCGCGATAAACGGCCGTTGTTTGCGATCGCTTCGCGCATGCAACTGTCGGGCGAACAATTCTTTGCCAGTACCGCTCTCACCTAGAAGAAGAACCGTGGCCGTGGAAGGCGCTACCTGTTCCACCAACTCTAGAACACCGCGAATCGCAGAACTCCGACCAATAATAGTCGTCTCGCGATCCACGCCAGCAAGCTGTTCTCGTAAACGACGGTTCTCGATAAGAAGCAGCTGCTTTTCCATCGCTCTTCGCACTCGGGCCAGAACATCCGCTCGCTTGAAAGGTTTCGTAATGAAATCGTACGCCCCTTCTTTCATCGCCTCGACGGCTCGCTCCACCGTTCCATATGCCGTAACGAGGATAAAATCGATATCGGGCTGAAGGGTTTTCACGGTCTTCAAGAGCTCGAGGCCGTCCATACGAGGCATCATCAGATCCGAAATCACCACATTGACGACCTGCTCACGAACGATATCCAGACCTTCCTGGCCATCACTAGCCATACAAACCACGTATGGTTCTTTGGCAAAGATCCGCTCCAGGGTCTTCCGATTACTATCGTCATCCTCAACAATAAGAAGGGTAGGTCGTATCGACTCACTCTGTATCATTCAACTCGCTCCAGAAAACGATTGGGGACAACCTGTCAACAGTATAGACAATATGTCACACCGCTGACAAGTTGTCGCAATTGTTTTTTGTTCTGGTCGCTCTTCTGTGCATGGTTCTTGCAGTTATTCGTTCCTATGTGAGGAGTAAAAACCCCATGGTGCGTTTACCAAAGCATACGTTCGACACGAAAACCCGCGGCCGGTGTCGGTGGGATAATCCGAACGTGAGTAATACTCTCGCCTTCCAGACAACAGCCCCGGATATCCAGGTTGTGGATACGGTAATTCTGTACGAGCGTTCCGCAAAGGAGTCGTCGTCACAGGACCGTATGAGACGGTTACATAAATTCCTTTTGATCGCCTCTGCATCGGGGCTTCTTGTCCTGGGAATAGTGCTGCTACACATACTGCTTTAACACTAGACAACCGCCACATAGATCTCGGGACGATGGGGATTGTTCCTTGACGCGGACCCCGTTAGCCGTGTTTCTTTGGACTCGTTGTATCCTTGGCCGTCCGAGGTGTCGTACCCCCGCTATACCAACCAGAGGAACGTTAACGTGAAACGATATAGCCCGATTCTATTGGCCATCGCTATTCTCGCCTTTGCCATGCCAGCGATAGCTGCGCCTGGGAGTAGAGCCAGTAATACTGTGACCTATGATGGTCAGATGATTGGACCCGATAACCGCCCCGTATCCGGGATCTATCAACTCCAATTTTCTCTGCATCGTTCCGAGAAGGCGCGAAATTCCATCTGGAAAGAGAAACACGAGGTTGCGGTAACAAACGGATTCTACCGTATATCCCTTGGTGCTATGAAGCCGATCCCCAAACGTTTCAAACTGGAAAAGCTGTACTTATCTGTTGCAATGGTTGATGGACCAGAGCTGGTTCGAGAGCCTCTCAAACCATTGATTCAGTCAGCAGCAGAGACGTCTCAGACTAGAATTGAACCAGTAAAACCCGCAGATAAACGGCCATCACGCACAGGTTTTGTTGCCGAGGCCGATCGAGCGGAGTTCGCAAATGAAGCCGAGGTAGCAGCCAACGCTACACGTCTAGAAGGAAAAACCCTGGATGAGGTCGTGACCTATGTGAAATCCACGATTGGGGGCCGAACGGTTCTAGTGAGTAAGAACCTTGAGCTCTCAGGACACGCGGGTGGAGTTGGTGGTAAGAAGCCGTTCGAGGTTATGTGCCCACGTGGTTACGTCGTTGTCGGAATTCAGGGACGTGCTGGACGCTTCATCGATGGGTTTGAGCTGATCTGTGCCTCGTTAAAGACACAGTAATCTGCAACCAGCGATTAGAGCTTCCCAAGGATGAAATTGACGTAGAGTGGCAAGACCTGCCGCATCAAGACGCTCATATTCATCGGGGTATATTCCGGGTGGTAGGCGGAAAAAATATTGAAACCAAAGCCGTTCCCGCTACTACCATAATCAAGCTGACATGAACCACAGTCCTGCACATCAGGAAGCGGCTGGTTCGGTGGTAAATCATTATATTGTCGGTAGATCCCGCTAGGTCCTGTCATCGCAAGATGATAGGCCTCTCGCCCACTCAGAGCCGACGGTAAGGCATGGTCGAACCGAAATTGTAGTCGCAAGTAGGTCGCCACAAGCGTCGGTAGAACAGCCGCCGCTTCGCGCTCCGCCCACCAGGGATCATCGGTACAGTCATGTCCACTGAGCCGAATTGGATCCGAGTTTTCGGCACAAACATACGCCGGTGGCGGCTGTTGAATATCGGGATTCACCGGATACTTACAGTCCCGGGGGAATTCCCTGAGCCCGCAATCCACGGCACCAGACGGTTCACATTCACAATAGCCAGGGAACGTACCCGTGACACATTCTCCACCGCAGAGGTTACACCTCGATGGCGTTGGTCCGAGACCGTCCTGATTGATCACATTGCCTGAGGGGGTAAATGGAGCCACGGTAATGTCGCATCGACTTACTGCACCCTCGACGTCTACAAGGAATTTGCCGACGTACCCGGCTGAACCTCGGTTGGCGTTCATGACACCAGCGGCGACAGAAAGCCCCCACCCGAACGACACAACACCCAATCGTTCTTCATCAACACTCTGCTTATTTCGAGCGCGCTGTAAGACCTCAGAGAGTAAGCCTTGATGGTCTTTACCATTATAGTCTTCCTCTCCCCCGGTCCGGTTTGAGCCCAGCCCACGACCTGGAGGATTATATACGAAAACAACAGCCGGAACCTCCGCTGCCAGCTCACTGGCGATGTCTGCAAAGTATTCTTCCCCGCTTTCCAGACCGGGCGGTACTAGAACGAGACCAGGGCATGGATTCGCGGCCTGGCAGGTCACTGGCCGATGGATTTCCATGTAGAACTTGAGGTTGTTGTAGAGAGGACGCTCTACCGACATATCAACGGTCAGGGGTAATGGGCCCAGATCCGTGCCTGTCGTGCTGTCGTCGACTGTTTGAGTGTCAGGGACATCGGCGGCACCGCCACCCGAACTGCAGGCCAATCCAATGCCCGACAAAATCGCTAGTAGTACACCGAGATATTTTCGCTTTGCCGACATCAACTTTCGCTCCACGACGATAAATAGAAACAAAAACAACGCGCCCTCTATCGACTCAACATCCCTGTTCCGTCGCAACAGGTCAAGCCGTAAAGGTCCATATCATGGAGAAATTCCAGGACTCGAAAACCACCGATCTCTGCTCCGTTGACACCCATGATCGTGCGCGGCTACAGGGTCATTTTCAAGGAACCCCTCGATCGTTTCGACGCTGGTTCCGAAACCAGGACCTGAACAATAGCGCACCTGGAATTTCAAAAGAAGAGCTCGCAAATACCCTTATCCCTGGAAAGATTTGGACCGTGGGCCCCGAGGATTGTGATTGGCCTTCCTCCGTCGGTGATCTTCTAGAACCCCCCATCGTTCTATACGGCCGAGGAACTCCTCTTCCATCGGGTCCAAAGCTAGCGGTCGTCGGAAGTCGAACCGAAGATCCGTTTACCCATCGAATGTGTCGTCTGATAATCGACCATTGGGCTACCGTTCATCCCAATGGTGCAGTCATCTCCGGTGGAGGGCTCGGCGTAGATCAGGTTGCGTTATCTATGGCTCTCAAGACGGGCCTCCACCCCGTTGTGTGTCTCGCTGGCGACATATCCCGTCCCACCCCACGCAGCCTCACCAGCCTGTTTGAACAGGTGCTACACCATGGAACACTCTTGAGCGAAGCGTTTCCCGGAACGCCTTCATTTCCCTACCTGTTCCCCGATCGTAACCGACTCATCGCTGCATTATCAGACGCAGTCGTTGTCGTTCGGGCCGCCAGGAAAAGCGGTAGCCTGAATACTCTAGAACACGCACTCACGATCGGTCGACCCGTGTATGGCATTCCGGGACCCATTGATGATCCCGGCTGGGCTGGACTACACGACGCCTTCGACAACCAGACCGCCATACCATTATTTAATATGGAGCGTCTTGGTACGCCCAGAATCAGGACACGAGCATCTACGTCAATGTGGTCCAAACTCACAAAAAACCACCGAATCCTGGTAAATCAATTGGAACGGGGACCCGCAACAATAGAAGCATTATCCGCAATCCTACGATTGACAGTTACCGACGTGATGCAGATGATGCTGGACCTTGAGCTAGCCAACATTGTATGTAGGCGACGCGATGATACCTACGAGACCCGTCTCGAATCGGAGAAGGCATGTCAAAACTGATTATTGTAGAATCCCCGGCCAAGGCGAGAACCATTAAGAAGATTCTCGGTTCCGACTACGAAGTAAAAGCTTCGATGGGACACATCCGTGATTTACCGGAACGAACCAAGGGGATTGATCCAGAACAGGACTTTGCCCCCACCTACATCCCAATCAAGGGAAAGAATAAGGTGCTCAAAGATATCCGAAGCGCGACAAAGAGCGTAGACGAAATCCTCCTCGCAATGGACGGGGATCGCGAGGGTGAGTCCATTGCCTGGCACCTCTACGACGAATTGAAACCAGAGGTTCCGGTTCGAAGAATGGTATTCCGCGAGATTACCAAATCGGCGATCGAAACAGCTCTCGGTAATACTAGAGAGCTGGATATGAATCTCGTCGAGGCGCAGCGTGCCCGCCGTACCATCGATCGACTATACGGCTGGGATGTCAGCCCCATGTTATGGCGAAAGATAAAGCCAGGACTGAGCGCGGGACGCGTACAGTCCGTAGCCCTGCGGCTCCTGGTAGAACGAGAGAACGAGCGTATTGCATTCGAATCGACAAACCTTCATGACCTCCGGGCCAGCTTTACGGTTACGGACGACGATGCCGCCCCCTTTGATGCCACCCTGGTCCGAGTCGACGAGCGCGTTATCGCCAGTCTACGCGACTTCGATTCCACAACGGGTAAGCGGAAAAACACCAAATCCTGGGCCCTGACCAAAGAGGAAGCCGAACAGCTTCTGGAACGGCTTAAAGAAAAATCGGGCGAGATTCTGAGTGTCGAAGTAAAGCCGCAGGTTCTTCGTCCCTCCCCTCCGTTCACTACATCGACAATGCAGCAAGAAGCTGTACGACGTCTCCGTTTTTCGGCACGTCGCACGATGCAGATTGCGCAACGACTCTACGAAGCGGGCTACATCACCTACATGCGTACAGATTCGACCAAATTGTCGGACCAGGCCATCGATGCAGCCCGAAACCTGATCTCGAATGAGTTCGGACCGGACCTTCTTCCGCAAACTCCAAGATCCTATGACACCAAAACCCGTAACGCGCAGGAAGCCCACGAAGCGATTCGGCCAGCCGGTGAAGTGTTCCCGTCGATCGTGGATATGAAACGCACCCTCGACACGGATGAATATCGCCTCTATGAGCTCATCTGGAGACGAACCGTATCATCCCAGATGGTGGACGCACACGTCGACCAGACTACACTGCAGATCGGTGTCGATAATGCGGTCTTTCGTGCCTCGGGCCGAACCGTTCGGCTTCCCGGGTATACGTTAGCGTATAAGGCCTTTCGTGAAGACGAGGACAACACATCTGGAGAGCGGAATCTACCCAACGTGATCACCGGCACGACAGTCGTATGGGCCGATGGAGAATCTCTCACACTTCGGGAACAAAACACGCGCCCCCCTGCACGTTTCAACGACGCGTCTCTGGTAAAATCACTCGAAGAGAAGGGTATCGGGCGACCCAGTACCTACGCGAACATTATCCAGCATCTACTGGACAAAGGGTACTGCTTCCGACGTAGCGGCCGTATGATCATTCCCACCTTCATGGGCATCGCCGTTGTTTCTCTACTCAAAGAGTTCATGCCCCACCTGGTGGACTATAACTTCACGGCCGACATGGAATCACAACTGGATTCCATCGCACGTGGAGAATACGACACGACTCTGTATCTATCGCAATTCTACAACGATGGATTTGGCGAAAGTAAAGGTGAAGAGACCGTCCCTGGTCTGGTAGATCTTCTGAACCAGGTAAAAGATGAAATCGATCCTCGAAAAGCTTGCACAATAGCCATCGGTGAAAACGATGCTGGGGTCGTTGTTCAGGTACGTATCGGGCGCTACGGCCCATTCGTGCAGGTCGGTGAAGCAACATCACCGATCCCAGATGACCAGGCCCCAGACGAATTGACTCTCGAGGTTGTAGCCGAGCTGATCGCCGCTCGTGAACGAGGGGAAACCCCGTTAGGCCATGACGATCAGGAACGACCCATCTATCTTCGTAACGGTCGATTCGGCTGGTATGTTGAGCTTGGTGATGATGAGGCGGAGAAACCCAAACGAGTCAGCCTTTCTCAAGGAATGGATCCAGAATCCGTTGATCTGGAAACAGCAATACGGCAGTTGAGTCTACCTCGACCTCTAGGTGTCTATCCAAGTACCGACGAAGAGATCACTGCAGCCGTAGGCCGTTATGGCGACTATATTCGCTGCGGGAAGCAAACACGCTCGTTAAAGAACATCAGCTTCGCCATCGATGTTACTCTCGAGCAGGCTATCAAGGCTCTCGACGAAGAAGTCCGTAAGAAAGAAGGCGTCGTTCTTGGGAAAGATCCTGAAACAGATGCTGAGGTTCGCCTGATGGATGGGCGCTATGGTCCATACCTGACCAACGGAGAGCTCAACGCCTCCGTTCCAAAGAATCAAGCGACAGATGAAATCACCCTCGAATTTGCCCTCGAATATTTGAAAGAGAAGGGTAAGGCTCCAAAACGTCGGGGAAAGAAAAAGCAGGCCAAACGCGCCTGAACGTCTTGTTAAAGATATGGACTCCGGAACCAACAACGCCAGTGCACCTGGATCTGTCGCAATTATCGGCGGTGGTCTCGCTGGTTGTGAATGTGCCCATCAATTAGCGAAAGCGGGCATCCGTACCACTATCTTCGAAATGAGACCCGGCAAAAGAAGCCAGGCGCATAAGACAGATCATCTAGCCGAGCTCGTCTGCAGTAATTCCTTTCGAGCTGCGAGTATTGAAAACGCTGTGGGGCTCATCAAGGAAGAGATGAGACGACTTGGTTCCTTGATTATGGAGGTAGCGGACGTCTCAAAAGTACCGGCTGGCGGGGCCCATGCCGTGGATCGAGATCGATTTGCTGAAGGCGTAACAACGCAGATTCATAACAACCCGAACATTCAGATCGATCGCACGGAGATAACCTCCCTGGATGCCGATGAACTGTCCTCGTTCGATACCATCGTGGTTGCCACCGGCCCTCTTACATCGGAAGGCCTGGCCGCAGATCTTGTGCAGCGAACAGATAAAGAGCGTCTCTATTTCTATGATGCGATCGCTCCCGTGGTAGAAGCAGACTCCATTGACTATTCGATCGTATTCGCAGCATCCAGATACGGTAAAGGTGGAGACGATTACCTGAACTGCCCCATGGATGAGCCGACGTATTATGCGTTTATAGAGGAACTCCTCGCAGCCGAGAAAATACCGCTTCACGAAATGGATGACCCCCGATTTTTTCCGGGCTGCCAACCCATCGAAGAAATCGCGAGACAAGGACCGCTATCTCCAGCATATGGCCCCATGAAACCCGTGGGCTTAACCGATCCGCAAACGGGCAAGCGACCATTCGCTGTGGTCCAACTCCGTACGGAAAACACAGCCTGCACGGCATATAATCTTGTGGGTTTCCAGACCCGGTTGAAATATCCGGAACAAAAACGTGTTCTCTCTCAGATCCCTGGTCTATCGGAAGCTGTCTTCTTGCGTATGGGGTCAGTCCACCGAAACACATATCTCGATAGCCCTCGAATACTGGACGACAGGTTACGGCTTGCCCATACGCCCCGAATTCGGTTTGCGGGTCAGATTACCGGTGTCGAAGGGTACGTAGAGAGTACAGCCTGTGGTTTGTTGCAGGGAATTTTCACGGCTGCAGAGCTCCTGGGAAAGGACCTTAATCCTCCACCGCCCGCATCCGCTCTAGGCTCCATGCTAGCTCATCTACGGTCGACGGTAACCGATGACTTTCAGCCCTCGAATATCCATTGGGGCCATTTCCCACCGCTCACCGGAAAACTACCCCGCGGTCGACGAGGTCGAAGAGAACGCCGTGCGTTGATGGCAGAGCGTTCGCTGAACGCTCTGGAAGTATGGCGTAAATCCATAACCGAGATCGTGCCACAACAAATTGGCGAATTCGAGCGGTAGCATCCCCGCCATCAATCGATCAGACCGAATCCTCACTATGGGAATTCAATACGTGTTCGGTCCACAAGCTTGACGGTTATGCAGACCAACTCTACCATTCCAATGGGGCTCGGATCGTCAATGTCTGCCTCATTCACCTATTCGATAGCCAGGATCGACTCAATATGGCGAAGAAAACGAAGGCAGGTAGCGACGGGAAGAAGGGCAAAAAGAAACAAGCCGGTGCAGAAAATCTTCCCGCCGTATTAAGCGAAAAAGGTCTTGGAGATATTCTTCTACGCGAGAAGATTGTCGATCCCGAGAGACTCGATAAGGCGAAGCGAGAGGTTGAGCGCCGCGGTGGGCGATTGACTGGTACTCTGGCCAAACTGGGGCTCGTAGAGGAAACCAAACTGGTGGACTTTATGAGTCGACACTACGGTGTCCCCTCTGTTGCGCTCAAAGAAGCAGCCGTAGACCCTACCGTTATTGAACTGATCCCACGAGAGGTCTGTGAACGTCACTGCCTGTTGCCCATTCGACAACAGGGCTCGTCTCTGATTGTGGCGATGAGTGACCCGTCGAATATCTACGCTATCGACGACATCAAATTCCTTACAGGCCTTAGCGTTGAAGTAGTCTGTGCCGCAGATACGGAGATCCGAGCTGCGATTGAAAGACATTATGGCACCAACGAATATGCATCGATGTTGGAGGAGCTCGAAGCCACAGAAGTCGAGTTCCTACAAGATGACGATGAGCTGGACATCGACGAACTGGAGAGCGCATCGCAGGAAGCACCTGTCGTCCGATTGGTGAACCTAATCCTCGTAGACGCTATTACTCGTGGTGCTAGTGATATTCATATCGAGCCCTACGAAAAGAACTTTCGCGTACGATATCGCGTTGATGGAGTGTTGTCTGAGGTGATGGCACCACCGATCAAGTTAAAAAACGCGATCACAAGTCGTCTAAAAATCATGTCCGAAATGGATATCGCGGAACGACGTCTTCCGCAGGATGGACGCATCAAGCTGGTCATGGGTCGCCAGAAAGAAGTCGACTTCCGTGTCTCAGTGCTTCCCTGTCTCCATGGCGAAAAAATCGTCATGCGTATTCTGGATAAGAGTGCCCTCCAGTTGGACATGACAAAACTGGGGTTTGAGGAAGTGCAGCTAGCCTCCTTTAAGGATTCCATCCACCAACCGTATGGCATGGTACTCGTTACCGGTCCGACCGGGTCGGGAAAAACAACGACTCTTTATTCTGCGCTTATGGACCTGAATAAAGTCAGTGAAAATATCTCTACGGCCGAAGACCCGGTCGAAATGACAATGGAAGGTATCAACCAGGTTGCCATTCATGACACCATCGGGCTCAACTTCGCATCTGTGCTCCGCTCGTTCTTGCGGCAGGATCCGGACATTATCATGGTCGGGGAGATTCGAGACTTCGAGACTGCTGAGATCGCGGTAAAAGCGGCGCTTACCGGTCACCTTGTGTTGTCTACCATCCATACCAATGATGCACCTTCAACAGTCAATCGTCTGCTGAATATGGGTGTAGAGCCATTTCTTGTCACAGCATCGCTCAACTCAATTCTTGCACAACGTCTCGCTAGACGAATTTGTTCTGGGTGTGCCGAGCCAACGGAAATACCGCCCGAAGCATTAATCGCTGCTGGGATGTCCGAATCGGATATTGAAGACTGCATGCCTATGAAGGGAAAGGGGTGCCATGTTTGTAACGAGACAGGCTACAAAGGACGCGTAGCTCTGTACGAAATTATGCCGATGTCAGAAGAGCTGAAAGAAGCCGTCCTTCAAGGGTATTCTGCTATTGAACTGAAACGTGAAGCTATCCGACTCGGAATGCGAACACTTCGAGCCTCTGGTCTTACGAAGGTTGCCGAAGGGATGACCACCTTGGATGAAATCATTCGAGTGACTCGAGCGGATTAAGCGGTAGAGGAGAATACACATGGACATCCATCAACTGCTCAATACGATGCTGAAGATGGGTGCAAGTGATTTACATATTTCCGCAGATTCTCCACCTGTATTGCGGATAAACGGTCGAATCTACCCACTTAAGGCGGCGGTCTTGACCCCCGAACTTACCCGCGCCCTGGCTTATAATCTTTTAGACGAACCGCAGAAGCAAAAGTTCGAAAACGATAACGAAATCGATCTATCGTTTTCCTGGAAAGGGCGAAGTCGCTTTCGGGCCAACTTCTTTATGCAACGAGGAGCTGTATCTGGGACCGTTCGGCAGATACCAAATGATATCCCAAGCATAGACACTCTCGGATTACCTCCTATTGTGGAGGAGTTGGCGAATCGGCCAAATGGATTGATTCTGGTTACTGGGCCCACAGGTTCCGGTAAGTCGACAACTCTCGCAGCCATTATTGATCAGATCAATCGTTCGCAGAGAGGGCATATTCTGACGATAGAAGACCCTATCGAATTCGTACATACACACCGCAATTGCATCGTCAATCAGCGAGAGGTCGGTTCCGATACGGAGTCTTTTAAGAACGCTCTACGGTATATCCTACGGCAAGATCCGGATTTTGTTCTTCTAGGAGAGATACGGGACCTCAACTCCATGGAAGCGGCCCTTCGGATTAGCGAAACCGGTCACCTGGTTCTCGCCACATTACATACAAACAATACAATACAGACCATCCATCGAATCATTGACTTCTTTCCTTCCAGTCAACAGGAAACCGTTCGGACTCAATTGTCATTCGTTCTCGCAGCCGTCATTAGCCAGCAACTTATTGTTAATCATGATGGGCGGGGCAGATCCCTTGCTTCCGAGATCATGATCCCAAACGCTGCCATCCGAAATCTGATTCGAGAAGATAAGACGCATCAGATTTATTCACAAATGCAGATGGGACAGCTCCAGTTCGGTATGCAGACAATGAACCAGAGCCTGGTAAGCCTGGTAAAGACGGGCAAGGTCAGTCGAGACGAAGCATTAGACGCAACCCTGGAGCCCGAGGAATTGGAACTAATGTTTGATGGAAAAATCCCCTCCGCCGCCGGAAAAGCCGGCATGCGAAGAAAAACTGGTTCCGAGGAATCGAATTAACTTATTTTTTGCCTTATCTTCAGAACCCGGCTCAATCAGGTATAAGATGACTTTGTTGGCTACACCGGTACAATGGTTAGGTCATGCCTGAATTTAATTGGGAAGCAAGAAGCGCCGATGGCGATCTGAGAAGCGGAATCATGCAGGGAAATTCCCGTGCAGACGTAGAAAAACGTCTTAAAGGGATGCGGCTGATTCCCATTCAGATCAAGAAGAAGTCGAAAGAAATTGTCCTCGTTCTTCCATGGCAGGATCCGGTTCCGGTAAAAACCAAAGTGGTATTTACCCGACAATTGGCCACCATGATCGACGCCGGGTTGCCATTGGTTCAATGCCTTGAGGTTCTGGCCCAAGCCGAACCACATGCATTTTTCCGACCGGTTCTATACAAAGTCAAACAGAGCGTTGAGTCTGGGTCGACATTTGCCGACGCGTTGAAGGAACATCCTCGTGTATTCGACGAACTCTTTGTCAATCTGGTCGCTGCTGGTGAGGCTGGTGGTCTACTCGACACCATTTTGAACCGTCTTGCTGTGTACATGGAAAAAGCCATGGCATTGAAGAATCGGGTTAAGAGCGCCATGCGATATCCTGTGATCGTTGTAAGTGCATCGTCTCTAATTATCGGTGTCCTTCTGGTCAAGGTTATCCCGTCCTTTGCAGGGATCTACGGCTCTCTGGGTGATAAAAAGCTCCCTGGGCTTACACAGACCGTTATTGATGTCTCGAATATGGTCGTAGCCAAGTTGCCTTTTGTTCTGACCATACTAACGATCTTCATCGTAGGACTGGCCATGTTGGTTCGAACCCAATGGGGTCGTTATCGAGTGGACTGGATCCTGCTGAACGCACCCGCGATCGGACCTCTCGTAAAAAAAGCGGCTATTGCCCGTTTTACCCGTACTCTTGGTACACTGGTCGCCTCGGGGGTACCCATCCTTGATGGATTGAATATCGTCGCCAAAACCAGTGGGAACAAGGTGATCGAGAAGGGGCTTCTCTATGCTCGAGATCGTATCGCGGAAGGGAAAAACATCTCTGCGCCATTGATGGAAATAAACATCTTTCCCAAGATGGTTGTGCAGATGATCTCCGTCGGGGAAAACACAGGCGCACTGGATGTTATGCTTACAAAGATCGCGGACTTCTATGAAGACGAGGTAGACACTGCGGTAGAAGGCCTAACATCGATCATTGAGCCGATCCTCATGATCGGCGTTGGTGGTTCGGTCGCCGTCGTTCTGATCGCCATGTATCTACCAATCTTCGGTATGGCCGACACCGTTGGCGGGCATGGAAAATAACGTCGGGGAAAACAACGTCCCGATGAACGCTGACAGTTCGGAGATAAAGTCGTCGAACTCCCTGGAAAAGGATGAGCTTTCTCTACCGCCGGGAAGAGACGAGACCACAGTGCTCGTGCAGGATAACGAAGGCTCGAGTCGTACACCCAACCTGGAAGAAATAACCGCAGAAGAGATGTCGTCGGTTCTGGATCCAAAGATCCGACTGGTTACTCTACTTCGGGTTCTGCTTGTCAGTGTCGTTGTTGCCCTTACCCTTATGTTGCCCGATCAACACTCCGAAGATGGGTCTCCTCTCGCACGGAGTACATCAGCAGTCTACCTCCTTGCCATGGTAGTTTACTGCGCATCAGCACTCTATTTGTGGGTGCTTGTTCGATACCATGGATCCCGATCCCGTATCGGTTTGATATGGACTCAAATTGGAATCGATCTTGTCTTTTCACTGGGGCTTACCCTTCATACAGGTGGTACCGAGAGCATCTTTTCGTTCTTCTTTTCTCTGGCCGTCATCAACTCCGCAATTCTCTTATACCGCCGTGGCTCATTGGTGGTTGCCTGTCTCTCGACGGTTTTCTTTGGAATCGTCGCCTTTATCGAAACCAACCCATCCATTCATGAAATGGTTGCCACGAATTGGCTGATTCCGACGAACCTGTATCAACACGCTGCAACACGCACGACCATTCAAAACCTGGGCATGCACGCTATCGCTTTCTTCGCGATCGCATTTCTTGCGTCGTATCTATCGGAGCAGCTACGTGCGGCCGGTGAGACATTGCAGGCCCAGAAGAGCACGATTCTCAATCTGGAGGATCTCCTCAACAGCATTATCTCGTCGATTCCTATTGGAGTGATCGTTGTAGAAGGCTCAGGCTCCATCTCCTTCATGAATAATGAAGCACTTGGTATCTGTGGAACGGATCTTCCCGATGTCCTGGGTAAGCCGGTCGCCAACCTATTCCCAGATCTACGACATATCCGTGCAAACCGAGACAAAGCCGGTCGTGTCGCGAATGAGATTACAAGCCAGGTAATGGGGAGAGAAATTCGTCTACTCCGTTGGACAATTACCCCACTAAAAGGAACCCACGATGGCTCCAACGACGAGCTCTTGATCTTCGAAGACATTACGAGTCTCGTTGCCCTCCAACGAGAGATGCAGGAAAGCCGCCAACTCGTACGAGTAGGAAAGCTAGCCGCCGGTGTGGCCCACGAAATCCGAAACCCACTCGGAGCCATAAGCGGATGTGCACAACTGCTGAAGTCTGACCAGTACGGTGGTACGCCTTCTCCGGAGCAGGATCGTTTGATGAACATCATCATGAGAGAGACCGATCAGCTCAACACCTGGATTGGTGAATTTCTTGCCTACGCCCGCCCTAAACCACCCGATTTGGAGGATATTGATCTTCTACAGGCCGTACGGGACTCCATCGCTGTCTTGAAAACGGATCCAGCCTTTGACTCCGCCAATATCAATTTCGAAATAAAGGGATTCGGACCGGTGGGAATACGCGCCGACAAAGTACAGCTCCGCCAATGCCTATGGAATCTCGTTAAGAACTCATACCAGGCACTTGGTGAGACCAAGAACCCCAAAGTAATACTCTCCATAGACCAGCTATCGACGGCAACAGCTTCCTATATAACCCTTTCCATCACCGATAATGGGCCGGGCATTCCGTTATCGGACCAGGCATCCATATTTGAACCATTCGTCTCGCTTCGGAAAGGCGGTACAGGTCTGGGACTAGCCATCGTACACCGAATTGTGGAACAACACGGTGCACAGATCAGACTTCATAGTGAACCTGGCTCTGGAGCTACATTCGAGATCCTCTTTCCAGCCCAATCAAAGCAAGAAATAGAGAAGATGGCCTCATCATGAACGCGCAAAGAATCCTGGTAATCGATGACGAGCGTAGTATGCGCGACATGCTGGAACTCTTCCTCAAGGGCGAAGGCTATGAGGTTACATTGGCGGAAGATGGCCGCGATGGCATGGAATTCCTGAAGGTCAACAACTACGATCTGGTCCTTACCGATCTAAAGATGCCAAACGCGAGCGGGCTGGATGTTCTAGAGTTCGTAAAAGCCAGCAGCCCAGCAACACAGGTAATTCTACTGACCGCCTTTGGCACGCATCTATCTGCATTGGGTGCCATGGCCGAAGGGGCATTCGACTTTATCGAAAAGCCGTTCAAAATGGACGAGCTCAAATTTCAGATCCAACGAGCGTTACGTGTCAGCGAACTCGTAACCAATCAAATCGCCCCGCAAGGTGAAGACCTGGGTTTTCTACCCTTGCCAATGGTAGGTCGATCCCCGGCCATCAACCGCGTATTCGACGTAATACGAAAGGTGGCACAATCACCGACAAGCGTCTTGATCACCGGGGAAAGTGGGACTGGTAAAGAGTTGGCGGCCCGGGCCATTCACGAGTCTAGTAATCGAGCCAAAGGACCATTTGTCGTCATCAACTGTGGAGCTATTCCTGAGAACCTACTGGAGAGCGAACTCTTTGGTTACTCAGCCGGAGCATTCACAGGGGCCGTCGCAACCAAAACTGGTTTAATACCGTCGGCACAGGGTGGAACGTTGATGCTCGACGAGATCGGAGAGCTGCCCCAGCATATGCAGGTTAAGATCCTACGCACTATTCAAGAGCGCAAGGTTCTAGCTGTCGGATCCGTGGAGGAAATCCATGTGGATGTACGACTCATCACAGCGACCAATCAGAACCTGGAAAACATGGTGCGACGAGGGACTTTCCGAGAAGATCTCTACTATCGTCTGAACGTAGTTGAAATTGAGATGCCACCACTCCGTGACCGAAGGGAAGACATTCCGCTACTTGCAGGATACTTCCTTCGACGATTCTCCCATCAAACGGGAAAAACGATTCGTGCCATGGAGAAGGAAACTCTTGAAGCACTTCTTCAATATCCCTTTCCTGGAAACGTCCGCGAACTTGAAAATATCATCGAACGAGCTGTGGCATTCGAGACACAGGATCGCCTGAGTATTGACCACCTCCCCCCCCATGTTCTCCGAGGCCATGGACTTGGTCATGGCCCCCTACCTACAGAAATTCCACTACCACCGGAGGGGATGGATCTGGAGGAAACCCTGGCTAGTATCGAAAGAAGTCTGATCTTCGATGCCCTTCGACGTACGAGCGGTAACCAGACCGATGCGGCGGAATTACTGGGCATATCGTTCCGTTCTATTCGTTATAAAATCCAGAAATACGGCGTCGATCTGGCGGACATCTGAGAATCCGAGAATAAAGGTTCGGTGCGAAAACTCGCCTAGCCCGAAAAAGCGCATAAAATCAATGCGATGGCTACACGCACCTCCCACTTTCTACTGCTGGGTTCACTTGGGATTCTAGCGACTGCCGCCGGACTCGCCGGGTTACGACCAGTGCAATCGAGTCCTGGAGAGCAAAAGGCATCGGTTACATTGGCAATCCATGCAGCAACTCCTGATGACCTGCATGGCTCTACGAAACTGAGCCAAAGTCTATCGGCCTCGATGCAATTACCCTTTGAATGGGAAGGCGATTCCAAATTACATACCGCCGCATGGAGCGTCCTCCGTTTTACCCATGGAATCGACCACCTACATGTTGACGGTGTGTTACAGGAAGCACTCGAAGGTGCAGGTGTTGTGGACGCGATGGTCATTCCCATTCAAGCAACAGGCCATTCTCAAGAAGATATCCTGGCGCAGATGGAAATACTGATTCGTAGAAAGTTTCATCATCTCCAATTCAACCGGTTGGGGATCGCATGTGAAAAAACAGACTCCACTTGGCGGGCATTGGTTCTCCTAACTCGTAGGCAGCTCGAACTCCCCCCGCCTAAGCAACAGATCGACAAAGAGGGCGTCTATCGTCTTCGTGGAACGCTTCTTGTGCCGACAAGCAACGTACAGGTCCTCGTATTACAGCCCGACGGGCTGATTACAGAGCGAACTGCCGAAGTGTTCGGAAGTATTGTTTCCACGGACATCATCTTTCCTATGCCAGGGCGTTATCAAGTCGAAGTCATCTTGCCAGATCTCCACGGCGCTATCCCCGCCGCCCTTACAAGTGTGGACTGGCAGGTGGCACAACAAAAGCATGGGACGAAGCCCAAGTTCACGGTTCTTCCCACGAACGCAACCGCAAGCCCTGGAGACTCGGCACAACTACAGATTATCCAAGCAACGAATCAACTGCGTGCAGATTATGATCGACCACCACTAACACGTGACCAACGGTTGGAAACTCTCGCTCATCAGCACGCACGAGAACTATCCAACCGGCGACTAATAAGCCACTTAGATGACAGCGGCCGAGATGTGGCCACCAGGCTTCGAGCCGCCGGTATTCATTCGAAACAAGTTGGGGAGAACGTCGCCGCGGGACTTACACTCGCGTCAATTCATCGGTCGCTTGTTCAAAGCCCTAGCCACCGCCGTGAGCTTCTTCGAGCTAATTTCGATAAGATCGGTGTGGGCATAGTTCGAAGGAACGGTGTGTTATTTGTAGTTGAACTACTAACTGGCCTCTAACGGTGATGCCCCAGAAAGCCGGATGGTCATACGATAAACAGGCAAGAAGAAACGGAATCTTGAACATTAAATTTTGGTCTTTCCCGTTCCGCGGGCAGAGTTCGATTGACAACCCCTAGAAGCCTACGAAAAACTTCCATTTACTGCGATTCTGATTGGTACGATTATGAGCGATACAAAAAAACCCGAAGGTCCAGAAAACACTTCGCCCGGCACCGACGGTCATATGGTGCAATCTCTTATGGATGAGATGACGGAAGACGAAGCATCAAAATCTGCGGACAATACAGATGTGTCCGATGGACCCGCTCCTCCCCCAATCCCGTCGGACACAGAAGATCTCGAAGAAGACGACGAATCGACCAAGGCGATGGAAGCTCCCGATTTTGATGACGAAGATGATTACAACGAGGATGACGAAAAGACGATAAGTGCCGACCCGATCGCCGTCGCGCCGACTCTTGCTAACGAGAATCTGTCTACACTCGAATCCCCCACGATCGCCAACGCACCCGTTCTCGACACCGATCCGGGAGAAGATGAAGAACTACGTGAAGAGTTGAGCGAGCTGCGCGAAGAGCCAAGACTTGAGGCTCCTGTCGATAGCGCTGAGGCTACTGAAAGCCCCGAAAGTGCTGAGCCGCCTTCCGCAGAAAAGACGATGATGCTGGATATAAGCGGGGGGCTCAGTCCGGAACAACAGGTCCCCAGGGGTCGTATTCGTATTCTGCACGGGAATGATACAGGAGAGGTTATCGATCTGCCGGTCGGAACCTATACCGTTGGCCGCCACGAGGAAGCTGAAATTACTCTTAGCGATCCAGCTATCAGCCGAGAACATTTCCGTTTGATTGTCTCCGACACCGGCTCCCGGCTGGAAGATCTGGGAAGCGGTAATGGGACAAAAGTAAATGGTATCCGAACACCGGACGCGCTGCTTGAACACGGTGTCCAGATCGAAGCAGGCACGAGTGTGCTCCGCTATGAAGACCCGATGCGACCCGACTCCAGCTTTGCTGGTGGTAGTTCGGATAGCCTCCCTACGCAGGGTATGCAGCCTATCATTAATGTGGCGGCCCCCAAACGCAGCCCTCTGGTCTACGTTGTAAGCGCGCTCTTTATCGTCTTCCTCGGCGGAGCGTTTGTGGCGGGAGAGATGCTCTTTGGTTTCTACAACATCATGGACATGAGTCCGCAAGCGCGTAAAGAGCGCCGCATCGAAAAGGCAAATATGAAAGAAGCCGCTTCGGTTGTCGACGCTGTAGAGGAGCGCTTCAAAGCCGGTAAGCTAACCAATACCAACGTCTCCGAACTCCTTGCGGACCTCGAACAAGCCGTGCGTTTAGATCCAAGAGAGCCTCGTATCCCCCCCCTGGGAAGAAAACTTCAGAGACTGGAAGAAGCACTGGAAGAAATCCCGATTCATATTGAAGCGCAGGAATGGACCAATGCAAAGATCTCGGCCAAGAAAGCTCTAAAACTTGATCGTAAGAATGTTGCTGCTCTCAAGCAGTTCCAAGACGCAGATACGGAAGAAAAACGACGACAAATCGTGGACGAGGCGAACACCCTGGCGGAAGGGGGAGCGTTGCCCGAACACATTGTAGCTCAGCTGGAAAAGATTCCCGAGAGTAGCACCTACCATGTTCGCGCTGGCTTCATTCTACTCAAAGCCAAAAAGGCATCCGAACAAGAGTTGCTGACAAAATTCCAGGAGGCCAAAAGGAAACGTAAAATCTCGGTCGCCGGGGAATTGGTAAAGCTGCTCAAGAGGGACCACCCTGGAAGTCCATACATTGCCCAAGCCCAAAAAGATGTCGAAGAGCTAGAACGTAAGATCGAAGAACGTCGTAGAAGAAGGCGTGCCGCGCGTGCCAATGCTGCACGAAAGAGAAAAGAGCGAGCGTCGCTCCTTCGCACCGATTCGATTGAATCCAGTGTTGCCGTTCGCCCCACCCGAACTGAGCCGAAACCAACGCCACCGAAGAGCAAGCCCGAGAAGATCGTTGTGACAGCGCCAGTGATCGCTCCGACTCCAGCGCCAGTAGTAACACCAACACCAGAACCGGTGAAAGAGGCCGAGGTCGTTGTCGAGACAAAACCAATGGTTGAGCCAACGCCTGCAAGAGAGGTTGTACCTCTGCCTACGCCAGCGTCGGCCAACAATATCAAAGGTGATCTTGCCACGGGTAAAAGCCTCTACCAACGGGGTGAGTACGACCAAGCTATCGATTACTTTGAGAGGTTGAGCACGAGCACACGGGTACGTGATTCGGTACGCCGAAAAGCCCAGAAGGCCGCGACGGATGTTGCGAAATATCGTTCCAACTTCACGGAAGGGAAGAAGGCGTTAGCCAACTACCAATCACGGAAAGCAATTCAACGCCTGAACACCGCTAGAAAAGCAGATAAGCGACTTGGTGGTACGAACGCCAGTATTGTGAACCCACTCCTTGCCAAAGCCTATATCCGTGCAGCGCAAGAGCAGATGACCCGGAAAGAATACGGTCGTGCAACTACGTATGTCCGCCGTGCGCAGGCGCTTGATCCAACCAATCCGGAAGCGTCCAGCCTAAACCAGATCTTGCTTCCCAAGGCTTCAAAGATGCTTCAAGACGCGATCGCAGCCCGGGACAATGGCGACAAAGACAAAGCTCGACGACTCTTGCAGCAGGTCTTGGAGATGGTCCCTGAAGACGATCCCAATTACGAAAAAGCCTACAAGATCTTGTCTCGCCTTTAGACTCGACCCACTCGTCGAATCATCTAGCCAGCCGTTCTCTGCGAGACGGTGTCCAATACACGATCGACTGCGGCATTTAGCGCTTCGATCTCAAAAGGCTTATCCAGATATTCATCGGCCCCATAGAGCGGAGACGTCATATCATTTAACGTCTCTCCGATACCGGTAAGAATCAGTATCCCCATCTGCTCGAATTCCGGCTTAGACCGGAAGTAACGGGCCAACTCCCAGCCGTTCAAGCCCGGCATCATCACATCCAGAATGACCATGTCCGGCTTTTCTATTACGGCCATCTCTAAGGCTTCATCACCGTCATAGGCTTCAACCAGATGAAACGTACGTTGCTTGAGGGCCGCTTGAATCAGACGGTGAATATCTTCATCGTCATCAGCAATCAGGATTGTGGGTTTGGGGTCGGACATAAGCCACACCTCTCAATTCAACGTATTCGATCAACTCAACTAAGAACAACATCTAGAACACGTAGTTCTACTCGTCAATGGAACCGTGCTCTAAGTCACAAGCCACGGGTATAGGGAAAAAACCGGTGCTGCAAACAAAATTGCATCCAGTCGGTCGAGAAAGCCCCCATGTCCGGGGAAAAAAGTTCCCGAATCTTTCACACCAGCATTTCTCTTAATTGCGGATTCGAAAAGATCGCCCAGCTGTTCAATCGCTCCACCCACAAGTCCAAAGACTACGATCCATAGCCACGACCCCGGCAAATCCAGGAGCAGTTTCATCCCGACCATAGCTCCCACACTTCCCACTAAACCACCAAGGGATCCCTCAATGGTTTTGTTTGGGCTCAACTGTGGAGCAAGCTTATGAGCTCCAATCGCACGTCCAACAAAGTACGCCCCTGAATCGCCCAACCAGACAACAAAAAGCATTGCCAGAACAACACGACGGCCCACGCGTTCCCCATCGGGTTCACCGGCCGTATGCACCATAAGAGCGACAAGCGCAGCTACGTAAAATATCGCCAACAGGTCAAATGCTATCTGAGCAGCACATTTATCCACGGACTTTGACGAGTAGAACCGGATCGCGACGAGCGATAAGAGAGCACAAAAACCAATCTG
Organism: Myxococcales bacterium; assembly: GCA_002728755.1. Classification (GTDB taxonomy): domain Bacteria; phylum Myxococcota_A; class UBA9042; order UBA3505; family UBA3505; genus UBA3505. The sequence continues at coordinate 215,443 of PBVT01000047.1, forward strand.
AAGATGGTGTGCTGCAGGACAATAAATCCAACCGGCGTATGCCCCCAATCCTACAAGAACTGGTAGAAAACGTATTATCGGAGAAGAGGGCTCCACTCCTACAGTGGACTCACCTAGCAAGCACATTTCGTAGAGGCCACCGGCAACGAAAAACCCCAGAACACAGGCAATGGACCAAAGGGGGCCCCACCAGACCAGTGCGATCAGCGGAGGAACGAGAACCAACGCTGTTGCCAGACGTTTCGCCAACTCTGACATTATTTTTTCCTTCGCCCGACTCTACGTTCGGTTAGTTGAGCCGTTTGTGCCGGCGTCTGACCGTACCGCCGCTGCCGCGTTTGGTAGTCATTAAAGATAGACTCAAGCTCTGTTCTCCGAAAAGACGGCCAGGGTGTATCTGTAAAGAACAACTCTGCGTAGGAAGCTTGCCATAGCAGGAAGTTCGAGAGACGTAGCTCACCACCGGTTCGAAGAATGAGATCTGGGTCACCATAGGGAGCCGTGTCGAGATACCCGGAGAGCATGGCTGGAGTCCAATGCTCTGGATTGGTCCCCTCCGCCGCCAGCTTCTTCGCCGCTCGAATCAATTCGTCTCTGGCACCATAGGATATCGCTAACACCAGATTCATTTCACGACAGTGCTTGGTCGCTTCCATGGCTTGATTGAGTGCGCGAAGGGTATTGCTGGGTAAGAGGGTCTTATCTCCCATTACTCCAAGCTTTATGCCGTTTTCACGCATCGTTGGGATCTCCTGCCAGAGATACTCTTCAAGAAGAGTCATCAAGGCTTGTACTTCGTCCGCCGGACGATCCCAGTTCTGCTGACTAAACGCATATAGATATAGGTTTCGTACACCCACTTCGCGACAATATTCCGTAATGTCCCGTACTACCTTTGCACCATGACGATGCCCCTCAACTCTGGGGAGACCACATGCCTGTGCCCAGCGCCCGTTTCCATCCATTATGATGGCAACATTCGCCGGAGGAATTACTTTGGTGCAATCCAGTAGATCTTGTTTGTCGTGAACAGTCATTACGGTCGGACCCCTACCACGGCAGACGTGAACAAACAATCCGCAAACGTATTAGGCCCTTACTTTCGATGGCAAATAACTACAAGTGATTTCCACCAAAGGTGACAAATTCAAATACGTGAATCAATTTCGATGGAGGTTAAACGGACTTTGACCTGAGCTAAAACGAGGACTATCTTCGAGATGAAAAGCAACGTTAAAAGGTGGAAATAGATCAATGGAAGGTGTGGAGTTAAGCGTTGTTGTGCCGGTTTTTAACGAAGGCGATGCGCTCCCCCATCTGATCGCGAGTATCCAAACCGTTTTGGACGATCTGGATCTGGAATCAGAAGTCATTCTCTGCGATGACGGCTCGACCGATGACGGACCGACGATCATGGATCGCGCGGCGGAGTTGGATTCCCGGATCCGTGTACTTCATTTTCGACGAAATTTTGGTCAAACAGCGGCCCTCGATGCCGGCTTCAAACATGCAAGAGGGGAGTTCGTTGTCGCGATGGATGCCGACCTCCAAAACGACCCGTCGGATATCCCTACGATGCTTGATAAAGCCAGGGAAGGCTTTGATGTCGTGAAGGGATGGCGTCGCCAAAGAAAAGACAACTGGCTTACTCGAACCCTACCTTCGCGAGTCGCAAACTGGATTATCGGGTGGGTCACGGGCCTCAAGCTCCGAGACTATGGCTGTACGCTCACAGTCTATCGTAAAGAGGTGCTAGGCGAGATCAACCTATATGGTGAGATGCACCGTTTTATCCCAGTTTACGCCGATTCCGTGGGAGCACGTATCGTTGAGCTACCCGTCCAACACCACAAACGTAGTTACGGAACGAGCAAATACAACCTTACTCGTACGGTTCGTGTTCTGTTCGACTTGATGACGGTACGGTTCCTTCTGGTCTACAACACCAAGCCACTATATTTCTTCGGTAAATTCGCAGTCCTGGCGCTGTTATCAGGCTTCGGATGTTGGATCTGGACCATCGTCAAACGTGTCGCCTGGGAAGAGCCATTATTTACCGACCCGTTCTTCAGTTTTGGTGGAGTGCTCGTTATTGTCGGTATTCAGCTTCTGCTACTCGGCCTATTGGCTGAACTCACAGTTCGCACCTATTTTGAAAGCCAGGGGAAAAGCTCCTGGATACTTCGGGCACCTAATCCGTCGACTTCGGAGCCTCCTGATCCAACCACGGGTTCCTGATCATGTGTGGAATCGTCGGTCTTGTCCGTAGGTCTGGAGCCTCGACCACAGATGACCGGAACGAAATAGAACGCATGCGAAACAGCCTGCGACACCGTGGCCCCGACGGTGCGGGCCTCTCAACACTGGGCCGTTCGGTTCTGGGGCACCAACGTTTGGCAGTTGTGGATATCGATGGGGGCCATCAACCGATGGAGCATGCCCATAAACCTATCCAGGTTGTGTTCAACGGTGAGATCTATAATCACGCGAAACTGCGTCAGGAATTGGAAGCGGATGGTGTCGTGTTTCGTACCTCGTCCGACACCGAGGTAATCCCCTATCTGTATGAACGGCTCGGCCCCGACTTTGTAGAGCATCTCGACGGTATGTTCGCTCTAGCCGTCTGGGATAACGAAAACGAAACGCTAGTATTGGCGCGAGATCGCGTCGGTCAGAAACCACTCTACTGGACGCAAACAACACACGGCGTCTATTTCGCGTCCGAACTTCGCGCATTATTGGAATCCAACCGGGTGGAACGCAGCGTAGACCAGACGGGAATGCGCCTATTTCTTCGACACGATTCCATCCCTGCTCCTCACACAATCTACGCTGGCGTCTTCAAGGTAGAACCCGGTGCACACCTTGTATTTACACATCCCACCGATCCTCCGCAGGTTCGCTACCATTATAATGTTCCGCTCCATTCGGACCTGCAGGTAGAGACCGATCCCAAAAGACGCCAGGAAACCCTTTGGAATCATATTGTCTCGTCCGTCGATCACCGTCTAATGGCCGACGTCCCCTTGGGAATGTTCCTCTCGGGAGGTATCGACTCGACCGTAATTCTGGCCGCTATGGCTGAATGTCTACCGGCCCACCAGATCAAGTCCTTCTCTATTGGTTTTGAGGACGAATCCTACGATGAGTCTGATTTTGCGAAAGAGGTCGCGCAACATTTTGGAGTCAGCCACCAACTCTCTACCATCACAGGTGAGGAAGCCGTAAACCTTGTGCCAGAGGTTCTAGGGCAAATCGATGAACCCTTTGCAGACCCATCGATTGTTCCCACCTGGATTCTATCTGCCTTTGCTAGAGAGCAAGTCACAGTAGCGCTATCCGGTGATGGCGGTGATGAACTCTTTCGGGGATACCCCACGTTTCGACTGGACCCAATGGTGCAGCATCTGAAACAGATTCCACAGTTCCTCCGAGGAGCTCTCCCACAAAAGATGGCGCAACTTATTCCCCAGTCGCCAGGCAATCAATCGGCATCCTTTCTGGCAGACCGGTTCTCATCGGCCCTTCAACTGGACTGGCCGCATATACACTTCGCATGGATTACAGGTCTTCGCCCTCCTGTTCTCGATTCGGTCCTACACGAGACGTTTCGGGGAGATGCCCAACAGATAACAGACAGCACCTTCCAGGCTGTAAACGCCATTCTTCAACGACTCGATCCAGACGATCAGAAACCCCTGGGGTTGGTGGCGGCTCTCTACGTCTATCTCTACCTCTCTTGCTGTGTTCTCCAAAAGGTCGACCGAGCATCCATGGCCCATGGACTGGAAGCACGTGCCCCCTTATTGTCTCCCGACGTGATTGCGAACGCATTCACCCTCCCCAACGAAGATCTGATGAAGCGAGGGTCTTCAAAACGTATCTTACGGAATATCGTCCAGTCGTACGGATTATCCGATCGGATTATTTCGAGACCCAAAAAAGGGTTCGGAATTCCCGTTGCAGACTGGCTGCGTGGGCCACTTCGCACTTTCGCCGAGGATTTGCTGACCGGGTCAGAGATCAAAAGCTCTACAGTTCTCGACGCTGACACCATCGCGAACCTATGGGGGGAACACCTGTCCGGGGCGCGCGACCACCGTAAAGAGCTCTGGGCCCTGCTCGCTTACAGAGTCTGGGAACAAGGCCCCTACGGACCGCTCCACTCATAAATCCCAGGACGGTAGCGACTCAAACTGAACGCGTTCCCCAGACGATGTCGTAAACGCTAGTTGAGCTGCGTGTAGATACAACCGCTCGGCCCTCGGCCCCCCATAGCGGACATCGCCGACAATAGGGGCATCGATATGGGACATATGCATTCGTATTTGATGAAAGCGACCGGTCTCGAGATGAACGAGCACCTCATCAAAGCTTGCGCCTCTCCGCAGAACACGCACACGAGTCCGTGCCTTTTTACCTGCTTGATCAACCCACACTTTTCCCTGGCGATGGATAAGAGGCGCGTCAATGAGCTCCTCCTCATCCACCTCGATGGAAAGAATATCCGAGAGACGTGCTCGATACGCACGCCCAACCGTTCGCTCTTGAAACTGCGTACCCAGCTCGTAAGCCACTAGTGGGTTCTTCGCAAAAACGACTAAGCCACTCGCGGGTACATCCAATCGGTGTACTGGATGCAATGGGGGCTCTCCAGACCAGGCCTGCCACCATGCCAGTACGTGAGGGATGCTGTTCTTTTTTGCTTCCTGACAGGCCATGCCAGAGGGCTTATCAATGACGATATACTCATCCGTTTCGGCAACAATTTCTGGGATCATCACCTTTGAGCTTGGCTCCACCGCAGCAGCCATATCATCGCTATACCACCACCCCCAGTCTCCGGTTCGAATGGTTTGAGTCGCCTCTACAGATCGGGATCCATTATAGAAGAGGCGACCCTCCTGAATCAGTACCTCGATGGTCTCACTAACGGGGTTCAAGTCCGAGTTCACCGCATTCAGTGGCTGTCCGACGGCCCCATCAGGCATAACAAAAGCCGAGAATTTCTTTTCCGGAAAACGATTGGGCATTGTTCTGTGCCAGTTGTACTCCCCGACCACTCCATCGTGGTGAGGGGGAAACCCACATGGTTTGCGCAATAATATGGATTAGTTATACGTTACTAGCTTCCGGATGTCGCCAATGATGTCCAGGGCCCGCCCTTGAATTGGGCCGATCCTTCTTTCAACTCAAACCTCGGAGTTAGATATGAACGCCAAACCATTGAAGGTAATGCTAGCCGGAATCAGTCTTGCTGGGCTCGTCGCGGGTTCTGCCCTCGCTGATACGTCTCCTGCACAAACAAGCGAAGCACAAATGGGTGTACGCGGCTGTGGTGGCGCAGGCGGCTGTGGCAAAGGCAAATGCGGTAAGAAAGACGACAAGAAAGACGAGAAAAAAGACGAAAAGAAAGGCGGCGACAAGAAGTGCGGTAAAGGCTCCTGCGGTTGATCCGTGAGGTCGGTAGGAGCTCGGCTGAAAGGGACGAGCTCCTACCCCCACTTCTTTACATATTGGTTCACCATGATGTGTTCCATTTCCACACGTGACTTCGCTCATGATTGAACGTACATGGGGTCAACATCTGCCGGATCTCGGCATTGGGGTTGGTCTGCGTCGGCAACATTTTGACGTCGTCGAGACGACCGACAGAATCCCAGAATGGTTTGAAGTTCTGCCAGAGAACTTCTTCCGGTTTGGAGGACGGCCTCGATCTGTCCTACGTTCCCTGAAAGAAACGCACCCCATCGTTTCACACGGTGTTAGTCTGAATGTGGGTGGACCGGATCCAGTACGTCAGGAATATCTGGACGACCTGGCCCGGTTCTTCGACGAAGTGCAGCCCAAGTGGTTTACGGACCATCTATGTTTTTCTGGGGCTCATGGCCTGGAATACCAAGACCTGATTCCACTCCCGTTCAATGAAGAAGCGGCCGATCATGTCGCTTCCCGGATTCGCCAGATCCAATCCTTCATCGGGCTCCCGTTCGCTCTAGAGAACCCGTCGTATTATACGGTAATGCCAGGATCTACCATGCATGAAGGTGCGTTCCTTCGGGCTGTCACCGAGAGAGCAGACTGCGGCGTGCTCCTCGACGTAAACAACGTCTACGTGAACGCTACAAATCACGGCTACGATCCAATCCGGTTTATGGAATCACTGCCCTTAGAACGTGTAATTCAGACGCATCTGGCCGGTCATGAGGTGATGGATGATGGAATGTTGTTCGATACCCATGGCACGTATGTCCCCCAGAAGGTCTGGGATCTTTTTGAATGGCTCTGCCAGAGAATTGGGCGTGTACCCACCCTTATTGAATGGGACAACAACATCCCCGAATGGTCCGTGTTGATGGACGAGGCCGATAAGGCCTCGGAGATTATGCGTCGTGCGCTCGCCTCGACTGAGACCGTCAAACCGCCACACGAATCGCAGCCAATAAGCCTTTCTACACAGCAGAAAAATGAGCTTGAGTACGTCTCTTTGCCAGATTTCTTCGAGCAGATGGGGGCTGCCCTGGAAGGTCGACGAGCCGTTGACCAGGTTACGGAGCACTTCAACCTGAACGAGCTCGCACAGAAGCGAATCGAGTTCTATCGCTCCATGATCCATCATCACTCCACTGAGATTCTGACGCTGGTCTATCCCGATACACAAAGAGCCCTCGGCACGGAACTCTTCGAGCAACTATCCGAAGCCTATGTAAAGGCACACCCGATGCGAGATTACGAATGGAACGCGACGGCTGAAGCGTTTCCTCGTTTCTTGGCGAGTGCCTGTTCGGAGAAGACGTTCACTCTGGCTCCATGGTCGGTCGAATTGGCCCAGCTCGAATGGGATTGGTTCGCTACCTATACTCACCGAGAAGAGATGCCTTCCGTCAACGAAGGGCTCGCGGTGAACCCCACATTGTTATGGCACCAATTCCAATACCAGGTAGCGAGTTGGATGCTAGAGAAGGATAACGGCACCGACCCGAAGGAAGGGAACGAATCCGTCCTGTTGTTCCGGCACCCTGTCGATATGAAGACCAAACTGGTTCCGGCAACATCGGAGCGGCTCCTGGTTCTAAAAATGGTCAGTGAAAACCAATCTGTGGATGCGGTAGTAGAACAAACCAGCGCCGACCCAGACTTCATTCGAACCGCCATCGAACAAGGTCTTGAAGAAGGTCTGCTCCTGGGGCCGGCCCTTTAGGCGAATCCAGATACGTATTACCGGGTAACTCCGGGACGTAAGACCTGTGCTTCGGCAATGCCCGAACGAAATACCACCAGTACGTCTTCCGCTAGTACATCGAATAGTGGCGGCCTGCTATAACGAAAGAGAAAGATATAGGAGTCGTCGCCGGGCCCGCGAAAGACGTCCTTTAACAATAGCGCAGCACGTTTACGTTTCCCCTGATAGCGTAACTCTACATCCTGGTGGGGTATCTCCGCCGTCCGAACCGTATCCCCTCCTAAAACGACTCGTGTTACCTCTGGGCCAGCGTCAACTCGTACCCATAGAGGCTCCTTCCCTGCCCCTAGGGCTAACCAGCATTGCCAACTAACAAATGTCTTCTCGTCTACAGGATCGAGAAGGGCATACATGGTTTTTACGGTGCTTTCGTAACCGAGACAAACAAGTGGTTCTGGTCGATCAAACCCCGCTAGTTCTGTGGAGTCCATGAACTTCTGCTGCGTCGCCCGTAACTCGAACCGGTACAAATCCAGGAGGCCGGCGCGCTGGCATTTTCGTGCATAGCCAACCGATACGCCAGGAACTCGGCGGACCTGCCCGTTAGCCGTCATCTCGACCTCGAGCATATCGAGGCCGTGGAGGCTCCGGGAATTCTCCACTCCGCGAATCAAAGCCCGAAACATAGCGGGCGATCCCTGGTGTATCCCGATAATCTCGAATGTAGTCGCGCTGGCAAAGCTCGTCAGCCCTGCGAGCACCAACAGAACCAGCAAGAGAGCAAATTTGGTCACGAATCCTCGGTGAAACATCTCTACGGTCCTACGTCCGACCTCTTCTTCGGCACTCTATCTCTGTAAGCTAGCCCCTACAAATCCCAGGGTCAACGGAATGGCCTACATTAGAAACAACCGGATCACCCTTGTCGAAGACCGTTCACGGTGATAGTTCATCTGCAAAAGTCGATTCGAAGAGATTCATGACCCTAGACAATACCAGACAGGAAGCAGCGGTTCGTAGGACTCCTCTCCTGCTTATCTTTCCAGCGCTATGGATAGGTTTAGCTATTGCTGTCTATCTCGCGATCATGAAGAGTGAGCTAGACGCCAATATCTTAAACACTGCCAAAGCATGTGGGATTGATGGTGGTGGCTGCGCGAAGAACCAGCTTTCAAGCTATTCGTCCGTATTTGGTGTTCCGATCGCCATCTGGGCGATACCCACATATATCGTAGCCGCCTTTCTGACTGGGCATGCTCTTATCAAGCAGAAACACGAGGAATTCCTTGCACGGAAAACCGTATCGCTAGTCGTCGTCATTGGCCTGATGACGACGCTTTACAGCCTCTTTTTGGCCTACATCTCCTTCTTCGTGCTCGAACCATGTAAGTTCTGTATGGGGCTCTACGCAGTCAACGGCTCGATACTCGTTTTGAGTTTCATGGCGTTGCACGGCTCGATACCTACTGTGGTCCAATCTCTCACCGGCCGGAATCTCGCAACGATTCGTCCGCAGCTAACTCCGATTCCCCAGGCTGGCCTGATATTTGTTCTAGCGCTAGGGGCCGCCCTCGTCTGGTTCCAACGAGCCGACGGCAACATGAAACAAAAGAAAGCTGCCATGGTGCAACAGGCACGCCAGGACACAGCGGCACGAATAAAGGCCCTGAAGAGCCTTCCTTTAGATGATGTCGAATACTCGGTATGGGGCCCAAAAGATGCGGCCGTGACCCTCGTAGAATTCGCGGACTTTAAATGTGGACACTGCGCCCTGATGGCGAAGCATACGCTTGGGCCGTTAAAGCAGAAATATAAGGATAAAATACGTGTAGTCTTTCGGCACTATCCATTGGACTCCGAATGTAATGCTGGAGCCAATAGTCATCCTGGAGCCTGTGAGGCCGCCCGGGCTGCCCATTGTGCAGGTAAACAAGGTCGTTTCTGGCAGATGCACGACCTTCTTTTTGAGAACCAGGACAACCTCAAATCGAGCCTCATTCCCAAGCTTGCGAAGAAAGCTGGTGTGCAAATGGCAACCTGGGAAGCGTGTCTGGATGATCCAGCAACGTCCAAAAGGATTGCACTCGATATCGATATCGCAAACCAGGCGTTCATTCAGGGAACCCCGTACATAATCGTAGATCGAGTTCCCATGGATGGATGGTCCGATCTAGAGAAGATAGAAGCCTTAATCGACTCGGCATTGGGCGAACCACCGACCGAGGCGAACAAGTCCATTGCCAGTAGCGGTGGCGCGAACCAATGGGGACCAGATGATGCGCCAGTAACATTGATCGAATACTCTGACTTTGAGTGTTCGTTCTGCCGAATGCTTGCGCATAACCTAAAGGCCATAAAGAAGAAATATGACGACGGTCAGCTCCGAATAATTTTCCGGAACTTCCCTCTAAATAATGAATGCAATCCCTTTACCGGTGGGGCCCGCCATAAGAACGCATGCAGTGCAGCAAGAGCTGCCCATTGTGCCGGCGAACAGGGTAAATTCTGGGAGATGCATGACCTCCTATTTGAGAAGCAATCGAAACTTTCTGCGAAAGATCTAGAATCCTATGCCCAGAAGATTGGCGTAGATGTGAAGCAATGGAACACATGTCTGACATCTACAGAGACAAACCAGAAGATTCGACTCGATGCTGCCAAAGGGGCAAAGAAACGCATCGATAGTACGCCCAAAGTGTTCATTAACGATCGACCGATGGAAGGTGCGGGGAGCCTCTCGATCTTGGAATACATGATCGACAATGCCCTCAAATCTTCTGACTCCGGCTCTAATACCAATACAAAGGTTGTTCGGGCCGACGACACGACTCCTACCCAGGTAAAGATCACATCCCTCCCATCCCCATTCTATATTGATGCCTTTGAGGCTTCCGTGGACGGGGCTGGCAAAGCCATGAGCATTCCGAATGCGCTTCCTGCACAGCTTTCCTGGTTTGAAGCGAAGGAGGCCTGCGAAAAGGCGTCGAAGAGGCTTTGTACGGAGAAGGAATGGGTGACCGCCTGCGCAGGAAAGGCCGCTATCGATAATAACGGGAACGGTTATTTCGCCGACGACACCGTGGAAGGAACGATGTACCCCTACGGGCTCTACTACGAAGCGAGCCGCTGTCGCGCCAATGAAGACCGAAAAACGGGGGGCGTGGTGAATACCGGAAGCCTGGCAGGCTGTCGTACTGCATCCGGCATCTATGATATTGTGGGGAATCGGGCCGAATGGGTCGGGACCGACCCCAAGAAGGCTACTCTCGTCGGTGGAAGCTACAGCTCCCGCTCTCGTGCCGCCTGCAACTATAGACGCGCCTCCTACGGACCAGGTTACCGCAACGCAACGACAGGTGTTCGCTGCTGTGCAGATGAGCCGGTAAAGGGCAAAGCTGACCGGTCACAGGTCGATGAATCCAATACAAACGATGTAGTGGGACGTGCTCTACCAGCCAAGCTACGGTTAAACACAGAAGACAGTCAGGTACTTGAGTCCGCCTGGTTCAAGAATAAAGTCACCTATATCACCTTCTTTGCTTCCTGGTGTGGCAGCTGTAAACGAGAGCTACCTTTCCTTCGCAAATTGCAGGAAGAGTTTGGGCCCAAAGGTTTCCACGTCGTGGCAATTGGTACCGATAGGCTAAAGAAACGAACTCTGGACTTCGTGAATCAGTTCGACCCCAACTATGTCGTAGTTCACGATCAGGATTCGAGCGCAATGGGGCTGTTCAATATTGACTCCATGCCGGCCTCATTCCTCGTCGACCGAAAAGGCGTAGTTCAGCATCGCTCCATTGGCTTCAATGTGGACGAGATTCCGGAGATTCGAGAGCGAGTAGAAAAACTACTGAACCAATAATCTGGGTTCAGGAGCCTCCTAATAGTTCATCGATGCTCACCTCGGGCGCCGCTTTTTCATTCTCCCACTCGAGAAGTCCCAACTTCTCATAGTGAGGACGAATTCGATCCGACAACAGATTGATGCGGCGGAGATTCGGAACAATGCGCTTGAATAGCGTGCTTCGGAAAAACTTCATGAATGGAGAACCGAGCACAAGAGCATCCCACTCTTTGCGATTCATTGTATGCGCCCAGTGTTCCTCATAGAACTCGTGCGCAAGGAATCGGTTCCTCAATAAGACGGAGACCTCAAACGCCCAGTCTTCTCGTTCGCGGCGCTCTTTTTCCGAGAGGTTCTCTTGATAATGAGTACGTAACGCCAAAACTCCGTAGTGTACGTGACGGGCTTCATCCATGATCACATACTTCAGGAGCTCTTTCAGTAGTGGCTCACGAGTCACCATTCGCATGGTCCCAAATGCGCCCAAAGCCAACCCCTCAATCATGATCTGCATGCCAAGGAATTTCATGTCCCATCGGCCGTCACGCATAAGGGCATCTATAATCACATAAAGGTTGTCATTGATGTCGTAGAGCTTCTCGAGCTTTTCGTTAAGATACCGGCCGAACACCTCGACATGACGCCCCTCATCCACAACCTGGGTGGAACCGTAGAGTTTGCCATCCATCCAGCCCACCGAATTGGTGACCTGGCACGCCGCAAACAGCGCTCCCTGCTCGCCATGAAGAAACTGGCTTAGAAGCCAGGCCATCAGATCATAGCGTTGGATCTCGCGCTCTTTCTTGGTCAGTTTCTTATAGCCCTGAAACTCAACCAACGGCAGATATTGTTCAGGAAAGAGATCGTGTTCCGTGTTGTGCGGATCTACATCTATGGACCAATCTAAATCGGTCTCTGCGTTCCATTGCGAGGTCTTGGCAATATCATACAAGCGGCGTAGTTCGGGACGATCCGAGCGATAATCCCACTTGAAGTGCGCATCGCCACGGGTTCGCATTGTAAGCTCTGGATTCTTCTTGGCCACCTTCAAGATGAATCCGCGCACAGCCGGTCCCAACATCGACAGATACACCTTGGGGTTCCGAGTACCCTTCACATCATGAGCTAGATCGCTCACATCATGCTTTCCGTTGGATTTGGATTCAGCCATCAGAGCCTACTTTTTCCTTCCTTACTTCTTTTCCGGAGATTTCGATTTCTTTCCAGGAGACGATTCCGTTTGCGAACCATCCACAGTCAGAGAGAACTGCTTTCGAATGGTCTTGGACATTGTCTTCTTCTTCTCGTAACGGTCCGATAGAGCTTCTTTATCAACATCATCTGAATCATCGACGAGTTGGTCCCCGTCTAAACCAGACATAAACCACATTGTCTCACTGAACTTTCTCTTTTCATCGGCACTTGTTCGTTTCTTCGCCGGTTTCGGAGACACTGCGGGTGTGGTTTCTGGCACATTCGTGCCGGCCTCAATTTCTACAGTCGGTGTCTCACGTAACTCCTTAAGACGCTGCTCGATCTCTTCTCTTGGGATGACCTCGGTAGTCATCGCCCGTCCTCCAGGATTAGCAGCCGACTTTTTTGTCACCATATCAGCAACAGCCGCCTGTTCATCTGTTGACGAAAGACTGTTCTCCGCCACAGCTTCACCACACATAGGGCAATACAAAGCTTCGGACGGTATCTTTTCGTATGAACAGCCAGAACAGCGAATCATAAGAGAGCTCCAAAAGGGAATCTGGCATCTATCCTATCGGATAGGCCTGATTCTTACCATGACCAATCCGGTATGACCAGACGAGGCGGGAGGCTTTAATCGCTTCTTTGAGCCGATTTGTAAAGTATATCCGGCTTGCATCGGCAATTATGTCTGTCCTAGGATGCCGCCAGGTTTCCTCGTTCGTAAGCAGATCCTATCCATATGATTGGTAAACGCTCCATATCCATCCTGGTTGCCACGCTCCTTGCGGCGCTGTCGTTTGGCACCATTATGAGCACCAACGATATGGGGTATAGCCGTGATGAGTCGTTCTATTTCTCGAACGCCGAAATCTACCAGGAATGGTTTGACCAACTCGATAGTAAGAAAGCGTTCGAGCGAGGGGAGATCCTTCGAATATGGCGAAGAAACTACGAGCATCCGCCCCTTGTGAAGGTGCTGATGGGTGGGTTCTGGCGAACATTCGGAACGATCGAACGAAACGTCAGAGTGCACCCTCCAACATCCAAAAGGCCCGGGGGTGTTACATTAACCGTCCAGGGGCTGGCTCCGAGTCACCCATTCTCGAAAGGCACGACTGTATCGGTTCTAGGACCGCAGGCCATCGACCAGGTGGCCGGAGATCCAAGACGAAACCTCGGGACCGGCAAAGTAATTAAACGTGGGCCAAGAACTGCGACAGTAGAATTCAAAACATCCGATCCAGCGGGGATCATACAGCGGTGTAATACGCTCTATCACGCCGGCCCAGAGTATATGCGAGGTTGTACGGTCCGCCGTGACGGGCCTCTTCGAGAAGGTACAGCCATGCGATTGGTTGGACCGTTCTTCACAGCCCTGCTCATATTCGCCATGGTTCTTTTCGGATGGCATCAACTGCATCCGGTCGTCGGTATCACAGCACCGCTGCTCTTTCTTACCAGTCCGCGCTGGTTCTACCATGCGCATCTCGCGGCCTTCGATATGCCAGTTACGGCCATGATATTTCTGATCGCCGCCGCGTTCTGGATGTCGCTTGAGCGCCCCAAATGGGCCTGGGCAACCGGGGTGTTATGGGGCATTGGTCTGCTCACTAAACATAACGCACTCTTTTTACCGATCCCCTTCATCGCCTTCTGGTTATTGACGCATCGGCGTGAGTTTTCACTAAAATCAAAATCCATGAGCCGCGTGCAGATGACCCTGACCGCTATAGCGTGTCTCGCGGTCCTCATCCTGGGACTCCGTCAACCCATCTGGGGTTTTCTTCTCGCTCTCATCGTAGCGCTGACCCTCACGCGTACCCGTATTCGCTTTCCACGTATACCCCTGGCGTTTCTGGTCATGCCACCGATTGGTCTAGGAATGTTATTTGTGTTCTGGCCCAAGCTCTGGGTCGATCCCTTCGTAGCGATTGAAGCCTATCTGAACTTCCATCTCGACCATGAACACTACCTTCAATACTACATGGGGCAGATCCTGGAAGTCCCCCCTTTCCCAGCAGAATACCCCTTCGTAGTAACCGCCCTAACGGTCCCCGTGTTGACATTGGTCGTCTGCCTATTCGGTGGGCTCGACTTATTTCGACCTGGCGTCAGACATTCCATCCAGGCTCTTCGAAAGACTCCAAGAAAGCCGCTTACTGCCATCAACGCACACCTGTTCCGTCTCGGGACATTTCTCGCGTTTCTTACCCTATTCCCCGTAGTCCTCATCGCGGTCCCCAGCACGCCGGTCTTCGGGGGAGTCAAACATTGGATGACCGGTATGCCATTCTTCTGCATTCTGGGTGGCTGGGGCATCTGGAGACTCTCTATCATATCTGTACAGTTGCTTGCCCTTCCCTCCGATCATCTACGCAAACAGATGTCGATATTGGCTGCCATTATACTGTCCATCGCGGTCCTGATTCCGGCTACCCTGGCGACTGCCAACAGTATTCCAGTGGGAAACACCTACTATAATGAGTTGGCTGGCGGCATCTCTGGGGCCGCAGATAAAAAGCTCACCCGAATATATTGGGGATATGCCAGTAAACAGGCCTTGGACCAGCTCAACACGCGTCTTTCCCCCAGGGCGACCGTATGGCTACATGACACCACGCCCACGGCATTCAATATGTACAAGCGAGAGGGACGTGTTCGAAGTGACCTGAATCTCCTCGGGACAGGTCATGTCTTCGCCAGAAACTGCCGTGATGGCAGCGTCGGTTGCGGTATCGCCAATGTACTCGACAAAGCAGATGCTGCCCTTTTCGAAGAGCAGAAATTCTTCGGAGCCGCACAGTTACACCTCCAACGAGCCTTCAACGCTCCCGGGCCCAGCTGGGCTTGGAGAGCAGACGGCGTGCCGATGATTAGTCTGTACGAGAAGACTCCGGCGCCGACAAAGAAACCGTCTGTCGACGGACCGAAATAGCTGACGGCTCTTCTCCATGCCGATGACCGTAACCAAGGGGGCCCCAATCAGCCCAGCCGGCTCCCATAACGTACAGGTCGAAACAGAGCTGCCGACCACCACCAGTTGGCCCGGTTAAACGCACAGCAATACTATGAGAGCTGTTCCCTTCTAAGCTGGACTCAACGTTCACAGCCCAGGGGATCCACACATTGTCGTATCGGTGAAAGTCATCAACCACCACAGACTTTCCGTCCACAGAAAGCTCCACCTGAATGCGACCAGGTTTCGGCTTACGTGCCGGCCCATAGCGCGTGTCATCACGAAGAGCATTCCCTGCTCGCAACAGAATCGTATCCCCGCCATGCAAAGGAACGGATGGGAACGTAAACTGATAGACTGGATGGCTCTTCGAGGGCTCGAAGAAGACACACTCTCGAGGCACATCTCCAACATCCACCATACGTAGCTGAACAATATCGGTGAGCGGTTGCCGCGACAATCGACCTGATCTGCTCGCCCCGCAGACAAACGAGTCCTTTCTTTCTCGCGACCGTTTGCACCGTTCGGACTTGCCAGCTTCGCTTATTCGATTCACCTCGATTGATCCTGAGGTCAATGTATCGCGTCCATTCCAACGAATGGGAGAGGGAGGCAGCTCTATGGCCTCTGCCAAAAGTCGGCCCGACTGCACCAGAGTCTGCCACTTCGTACCAAGCCCTTTACGTCGCTTCTGCTCCTTCAAAACATAGTCTTTCCATCCAACCAGAACCAATCGTTCAAAGCCCATCCACGCAATAGGATCACCTGGTTCGCGCCAATCCAAAGCCCGAAAGGGCCAGTCTTCACTGCCGGCTACCGCACCACGGAACACCGTGCGCCCAAGATTATCCCAAGCCGGGACGATGCGGATCAGGTCACCCGTCGTCAGATGCGAGCTCGTCTGGGTACGTAGTTCATTCCATTGCTGATGGGTCGGAACCCGTTCTGCTCGTTGGCGCTGCCCTTGTACAAGCAACACCGAAACAGCCACGAGCCCCAAGACCAGGCCACCACCAAGAATGCGGTTTAGAATCGTTTCCGACAATTTCATAACGGCTGCTTTGTTGGCACAGTCGTGGGCACAGAGCAAGGTTTGAAGAGTATAGACAGAGCCTTGACAGGGTTTTCCCCAATGATACCGTCCTGCCTCATGAGGGCGTTGAATTGGGTACAAGTGGCATTATTAACGGTTCCGTTTATGGCCGGATGCGCATCATCATTCGATTCTAAATCGGGTGGCGACAACACGATCTCCACAGCCCAAAGCCTGGCCTTATCCCAACCCGTCACCGATCGGGTAAGTAATCGAACCCACGATAATGTGGACTGGAAGAGCTTTACGTTCGATGACCAGAATGGACGTGTCCATGTGGACGTATATTGGGACAACCCCAAAGTACAGGCCACCATCAGCGTATACGACCAGATGGCTCAAAAGATTACGTCTCTTACGCACCAGGTCGGACAACAACGTGACCGTATTGCCAATCTGCCCGTGCGCGAAGGGCGATACTTTGTGGTTATACGCTGCATTGGACACGAGAGCGTGTACACCCTCGAAGTTCTCGATAGCGCGGGCGGGAACGGCTCTGGCGGCAGCTCTGCCCCGCCACCAATCTAACACTGGGGAACCAAGACCCCGACCCGGGGTTTCGATACCCCTCATTCTTCAACACCGAATTTTGAACCTCCACGATTGACAGCCATGCACCTACTCGTTACATGTTTTGCAGTTCAACGGGAATTGCCTACAGATGGCTCAGTTCGAGGTCATTCGGGATATTGGGGAAACGATCAAGGAAATCTTGAAGGATTCCTTCGAGACCAATGGGTTTACAACCGTGCATATAAGCACCGAAAAACCCAAGAAGGACAACATCAAGAATCTTCCTACGGTCAACGCATACCTGTATCACGTGTCCTTTGCGCCCAACTACCGGGAGCGCTCCGAAAACCTCGTCTCCGAATACACCGAGGATGGCGGCATCGTAGAATTTTACAAAGCCGCACCGGTGTATTTCTATGCTCATCTGATTATCAACGTCTGGGGAAATACTCCCAGCGAAGAGAACCTGTTGATGGGCCTCGCAATCAAAACCCTGTTGGACAAACCAATGGTGACCGGAGAAGAGCTCTCCGGAAATTCGTTCTACCCGGACGACCAACTCAATATCTATCCAAACCTTCAGGCGGACTACAACGACACGCTCTCATTCTGGCGTTCATTAAACGAAGAAGTTCGCCCCTCAATGTACTACCACGTCAAATTTCGGATCGAATCCGATCGGGTCAGTCGGCCCGTACGCAGAGTGCTTGGCAAGGAGTTTGCAGTGGACAGAAAGCCCTGAGGTCTTAACGTCCCAATTCAATCTTTGTATTCGTACTCTTCGGCTTGCCCGACTCATCCAAAGTTCATGTCTCTCAAATCGAAAACTAGGGAAAGGAGTTAACAATGGCCACATCTTATCTGTCGCCTGGCGTATACGTCGAAGAGGTCGACCGTGGGACAAAGCCCCTGGAAATGGTGGGCACAAGTACGGTCGCATTTATTGGTGAAAGTAGCGTAGGCCCGGTCAACGAGCCGGTCTTCATCACCAACTGGTCACAGTTCGTAAAGACATTTGGAGATTTCCAGAATAGCGAACATCTGGCCCATGCCCTGTATGGTTTCTTCAACAACGGTGGAGCGCGTGCATTCGTTCTTAACGTAGGCACCGACGACGCCGATGGAGACTCCAAAAAGGAAAAAGGTGGCGGCGGAAAGGCTGCCCGTTACGTGGGGGCAGACAAGGGCCCTGGCGCACGTACTGGTCTCAAGGCCTTTGAAGAGATCGACGACATCAATATCGTCTGTGCACCCGGCCAGACCGATCCCGTAATCTGGGATGCCGTCCTCTCGCATTGTGAAAATATGCGATATCGCTTCGCTATCCTCGATTGCCCCGAGGTCATCGACAAGGGTGGCGTGAATAAGCTCGTGAAGCCCCGCGACTCCAAGTATGGATCCTATTACTTCCCGTGGGTACAGGTATATGACCCATACAAGGGTAATATCTTCCAGCCCCCGAGTGGCTATATGGCTGGCGTCTATGCCCGCTCCGATGCCGAGCGCGGTGTACATAAAGCACCTGCCAACGAAATTGTTCGAGGTGCACTCGAACTTCGATACAACATCACCAAAGGGGAACAGGATATCCTTAACCCGAAAGGTATCAACTGCATCCGCGCGTTCCCCAACCGTGGTATTCGCGTATGGGGTGCACGTACAATCTCGTCCGACGCTTCCTGGCGTTATGTGAACGTTCGTCGCTTGTTCAACATGGTCGAACAGTCTATCGAGATTGGAACCCAGTGGGTTGTATTCGAACCAAACGACCAGAAACTCTGGAAACGTATTACCCGCGACATCTCTGCGTTCCTGCTTCGCCTCTGGCGGCAGGGCGCCCTGTTCGGCAAGACTCCGGAAGAGGCGTTCTTCGTCAAATGTGACGATGAAACCAATCCTCCTGAGGTCATTGATGCTGGCCAGGTCGTTATCGAAATCGGCATGTGCCCAGTGAAGCCCGCCGAATTCGTAATCTTCCGTATCGGTCAGATGCAAGCAGGAGGAGATATCTCCGAATAATCTGTACCGTACTCTACCTAGTTTCCGCGATCGGGGAGCTGATACCTCCCCGATCGTGCCCTCCCGAAAGGGAACCCCAAGCTCTATCGACAGTTCAAAGAATGTAGGAGGCAAGAATGCCTAATCGTAGACCAAGTGATCATATTGGTGCCTTTAACTTCAAAGTAGAAATCGAAGGCGTCACTGTAGGTGCGTTCCGTAATGTGGAAGGCATGGATTCCGAGACCGAGGTAATCGAATACCAGGATGGTGATGACACCATCGCCCGTAAGCGACCCGGCCGTACCAAGTACAGCAATGTAACCCTTAAGCGTGGGTATACGAATAGCGATGAGCTATGGACCTGGCGTAAGAAGGTCATCGACGGCGTAGTAGAGCGTAAGTCGGGCTCGGTAATCCTGTGCGACGATACAGGCGACGAGATCATGCGTTACAACTTCTACGAAGCGTGGCCCTGCAAATGGAAAGGCTTCACTCTCGACGGTCAAGGCAAAGACGTCATGGTCGAAGAGATCGAAATGGCGGTCGAGAAAATCGAGCGCGCATAAACGTCATCTAACCGAAAAAAGGCCGAAGATTTCTTCGGCCTTTTTTTTTCACCTCAGGCCTTCGCATAAATCCGCTCCTACGGAACAAACGTCCGAGGTTGCACCGTTTGGGCGTCTGGCCTAGCATCAAGATCCACTTCATTATCACGGGGAGTACAAAATGGCCTTCAAGACCGAATTCGAGTTCACCTTGCCAAAGGGCTTCGTGGACAAGGATGGCAATGTTCATCAGAAGGGGGTCATGCGCCTGGCGACGGCGAAGGATGAAATCGTTCCTCTGCAAGACTATCGAGTCCAGAATAACAGGGCCTATCTGGTCATCATTCTTCTTTCGCGCGTTATATCCAAGTTGGGCGATCTGACCGCTATCAATCCTGGGGTTATCGAGGGCTTGTATTCATCGGACCTCGCCTACCTCCAGGAATTCTACCGCAAGATCAACGAGGACGGCAGTGCTGCCGTACCAGTGTCGTGTCCCGAATGTAAGCATAAATTCGAGATCGACATGGGCAGTGACCTGGGGGAATTGTAAGCTATCCATTGGACCGCCTGTACCAGGAAGTCGCCTATATCGCCTATCACTTTCACTGGCCTATCGACGACATTCTGGACATGGAACACAAGGAGCGTCAGATCTGGATCAAAGAGATTTCGGAGATCAACAAAGAAATCAATCAATCAAGGTCCACCTGACAAACTGGTTCCGAGCCCCGCAGTGGGTAGCAAAAAAAATCATAGGAGAAATCGGGGCTCGGAATTCAAGGACAGTACATACGTGGCATGTTTGTTGCTTACGATAATTATCGCCTGGGTCGTATAGGACCCAACTTGGAGCCATAATGTTCGATCCCACCTACAGACCACCTGGTATCTACGAACTAGAACCAGAATTAACGATTAGCCAACCGACGCTTCGAGAGCGTGGTCTCGTTGGCTTCATCGGCTTGGCCGAACGTGGTCCCCTGGACGTGCCGGTTCGAATCGTCGATATCAATCAGTTCTACGATATCTACGGGAATCTCGACGAAAAGAGCTACCTGGAGCCTGCAGTACAGGCCTTCTTCAAGAATGGTGGTGCCGAGTGTTATGTGCTTCGAATCGCTCATACGGATCCACGTAAGCCTGGTGAGATAGCAACCCTTTCGTCCGACCGCTTTCTAAACGCAGACGGTAAACCCTCCATCGACGTATTCGCTATCAACGAGGGAGCCTGGGGTAATGTGGTAAATGTAGAGACGTTCCAGTCCGCACAGATCGCACAGACGTTCCTTACCCTCGATCTCAAGAAAGGCCAGACCTCGGCGACGGTAAAATCGACGCATGGTATTGCAAGAGGGGCCATTCTTCGGGTCTACGATGAGGACGGAAACGAAGAGATCCTCGAAGTCGCCAATATCGAAGGTCGAGAGGTCCATTTCCAGCCGGGACAAAAGGCGAAGCTGAACCATTCCTCTTCAGCACCAACCTATCTCGAACCCATTGAGTTTGGGATTCGTGTTTCTTTTCTGGGTCGAGAAGAAATCTTCGACAATGTGAGTCCCGGCCCACGTGCTCAGAACTATTTCGAAACCGTTATCAATGGTCAGAGCTCCATCATCTATGTGGCAGACCTGAACGAATCGTCCCCTGGATTTGAAACCATTCCCGCGATGGACACCCGTCTGCAGCTCAGCGGGGGCCAGGACGGGCTTCATGGTGTAAGCCCAGATGACTTCATCGGGAAAAACCTGGGACCCGGAGACCGGTCAGGCATCGCCTCGTTCGAGGTTATTGAAGACGTGGACGTTCTCTGCGCCCCGGACTTGATGTGGGCCTATTCCAATAGCACCGGCTTCAATTCCCTGAAGGATATCGAAGTCGTCCAGCAGGCCATGGTCACACAATGTGAAAACCAACGGGACCGCTTCTGCATACTCGACCTACCGGACGGAAGCTCTCCAAATACCGCCCTTCAATGGCGCCAGCTTTTTGATACAGCCTATGCAGCCTTTTATTTCCCCTGGGTACAGGTCGACGATGGCCAAGGCCCCTTGTTAATCCCACCTAGTGGCATCGTATCAGGGGTATATGCTCGTTGTGATCTGAACATTGGCCTGCATAAAGCACCTGCGAACGAGGAACTCCTCGGTGCGCTGGATGTGGCCATCAGCCTGAATGAGACAGACGTCGGCGTATTGAACAACCACGGTATCAACTGCATCCGTTCCTTTAATGCACGTGGAATACGAGTTTGGGGAGCCCGCACCACCAGTAGCGACCCAATGCAGCAATATATCACCGTACGCAGGGTGATGAGTGCGGCGATTCGTACACTTCAAACCGATCTCCAATGGGTGATGTTTGAACCCAATAACCCCGCACTCTGGAAGAAGATCCTCCGGAATATTTCCTACTTCCTGTATACTCTCTGGCAGAATGGTTACCTAAAGGGTGGTACGCCGGAGCAGGCCTTCTTTGTAAAATGCGACGAAGACAATAACCCCATTGAATCTCGGGATCGGGGATATGTCGTTGTAGATGTAGGCTTGGCACCGGTTCGTCCGGCCGAGTTCGTCTTCTTCCGCGTTGTACAAGAAAACGAACTCTCAACCGCTGGACATGCCTGATTGCCTGTACGGACCAAGGAGCTGAAAGATGGCAGACGATAACACCAATAAACCCAACGTTGAGGTCACCGATGACGGCGGCGTTCGCGCCACCGCGGGACCCGTTACTGCAACTGCGGATGCGAACGCAGTCCAGGGCGCTGTAGGCAAAGCGACGGAGATCGCCAAAGAGGTTGGCAGTGAGGTGGGTGAAGCCATCGGTGGCGCCCAACTCGGCGAAGCCCTCGGAAATATGGCCGCGCAAAAGGTCAATCAGTTCCTGGGTGGTATCTTTGGGCAGCAAGCTGCCAGTGCGCTGGGAGCCGTCAACGAGATGGTCTTTGGTCGCCCCGATCCGCAACTGGCATTCCAATACCTTCTGGAAATCGACGGCGTCGCCAGTGCCGGCTTTAAGGAATGCAACGGAATCGAATGGGAGATGGAGGTAAAGAACATCCGATCCGGTGGCAATAACCTCTACGAACATCACCTGCTGGGTCCCGCCAAATTTAAACCTCTCGAGGTCAAGAGGGGCTTTATGGCGTCCAATGGCGAGTTCTATACCTGGCTAAAAAAATGTCTCAGCTCTGAGACCACCGAAGGTATTCGAACGAGCGTTTCGTTGGTTATCTATACCGATGGAATGCAAGAGGCCGGACGCTTCAATTTCTACAACGCGTTCATCTCCAAATGGACGGGACCATCTCTGGACGCCGGCAGTACCGAGATCGCTTTCGAGTCGGCCACCATCGTCTACGATTGGTTCGAATGGCTTCCTGGTGGGGCCATCGCAGAAGCCGCCAAGAAAGCAGGTGGAGCCGCCGCTGCAGCTGGCCGATCCATCTCTATTGATATTGGTGGCATCTTATCTATCTAGCCATCCCACTCGCTCATATCTAAACCCAATTTCACCCTACGTTTCACCCAAACCCAGATAACTCATGGCCACTCTGAGTAAAGATCCCCGCGTTATCGACCTGCTCACGGAACTACAATCCGGTCAGCAGGATTGGGCTGATCTACCGGGTGGCCAGATACTGGCACAGGCTCTCGCTCTCGCCGATCAGATGATCATGCGGACCGAGCCTTTGACCGCCCTTGTAGACCGAATCTCCCTGACGGGTGCTCCATTCGTCGATGATATCGGGCTCAAATACGAGAGCATCTCCTCCATCATCAAGGATATCTCTCCCATCGGATCGGCTTTCGAGCAAAGCCCACTTCTACAACGCTCCACGCGGGCGTTGAATCCCGTACAGCCAGGGTACCAGTTCTTCGATTTTGAAGGCTTGTTGATGGCTAGTCTCGATTGGGGCCTGGCAGAGGACGTGCACTCGTATGAGCAGGCAGCACAACAAACGCGACGAGAATGGACACTGTTCCAAAATGACCGTGGGAGCCAACAAGTACCGCAGGATACACGGTCTCCGATTCTACAAACAGCAGGACGCCGGCCGTACCCCATCGTGCAAGGTTCCGACCCTATCCTGGTCGACGCGGAAGGCGTGGTGGACAGCCCCCAAATACAACATCGGGTAGATGACGTCCGATTACAGCGTAAGACCTTACCCGGACTATCCGCCGCTTTGGACACTATGGCGCGGTATGCAGATACACCCGGCGACGAAGGCTCTCTTACCGCAACATATGGATTCCGGCCGTCTTCCTTTGGAATGAAACCATCGGTTCTCGATCAAACGTTCGTTCAACCCCAGACCGAGTGGGAAGCCGAAAATGATCTACAGGCTGGCCCTTCGTCACAGGCACCGATTCGGCGCTGGTCTCTGGGCAAAGCCATAACAAAAGCCAGTACAGAGGAGGCGGGAAGCCGCCGGCTGCCCCTTTCCATCGAACCGCCAGTGCCTGGAGAGAGCCGAAGCCTCGAAGAGTTCTCCATCGATCGCTCCTTCCTACCCGCTCTAGTATCTGGACTGGATGAGGCTGCTCACCAGATCGGTGGAACGACTGGGCAGGAAAATGCAGCGTCCCGCTTCTCCATCGCAAACCTGGACTCGATGGTGCAGGCTCTGAAACTCTCCTCGCCAACGGAAAGTCAGCTACCACTGTTGTTGGACACACCAGATATGAATCTGGTCATCCCCGCTACAGAGGACCTGGAGTCCGAACTGTCCATCGCCTCGCTCGTTCCGCAGACGACAAAGAAAGCGGTAGCAAGGCCGCTTGAGCAGGACATTCTGGTCCAACAGGCCCTCTCTACCCGACTCGCACAAACGCTTGCTCCCGAGAGTGTCTCCGCCGAACCGACGGCCGTAATGGAGCAGCTTGGATTTGAGCCCCAGATTGGGAGTCCGATAGTACAACGTCTACCCGATACGGTGGAACAGCGAGCCAATCTCGCAGGGATCACCCCTGAGGTACTATTCAGTCTCGTTACGCAGCCAGCTGTGGCCCAAGCACTTGCCCAAGGCCCCGACGCATTCTTTTCTCGTCTAGAGCAACGGTCCGCGACGGGCGCGGGTGCAATCTATAAGGATGCTCCCTGGTCCTTGGACGCGACCCTTCTGGATCTCGACGAGTACGATACCGACGATGCGATTCAAGAGACGACAATCTCCGAAACTACAGCAAAGCCTTCATTATTTGCCTCGAATTCCATTCGCGACATCATAACCCGGGCAGCGCGGAAAGCGGGGCCGGGCGGCGACGAGTTGGCGCCTCGTCTAGTGCAGAGGATCGGAAGACAATTCGATCCAACACAGGTAGCCAGCACCGTCACCAATATGTTGACAGCGCAAGAGTTAACGGAGCTCGTTTCTACCCCGGGACTCAGTGATCGGTTCTCCAACGCTCTCCGCCAGGAACTAAAAGCCAGCGGCATCCAAGACGCAGCTCTACTCTCTCTCCCAGAGGCCATTGCGGGCCAGAAGCAAATCGCTTCCCCTGCCTCCGATCTCCAACCCCGAGAGTCGATTCAGATGGCGGCTAAACTAGCCCGCCGGGTTGGCCGAAACCTACGAAAAGTGATGTCGGAACGTATGGCTGGTTTACCGCTCGCAGGTTTTCAGTGGGAACATGGGCCGCGAGTGCAAACGCTTGAAACCACCATCCAACGGATGATGGAGCAGCGCCAGGCAGAATCACCTACGCGCTCCAGTCTACCCGGTGAAACAACCGCAGCGTGGATGGACTCGGAACCGACGACCTTCGTAGAGCCCTGGCTTGAGGAGGCCGTCGAATTCTCGATCTCCTCGGAAGTACAACAGTCAGCGAAACAGGCGAAAGGCCAAGCCACACCAAGCGATGAGCTGGGCCTGGCCTTTGGGCGGGCATGGAAACGTCCAGGCGAAGTATCCATGCGGCTTCGCACCTTGATGGCCGCATCTGAAACGTCGGACTCTGCCCATCTCGATCAGATCTTCGGCTGGTCGGATCTGGCCCATGTAGACACGAAACCTTCTGGTCAAAAACCAGATGTATATGCACCCCTGGACTCAGGTGCCCGTCGCTCAAGCTTTGATTCCTCCAGTATGCCCATGCCCGATCTGGGCGAGCGAGTAGAAGCACGTGGCGAGGCGGTTCCCCTCGGTCTTACACCGACAGGAAGCAATATGGACCTTGGTCGACTGGCCCATGTCATGTTGCGGCCGACGGCCAACATCCAACGGGACCTGAACCTCGTCAGTCCTATTACCCAGGTAATGGCACAGGGAGCGCATTTGAAAGAGGCTGACGAACCTGTAGCAGAGGCTCAACCAGCGCAACAATCGGAACAAGGCGGAGAAAAAGGCGGTGGTGGTTCCGATAATCTTACGGACGAAGTGGTGGAGCTTTTGAGCCACCAAATCGCTTCAAAGATCGGGCATCGTATCAAGCTCGACCGGGATCGTGGGGGATCGTGGGATCTCTAACGAAAATCGTATGTGTTTCTTCAGTGGACACTATATTTTGAGGACATGAAATGGCACGAGATATTATACCGACACGCAACACCATCCGAGATAAAGCCACCAAGGCCGGTAAAGACGCAGTCAACAAAGCGCTCGGCTCCAGTGGAATCTTAAAGGGCTTTGCGCAAGCGACCCTGACGCCTATCGACGGCAAGGATCAAGAACCCTTTGTCTTCATGTTCAATCCCAACTCGATCCAGATGAGCAAGAAGGTCCAATGGGACGAAAAGCCGGAACAGGGAAACGATCAAGGACGCCAACAGTTCAAGTCAGGTATGGCCTGGGACTTAAAGCTTCCCGAAATCATCATCGACACCTACGAAACCAAAGAAGATGTCAGTGGTGACCAGTACGTCGGTAAATTGGAGACCTTCCTATATGTCGAGGAAGAGACCCACGCGGCGCCGCGGCTCATGTTTGCCTTTGGGGAGTTTGCCCCAGACTTTGCCTTTGTGGCGACCGGTCTGGACGTTACCTATGAGATGTTCCTGGCCAACGGTACGCCCGTCCGAGCGAAGGCTTCGTTAACCCTGAAAAGTTACGAGACAAATAAGGAACGACAAGACGGGGCTGGAGATACCAGTAACGCATCACCCGATCATGCACGTATCTACACGGTACGCCGTGGAGATACTCTGGCGATGATCTCTCAGTATGCCTATGACACTCCAAACAAATGGCGCCATATCGCGAGCTATAACGATATCGAAGACCCGCTCCGACTGAATCCGGGCACACGCCTCTTATTGCCCCCCATTCTGAAATAGGTAGAGGAGCCTCTAATGGTCCGACCAAAGAGAGAAGAAACCCAAGCCGCACTCCTCAATATATCGATTGGGGGGACGGATATGTTTTCGATGTCCAAAGGGGAAGTCAGCTCGGATAAGCGTGCCATCAACCTTAAAGAGCTGGTCGTCGAACAAAAGCTGGATTCTCCGGACTATTTCCGTATCCGCTATGTGGCACAGGAGCTGGGAAAACGCATCGATCTGAACGCCATGAAACAAGGAGCTGAGGTCAACATCAATATTGGCTTTGATGAAGCCAAGCCGCTCTTTACCGGTGAGGTAAGCTACATCAACGCAGGGTTTGGCTCGAAGCTTGATTCCAGCATTGAAATTGGTGGGTTCGACAAACTCCATCGACTCACTCGCGGCAAAGAATCACGAACATGGGGCGATGCCCATATGATCCCAGCCGATCACGCAAGTGTTCTTGAAGAAGTAATTACTAAATCCGGACCAACGGACGCCGCCGGTGACGATGGCCTGACTTTCACTATGGAAGCAGAGCAGAGCCGTTCGGAAGCATATCTTCCCCAATATAACGAAAATAATTACCAGTTCATTCGACGCTTGGGCGCAGACGACAACCAGCCATTCGACATGGACAGCAGCACAGACCCGACAACAATTACCTACGGCAAACCAGAAGAACCGCCTTCACCGTTTCTGACCGTCTGCTTTGATAAAGTGGCGGACGAGCAATCTATACGTGGGGAGCGAGTCAACTTTCGAGCATCGACGGTTCGCCAGGTATCCAAAGTCGTCGTACGAGGCTGGGATCCGAATCAGAAAAAGACAATCATCGGAACAGCCGAACAATCCTCTGTGAGTTACGGGGTTACTCCTGGCCACGAGGTCGCAGGCCAGGCGTATTGGGGTGCTACGAATGCAGGTAAGGTCCACATCATCAACGACCACCCGGTCTTCAGTGTGGACGAAGCAAACGCCCTGGCCCAGTCGGTATTTGACCAATTATCGATGGATTTCGTGACGGGTGACTGTGAAATACTCGGAACAGCAGAGCTCCGCCCCGGCATGTTTGTCGGTTTCCGAGGCTACGGTACGCAGTTTGATGGCACCTATCTGGTAACAGAAGTGTCTCATGTCTTTATGCCCGGCATAATCAACTACCAGACCACGTTTTCCTTCGCTCGAAATGGGGGCGATGAAATGGTGGACGGTGCTACGGCTGCGGCCGGTGAGGAAAGTGTCGTTGCCTAGCGACGGTGCTGAAGTATCCTCTCCCCGCTTCCCCATCTACATTCGGTTGACACTACAGCCCTGTACGCTACACTCGCTCGGCGCCGTCGGCGGTGCGGTGGGTCATTTCTGCCCACTTCGTAGTGGGCAAAAGTTAGTACACGAATGAAGAAGAATTTCCTCGGAAAAGGGCTCGGGTTTCCACTCCGCGTAACAAACCGCGGTGAGTTGGCATTATCCGAAGGCGAGCAATCCATAGCCGAAAGCATTCGGCTCATCATCGGTACGGCTCCCGGTGAGCGGGTTATGCGACCAGATTTCGGATGCAGAATCCACGAGATTGTCTTCCACCCCAATAACCCAAGTACAGCTTCGCTCGCCGCCTATTATATTCAGGAAGCGCTGATCAAATGGGAACCCAGGATTCGCCAGGTCAAAGTCGATGCCTATCCTGATCCGTCGTCAGAGAACGTGCTACAGCTGAGCATCCGGTATCAGATCATCACGACAAATAACGTGAAGAACATGGTATATCCTTTCTATCTCCGTAGAGAGGAGGTCCTATGATACCCAAGCCGAATCTAGATGATCGCACGTTTCAGGATATCGTAGACGAAGCAATTCGCTTGATTCCCCAGTATTGTCCCGAATGGAACAACCTGAACCCATCCGACCCTGGGGTAGCGCTCATCGAGCTCTTCGCATGGATGACGGAGATCATGCTCTATCGGCTCAATCGCGTGCCGGAGAAAAATCTTCTCACCTTCCTGGAGCTGATGGGTATCGAGCCACGCCCGCCGCAACCTGCGCATACGGTGTTAACCTTCGAGCTCAATGAACGAGCCGATAGTGTAGACATTCCCGCTCGCCTACCGGTCGAGACTCGGCCCACGGCAGAAGATCGGGCGGTGGTCTTTGAGACGGTGCGTGCTTTTACCGCAACAAACGCCAAAATTCAGGGTGCGTTTACGCAATACCACGATGACTTCTCGAACCACACCGAGGCCCTGGCGAACCCGACCGAGAGTATTGAACCCTTTCTAGGGGTTCGTACGATTGATCGCTTTATCTACATCGCGGACAGTCGTTTCCAATATCTGACCTCACCGTCTCTTCTGACGGTTGAATTCGAGGTCCCGGCGTCAAGCGATAAAGAAATCACGCGCTCACTCTCCTGGAGTTTCTGGGACGGCGAGCGATGGACGGAACTTGATGAAGCACCTATCGACATGCCAGCAAATTTTGCAGCTTTCGAAGGGCCGATTCCAATCGAAACATCGGAACAAAATGGTCAGGAAGGGTATTGGATACGGGCCCAGCTTGCAGAAATCCCTGATGAGTCCGTCGTCCTTGAAGGCATCCGTGCCCGGGTCGAAGTGCGAGGCGATGGGCTGGTACCGGACAAGCTATTCCTGAATCCAGAAGAAACCCTTTTTGTCCCGCTAGATTCCGAACGGAATGTGCACGTCCTGGGTCGTGAACCATCCGTCGAAAGTACCCTGTATATTGCCGCAAACGACCTGTTCGCGATGCCCAATGTCATGGTCAAGATAGAGGCCTCCCTCGTAGAGCAATCCATTGCCCCCAGGCCAACCCCGTCGGAAGACCTGGAGCTGGCCTGGGAATTCCACGATGGAAAACGGTGGCGTCCCCTCGGGAAAACCGGACCTGGCGTCAAAAAGACCGTCGACGCGTACGGGTTTGAGGACAATACGCAGGCCTTCATGCAATCCGGAATCATTCGGTTTATGCGTCCCAAGACAATGAAAGCTGTGAAAGTAAACGGCATAGAAGCCATGTGGGTTCGATGTCGGATTCTTTCCGGTGATTATGGAGCTCCGGGAACATACGAGCTCGATGGGGACCGATGGGTATGGCACGAAGACCGACCTCTCACTCCTCCGGTGCTCAAGTATCTAGCGCTCAAATTCCAGGAAGAAGATCGATCGGTAGAAAACGTACTCTCCTACAACGACTTTCAACTGGTTGATCATTCACAGGACGCAGCACGTGAAGGACGTTCTATCGAACCGTTCAGCGTGACATCGGAAGAATGTCCCACCTTCTACCTTTGTTTTGACCAGATGTTCCCACATGGTCAGAGCCATCTCTATGTTCGGGTCGACGAGCATGACGAAAGTCGTGTGGGTGGTATCGCAGGTGAAGGTAACGCAGATCCAGACGCCTTGAACCTACAAGAGCAATCTCTCGTATGGGAATATTGGGACGGACGCCGCTGGCGTGACCTTCCCGTCGAAGACAACACTCGTAATCTAACGCAGAGTGGCTTCATCTCCTTCATCGCTCCGAAGAAACAAGGGGAAGGAAAGCGATTCGGAATAAGTGGTCATTGGTATCGTGTACGCCTGGAGATGGGTGGTTACCATGTGCCACCAAAGATTCAGGCCATCCAACTGAATGCGGTCGACGCCTACAATATGACCACGTTCGAGGAAAGCATACTTGGCAATAGCGAAGCACTGCCAAACCAAACATATAATTTCCCGAGAGGACCTGTTCTCGCTGGGCAACATGTTCATGTCATTGAAAAAGAAAAACCCTCGGCGAAGGAAACCCGGGTGGTTGAAGGTCACTTCGGAAAAAAGGCGATCGTGGAACACCCGGATG
The DNA here is from genome assembly GCA_002728755.1 of Myxococcales bacterium. GTDB lineage: Bacteria > Myxococcota_A > UBA9042 > UBA3505 > UBA3505 > UBA3505. Next base: position 245,905 of record PBVT01000047.1, read on the forward strand.
GTGGTTGGCGAGTGCCGTGGATCGAAGTCGACAACTTCTTTGAGTCCGAGGCGACTTCGCGACATTACGTAAAAGACACCATGACCAATGAAATCCGATTTGGTGATGGTATCAAGGGTAAGATTCCACCGAAGGGCGCTCGAAATATTCGAGCTCGTATGTACCAGGTCGGTGGAGGCGAGCGCGGAAACGTTGCCTCCCAGAGCATCGTCGTGATGCGTAAACCTCTGGCCTATGTAGAGGGAGTAACCAACCCCTATCCAGCTACGGGCGGGAGCGACATTGAGACGGTGGAATCTGTAATTCAACGCGGTCCCTATATTCTGAAGAGCCGCCAGCGCGCCGTTACAGCCGAAGACTTCGAGTGGTTGTCAAAGCAAGCAAGCCCGAGCGTCGCTCGTGTGAAATGCCTGCCAACGAAAGACCGAGAGGGGGAAGTGAGCGTTGTCATCGTTCCTTCCATCCCAAAGGGTCACTCCGACTTTATGAATAAGCCGGTTCCGTCTCTCGCACTATTGCGCCAGGTAAAAAAGCAGTTGAACCGGCATAAATTGGTGACGACCATTCTGCACGTGCGGAAACCGCGCTACCGAGAGTTTGATGTCGAGGTTGAGGTCTACCGTCGAGCGACGGGACCTAGCCAGCGTCTAAATCGAGAGATCGACAGCTCCGTTCGCATGTTCACTCACCCCCTCGCAGGTGGACGTGATCAGATGGGCTGGCCCTTTGGACGGAGTATCTACAAGGTCGACCTGTTCCATGTAATCGAAGAGGTTCCAGACGTAGATCTCGTTCACCGTATTCATATCTTTGATGTTCAGGAAGAACGTGAGGTTGATTACCTCCACCTGAACGAAGATGAACTTCCATTCGTTCGCAATATCAGCATCACCGAACGTAGCCGCGAACAAATCCTTTAGGCGACCCAATGCCCACAACCCAGACACAAACGAACATATCCAAGAGAAGCGTCGTTCCCGACGTAAAGGATGTTCATATGGCCTCGGCCATTCTTATGCTCCGGAATGCTGGGTTCGAGAGGTACACCTACCGCTTTACGGAAACGTATGCCCGAGATTATGCGGTCGTTCATCAATCGCCTGCTGCCGGCTCTCTCATGGACATCCAAACCGAAGTGTCCCTGGACGTAGCCCAAACCAATTGGGTGAATTTTCTACCCACGGCGTTCCGGCAGAGCGATATGGAAAGTCCGGATTTTCTCCGGAACTTCCTATTCATTTTCCAACACCTGCACGCCCAGACCGAGATCAAGATCCAGGATCTTCATAAGATCTTCGATCCTCTCGAAACCGAGCCAGACTTTATTCCATGGTTGGCCGGTTGGGTGGGCCTGGTTATGGCTCCCGAATGGGATGAAGATACGCGCCGACGATGGGTGCGTGATGCACCACGACTGTACGCAAGACGTGGAACCCGCGATGCCCTGCTCGAACATATCCGAGTCTTTACGGGCCTAGAAGCTGACATCGAAGAAAATCGTTGGCCATACCCAGGTTTTCGCGTTGGCGTTTTCGGTATGGTCGGCATCGACTCCATCGTCACCCCAACCATTGCAAGGGAACATGCATTTATCGTGCATATCCCCGTCCAATACGAAGAGATTTCAACCCAGAAACTTCTTCGGCTCCATCAGGTAATCCAGATGGAAAAGCCAGCCCATACAATCTACTTCGTCCAGTTCCAGAAAGATGAACATCACGAACGACAACGTGCCTTTCTGGCGGTGGGCGAACAGGCGATTGGCGTCAAAGCCGAAAGTGCCGAGACCCCCAATTCTGACAACACCGACTCGAACAATGCTGGAGGTCAAACCCAATGACCGACCTGTCTAAAGCGTTTAAAAGAATAAACTTTTTCCGCGGTTTTCTGGCCACGGAGGAGGACTTTAACGACGCAACAGCCTATCACGTGGAAAAACATCGACTGCACAATCGCCTTTGCCATGGGCTCGGGATTGTCCCCGGATTCCTGGGAGATCTTCGCGTTCAGGCGCGAGGTAAAGGAGAACTGGCCGTCGAAGTGCTGCCAGGTATCGCTGTCGATGGAAATGGTAATGAAATTCTGATCTCAGACCCCGAGATTAAAGCCATCAATCCACTCGACTACAAGCTCCCACAGACCATCTATATCGTGGCGAAGCATGTGGAAGAGTTAACCGACTTTATTACCTATAAAGAGAATCTTGAATTCAAAGGGCACAGGCGCATATCAGAACTCTCTCGGATCGAGGCACAAATCGTCGAACCGGATGCAGCAGATGGGGTTGAGCTCGCTCGTATTCAACTTGCTCCGGGCGTACGGCGCATAACCGATGCCAAGAACCCACAAGCCCCCGCCGAAAATGAAATAGACCTGCGATTCTCCCCCAAGGCCGGTGTTGTAGGGAGTCGACTATCCACGACGTTCCGAAATGACTTGATGGATCTTACGCTGGAGATGCAGGAGATCTACGCATTTCTTTTCCAGGTCCAGGGAATTACCACGGCAGCAGACGTAGACCACTCCTTGATCACCCTGCGCATGCTATTCCATAGCCATCTTGTCGATGCCTGGAATCTATACCCGCTTCTCGGTGATGTTCTACGCCTACAATGGACATTTATTGAAGATGTCGAGGCCAACTATGGCCAGTTCAGTAGCCGAAAAGAGTTCGTATCGTTAAAGCGTCATATCGAACTTCTAGAGAGCTACCGAAAAGAAGGGCGACGCGACCAGGAATTCCTCGATACGTTCGTAGCGTATGAGCGAAAAGGCGTAGAGAATATGCGTGCCATCTTCTCTGAACGCCTCAAAAAGGTGGTTAAAGAAGCCGTCGCAGATACTCCATTGGCCCAGGTTGCTGAGAAGCTCAAAGTACACAGCAAGACATTCAAAAAGACCATGACTGTCGAAGGGGTGAAGCTCTCTCGTATCGACGAAATCGATATTCTAGAGCCCGATAGTGAAAAGGCTCATGGCTTCAAGATCATTGACGCCCGCGACAAATACCGGAGTCGTCAAAAGCTTAAATACCCCGACGGGACCGTTGTCGAAGATGTGGGTATTGCCTATGAAGGTGGAAAATGTGAGTTCAAGCTCACGAATGTGGTTCCTGGTCACCCCGTTCTCATATTCGTCCGAATGGATTATGTGCGAGGTGATTGGGAGGCCGACATGGAAGTCAATGGACGCAAAGCAGGTACCATGCGCTGTGCAGGAGAAGACGTAAAATACCGCTGGCGCAACTGGCCATTCCTCATCGAAAGCGATTACGTAAACGACGTGGAGTTGACCATAACTCAGACACCGACGACCGAAGAGCGCGACATCAATTACTTCCATGTCTGGGCATACCAACCCGCGGGTAAATGACCATAACGGGTCAGCTTGAGGCTAGAACATGGCTTGCATGGGGATCAGGGAACGTGCGAAGATCAGATACTCTTCTTCCCGATATGCGAGTTTTCTATGCCAGATAGAGCTGCATTCAACCGTATCCATCGAAAGGTGACGGTATGAATCCATTCTCCGGCTTGAACCGCTGGTTCAAACAATTGGCTTTCGGGCGCGTTCGAGGAGCGAAGGCGTCAACGAAAGGAAAGCTGATGGGAAAACAAGCCCGCGCAAAAGGCAAGGTTGCGGGTTCATTCAATAAGGGTGTTGACGGAGCCGTCAAAGGAGCCAAGAATAAGGCTACAGGCAAAGGAAAAGGAAAGAAGAACAAACAGGACAGCAGCAACACGGGAAGATCCGGCGCTGCGCCAAGAAAACAGGAAAGCCGGAAGCAAGAAAGCCGGAAGCAGGAACAGAAAATGGGTATTTTCGGTCGAAACAAAAATAAGCCTCCGGAACATGATGAATCCGAGGTCGCATCATCGGACGAAAAAACACAGATGGTAGATATGGGCGACGTATCCGCGCCTGTAGCAGAATGTGTCGGATGGGTCGTTATGTGGAATGGACCATTCCGAGGAAGAGACTTTCGGCTCGAGCCAGGAAAAAATGAAATGGGGACGGATGCCGATTGCGCAGTCGTTCTTACAGATCCCTATTCATCAGGAAAACATTGCGTCATTCGGTTTGATTCAGAGGACCAGAGCTATACGCTCATCGACCTCGACTCGACCAATGGAACCTTCGTCAATAATGAACGAGTGGTTAAGTGCCGTCTGGTAGATAACGATAAGATTCGAATCGGACGGACCGAAATGCTGTTCAAGGGAATCTACTAGATGAACCCGAATAGGAACACGCACAGTGGAAGGGATGGCTCTATGCGCACTCTACTGAAGGTATGCCTGCTACTCTTTTTCTTCGCTCCTCTCTCAGCCTATGCAGGGAAAGCAGCGGTTAAGGTTGAGTATGTCGACCAGTCTCGCTTCAAAAAAGAACGGCTATTTCGAATCTACATCGACGTAAAAGATTCCGAAGGGGGCGTACCGGAGCTCGATGCCGAGGATATCCAAGTCATCATCGACCAGGACACCGTCGAAGAGGGTGATGATGCCAAGAGCAGCATCAACATCCGAAAGGCGAGCGACTTTGATGACTATCTGGGTATGGACGTCATTCTTGTCCTGCCAACCACGGAAATCATAAAGACGGAACCCAAACTGATGGCGGAAATCCAGCGGGGAGCAAAGGATTTCATTGAGACTCTTCATGAGAGCGACCGTAGTGCGATTTGGACCTTCGACGGCTGTGGTGTGAAAGAGCGAAAAGACCTGAACACGAAGCACGAATCGGCCCTCAAAGCGATCTCTCGCCTCCCCACATACGAATGTGATGTCACATCGGGTGAACCCAGGTTACTCCGGGACTATCTGACCAAGATTCTGGAAAAGGGTTTTACAGCTATAGAAGATGAGCCCAACCGACGTACAGCTCTCCTGCTCTTGACGGATGGACGGGATGATACGGCCCAGAAAGAAGAAAATAGAGAGAAGGCTGAATCGCAACGGGATGCCATAACCGAGTGCGCCAGGCGCGTTCGGCGCTGTAATAAGGAGATTGAAGACACTGCCACGCGGTTCTATGTCATCGGCCTTGAGGGGCTTGGAAATGAACTGACCGGGGTATTCGATCTATTGCGTGCGACGTCCGAAGATACGGGTGGAAGCATTATTGAAGTGCCTGCAGCACGGGTAAACCCCGACGAAGTACGAAGCCAATTCGAGAATATGGCCGACCGGATCCTGGGTCAGCAGGTTGTGGAGTGGAAGCCACGAAAAGTACGACGAGATTCGGAATTACAAATTCGACTTTCGAATCTAAAACTGACCTCTACCCCGCCGTACACCCCAGAAGATGGTTTCAAGACTCGCTCGAAGAGTGCCTGGTCTGCGGTATTTACGTTCTTCAAGTGGGTCTTCATTATCGGAATCATTGTGCTCGTTATCATGCTGATCGTACGAGCCCTTCGTAATCGTGGGAATAAGGAAGAATATATCGAAGCGCCGGCCTATGACGCCGGGGCTCGTGCAATGCTTACTGTTATTGGCGGACCTGATATGGGTATGGAAGTACCGATTGTGGACGAGGTCACGTCATTCGGCCGGTCCGATGCGTGTGATATCCAGTTCAGTGATGCAGCAATGAGTCGTCGTCATGCCGCAATCCGGATGGATAAGATGCGCTTTGAGCTCTCCGACATACAGTCCTCAAGCGGTACGTTTGTAAACGGGCGTCGCGTGGAAAAATGCTTTCTCCAGGATGGAGATAAGATCATGCTCGCCAAGACCGAGATGAGCTTCCGACTTGTCCGCTAATGCGTGACACTAATAGTTTAGTGACAGAGTCAGGCCCGTTTTGCCTACTCGGCTACTGCCTGTGCCGTATGCCGCAATAGAGAATCGTCCGGTTCGTAGAGAGACTCCCACAAATCCGCGATGAATACTTCCGGTTGAATTCGGTAATAAGCCTTCGACCGGGTCACCAACCGATATCGTTCCTCCGAAGCCATCAGACTGTTGTTCGAAAGCAACAACTCGCCGCGTCGATGCTTGTAGGAACACAAATTGGTAACCAAAGAATGGCTCGATACGCCCCCAACCTCCTACTATGAATCCCTTAGAGGCCGTAAGTCGCCCATGTACAGTTGTCAGGTTGATAGCCTCTTCCCCGGCCGTGGTCGTCGTTCCAACCGTAACCTTGATGTCAGGTAAAGCGGAAATCCCTTCCGTAACAGAATTGCTGAGTTCAACTCCGAGGCTCCATAGGTTGGAGCCTGGGATATGACTGATCTGGCTACCCAGTTCAAACGCCCAGGGAAGGCCCTTGCAGAAGCGAATGTCCATAAGAGCGACGAGGCTTTCCTTGTCACCATTACCTCGCGTCCATGCTTCCGAATCGGATTGAATCAACGCAACTCCGCCGCTGGCCGATAGCCGCAACCCAAGACCTCCTATGGTGCTTCCACTGCTTGTAGGTCCAGACGTAAGTATATCGGCCAGGTCCTGGACGAAGAAGCCAAAGGCGTCCTGGTCCGTGAAGGCCTGCCCACCATTCACATCAATAAAACCCTCTGGCTGAACGTCCAAGGCGTAGACTGCTGTACTACTGAACCCAACCAGCGCACAACATACCAACGCGGGCAGTAAGACGCGTCGAATGGCAGATGACACAACGGAAATCATTCTACGCTTTTTGACTCCGTCTGCGCCGATAGGCGGGCCTCCAGCTCGACGAGTCGCTGCTCAAGTACCCGAACTCGCTCCGTTAGCTCAAGCTCTACAGATCCCATTGTCACGGCCTCTTCAGGAATGACCTCGTCACCATCCTCATCAGACTTCTTATTGCCAAGGCCTGTGGGAACGATTTGGTTGTATCGCTCTTCAATCCTGGATTGAAGCTCCTCAAGGCTTTGTTGTGTTTGCGCGAACATATCCGTCAGCGCATCCCGAACCTCATCGAGATTCGCACGCCCTTTAATGCTACGAATCTTCTGCTCAGCATCCGAACGTAACCGGGTCATTCGCTCTTCAGCATCATCTCGAATCGTCTGAACTGGCTGTGCAATACGGCGCTGTAGGAACATGCCTCCAGATTGCACCAGCACCTTTAATGAGGAGATCGGGAGCAATCGACGATTTTGCTTTTCAGCTTCAAGGACAATCTGGGCAAGCGTGACGCCCGTGATGTCTTCGCCAGAGTCTTTATCAATGATCTGCACATCATCACCCTGCTGCACCAATTCGGCGATCTGGTCGAGAGTTACGTATCGACTGTCCTGGGTATCGTAGAGCTTTCGATTCGCGTATCGCTTGATGATTCGTGCATTTGCCAAAATAAGCCCTCTCTTCTCTCACCAATCCTGCACCTGAGCGTACCTGCGTGTCAATGTACCCTCCGGTTCCTGGCAAAATAAGACCCCTCTCTCCTACCCAAATGCCATTTTTTTTCCTTCCGTGGGTTGAATTTCGTCAAGACGTTCCTATTTTGTTTTCCGTTACAGCAGAGCCAAACAGTTAACCTGCTGATATATTTAGAATTTTTTAGAAAGGAGCTTGGTTATGGCCAAGATCATCGGCATTGATTTGGGAACCACGAATTCTGTTGTCGCCGTTATGGAAGGCAAAGAAGCGAAAGTAATTGCGAACGAAGAAGGCGATCGCGTGACGTCATCCATCATCGGATTTGACGACAAGGATCAGATTCTTGTGGGACAGGTCGCCAAGCGACAGGCTGTTGTAAACCCCGAGAACACCGTCTTCTCCGTAAAACGATTGATGGGACACCGGTTTGAAGAAGCGAGTGCGCAGGACGAGCATATTCCCTATCATGTCGTGAAAGCCGACAATGGCGACGCACATATTGAAGCGCGTGGAAAACGATACAGCCCGCCAGAGATCAGTGCATTCGTCCTCCGTAAGCTCAAGAAGGCAGCGGAAGACTATCTGGGCCAGGAGGTGAAAGAAGCTGTTATCACCGTGCCGGCCTATTTCAATGACAGTCAACGCCAAGCCACCAAAGACGCCGGTCGAATCGCTGGACTAGAGGTCCGCCGAATCATCAACGAGCCGACAGCTGCGGCCCTGGCCTACGGCCTGGACAAGAAAAACAACGAGCTCATCGCCGTCTATGACTTTGGTGGTGGTACCTTTGACATCAGTATCCTCGAAGTTGGTGACAACGTCGTGGAGGTGCTCTCCACATCTGGGGACACCCATCTCGGTGGTGACGATGTAGACAAAGAGCTCATCAACTACATTGCAGGTGAGTTCCGCAAAGAACATGGAATCAATCTGATCGACGATCGTATGGCCCTTCAGCGCCTCAAAGAAGCTGCGGAGCGCGCCAAGGTTGAGCTGTCGACCAAGATGGAAACCGAGGTCAATATCCCGTTCATCGCCGCAGACAATAACGGCACGAAACACGTACTGATGACCATTACCCGCGCTAAGCTGGAAGCCCTCATCGATACTCTTGTAGACCGGACTTTGGTAGCGACCAAGAAAGCCTTGAGCGATGCTAAGAAGTCTCCTTCAGATATCAACGAAGTCGTACTGGTCGGTGGGTCCACCCGAATTCCTCTGGTACAAAAAAAGGTACAAGAGTTCTTCGGTCGTGAACCACATCGTGGTGTGAATCCGGATGAGGTCGTCGCGATTGGTGCGGCCATCCAGGGTGGTGTACTTGCCGGCGACGTAAAGGATGTTGTTCTACTCGACGTTACTCCCCTCTCTTTGGGAATCGAAACATTGGGTGGAGTTATGACGGCCCTCGTTCCACGGAACACCACGATTCCAGTAACGAAGAAAGAGGTCTTCTCGACTGCCGAGGACAATCAACCAAGCGTGACGGTACATGTCATGCAAGGTGAACGTCCCATGGCACGTGATAACCGTACACTCGCCAAGTTCAATTTGGACGAGCTGCCGTTAGCCCCTCGTGGTGTGCCCCAGATCGAAGTAGCCTTCGACATCGATGCCGACGGTATCCTTGTTGTTCACGCGAAGGATAAGGCGACCGGAAAAGAGCAGAAGGTTCGGGTTGAAGCGTCGAGTGGTCTCTCCGAGACAGATATCGAACAGGCCGTACAAGATGCAGATGCCAATGCGGATGAGGACGCTCGCCGGAAAGAGCAGGTAGAAGTAAAGAATACGCTAGACGCATTCATCTACCAGACGGAGAAGTCCTTTAAGGAGCATGGCGATAAGGTACCTGCCGAGGATCGCGCCAAGCTGGATACAGCATTGGCCGATGCAAAAGCTGCCGTTGAGACGGATGACCTCGATAAGATGAAAGCCGCTCAGGAAGAGCTGCAGACTATCGCATATCGTCTTGCTGAGGTGCTTTACAGCCCAGATGCAAATGCCCAGGCCGAGGCCCCAACGGCCGAAGCAAGCGCACCGACCCCTGAGGATGACGACTCGGTCATCGACGTAGAAGAGATCAACCCAGAAGCATAAAGCCTAGGGGAGAGATGCAGCCCAATCCTCGGATCGGAGCCATTCGACCGATGCCTGGATATGGGGAGCCAAATGGGTATCTTCTGTTAGGAAGGGTACCTTCTCTCGAAAGCTGTCGTGTATCTGTTGCAGACGTGGTCCCGGTTTCAATGGACATCGTAGATCGATGCCCTGTGCCGCACAAAGCGATTCTATCGCTAGAACCTTTTCCACGTAATCAACCACCGTTAATGCCTTAACCGCAGCGGTCATTCCCATGGACACATGATCCTCTCGGTTCGCACTACTGGGAATGCTGTCTACGCTGGCCGGGTGGGACAAAACCTTTCCTTCGGTAACCAGACTTGCCGCGGAAACCTGAGCAATCATCAGACCACTATTCAGGCCCGTATTCGCGACGAGAAACGCTGGTAAACCTGAGGATAGGTTTGGGTTTACGAGCTGTTCAATACGACGCTCGGATATACTCATTAATGCTGTCATCACCTGGGCAAGATAATCGAGCGCGAAAGCCACCGGTGCACCATGGAAATTACCACCTGAGATGAACTCCCCTGTATCTGGGAAAACCAGAGGGTTGTCGGTCACACTATTCGACTCCCGTTCCAGAACTTCACCGATATGATCTAACGCCCCCCAGACCGCACCATGCACCTGTGGCATACAACGTAGGGAATACGGGTCCTGTACCTTCTCACAGTCGGTATGGCTCTGGTTGATCTCACTATCAACCAGGAGATCGCGAATAATCGAACTGCAACGTTCCTGCCCAGGATGTGGGCGAAGCTTGTTAATCCGTGTATCAAAGGCTACCGCTGTACCCAGTAGCGCATCGAGCGACCAGGCACCTACCACGTTGGCATACCGAACGGCTCGTTGGGCCACCTGGAATGCGAGAATACCCACTGCTGTCATCGCCTGGGTACCATTAATTAGAGACAGCCCTTCTTTGGCCTCGAGGGTTATTGGGGTTAGACCGACTTCGGCGAGCGCCTTATCAGCAGGCATTTGCTTACCCTGGTATGACACCTCACCCTCACCGATTAATGGCAGCGCTAGATGTGCCAGTGGAGCGAGGTCACCGGAAGCCCCAACAGAACCCCGGGATGGAATCACGGGATGAATACCATATTCGAGAAAATCCAATAGCCGCTGCACCACGACCAGACGTGCTCCGGAATGACCCAATGCAAGCACATTGGCACGCAGAAGTAGCATCATTCGCACGACCGGCTCGCTCAGGGGTTCACCCGTTCCACAGGCGTGACTACGGATCAGATTTCGCTGAAGCTTTTCGAGATCGCTCTTATCAATATGATGCTCTGCAAGCGCGCCAAACCCAGTATTAACACCATATACCGCCGTTTCCTGGCCTCCGTCGGTGTACTTCTTCACCAACGCATTTGCCGCCTCTATACGTCCGCACGTCTCTTTTTCCAAGACGGCTTTCGCTGTTCCATTTCCCACGGCCAGTATGTCGGCGATCGTTAGATTCATTCCAACCGATACGGTTTTCATGATGTGCGCTCCTGTCGGGCTCGAACGGCCTGTTTCGTTACTTCGAGAAGTCCACATACATACCATTTTGGACCTATTCAAGAACCGAATTTCAAAGACCACTCCAAATTCGCGTTCCAGGGGCTACGCAATACAGCCGTAAAAGAAGCTGTTCCACAACGGACACAAAACCGCATTACAGCCCGAAAAACCTAGAAGTTACACGTTTAGCTATTGACTCTAAATGGTCCTGCGCGTATAGCCGCCTGCCCACTCTGACACCTAGGTGAATGAAATGCGTGTATTGCAATTATTTTCTTGGATAATTCTTGTTTTATTTGTTGGTACCTATGCTTGTGGAACGGATGAGGAGACTGCGGTCGATACGACTACGACCAATACGGCTCAACCCGATACTTCCACGGCTGTAGATACTGCCACTGGTATCGATATTCCGGTGGCCGAGGATACGACGCAGACCAATTGTTCGACGATTGGTGAATTGAAGGCGTTGCAGCTCCCGGCGAACAGTGATGAGCCAACCATCAATATTGATCACACTCTCTGTGGTGTAACCGTAACCTACGTCTACAACGAAGGCTTCTTCATTCAGGACGGTCCGAATGGCGAGGCTACCGAAGTGTATATGGGTGCAAACAGCATCTGGCCCTTTGCCAGACCAACCCCGGGCGATGTTATCGATCTACACGCCACACAATGGGGTGCTTTCAAAGGCCACCTTGAGATCAAGGCTGTAGACACTGTCACCCTGGTAGGTTCCACCAATATCAATCCCTACATTCTCGACCTGTCCAGCGGCATCGTACCAACGGATGAGCACGAGAGCCGCGTAGTAACGTTGAGCGGTGCTACCCTCACCTCGAACCTCTCGAGCAATGAGAAAACCATCTCCTATGGTAACGGGGCCGAGATACAGCTGTACTCCAAGTACTTCCCGAACAGCGTCTGCGCGGGAGCGACCTTCGACATTATTCGTGCAACAGTTGTGCGGCACGATAACACTCTGCAGCTAAAGAACAGCTGTAGTGCGGATTCCTGTTTCTGGTACGCGAGCGACGATATTGCCAACGTGAACCTGGAAACCTGCGAAGAAACCGTGGACTACTCCAACGCAAATTGGGATTTCGAAGATTGGACCTACTCCGATCCGCCCGATGGGTTCATCAAAGAAGGTGACGGGTTCACCGCTATTCAGGATTCAGAGATCTTCTATGGCGAGACTGGCTCCTCCTGTGAGCTCCACTGGACGTCCACCAACAACCAGGATTTCCGCGCCGGCTATTTCGTAGCCGCCACACCCAATACCGACTACACGGTATCTGTACGTGTAATGGACAACGATCCGAACGGACGCGTACGACTGGCGCTCGATTTCTACAACGCCGGTAAGGTGAAAATTGGAGAAACCTCCTACGCCTCGACGTATTCGGAGAACTCTGCGGATTGGGCCAAATACAGCCACACCGCAACGACCCCCGAAGGTACCGCGTTCGTACGAGGGTTCATTCGCATGTACGATGTTGCAAACTTTGGAGATACAGACTCCGCGATCGTCAATATAGACAACTGGGCTACAAGCAAGGGTACGACCACCAACGAGGGTACGATTCCCGACGATGGCAATGGTACGAACAATAACAATGCCACCGATATCTGCGCCCCCAACCCCTGCATCAACGGCACATGTATTGATGACGCAGGAATCGCCAGCTGTGATTGTACGGGTACAGGCTACGAAGGTGATACCTGCGAAATTGACATCGACGAGTGTACGACTGGCGCCGATGACTGCGACGCGAGCGAGCTCTGCGAAAACATCGACGGTGGCTTCGTATGTTCCGACGCTCCTATCGTCAGCTACGAGACCGACGCCAAACCCGTCTTTGTCCAATACTGCAACAACTGCCATTCCTGGCTGAACCTGGGTGGTCATAACATCGCCTCGAACTACGACGATGCATTCAAGCCGGCTAGTTCCTGGTACTCCCAGTGTGCAGGACTCAATATGGGTGAATGCAGCCTGGTCCTTATGTTGGACGGCTCTATGCCGATCAATGACATCCCATCCGACGACCCCGGCCTTGATATCATCCAGGCCTGGATCGACGGAGGTATGCAGCCATAAGAAGTCCATTACCCGGTTTGGAATGAACCGGATTGGAAGAGAGCCAGGGGCGGGATATCCCGCCCCTGGTTCGTTTTGGTCAAATGACCGCAAAACATAGCTATTCTCGCCCGTAGAGTAGGCCCCGAGGGAGCATAACCGAGCCTTCCATGATCCTCGCTCTAGAACTTGATACTTGAATCCATGGGCATAACAGCGTATAGCGGCTTATCGACTATGACTCTCAGGGGGACGCTATGCGCCAATCACGATTTCTTTCATGGATACTAATTGCCTTATTTGTAGGTACCTATGCCTGCGGTAATGGTGATGACACCGGTTCCGATACGTCTGGAACCGATACAACACAGACCGACACCACCACAGGTGAAGACACCACCACAGGTGAAGACACCACCACGGGTGAAGACACCACCACAGGTGAAGACACCACCACGGGTGAAGACACCACCACGGGTGAAGACACCACCACAGGTGAAGACACCACCACAGGTGAAGACACCACCACGGGTGAAGACACCACCACGGGTGAAGACACCACCACGGGTGAGGATACCACCACAGGTGAGGATACAACGCAGGCCAACTGCACGACCATCGGCGAGTTGAAGGCGTTAGAGCTTCCTGCGGATAGTGAAAACCCCACAATCGATATCGATCACACCATCTGTGGTGTAACGGTAACCTACGTATACAACGATGGTTTCTTCATTCAGGAAGGCCCGGAAGGTGACGCCACCGAGGTATACATGGGTGTAAACAACGCATGGCCCTTCGCAACACCCAACCCCGGTGACATCGTCGATGTACATGCCACCCAATGGGGCGCCTATAAAGGCCATCTCGAAATCAAAGGCGCGGATACAATGACCGTCGTCGGCTCTACCGACGTAGCACCGTATGTCATCGACTTGTCGGACGGTACTGTCGCCACAGACGATCACGAAAGTCGCGTTGTTTCCGTAACTGGGGCAGCTCTCGACGCCAATATCACTGGAAATGTAAAGACCATCTCCTATGGTGGTGCTACAGATGTCCAGCTGTACGCCAAGTACTTCCCAGACGACATCTGTGAAGGAGCGACCTTCGATATCACGCGTGCGGTCGTTGTTCGGTACGAGGACATCCTGCAGCTCAAGAATAGCTGCACCTCAACAAACTGCTTCTGGTACGCAGACGACGATATCGCCAACGTTGATGAAGGCACCTGCCCGGCCCCAATCGTCTACAATAATGACAACTGGGACTTTGAAGATTGGACCGAGTCTGATCCTCCCGCCGGATTCATCAAAGAAGATCCGGACTTCACAGCTCTTCAGGACACTGAAGTCTTCCATGGCGACGCTGGTTCGTCTTGTGAGCTCACCTGGACCTCGACCCAGAACCAGGACTTCCGTGCTGGCTACTTCGTACCCGCAGTACCCAATACCGATTATACAATCTCCGTCTGGGTGATGGACAACGATGCAAACGGTCGTGTGCGCCTCGCGCTCGATTTCTACAGCGCGGATGAGACCAAACTTGGAAACACCGTCTACTCTTCCACGTATTCGGAAGACTCCGCGGATTGGGTCCATTACAGCCATAACGCCACGGCGCCAGAGGGTACGGCCTTCGTGCGTGGGTTCATTCGTATGTACGATGTGAGCAGCTTTGGCGACGCCGACTCAGCAACCGTCAATATTGACGATTGGGCTACGGGCGAGACTCCTGCCGATCCTTGCGATGCCAACCCTTGCGCTAACGGCACTTGCGTACCCGACGGCGAGACCGCAACCTGTGACTGCACGGATACAGGCTACGAAGGAGAGACCTGTGAGACGGACATCGACGAATGTGCGACGGGTACCGACACCTGTACGGCGGAAGAGACCTGTGAAAACACCGCCGGTGGCTTCACCTGTTCCTCCAACACCGTTGTAGGATATGCGGCGGATGTACAGCCCATCTTGCAGGCGAGCTGTACTGGCTGCCACACTACAGCAGGTAATGGCGGACATAATGTAGCAGCGGAATACTCCGAAGCCATGAAACTGTCGAACCACCCATCGTGCACAGATATGACCGTTGGAGAGTGTTCTCTCGTTCGTGTCATCGATGGTTCGATGCCAATTGGCGGCTCTGTCTCTGCCAACGATATTGCCATCCTACAGGCCTGGGTCGATGGAGGCATGCAGCCTTAGAGATACATGGAGCAGGTTTACGGCAGACACCATGCCATAAACCGAATCATGCGAGCACCAGGGGCGGGATATCCCGCCCCTGGTTCGTTTTGGACAGGTCTTGACTCTGAGCGCGTGGCTCGGTTCAATCAAGTCTGTAATCGGAGGAAGAGGCATATATGCTGACTGGAATCATCAAATGGTGGATACCGTTCGTTCTGATATCCCATACCCTAGCCTGTGGATCGGGAGCCGATGAGGCCCAACCAGACACTTCGACGCAGCTACCCGACACCTCCAACACGGTCGATCTGGGCACTCCAGAACAGGACATTCCAGATAACTCCGACTGCTCTACGATCGACGTCCTGCTCGCAAAGGATCTTCCAAGTGGAGATAACCCCAAGCTCCCTGTGTACGAAAAGCTCTGTGATGTGGTGGTAACGCAGGTGTACCACTCGGGCTTCTTTATTCAGGAGAGCGCCGACGGACGAGCCACGGAGGTCTATGTCGGCTACCCAACCTCGACCGGTGAAGGCGGCTGGCTGAACACAGGCTATCCACAACCACAACGCGGTCAGATACTCGACATGGTGGTTACGGAATTGACCTCCTATAAAGGGCACGAGGAGATCACAAAGATTGAACCTCCGGTTCAAAAAGGAACCACGGATGTCTCTTCGTTTATCCTCGATCTATCCGATGGTATCGTGCCTTCTGAAGAGCTCGAAAGTCGTCTCGTCTCGGTAAGCAACGCCACCGTGAGTAAGACCGATGTAAAGGGCGGTGTTCGAATGGACTACGGTACCGCACAGGGCGTTCTGCTCTTCGTCGAAAACATGCCCCCCGTATGCCTGGGAGCTACGATACAGATTACCGAAGCCGTCATAATCGAGCACGAGGGTGAGCACGAATTGAAACTCTTCACGGGCCAGGAGGCGAACATCTCCATAGACATCAGCACCTGTGTGGAGCCCGAAGAATTAGACGATTCGAACTGGGACTTCGAAGACTGGAGCACATCCAATCCTCCTCCCGGCTTCATTAATGAGACGGAAGATTTCAACGCTACTCAATCGACCTCCTTTGCCCACGGGGACACAGGATCCTCGTGTCTACTGACGTGGACATCCAAAGAAAACCAGGACTTCGTTGCCGGGTATTATAAACCGGCCGGAGAGGGCGGAGATTACACAATATCGATGTGGGTCCACGATGAAGATCCAAACGGTCGGGTTCGAATGGGAATTATCTTCTACGATCCCGCCAAGGAGAAGATCGAAACCAAATACGCCTCGAAGTACAGTAAGGATGAGCCCGGCTGGCAATATCTGACCTATACTCGTACGGCACCTGAGGGGACCGCCTATGTGCGGACTTTTGTTCGTATGTATGATGCGGCCGATTTCACCAACGCAGGGTACGCGTCAGTACACATCGACGACATCGGACTCGAATACACACCATAGGCACCGCAGCAGTCCATTTATGGTGTTTATTGGGCGCATCGGCTATACACTCTACAGCAGAAAACACTTCCATTCGTACATAACAAGGCACTAACCTTGACTATGGGAACGGATCCAATTACCGTTTTTGCAGTGCTTGTCGCCGATTGTACGCCTTGAATAGTTGGACATTACCGTGTTTCGTATCGCGTTCATAACACCATCTCTGTTCACGTTGGCACCAACGTGGAGGAGAGATCCCCAGATTGTAAAGCTTGCTGCACCGACATTAAGCGGGTTCTTGCAGACCCATGGCTACGAAGATATCCGCCAGTATGATTTCGAGGTTCAGGTCTTTGATCTACAAAGGGAGCAACCAGAAGAGCTCGATTTGACCGTCTTCTTTGATGATGATGCGGTCGATCGCTTTCTGAAAGATGATGATCCGGTACTCCGCAAGCACACAGAGCGTATCTGCGACACCTTAGAAATCGAAGAAGCCGACCTCTTCGCCTTTTCCTGCGCATCGGCCCTGGAGATCTACGCCGACATGCACGCCGCGGGAAACATCAATATGGCGATGTCGAAAATCCTGAAGGAGCGGTTCCCGAACTGCAAAACGGCCGTCGGTGGACTTCAAATATCCCCAGAGTCTCGTCATCAGACCGAATACCAGGCCATGCTCACTCGATGTAATTCTCTCGATTACTGCGTAAGCGGTAAGGGAGAATTCGGGCTCTTATTCGTCGTCGAAGACGCGCAAGGTAAGACGTCGTTAACTGAAAATAAGGCGGAATATTCCGAGCACGGCAGTGGTGTGATTGTACACCCGACCTATGAGCGCCCCCTGCATGTGCCTCGAGGAATCGCGCGACAGGAAGGGGTAGAAACAAAGATTCGCCAAGTGGAAACACCAGAAGAGGTTCCGCTGGGCGATCACGAACGACAAGCCATCTTCAACCCATCGCTCTATGTAACCCCGTACTACGATCATAAAAACATCGAGAAACGGAAGATCCGCGGGTTTGAGATCTTGAAGCGATATAACCTCGATCCTTCATGGATCGAGAAGATGGCACATTTCCATGACGATAAAGTGGTGATTCTACCCAGCATCTTCATGGAAGGATGCAACTCACAATGTGCATTCTGCGGCTATTCGATGACCAAGATGGCCAAACGGGAAATCTCAGACGTGATTCGGGGGCTCGCGTGGCTCCGAGAGAAACACGACGCCCGTTATTTCCATTTTCTCAATACGAATATCAACGGCTACTACAAATACGCGGAAACGTTCTGCGATGAATTGATAGCGGCTGATCTGGATATTCTCTGGTCCGATTGTGCAAACCTCTGGGCGCTCGATGAAAAACTTCTCGTCAAGATGCGTAAGAGTGGTGCGATTCGTTTTACCTTCGGAGTCGAATGTCCATCGGACAAGATGCTCAAGTACATTCACAAAGGTATTACCGCCGAGAAATGTCTTGAACGACTCAAGATGTCACACGACCTGGGGATATGGAACCATATCCTGCTGATCACGGGCCTCCCCCACGAAACGGCAGAAGACACCAAGTACTTTGTCGACTTCCTCGAAAAATGTGCGGAACACGTACACGGTTATTCCATCTCGTCGTTCTATTTGATCTCGACATCTCTGATGGGAGCCTTCCCTCAACGGTATGGCATTGAAACCATCACAGACGCGGGGACTCTTCTCGAAGACGTCGCTTTCCACGAAAGTAATGGATTGGACTGGCCAGCAAAGAAGAAGCAGATCGTAGAATCTACGCGCATAATTACCGAAGCGATTCGGCGCATTAAGGTCGATCCGAAGTATTGGAGTGGCGCAATCGATCTGGAGCTCATCTTCTGGTTGTACGACCGACTGGGACATGACAACAAGCACGAGATCGTACGCGCCTACGAAGATGCATTTATTGGCGCACCAGCACATCCGAAGGCCTACCAAGCTCGTCTTAAAGAGCTCCTCGACACATCCGATCATGAAGCGACGAAGCTTCTTGAGGAAACCAGCTGGCGAGCCCAGACCGACCAGATCCAGCTACGTGGCGATGCCATGGTATTGCCCGTCGAAGCTGGCGGTGAAAAGCTCGAGTTGGAATTCCGTTGTCATGAATACTCCCGGCAGATTCCTACGCTTGCAGCAGGGATGAATCTCGGAGTGCACCTTACGGGCGAGCCAAGCTTCTCCGATAAGCTCAAGGCATTGGTTGGACCTGGATCACGCTTCGAAGAAGCATTACAAGGTATCGGTTGGAACATAACGGCGCTGGGCTCCAGTAACGCCACCAACGCCTTTGGCTTCACGATCGAACAAGGGGAAAACGAACTCCTATTGCTTGTCCAGCTCCTCTCCAAGGGGGAACGGGCCGCAGTAACCCTGAACAATCTCGGCTTCTCCTATAGCGTTCCAAACGGCAAAGACGATCCGACCGCCGATCCAAAAATTCTTCGTTTTGTGATGCGAATGGGTCAGTTCCTTCTCGACGAGCTCAATAAGCAGCTCGACCCGGATAAACTGGTCAAACCATTGACTCGCCAGGAACTCCATACAATCGCAAATCTCCTGGTTCGTGACCTGGAAGAACCCTTCCTCGACGTGCTCCGAAGAGAGCCAACCCACGAATACGCAGAGAAAGGAGAAGACCTACGGCCCGCAAACTGGGGACCAGGTCAACGACACGGCAACAAGTTCAGCATGGTCTCGAACGCCTGACCGCGTTCAAGTCGTACCAACTGGCACCGGAACAGACACAGGTTTCGGATCAACCGCATCACGGTTCCGTTTATAGGCATCTCGGGTGTATCGAATGATCGTGGACGCGATAGGGTACTGATCTATCGCACTCTGGAACATCGCCTCGACATCCTCGTGGCTTTCGAATGCTACGAGCTCTGGACGTCCATGATACTCCTCGTACGCCCCGTCTAAGCGGGTACATAGGTTTCGTACCTGACAACGACTACACGCATCGCCATCTTTTCGGAACCGGTGGGCTGCGTCGCCGGACTCGGCGGTTTTGCGAAACACCATCAATGTGCGCCGTCGATGGAAGTCGTTGGAGAAGGCTGCGTGGGATCCCAGCAAACAAAGGGGAATATGCGTTACATGAAAACCGCCCGGTCGTTTGGCCATATAGTCCAGAGCCTCAACAACCGTCGGAATCACGTCTTCATAGGGAACCACCTGATTGATGATTGCCTCATGTCGAAGATCCCCTTCATAGGCATATTTTAGACGAATATTCTCAAAGCCCAGTTCATCGAGAAATGCACAAATTTCGGGTAGCTGTTGGTAGTTATCCCGCGTGATGACTGTTGTGGCTGAGAGGTGAAAGTCGTGTTCCTTTCGGAGCTCCACCAGATGTCCGCATGCCTCTCGTATGGCTTGTAATGCACCCTTACGAGCTACCAATTTATCGTGGACCTCATCGATATGACCGTGAATGGAGAAGTCCACACTGGTCATCCCGGCCTCAATCACCTCCTGGCAATATTTCTGTTTTCGAAACTTCAGCCCGTTGGTGTTGATGGATTGCCGTTCAAACCCCGCATCCGAGGCGTACTGTACAAATTCCACGAATCGGGGGTGTACGCTTGGCTCTCCTCCAGAGTACCCGACCTCTACAGTACCTTCGGCTCGCGCCTTATCCAGCGCGCCAAAGATCTGCTCATCCGTCATATTAAGTTCAGGCTTGTTTAACGAATCGTAAACAATACAGAACTCGCATAACGCGTTGCAGTAGGTGGTCAGATTTAAGAGGAGTGATTGTGACATTTGCCCTTTCCAGGTCGAATCGCACTAATTTCACGATATTGGCTCCCCGAGGATGGGTCAAGGGACCAGCCGAATTATCAATAGAAGAAAGCGCCTGGTACCGAATTGACCCACCCTACTTGGAAGACTAGAGTCGAACACAACTCGTCTGTAATCAGGGCTATTAACGGAATATGGGAAAACTCGGGCGGATCGCACCGATAATCGCCACTCTGTTCTGGTGCCTCGGAATACCGAATGCACTCGCTGAGGGGCAACAGCTAGACGAGCAGTCCTTGAACGGTCTGCTAACGGACAATGCTGGGAGCCCCTACCAGCTAGAAGGCGAGCTGGTTCTCAAAACTGTGCAGGTCGAACCTGGCCGAGCCCATCTGATCTACGAAACCCCCCGAGGGGAACCATTCAAGGTAGTCCTGGTACCGAAAGATAGCGCGGAACCCCACTTTAAAACCACAGCGAGCTTTAAGATCTTCTACCCGGACCCTTGTCCGGAGAATGCGGCCTGTGTGAAACTTCTCGAAGGACTGGCACAACACATCGCGGCGAGGGATACCGGCCAATGGAGCCTTCCGCCCATCCCAGCGGAGTCGGGAAACCCGTCCGGTTCCCAACGAGGCCGGCTCTCCATCGCGGATTCTTCCCTGTTTTTGTTCGGAACCGTACTACTGATCCTGAGCCTCCTCTTTCTGCCCTCATTGCTCGCCATTACATACGGACAATTTCGAACGCTCCCTCATAAGCTTCCGATATTGGGCATAATCGGCGCAGGAGCAGTCCTACGCTTATTCGTAATGCGCCATATGGTGATCACCGTATACATGGGCTATCTGCTCACAGATAAGGCCGCCTCGCTCCGAGAATTCGCTCGTTACGGAATCGGTTCGCAAGCCATGTGGCACCATCTATTCCATTTCACCACGCCAGACCACACCTCGGCGATCATGCTCAATGCATGCCTGGGCATTCTATCAATGGGCTTGTTGGTGGCCCTGCTTCGACGTGCTGGATACGGCGGCATCGGAATTCTGTCATCCATCCTCCTGATGGCATTTCTACCTGTACTGCTCTGGTCCGATTGTTCCGACAGCCTCACTGTCGTCGTCCTATTCTGGACCTTTGGTGCCACAGTCTTCGCCCAGGAATACCTGATCAGCCGAAAGATTCATCACCTTCTAGGTGCGTTGGTATGGCTGGTTATGGCCGCACATACGCGACCAGAACAGGTATTCTTCGGCCCCCTATTTGTTCTTACAGTCATCATGTTCCAGCCCGGATCGATTCGCGAAAAACTGAAACTGCCCTGGTATGCCTGGCTCATCAGTATCGGCGGGTTTATCCTTCTGGTCCTCCCACAGATCTCTCTCGCTCTGGACCAGAAGGACCAGCTTATACAGCTCGGATCCTGGCCACACCGTTTCGCGGAAATCATCCCCCTTCTGCCAGACCGTTGGCTACACGAGAACGCTCTTCTGGAATCCAGATATGTCCCATCCATGCTGCTTCCACTGGCTGTGCTCGGGCTGGTGATCGCTTCCTCCTGGGAGCGCCGCCGATTCCGTCTCGCCATATGTATTCTCGGATGGATATGGCTTAGCTTCTATTACATTGATCTCTCTGCGGCGTCAGGACCACGTCTCCACATCGTCATGGTCATTCCGGCTATCCTTGCCATCGGTGGCCTCTGTGAAGACCTGTGGGCCTGGCGATCCAGGCGTTGGCCCAGCAAACCATGGATTGGGCCTGCCCTCGCCGTAGCCTGTCTTGGGGCTGTAGGAGTCACAATGCCCCCAAGCCTGGAATGGTTTACCCAGGATACCAACGAATGGGAGGAGGACGTATTCTTCCGAGCCGCTGTTTCGACCATCGACGACTCATCATTCACCCTATTACGGGTCGGCTTTGCCGATCTGGGCGAAGCGGATTACACCCACCAACATCATCCGGATTACCTGGTACGACCACCGCATCGAAACGGAAAGACCCAGGCCATCACTTCGTTCATAGAGAAATCCGAACAACACAAAGCGACGGAAGGTCCCGTCTATTTCTATCTCGGCCTGCGTTGCTATAGCCGCGAACGATGGAATAACGAGCCCGCTCCACACGAGTATTTTCGTCCTGCATGCCGTCGAATCATGAAAGAATACGACCACACCCTTGTCTACCCTGCTGACGGCCCCAAGGTCGTACCAAACCACGGGGATCTCGCGCTCAAATATTATGCTGACCGCAAGACACAACCAACGTTTCAGTTGGGTCTTTACCGCATCGGCAAACGTCTAAATAAGCACTAGGAACGTCGTCCTCTGCGTACAAACTGGTAACCGACCCCACCAAGAGCCAGAAGAACCAGAAGTCCCATCAACATAGGACCCGACCCAACACGACGCCCTGGCATCTTTGGCTTTTCATCCACCTGATCAGACATCACGGGCCCGGAACCTGAGGGAGCTGGAGACGTCACCGGTTTCGTAATCCGAATGGCATCGTCGGCATGACCTGGCGATCCCGGTGGTTCACCGAATACATGGGCCTCAGGATCTGCGAAAACCCGGGGCTTCTTACCCGCCTCTCTACGTTTTTGTTCATCATGCATAGCGGTCAGAAAGCGATCGACCATGACCCGCTTCTGAGGCGGTACATGGCCGCGCGCCGCCAACTTCTTATAGCGAGTTAAGTTCTCAATGGCTTTGGGTAGATTGCTATTTCGATAAATTACAGCGAGACAATAAAACAGATCCGGGTCATTCGCTGATGCATGGTCCACCGCATATTCGATGGCCTCCTCTGCTTTCTTGAAATCCCCCGAGCGATAATAATTCATCGCGGTATACAAAAGAATTCGAGCGTCGTCAGACCAGGTCTTTCGTGCCCGGGTTAAATACGGGAGGCTCTCCTCGTATCGACGCGCATAATGCAACATAACCCCAACCTCAAATTGGCGTAGAGCGTTATCTGGGTTGGCGTCTGCGTCTGCCATATACTCGACGATAGCGTCCGGTTCACGATGGTAGGAACTCTGCGCCCAGACCACATTTCCTCGAATCCGCGCCGTACAATATTTTCCGTCTTCCAGACCACATAACTGCCGATACCGCGCCACAGCTTTCCGTGACTTGCCCATATGAACGTACAGTTCCGCGAGGCGGTCCAGCTGGATATGATCCGGGTTTGGCACATCGACCGTGCTCTCTAGAAAGGAGACAGCTCCCTCCTGGTCACCACGTGCCTTCAAGTCATCGACTAAGACAGTGACAAGACTAGGGCAGTTCGGGTGTTTCTCACGGTACCTCTCAACCCACGCCCAGAATTTTTTTTTAACGCCAGCCCCTTCACCCAATTTCAAGGTGTGGGCCAGCTCGCAGGGTTCCCATTCCTCGACCGTCTCCTCAAATGCCAGAAACTCGGCCAGGTCCTTCAACCCTTTTTCAGTCTGCCCTAGAGCGAGCAAAGCCCCTCCCCGAATGCGTTTCATCCATTCGGGCAGGGGCTTCCCTTCAATCTTCTCAAATTCCGCAATGCGACGGATGACCGAATCAAAGATTGGTTGAGCACTTTTGTTATCCTTCAAGTCTCGAACCTGCGTCCCTATTCGGAACAACAGAACGGGATGGATATTTTCTTCTGCGAGAAGGTCTTTCAGTTGGGCTTCCCAATCCAGAACCTCTCCATTCCAAATACCCTGGAAGAATTTCTCAACCTCCTTTTCGGCTTTTTGATCCGCCTCAGTTAAGCGAAAAGGGAGAATTCCGCGGCCCTCCATGACCGCGGAAAGTACTTTTGGAGCCTTTTGGCCCGGAATAATCATAATGTCTGGACCGAGCTGACTGCCCCGTTTCCGTGTAACTTTCATCCACTTGAAACGGCTCGCTGCAGCCTTAATCTTACCCTCAATCACAGCACGCACCTTGGCGTCGAGTACGTCCGAACCATCAACCCATGCAAAGGGACCTACCGTAGTGAATTTTCCCTTGGCTTGTTTCGGATGATGAAGCTGAAATGAACCCTTCGCGCCTTTGGGGCCACGATACGTAACCTTGATATGGTCTCTGCTGATCTGCGCGGATGCCATTTTCCAGCTGGAAGCAACCTTGCTACCACTGAGGTCGAGCATATTCTGAACAACCGCTTGCATATCTGGACCGATTACATACAGGTCACGAGCCGAAGCTTTCTTCTGAGCTACCGTGCCCCCTGCTGCAGCGGGTTTGGCCGCGACCGGGCTGGTACCTGTTTTCGCCACAACCTGGTGCCAACGGAAGGAACTACCACTACGATCGATTCTTGAAGCAAGACCCTGTCGTAGATTGGTATCTATCGGTCCACTACCGCTGGTTACCGCGAACGGGCCCATGGCGATAACGTCCCCGGTGGCCTGACTCGGATGGTGAAGTTCTACCTTGGCGGTAGTACCGGATTTCTGTTTGTAGACTACACTGACATGGTCCAATTCAATCTTTGCCGATTGAAACTTCCATGTCTTACTGGCGGGCGTGCTTGTAAGATCCAGCAGCTGTTGAATCACTGGCTGCATATCGGGACCTATCACGTAGCTTTGTACGTGACCTGCGTCCATCGATTGAACCGGAGCAGCACCTACCATCACTACCAACGCAGCGATGAGTACATTCATTTTCTCCTCCTGAAGGCGTACTAGGTGAAGGGAGTATAGGTCTTTAACAACCCAACTGTCTAACCCAATCCCTCACGAACACTATTATTCGTAGCACCATGGTTTTCTGGTCTTATTTACCTTCCGTATCTTCGGAGAGCAGCCAACCTGTGGCCCGGTACGCCCAGCCGGAAAAAAACGTCTTGGAGACTCGAATTGCTTGCCGGTTTCCTTCCTGGTCTTCCAATTCGCATGGCTCCTCCGTGTCCAGACCAGATGCCGCCTCTGCCGACATTTCAAAGGTGCATCGAACCGGGTCCCCACCATGTTGAATCCGAACATGTTTCACAGTTCCAAGGACCTGATCATCTTGAAGAATACGAACGTATTTCATGGTTCCGGCCGGTTGTATCGATACAATCCAATCTCTACCTCTGCTGTGTCGTAGGGGTGCAGGTTCCACCAACGGGAAATGGTGCCATCACGATCCAGAGATGCAGGTAGTTGGAGCGGGATTTTTCTGGTTAGGCCCGGAACATTCGAGAGGTGTGGAGCAAAGCTCTTCACCAGTCGAACACATGACGACGTAGGCACTGGCGACGCCCCCTCTAATGCTGGGTTTGTCCGACAGGCCAGAGGGATAAAGACATAGGCGGTGCGGTCCTGGCCGCAGCGGGTTCGCTGAATGAAGGACTCGGTGTCCGTCAGCCGCACATCCGGACGTTTGGATCTGAATTCCACATCGGGAAGCTGCAGATTAAACCGACCGAATTCTCCCGTTGGTACCACGAGGGTAGAATTTCTTGGTAGCTCCTGTGAGACACTTCGCCATAGCTTAAGTTGCGCTGTTTCTGGGTGTGTCCTGGACACCATCGCAACCGGCCTCTCGTAGGAGCCCACCAGCAACGCCGCTAGAGCAACTGCCCCTACCAGACCTTTTCTCCCGTATCGCTGTGGCAGCAGTACCAGGACTCCACTTACCAGACCGCAACAAGGTACCAGCATCCAGAGCTGGTACCTGGCTGTACTCAACCAACTATTTGCAGCCGGCATCGTGCCCAGTGCCAAAACCAACATACCCAGAGCGGCCACGACCATCATTCGCCAATACCCACGAAGGAACAAACCGACTCCAACAAGAGCTACTGTGACGAATAGCCATGATGTCCATTCGGATACCTGGAGTATGGTCAGATAATACCCCCGACCATATCGCCCGCCGTGCTGGCCGAAGGTATGCTCCATCATGACGAGTGCATGGGGTAGGCACAGAACCGCCAACGCCAGGCCCGCCAGTGCAACCGATACCCACCACCGGTTTGTCATATGCTTCACATCGGGACGCGGCGATACAACAAATACCCATAACGCCGTACAGGGCACCATAACCGGTCCAATGAGGCGGTAATTACCCAGTAGGGCGAGAGCCCCTGCGGCAGCAACGAGGACGGGTACACTCCTCGTTCGGGCCGCAAGGACGACGAGCCACAAGGACAAAACAATCAGTAGAATGCCCGTGCTGGTAACGGTTTCAGCCCGCGCGGCCAAAAGCACCGCCGGCTGAATGATAAATACGATAGACGCACAGAGGGCGAAAGACACCCGTGGGACCAGACTGAAAAAGACGAGGAATAATGCGGGTACGGTCAGGACCGAGGCGATTCGTGATGCAAGAAAGGTTTCGCCTCCGGGAGACGCCAACCCGCCTAGGATACGAGCCAGAATTATTTGAAGGAAACCATAGGGATCATAGGCAGCAAAAGGCTCGTTTGGACCACCGCTGACGACTCTGACCGTCTCCCAGCCATGATAATTCTCATGTATAACGGTGTCATCGAGCAGAAATAACCAGATGGCGTATGTCACCGTAAGTGTCAGAACGGCGATCCAGACGCTCTTGTTATGAGCAGAGAGTGCTCTCCATAATTCGGTCCGCGCCAGAAAGACCGTCAACACAAAGACGAAGACAACAAGCCAGGCGAACCACGGTGATCCTGCTGTTCGACTGTGATCTATCGGGCCAACAAAAGTATGGCTCACCGTTTCCCAGATGGACCTCCACAACCCCTTGCCAGAGCGCACAGCCATGGAACATTTCTCACCATCGGGAAGCCTGACCTGTTCCTTGAAGATGCTTTCGACCGTTTCTGGATGACAACAGATGCGTTGTTCAAGCCATCTCTCCAGATCTTCACTTTCGGCAGTGTCACCTCCTGGTCCACGCAAACTGCTCGTCATCTCAAATGGACATGGAGGGCGTACATACCGGCCATCAACCTTCGACCATATGGCACGCCGAATCTCGGTTCGAAGAATGGTAGCGTCGCCCTTGCCGAGGAGAAGCTCCACTGTTCCTTCACGCGGCGTGATGGCTCGTACTCGCCATTCACCCAGCTTGCCAGACGGTTCCTCTGCGTTCGGAGCGACCAGGTCGACCATCGCCTGACAGGCCGCTGGTGAAGCAAACGCCTGGGTACTGCTCACCAGCAGTAGGCCGACCAACATCAATAACCAGGCCGAACACAGAGCAGGAAAGGAATGGCGAGAAGGGATTGAGGTCACGGACCTGTTTCCAGAAAAGTACCCATGCATCATGATTTGTTTCCTGCCGAGACGCAATGAATCCCAACTTGCGAGAACAAGAAGGAGGCACGTAGACTCCCTCAAATCGGAGGAAAGAGCCTATGAAGGTAATCATTATTGGAGCCGGTCGTGGATCAAGGCTTCGGCCACTTACAGACGATCGCCCCAAATGCATGCTCCCCGTAGATGGACGGCCGATTCTGCAATGGATCCTCGACGCCTTTGGCCATTACGGTCTGAATGATGTCGTATTTGTCGGTGGCTACCGCATGGCTTCCGTGCAGGAATACGCACCGAATTTACACTTTGTTCTCAATGACCAATGGCCTCATAACAACATTCTTGCGTCACTATTCTATGCAGAAGAATTTATGGACGAGGGCTTCTTTTGTTCCTACGCAGATACGATCATCACTCCAGCTCTACTCGCACCGTTCTTCGACGAAACATCCGATATAACCCTATCTCTCGATACCAGCTCTAACGAGCGGTATAGCCAACGCCCGCCACAGGCTCATGCACCCATCGAGGGTACATACATCGATGGAGCACGGGTTACACAAATCGACCGTGTCATCGGTACATCCGATGCCTATGGTGAGTTCACGGGAGTAACCCGGTTCAGCGCAGCAGGTGCTCAAATCTTTCGAGACACCTACCACAATGCAAAAGAGAGCTATGCAGGAAAGCCCTTTCAGCTAAGCCCGTCGTTCGAGACCTGCTATCTGATCGATATGTACCGGGAAATGCTGGATGCAGATGTTCCCATCGGTCATGCGGCAAGTCGATACAGTTATCTGGAGATCGATACCCCGGAAGACTATGAGATCGCTCAAAGGGAGTGGGTTCACCAACTGCAAAAATAGAAACGGGAGGCGGTAGATACGCCTCCCGTTTCCTCTAGCTGACGAAGATGTTTACTTCGTGACTGTTACTCCAAGAGTATAGGGCGCACAGTCAATCTCCGGATTGTTTTCATAGCTGACAACCTTCACATAGAAATCACGGTCATCATTCTGGAAACACTTTCCGGACCATGAGGCTGTGTAGGTCTCCGGCTGATTACCACCCTTAAAGATGCCGTGGCATTCACAACCGGCCGTGAAGGTGTTCTGGTTGTTGCCGCCGCCACCTGGAGGCTGGCAGGTGGCGCAGTCGCCACAATCCGTACAATCCGTACATTCGTCACAGATTGGGGTCGGATCACATACACCATCATTCGCCCACTGGCAGGAATCATTACCACCGGCTGCAGGCGGATTCGTAGTTGTACCACAGACATTTCCATCAATCTGGCCACAAGTCGATGGGCCACCGCTGATGGTGCTGTTCACCTCTTGTACCGGGAATACACAGAGATCATAGTCAGCCCCAGCGGGAATGTCTTTCAATGTGATGGTGACTGTCCATGGACCTTCTGTCTGGTTGGGAAGGCAGAAACCGTTGCCCTCTTTCGCCTTCACTGTGAACCAGTCCACACTATCGGTCCCACTTGGGTTGAAGAGGCTGGCTTCGAAGACCATTTCTCCCTGGTTCTCTATCACACTGCCAAGGCTTGTTGCCTGGCTACACGTATCGTTCGGTTCCCATTGATCCGCCCCGACAGCGTTGTCTACGAGGCCGTCGCAGTTATCATCGAGACCATTACAGACCTCTGGTGGGTATTGGTTCGGCAGACAGTTGCCTGGTACACATCCTGACGGATAACCATCTACACATAGTAGCTGACCACCAACACAGTTCTTCGTACCAACGGTGCAAAGTCCAGGTCCGGAAATTCCACAGGCCTGAAGACCGCCCTCGGCCCCAAAGCCAGTGATAGAGTTATTGGCGTCCTCGTCGGTGAGACCATCGCAATCGTCATCCAGACCATTGCATAGCTCCGCACTCGCAGGATTGTAGGAAACACCACCACACTCCGTCCACTGGGTATTACCGTTGGATGTAAGTACGCAGCTCTGCGTTCCTTTATTGCATTCACCAATGCTGTCACCACATTCCTTGGTTTCGCCAGGGGTGCAGGTACATCCACCGACCGCATCGTCAATGATACCATTGCAGTTGTTGTCTTTACCGTCGCAAATCTCTGGTTCTGGTACCTGGGAACATGGACCCCACTGACCATTCGCGCAGGTCTGGATTCCGACTCCACAGCCCTGGTTACATACCTGGGTCAAAGCCTGTTTATCCGGACCTTCATCGATCAGATTATTACAATCGTCATCGACACCATTGCACTCCTCAGCTTTCGGAGTCGGTGCACTACAAGAGCCCCACTGACCATTCACGCAGGCTTTGGTTCCCACACCACAATCGGTCTCACACTGTTTGACCAATGATTCATCGATTTGTCCGTTGCAGTTGTTGTCGAGCAGATCGCAACTCTCTGGTGGCGGCGTACATTGACTCCATACACCACCAAGACAGGTGCGCTCACCAACCGTCTGGCAAGTCGTGAGACAGGCTTCCTTCGCATTCGGCTGAGAGCATGTCTGCGAACCACCGCAATCCTCATCGATTGCGCCATCACAGTCATCGTCAATACCATTGGCACAAAGTTCCAGGGGCGGCTTACAGGTTGCGTTACCAAACTGATCGCAAACCTGGCTCCCGATCGCACCACATTGCTGCACAATACAGGTGGCTCCTGGTTGGCATCCGGACGGGCCACTCGAACCACTACAAGCGCTGAGTCCCCAGACACAGATTCCGGTAATTAAAGCCATAATGGCAACACGTAGATTCAACATAATACCCTCATTCTTAATCAGTCATCATAGGGAACGAAATACGTCCGCTTGACTGTATACCTAAATTCCCACTGCTCCAAAGTATCGTACCCTGTGGAGTAGTGTAAAAAAAAACAGGCGCAAACTCACGTAATTCACGCGATCCCCGGGTCCCGCGCTACAATACGGGCACTAATTCTGTCAATCGCATCACGGACAGCCCTTGATTCTACAGAGGATGCGTAGGAAACGTTCCAACGGGAGCTTTGGCGAAAATGTGGTGCGGATGAGCGTGGCTCCAGCAGGATTCGAAACTGCGCAGCTACGGGGTTTTGTCGAACTCGGGCTACCTCTGAAGGATCCGCAAAGAAGAGTTGAACCCGGTTTTCGTCACCGATAACCCGTGCCAACGCAAACCCCTCCGGACCCGGTCCATTCCCAGGCCAGAGTGGCTCTAACAGGCCTTGCAGATGTTCGCGGGTATCGGCATCAAGCTCACGGCGACGTGAACTCGCCGTATTTTCTTTGCGAAGACTGGTGATCGTAGCGGCATATTTGTCTTCGAATTGCTCAATAAGACGTTTCGGGTTCGTCATGGCGAGGTGATCGAGCGCTTCCAGGCTATCGGACTGGGACTCAACCCAATCGAGAATGCAGTCGAGCAATTTCAACTCTTCGATCGGTTCATAGGTATGGCAGAGGCTGGCTAGAAGGGTGTACGCCACTTGCGCCTCTGCATGCTTAAAACGATACGGGCTCTCCTCTGGATACCCGTAACGCGTCGCGGAATCGAACCCGTCGCCCGAGTAATCTTCTAGCATCAGACCGTCTTGTTTCGCCTTCCAGAAGAATGGAATATCCGGATACAGGCGGATCTTCGACAGGGCCACTTCACTACGAAATTCGTGTAGACCGTGCTCTTCAATGGCTCGCACATTGGTGCGCAGAGAGTCGAAGGTTACCCATGGATGCCAGAGGATAAACCCTGGTGAAACATGGTTCGAATCGTAAACATCTTCGAATCGCTCTGCCACGCCCCGCAAGTACTCCAGGACACGGATGTTCATCTCGACCGTAACCCCCTTATTGTAGAAATCGAGGGTCGGTTGATGGAAGTTCTCAATACCGATCAGAAATGGAGTACAGCCATGGCCACCCTGCCGTGCCAATTCAAGAGCCTGTTCAAAGGCTGACTCTCGTAGCAGAAAAAGATCGGCGCGGGCCTGAATCAGGAGATGTACGCGCGGGCTACCCGCCGCATTCAATCGAGAAAAGAGGTCCGGCAGGTAGGGGAAGGGATCCTGATCGAGGAGGATAATGAGCTCCGCATCAGGAACCGTATTCTGAATATTCTGGATCTGCTCGACGGCATGCTGGGCGATATCATGCACAAAGGCATAATCCTCGGCGAGGTTGATATTACAAAATGAACACCCTTTGGTGTTTGTAATTGTCGGGTCGAGCTTTACGTCTGTCCATCCCGGCACATGGTCGAAAGTCTTGCGAAATGGGCACCCTGGATTTCCATAGACCACCAGGGTTGTATGGTCCGTCAATGCATCGGGATTCAGGCGGATGCGGTGGAAATTGGGTCGGAGTTTGTACCGTTCGATTTGTCCGTCTGATGGACACTCACCCGCTTCGCTGGACACCATCTGCCCTTGTTCGTTTCGAAACATCAGGCCCGGTATGCGCGCCGGATCTATCGGTTCGGGTGCCCGCGCCAACAGCTCGATGACCGATGCGGTGCTCCCCGGATTCACAAAGTCGTAGGGCCCCATATCCTCGCCAGAGCTTTTTCTCGGCATGAATACCAGCTTGGGGACGGCGCCCTCGTTCGCTTCCAGATGTCGCCGTAAAGCCCAGATAACATCGGGATCCCAGATACGGGATACCACAGCAAGCCCGTAACCGCCGGAGGATAAACGTTCCGCCAACTCCATTAGAAGGCGTTCATTTTCCTCTTCATCCCGCTCATCAAAGACGACTTCAAAGATATCATTCTCGATTCCCACAGCCCGTAATTGACCCGAGCCGACAGAGATGTCGCCATCATGCAGATACGAGCCCTTACGGTGGCTCTGGAAAATAAGGTATGCAACCCGTCTACTCATGGAACGGCCACGTACTCCTAGTCCCTTGCGAACGGTAGTAAGATTCCAGGTCCACGTTTCCGTCGTTGCAACTTGGTATTTCCACCGACACCGATGAACTCCCAAGTATCGGTCGCAATCTTTAGCTTTCGGGATGTTTGGAATAAGGAGCCTAGCACAAGATTCATCAATTGAATCTCCAACTCCGGCTCTGCTGTACGGCTCACAAAGTTGGCTCGGTCATAACGGACTGTCCAGTCCTGTAATGAGCCTTCAAATACGATAGACCGGTATTTATCGAAATAAAGAGTCGGCCGGCCCATCTTCTCGATAACCCCCGCACGCGCCTCTTCGTCTTCGGGGAATAAGGCTGCCAGACTCTGATCGGCATACGCTCCCCCCTCTTTGCAGTCGAAACGACAAGGGTAGAATGGAACAATATGGGCCATTCCGAGATTCAATAACGGATTCGGCTCGGAGCACTCCCGCTCGGAGACAGCATATACATTTTCACTATCGCTGCTGTTGTCTGCCATCGACGCAAATGTCGCCGCACAGCAGCTGGGGTAGCCCATCAACTCTCCGACCTGGAAAGCCTGTGCGGTCGGATCGCCGGACCGGTAGACCTTGGCCACAAATTGCGCTTTCTCTGGGTCCTTGCTGACAAAGAAATGAGCATGGCCCGTTGCCACTCCATTCCCCAGAGACTCACCCTCTTCGGCCTGCACCACTTCGACGTGATGCCCCATATAGCGCGCCCGATATTTTTCCACCTGCTCGAAAGGCAGGGTCAGATATAGGACCGGTTTCAAACCCGCAATATAGGAGATCTCTTCCATGCGATCGTAGCCCTGTGCACGGATTCCGTCTTCTATCTGCATCGACACATCATCCGATGTCTGCTCGTTCGAGACCGCTTCAAGGGCGGGTACTTCTTCGAACCCCATAGCGAACGTACCCTGACGCCGGGCCTCTTCCAGGTCACCGTCTTGCAACGCCTTACAACCTTTCTCCCAGGCATCGTTCACTGCGGGCCAATCGACCCGTTCATGTTCCCAACGAACCAGAGTCTCAATCTGGTCCGGCACAATGCCATACCAGGGGTTCACCGGCTCTTTCACAGAAACTTCGAGTTCGGAGCCTTCCAGAGGCACAAACTCGTCCATTCCGTAGATTTCTTCGTATTCTTTAAAGACCCCCGGGCACAGATCATAGATCGTACAATCCTTGCACTGCTCGCCCTTGTTCTTCTTATAATCGTCCTCGCTATGGGCCTCGTTCGCGATCTGCGTAAGATCAGAATACTGCTGATAACCACCACGCAGCTGACACCATGGGATACCGGCTCGGGCCAACACAACAAAGGGGTGATCCCAGGAACGCATCATATCCATAGCCTTCTTTAGATAAGGCATGACATCGGAATAGCGCGGAATGAGCCAGAGATTGTCCTTCGCTCGATATAGCGGGCTCACAAAGGCAAAGGACATCTGGATGCTGGAGCCGAACTCATTATGGAACCAGGTCACAAAGTTCGGCAGGTTCTCGTAGTTGAGCTTACTCACCACATGGTTGATCTCGACCTTGATCCCCATATCCTGAAAATTATGCAGGGACGCGACTGTTTTTTCCCAGTCTCCTTCACAGCCCGTGCATTTAGCAGATAGCTCCTCGTTGTCCGCATGAAGACTGATGAATGCGACGTCCAAGCCCGCATCAACAAGCTTCTTCGCGTGCTTGGGAATCGACGTCTTGGTCCCATTGGTGACCAATTCAATCTTCTGGTACCCGAGCTGTTTCGCCAACCGAATGTAATCCGGCAGCTCTTTTACGAGGGTCGGTTCTCCACCGGAGAACGAGAGATGGCGAGCACCAAGACGATACCAACGAATGATCTTCTTCTTGGTCTTCTTTACGGTCTTGAAACTATTCTCGCTGGTCTCATTCGCACTACAGAACGGGCATAGCTGATTACAAACGATGGTGGGACGAATCACTTTCAGCATCACATTGGATGCCCTCGCTCTCGCTAACGGATCCTCAAAATGCTTGGCGAGTCTAGATTCCGTCGGAGGGAGAATCGATTCCGCGATGGGTTCAAAGATCTCTTCCCCATATCGCTCCAGGTACCAGCCCCGAACTCCACTACATTGTTTCTCCATGAAGCACGAGTTGCAGGCTTCTCCCACGACATTGTCGACATCGCGCCGAGCCGGTCGGGTGGGATGGAATGGGGCCGTTTCGGGGGTACGGTACGCCTCCGGGAGGCCACAGAACGGGACACCACTGCCCGGAAGAAATACAATCGGTATGCCCTGGTCGCTTGCCTCATCAAGAATCGCTGTCAGGTCGGTGCGCAGTTTGTCCAACGAAAGGGGCACAAGGCGTTCCCCATTTTTCCCTTCTGGAAGTCGCTGAGAAATAGAAAGCTCTACGGCTGATATGCGTTCGAGTCGAACCGATAGTTCATCGAGGATCCGCCCAAGATTCTGTGCCCTCGGATTCCATATTGGAATCTTTACTCGAACATCCACGTCAACCTTCGACAGGGCTTCCAATGCCTTCAAGAGCTGTTGATACGACCCCTTCTTATGGGTCAGATAATCATGCACACGTGCATCTGTGGAATGAATCGTAAGGACAACCTCGTTCAGGCCAGAGTCGACCAGACCACGGAGCTTCTCGTCGCTATCCAGACGGAAACCGTCCGTAGACAAACCCACATGTTGGAAGCCGGTTGAGATGGCGTGCTGAATCAAGCTTCCCATATCGTCCCGGTCTAACGGGTCATCACCGAAAAAGCGGATTTCCCCCGGCTCATTTCCCGCCAGATTATCGATCTGACGCACCAAACGCTCTAAAGAATAGCGTTGGGAAAGGTCGGATGCCAGCTGCCCACTTTGCGGTGGTACCTGCTCCAGAACCTTGAGACTAACCGTATGATTGCGACGGGCCATAAAAAAAATGTAGCAGTACACCGTTCCATGAGCAATGCCCTTCACAGCATTCCTCATTTGAATGGAACTGGTCAGGATTCAGGAAGTGCCTCGGAACTAGAGAAAACCACGGGTTCGCTCAAGGGCTTGATCTCCGAATCACCATATTGATCAATGTAACTGCGACGCACCCCCACGCAATAGTCAGTAAACGAACATTCGCTACACCGATCGGCTTTATAGAACTCTTTGCCCACTTCTGGACTACGGTAAATCTTTCGGAGTAATCGCTGGTGGTATTTCATCGTGCCGCCCAGCATGCACGGAGGATAACTGCCCTGTCCGATGATCCCACCAAAACCAATGTCCGTTTCCAGACAATAATCCAACGCGTTGGTAAAGTACGGCTCTAAATCCGTAAAGGTGGGGACCACCCAATTCGCCACAAGGTCGTTGATTCCCTGTGCAATCGCAAAGCAGATACTTACATGCCCCGTTTCCTCGGGAAATTCCTCACGCAGGAACCGAACATACTCCGGTAACTCCTGGTAATTCATCTTTGTGATGACACAGGCAATCTGCGTTCGAATCCCCAACTCACGGAAATTATGCATCGCCTGGACTGTCTTCCAGAAGGCCTTCGGCAGCCTTGTAATCTCATCCGACTTCTCCGGATCGACACTATGAAGAGAGAAGGTCACCATCGTCAGACCGGAGTCGACCAGCTCACGGGCATAGTCCATTTCCGCAGACTTGACCCCATTGGATTGCATCTCGATGCTCTTCAATCCCAGCTCACGGGCTCCACGAATAATAGCTGGTAGCTCGGGGTGAATGGTCGGCTCGCCACCGGAAACAATTAGATGCGTTGTACCTTCATCGACAAAACCGGAGATTTTCTCCAGAAGGGCGTCGACCTCATAGTCCCCGACGGTTCGATCCACAAAACAGAATGAGCAGGCCATATTGCAATGGCCGTTGACTCGAACGGCCGACATCTCACGTTGCGTTACGGGATTGTCAAAATCGGAGATCTGCTTGTAATCCCACTGCTCCAGTTTATTCATCGGCCGCAGACGCCAACCGAGCGCTTCTTCCAGCTGGATAGGCACCATCTCTTCAGAGCCGTAATGCTCCACATAGCTTTGCTCTATGCCAGGGCAATTCTCTAAAAGGACACAGCTATCACAGGCCGACGCGCGGGTTAGCTGCTGCCGATCCGAATGTTTGTAGAAGTTGATTCGATCGTGGAACAGACTGCCATAGCGGTTCAGTTGTCCCCCGGTCGTACACGGTGAGACACCACTCTTTTCCGTCAGCCCATATTCAAGGCGCCGGCGTTGTGCCACATGGAAATACCGGGCCAGATACGGTGAAATCTCGTTGTAGGATAGCAACGAACCTCGCTCAGATTCAGGGACCTGACCCACCTGAGGTAAAGAGAATAATACGCCTGTGATCCCGCCGCCCATTCTGGCGATACGCTCGATCATAGGTTCGATCTTCGGAGCGTTGGCGCGTAATACAGGTATAATAACGTAGACTTTTAGACGCGATTCAGCTGCAGCCTGTAGACCTTCAACATAGCGTTCATGCTGGCCTGGATCGCGCATAATTGATTCGTTGAGTTCCTCGTCGAGACTGGCACATACAAGGAACGCCTCTTTGAAACCGGCCGCCTCCAGATAGGACACGACATGGTCACTGGCAAAGGCAGATGACGGAGCCTCCAACGCACAGGTATCAATTCCAATTTCGTTACACTGGTCGACGACATCGAGAAAGCTTGGGTGCTCAAGAGGGTTACTCCCCCCCATCACGAGTCGTCGGCACTCGGCCGGCCGAATCTCGCTAACCTGTGCTTTCAAACGTTCCACGTCTACTTGCTGGCGCGACACATTCCACCGCTCCGAGGCGAAACGATAGTCCAGCCGATCTCGTTCGTAAAAAATCAGACGCGCGTCATACATAGGTCGAATTTAGGAAGGGGCCGCGACTTCTGTCAATAAGAACAGAAACCGCAGGTGCGAGGAATCGTGTAAGAAGTGAGTCCGGAAAGTATAGCAAATTCCTGTCCCGTCGTATCGTTCCTCTGTCATTTTGTTCCGAATTTACTTCAAGAGAGGCCAGATTGGCGCATGATCGTCGGTCCAAACCAGAGGT
Organism: Myxococcales bacterium; assembly: GCA_002728755.1. GTDB lineage: Bacteria > Myxococcota_A > UBA9042 > UBA3505 > UBA3505 > UBA3505. Next base: position 283,486 of record PBVT01000047.1, read on the forward strand.
GTACCAGCCGGTGGTCTCTCTGTAATCGCCTGCTCAACAGCATCCGATCCTAGAAAATGCTGGTTGTGGCTCATCAACACCCAATAGCTGAAATAAGCCCCCAACCAGGTCACCTTACAATCATACCAGGCAGCTTTCTTGCGCTTGTTGAGTTCATCACGGGGTAGCGATGGATCATCCAACCACTTACCGGCACATCGACGCCCTTTCCAGCCCAGCATATCGCAGTACTGATTCTCGTCGCGAGGGTACTGCACCCATCGCCCCTCCATCTTCCTTTCTCCAACATGGGCCTGAATGACCGGCAGAAGGTTGATATGAGCGTTGGTTACATTAATCGCGAGGATCCCATCGGGCTTCAGCAGTGCAAGATACGTATCCATCGCCTCACGCGTAAGCAAATGGGCGGGAACCGAATCACCGCTGAACGCGTCCAGGACCAACACGTCGAACATAGCACTCTCCTCGGTACGCTGTAACTCGTCGGGAGTCCTGGCTTCGCGTTTTCGTTCTTCGAGGGCTCGTGCTTCCAGTTCAAGGGATTGGCGACCATCTCCCGTCACAATGCTCCAGGTCGCGGGGGTGTCAGCGAGGAACGAGAAGTGTGTCGATGCCATATCGATTACATCCGGGTTGATCTCATAAAACCGGAATTCATCGCCGGGCTTACCATAGGCTGCCAGGGTGCCGATCCCAAGACCCACCACACCGAACCGTCGCCCCTTTTCATCGGGTCGCCAGTCCATCGCAAGCCCGACGCCGGTCCCACGAACAAAATAGGCGGTTGGTTCCCGACTGCATTCCGAACGCAGATGTTGGAACCCATGGCTGATACGGCCACTAAGAAAGTTCTTAACCCAGGGTTTGCGACTCTCTTGTGGGTGAAGGGACACGCGCAGGAAACCATAAAAGCTGCGGCTTACTACGAGCGAGCGGTCATAGATCCCCATAAAGTGTTGTCCAAAACGGAACGATGAAAGAAGCACTGTGACCACAACCAAGCCCATCAATAACTTCTGAGTTCGTCGCATATTGTCGATGGCATGAATGCTCTTCAGCGTCCCGATAAGAAGCAAAAAGACCAGGCCGGTCGCGACCAGCCCAACCGGGAATTCAATGAAGACATCAAAAAGCCCGGGTAGAATTATCGCACCAATGACCGATCCCAACACGCTACCGATGGCGATGTACAGGTAGTATCGCGTCAAAGCACTGGGGTCGGGCTTGATTCGCTCCAACTCCCCATGAAGCAACATACAGCAGACGAATAAGATCCCGTTGTAAGCAAGGAATTGGTTGGTCATCGAGAGCCTGAGTTCGTCCTCCATCATCCAGATGGCCACGGCCACGGCTACCACATAGGCACCGACCAACCGCCACCTCCGATACAGGCCAGGCCAAGCGAAGACGAGAGTAAATGTGAGCAGATACAGGCCGAGTGGAACGATCCACAGCACCGGCGTAACGCTGATGTCCTGACTCAGCCCATGGGTCACAGCCATCAATAAGAGCGATGAGACCATAGGCAACACAAACCAGAAGACCTTCTGACGCCATGGGCTTGTATCGGAGACGGCTCCAGATGCTGATACTGTCGAACCGGAACGATAGGTGCAGTAGGCGCACCAGAGAACCAGGCAAATACAAAGCACATACAGTAGGGACCAGAGTCTTGTCTGTGCTACTCGCCCAAGGTTTGGAGCCAACACCAGAGGAAAGAGAGCTAAAGCGAGAAAAGCTCCGGCGTTCGACCAGGCGTAAAACCGATAGGGCTTGTTTTTCTCCGAACAGCGAGCGAACCAGGCCTGAATAAGCGGAGAAGTCGACGACAAGAGTACGTACGGTAATCCCACGCAGCTTATTAATGCACCAAGGACTCGAAAGGTCGGCTCCGTATCTCCGGACAACTTCCAGGCCGGATCTGGCTGTAACGGGAGTTGCAGTATCGAAAGGATCAATACAACCGCATGCACCAATAAGGCCCGATGAAGACCGAGGCGAACCGTAAGGTAATGGGCATAAAGATATCCAAGGAGAAGACCTGTCTGGAAAAATAGAAGACAGGCTGTCCATGTCGCGGGACTCCCCCCGAACCAGGGTAGAATGTACTGCCCAAGAGTGGGCTGCACCAGGAACAGCAAAAACGAACCACTGAAAATCGCCACAATAAAGGGCGCTGTTCGTGTTCTGGTGTTTTCAGAAGATCCCATCAAGCTCGTAAACGTCGTCGCGTGCTCGAATCAGCCGCGCGGACTGGAGCGCTCGATCAACTGCTTCGCTGCACATGTATTACAGCCAGCTTTCTGACGCTTCCACGGTCGAAAAGCCACAAAAAAACAGGTCACGGCCAAAGTGATTGCGACGGGATCTTGCCAGGTGAAAAACCAATCCATATCTCAACTATACCCCATCATACGACCGATCTGGTACACACCAACGGCGCAAGCCCAGGCAAGAACCGTCATATAGGTAAATGTGAAGACAGGCCATCGCCAGGAATTGGTCTCCTGTTTGATGATCGCGAGAGTAGCCATACATTGGCTGCATAGAGCAAAAAACACCATCAAAGCCAGCGCTATGAGGGGGGAAAACGCACGACTCCCATCCGCTCGTCGCGAATCACGTAGCTGTCCAAATAGCCCCGAAGATCGGTCGAATTCTTCTCCTCCCAATAGGCTCGGCTCATATCCGCCCGGATCAACATCACCCATGCTGTATAAGACACCCCAGGTGGGGATGATCAGCTCCCTGGCTGGAAACGCCGCAAGAATTCCAACGGTCGTTCGCCAATCAAAACCAGCCGGAGCAAAGATTGGCTGTATCGCTTTCCCTGCCCGCGCCAGAAAACTCTGTTGCTGCTGATCGGCCCGCAGGCGATTTTGCAGTTCCAGAACAGCCTTTTCCTTCTCTTCATCACTGGAATTGGATTGTTCCACCGTCTCGATTTTCGCCTCATAGGCATCATGAATGACCTGGCACCGCGGGTAATAACTCAACAACCATATGACCATCGAGGCAGCAAAGATGATGGTCCCAGCCATTCGCACGAAGCCAGCGCAGGCATTCCAGACCTGACCACCGACAACACGCCAGACAGGTCTCTGATAATGGGGAAGCTCCATCAGAAAACTGGATACACCACCTTTTAGAACCGTCTTTCGGAGAATAAGAGCCACAAGCACGGCGACCACAATACCGAGCATATACATGGAAAACAGGACCGTTCCGGCATAGGCCACCGGAAAAAACGCACCGATCAAAATCACGTAGACGGGCAGACGAGCGGAACAGGACATGAGCGGCGAAACGACGATGGTAGCGATTCGATCTCGCTCCTTCTCGATTGTTCGAGTCGCTAGAATTCCCGGTATTGCGCAGCCGACCGACGTAACCATTGGCACAAAGCTTCGACCACTCAACCCGAATGTTCGCATGATTCGATCGAGAACGAATGCCGCTCTGGCCATATATCCCGTCGCCTCCATCAATGTGATGAAGAACACCAGAAGAACAATCTGCGGTAGAAAGATAACGACGGAGCCCACACCATTGATCAAACCATCGACAACAAAACTATTCAGAGCCCCCTCGGACAGCTGTGATGAAGCCCAGGAGCTCACCATACCCTGTCCCGTCTCAATCCAGCCCATGGCAGGTTCCGCGGCGATAAAAACGGCCTGAAAAACTCCATAGATAATCAGAAGCAGAAGCGGTAGACCGAGAACACGGTGAAGGAACAGCTGATCGAGTCGTTCTGTAAGATTCCTTGTGCTCTTTTTCACCGAACACATTACCTGATCGGCAATCTCGGATGGATCCTTCGCCAGGGGTGTACTCGGATGCATCGATCCCGCAAGGACCGCATTACGAAGCTCACCAATACCCTCGCCTGTATACGGGTTGGTTGCGAATACAGGCACATTCAGAGCAGCAGACAGCGCCGCGACATCAATATCCCATCCTTCACCATGGGCGATGTCGAGCTTGGTCAACGCTACAACAACAGGTAACCCCAGACTCGTCAGCTCTCGATACAACGACAGCTCGACACGAAGTTTCGATGCGTCCATGACCACACAGAGCACGTCTATTTCCTGCCCGTGTTCTCCACGGAGGTAACTGATCGTCACGGATTCATCACGAGATAAGGCATCAAGTGACGCAATACCCGGAAGATCCACAGCACGAAGGTTTTGCCCATCCACAGTAACTGTACTCTCGGTACGATGGACTGTACTTCCCGGAAAATTCACCGGTCGCTGGGTCGTATTCGTTAAACCCATGACCAGAGATGTCTTGCCAGCATTATGGCGCCCGGCGAACGCGATCGTCAGCTCTTTACCCTCGGAAATCATAATTATCCTACTACCGCCCGTACAACGACTCGGACCGCCTCATCCCGTCGCAAAGCCAAACGATATCCATGTAAACTGTAGAGCGTAGGATCACCCAACGGCGCACACTGCTCCACCATGATCCGTGCATCCGGCCAAAACCCCAACGCAACAAGTCGTTGTGATAACGGATCGTCACCAACAACGTGGTCTACTTCCACTGCCGCTCCGAGGGCACATTGATCGAGGGTCTGCATTCCTTGGCCTACTTAAACCACAAGGTCTTCATCAAAGGGGCTGGCATTATTAATGACAAGAGATTTCAAATGCAACAGTGTGTTTTAGCGCCCCTACTCGAAGGTCGCCATTGGTCCGAAAATCATGAGAAACCTTAACTTGCTTGCATCCCAACCCAAGAATCCGATAGAAAGCCGTCATCAACTCAATTCTCGACGAAACCCTGGGAGAAAACGTGGCCAAAGAAGAAGCAATCAGCGCGGATGGGACTGTACTGGAAGCATTGCCTAATGCGATGTTTCGTGTAGAGCTTGAAAACGGTCACAAAGTGCTGGCACACGTTTCAGGCAAGATGCGGCGCTATTTCATCCGTATCCTACCCGGCGACACCGTCACTGTGGAACTGTCTCCGTACGACCTTACACGTGGCCGTATTACCTATCGTTCCAAGGGGCAGTAAACCCCAGACAAATCCCTTCGGCTCCTGGCACCTGGCTACCAGATTCGGATTATTTTCGAATGCCGATAACTTGCATAAACGGGATGATTTTTCCTGAAATGTGTGGTGAAGCTTGTTCTGAGGGACAATAGCCATATGCAATTGGAGCCAGGTCTATTCTATCGTGTCCGGTATTGAAACAATCAGCCACGGAAACTGTGTACGGGCGGACGATTCTGCAAAGGGAATCTTGCGGTTCACAACCGAGACGCTTGAGTTCAAGGCCGATGAAACGGAGCACCCCATCTGGTCGATCCGACTAGATCAGATACAACGGCTCAGTTTAATCGGACCGACCGCCGTGGTGATTACAGACCTGGGACGTACGGACTTTGAAGGCTCCGACGCGGAGCGGATTACACGAGCTCTCGCAGCGCATCTGAAAGGGTCCGGTTCCATAGAGCCTTCCCCCAGAGAAATTGGAGCGGAGACAACGGAGGAGAGCGAAGGAGCGATTCCGGAACCAGGAAGTATTCCCTTTCCCGCCGGAAAGGTTCTAGCAGAAGAGATGTGCGTCTGGTTGCCAGGAACCCAGGCTCTGGCTGGAATGATGGCGGTGACAACGCACGGAATCGCGTTTTCCCGCGATCTAAGTGCCGCGATGATGACTTCAAATGTGGTCTGGGCCCTGTCCAGCGACCAGGTAGAAGACATCATACAAGGCGACGGAAACACCACGAGTGTCGTCAGTACAGACGGCACCCTCTATCGGTTTATGGGGCAGGGAGCGGTCCGTGCGAGCGCAGAGCTACAACGTGTCCTCGATGGTACCATTCAGGAATTGGATGCGGAGCCTGTCCATGAACAGGCCACAGCAGACGAAGAAGAGGTGCAGCAGCCCCCGGAAGAGCCCGTTGCCCCCAGTCCACCACCCGTTCCAACCTCCGTAAGCCCTGTTCTTCCCAACCGCGCACCCGTACCAGACGAAGTTCTCCTGAAGGAGCGCTTTACCCAGCGTCGAGGGCCTGTGTCCGTACCAGGAACCTTAATCGTGACAACAAAAGGGTTCCGCTTCGATGCGATTGGCGCTCTCAGTTTTCTCTTTGGCGGTGACCTCCGCGTTCCTTTGAAAAACATCCAAAACGTCAAATATACCTCGGACGAAGACTGTGAGATCTGGGTCGATGGCGCATCGCATCTGTTTCGAGGAGCGGGCGCCGAGAGACTCCACAACGCGTTAAAGAAATTACGGCAGCCAGCAGCCAAGACCGAAGGTTCCACAGAGGAAACGCAGGTAACGGACCAGCCCGATCCGAAGCCGGTTATCCCCGGGCTTCTCCCCATCTCTCGAATTCTGGGCAATCTCCAACAGCTGACTATCTACCTGGGCAATGAGCCATTATTTATTGCACTAGGCAGCTCTGTTTTCCTTCTTGACGATGGGTTGGGGTTTGCGTTCCCACGGGTCCCGCCAACACAGTTGAATCCAGGCATGCGTATACGATGTGAGGTGCAAAAAGAATTGGGAACCTATGTTTTTGATGCCGATGTTCTGCGGACCGGCAATAAAAATTTCGATGTTTCGAATGATGAGCGTGAGTCCTGGTATATGCTCGTTGTCACCACTCCCCACGGTGTGCAGAACCAACCAGCGTTTGAACCGTAACGAAGCGCTAGCCGCAGGTTCCTCATGAAGTCTAGGCGTGCACGGAAACCACCACCCAACCTCGAGCTTGATCGTCTCCCAACCACTCGCCTAGAATGTCAGCGCCCGAGATAAGAAGTGACATGGCAAAGGCAAGCAAGACCATAATTAAATGTGAAGCAATGCGACTCAAAGGGCCGGTTGCGTTCATCGGTGAAATGGAACTCACCGAAACAGAATTACGATTCAAGCCCACAGGCATGGTCAACCGTATTATCGGTGCGGCGACGCTGGTACTTCCGATTCGAAAAATCGAACGCGTCGCAATTGTCGGCCTCAACGAAACGGCATTGGTCTGGGTCGATCAATCGCCACACCGATTCCTTGGTGCGGGAGCTCAAAAGGTGCTCGAAGCCCTTGAGACCCTGCTATTGGATCAGGCAGAGTCCGCCACGCCTTCCAGTTCAACATCACAACTTGGAGCGGTTGAAGTTCTGTCACAAGAACAAGCCAAGCGACTGATCTTCGATTGGGCGGAGCAAATCGGCTATAACGCAGAAGAGACGGTGATATTTTCGACGCCTGTAATCCGCCGAGCGAAGAACGCCACAAGTCGTGGCTGGGTCTTGATCACAGATAAAGACCGCGTGCTCTACCTGCCCTCGGCCGGACAGGATAGTGCAGAGCTGCCTATCGAAATGTCTCTAAAAGCGATTCGTCCCGCCGGTCGTATATCAAGCCCTGTACTTCGTATGACCGATGGAGAAACCAACTATGTTTTTGCACCGGTCGGCGGCAGCACAATTACAGAACGGTTCTGGGATCTGTGTGCAACAAAGACCCGGGTCGACGACTCTGCGGACCGAGAAAAGCAAGCCCGTACAAAAATTATGGGCCGACCGAAATCTCTCTGGATTCGCCAGGACGGCGATCTCGTCTTCAGCACAAAGGTCTGTATGCTGATATCTGTACGCGACGGAATCGGCCTGGTTGTTATTGACCGGCCCGATCCGCCCTTTCCAGAAAAAATGCCAATCCGGGTCGAGGTCTGTCTGAACGATGGTATCTATTGGTTCGACACCGTTGTAGTCAGTACGCGGCGAGCGTTCCAGCCGATCCGAATCGGACGTAAGAAAGGCCGCCATATCGTAGTCCTGCGCAATCCCAAACGTATACGGGGACAGAACCGTCGCGATAATTATCGTATCAAGCTGCGGGGGCGCGAGGCCTGGATATTGAAAGATCTCGCGAAAGCGCAGAGCGACGGGCTTCTGAACGATGACGAAATCACCGTATGCGAGATTGACAATATCTCGGCCAGCGGATGCCTTATTCAGAGCACTTCGAAGATGGAAGCCGGAACAACGATCGACGTCATACTGTCGTTCCTGAGCCGAAAGACTCCCATCAAGGCTCGCGTGGTTCGATCCATCGCAAGTACGAGGGAAGAAAACTCCTGGCTGGTCGCGCTCACCTTCCCCAGTATCAACGATCAATATGCCGACCTGGTCCATCGCTTCATCGCAGATGAACAATTGAAACACATCCGGCGCGCACAGGAAGACGCAAATCCGACCAAAAAGCCAGCCCCACCCAAACCGAAATCGGATAAATAACGACCTCCTCCTCCTACTGGCGACTTTAGCCTACTAGAGCGTCTACGGTCGTATATTTGACAAATTCACCTGTTTTTGAGTGAGTACTCACTAATGTCACGGCCAACGACAATAGATACAAACGAAATTCTCGAAACAGCCAGAACGTTATTTCTGAAGCGAGGGTTTACCGTTTCCACTGCGGAAATCGCCAGGACCGCTGGTATTTCGGAGGGGTCGCTCTTTAATCGTTTCCCCAGTAAAGAGAAGCTCTTTCTAGCGAGCATGGACCTGCCCACATTTGATGTGGACAATTTCCTGGGCGAGAAAACCGAAGCCAATGAACTGGAGGCAAACCTGAACGTCCTCGCCGTTGGTCTGTTGGACTTCCTACGGATTCGGCTCCCTCGCGTCATGATGCTCAAATCGAACCCCATTGAGACGATTCGTTCCAATCCGGCGGCCGGTCCCGAAGAAGTTCTCCACGGAGTGAAAAACTACCTTGAGAGAGAAATTAAACTCGGACGTATGGAAAACTGTGATTCCGAGGTCTTTGCCAGAATGTTGATAGGCTCCATGGTCAATTATGTGTTTTTTGAGTTGCTCTCCGAGCGCAGGCACAGCCAGGAGGAGACACGCACCTATACCGAAGGGGTTGTATCCGTTCTACTCTACGGGGTGGAATCACGATGAGATTCGAGTCCACACACCATCTTGTCCGAGCCTTCGTGGTGCTCATCGTATTGGCAACGAACTATAGCTGTACGATGCACTCGGTCCCTTCGCGGGTCGATTCAAAGATCCCGATTCCCAAGAAGTTTTCGAACACCTCGGACCCTGGCAACAAGGCGGACAACCAGGCCTGGTGGAGAGATCTCCAAACTCCAGATATCGACCGCCTGGTCCAAGAGCTCCTCGCTGGTAATCTGGACCTCCAGGCCGGCTGGGCTCGAGTCCAACAAGCGCAGGCTTTAGCTGCACAGGCCTCATCTGGTTTATGGCCCCAGGTCGGTATCGACGCAACGGCTACACGGTCCCGCGTCTCGTTTTATGTGCCGCCACCCATCGGCGAACAATCCTTCCAGGTCAGCTCCTATCCTATGAACGTGGGAGCCGCATACGAACTCGACCTGTGGGGACGACTTCGATCAATGCGGACCGCTGGCAAACTAAACGCCGATGCAGCCGTAGAAGACCTGAATGCCCTCCGAATGACCCTGATTGCGACAACCGTCGATCTCTGGTGTCTCATTGTAGAACAAAACGCCCAGCTCTCGCTCCTACGGCAACAGCTTCAGGTCAACCAGACCTTCCAGGAGCTTGTTGATCTGCGCTATTCACGAGGGCTCGCATCAGCGGTCGACGTCAACCAACAACGGCAGCAGGTCCATGCTATACGCGCCCAGATTCCCCTGGTGGAAGCACAGGTCTCCTTGCTCCAACACCAGCTGGCGGTTGTTCTAGGCAAACCACCGGGAGCGGTCACCGTCGACTCCAACGCCAATCTACCGAATGTAGACCAACAACCTACACTGGTTATCCCGTCGCAGATGTTGAAAAACCGTCCCGATGTGCGTGCAATGGAACTACGGATTCGGGCAGCCGATCACCAAGTAGCAGCCGCTATAGCAGACCGGTTCCCAGCCCTTCGACTGAACGCCAGTACAGGGTACCTGGATCGAGAGGTAAGCGGTCTCTTTCAGAATTGGGTCTGGAGTCTCACTGCAAACATAGTCGCACCCATTTTTGACGGTGGTAGACGCGCCGCCGAGGTTCGACGAAACCGTGCGGTCGTCGAAGAATTGGTAGCAGGATACGGTCGCATCATCTTAACCGCTCTACGGGAAGTCGAAGATGCTCTCGTCCGCGAACAAAGCCAGGCTCGCTACGTAGTCGAACTAACGGCCCAGCTTCAAGCGGCCCGAACAACTCTTCAGCATGCGCAAACGCGCTATGTAAATGGACTCACCGATTATCTACCTGTGCTCAATACACTCCGCACTCTTCAACAATTAGAGCGCAGCCAACTCAACGCCAGTCGACAGCAGATCTCAAATCGAATTCAGCTATACCGCTCCCTTGGCGGAAGCTGGACACCGTTGCAAGATCAAGCGGCCAATGTCGTCGAATCTTCGCAGGATGATTCAAAATGAAAGTCTCCATTCCAAAGATCGTTCTACCCATCATCGCGATAGGTATCGGCCTATTCTTCGCGCGCAATCTCATCAAGAATCGTCCGAAGCCGAAAAAGAAGACACCGACAGTGACGGCCCCATGGGTTGAAATCGAAACCGTCAGTAAAAAAGACCGACAGATTACTATCGAAGCCCTCGGGCTCGTACGACCCGCGCGCACATTAGTGCTGCAACCCGAGGTCATCGGACGTATCGTCGACGTGTCCTCCAATCTGACTCTCGGGGGACAAGTCTCTGCAGGCGAAGAGCTGCTACGTATCGACGCACGTGACTACCAGTTGGCAGTACAACAACAACGAGCCCAGGTCTCACGTGCGCAGACCCAATACCAGGTGGAGAAAGGGCGAAAGGTCGTCGCAGAACACGAATGGGAGCTAATGACCAATAAACCCGACGTCAACGGTGCCGGCCGTGACCTCGCCTTACGAAAACCCCAGATAAAGAGCGCAAGAGCCGATCTCGAATCCGCTCGGAGTGCCCTGAAACGAGTACAGCTCTCTGTAGATAAAACTTTGATTACGGCGCCATTTAATGGAGTCGTACAACAAGAGAATGTTGAAATCGGGCAGCTCGTTTCACCCCAGATCCCCATCGCTACGATCGTGGGTACGGATAGTTTCTGGGTGCAAACCTCTGTCCCCATTGCCAGCATATCATCCATCAAGATTCCAATGGCAAATAAGGAGGAGGATGGGGCCATCGTTCGTGTCATACAGAAAGACACCAACAATGCACCCACCGTACGTATGGGCAAGGTGGTTCGCCTTTTGACCGATCTGGATCCACGTGCCCGACTGGCGCGTCTCCTGGTCGAGGTCAGCAACCCACTGGTCACAGAGCCCGGTCAGCTTCCCTTGCTCATCGGCTCTACAGTACACCTTGAGATCCAGGGCAAGACAATCCCCAACGCGTTGATGATACCCCGATCTGCCGTTCATAATGGAAACCAGGTATGGCGAATAGATGCCGACGAGAAGTTACGGATCGAGACCGTTGATATTGCCTGGCGATCTAGAGATCACGTGTTCGTAGTCGACGGATTACCCGATCCGGTCGTTCTGGTGGTCAGCCAGCTCTCATATCCTGTGGAAGGTATGCCGGTACGGCCCATGAAGCCCCTGGCACCCAGCTCGGATCAGGAGGTGCGACGTTGAGCAGGTCCTCCATCAAACGCGGCCCTATCGCCTGGATGGCCAAGAACAGTGTGGCGGCCAATCTCTTGATGCTCGTGCTGGTTGTGGGGGGGCTTGCCGTCGGTATGGGAGTGAAGCAAGAGGTCTTCCCCGAATTCGATATGAACTTCATTACGATCACCGTGCCCTACCCGGGTGCGAGTCCGGAAGAGGTGGAGAATGGCATCATCCTGGCCATCGAAGAGAGTGTACAAAGCGTAGACGGTATTAAACGAATACGAAGTATCGCTGGTGAAAGTGCAGGTTCAGTGATCGTCGAGCTCCTCGCCCGAGCCAACCCCAATAAGGCCGTCGCAGATATTAAGAACGCTGTCGACCGAATCACCTCCTTTCCCAGGGAAGCGGAACGACCGGAAGTCAATCTCTTAACCACACGACGAGAGGTGATCTCCATTGTCATCTACGGAGACACCGATCTGCGCAACCTTCACGCAATTGCAGAGCAAGCACGCTATGAGCTTCTGGGTAAAGACGATATTACCTATGTCGAAGTCGATGGTGTCCCGCCTCTGGAGATCAGCGTCGAGGTACCGCAACATACCCTCCGATCGTACGGTCTTAGTCTACCAGGGATCGCCGCGGAGATCGGTCGAACATCACTGGAATTACCCTCCGGCGGGGTGAAAACAGACACTGGAGAGATCCTGTTACGTCTCGTGGAACGACGGGAACGAGGTGCGGACTTCGAAGAGATCCATCTTCTTACCGCCGAAGACGGGAACACCGTCCGCCTCGGCGACATCGCACAGATACAGGATGGATTTGCAGAAACGTTCGAAGAGGCCCATTTCAACGGAAAGCAAAGTGTTCTGGTGAAAGTATTCCGGACCGGTAGCCAGACTCCCATCGAGGTCGCCGGAGCGGCGAAGTCCTTTGTGGAACAATTCCGTTCCAGGCTGCCACCTGGCGTACAGATCGATACCTGGGGCGATTGGTCAGAGCTCTATCGTGATCGCGTCGATCTTCTGATGCGGAACGGAAAGATCGGACTCATCCTTGTCCTCATAATCCTTGGCATGTTTCTGGAAGTGCGCCTGGCGTTCTGGGTCACCATGGGTATCCCCATCTCCTTTCTCGGTTCACTCTTTCTGCTGCCGGCCCTCGATGTCTCGATCAATATGATCTCGCTATTTGCCTTCATCGTAACCCTGGGAATGGTTGTTGATGATGCGATTGTCGTGGGTGAAAATGTGTTCGAAAACCGTCAGAAGGGCATGTCGTATATGGAAGCCTCCATCAAGGGGGCCAGACAGGTTGCTGTTCCGGTGACGTTCTCGATCCTCACGACCATCGCCGCGTTCATGCCGATGTTCTTTGTTCCCGGTATCGGCGGGAAATTATTTCGGGTGATTCCAGCAATTGTTGTCTCTGTTTTGTTGATCTCC
>PBVT01000130.1 GCA_002728755.1 Myxococcales bacterium
AGTCAACAGCTGGTAATCGAAATTGCTCTCGACACGTTCACCTGAAAAACCTGTCAATTCCTCGCCGTCAGAGGTAAACATAATGAAGCCATGCTGCCGGTTATTGCCCCCACCAGAGGTACCGAAACCCTGGCGAAAACTGAGCGCAACGTGCCGGTCGAGCCAGAAAGTGGCCCCCAGATCCCATTCGTACCAGGACCCTCCGAACACCCAATCTGCGGCCGCATCCCGCTCGGCGGTTACCGACCACCATTCATTCATGTCGCCATCCATTACGCTGGCGACGCCTTCCGTATCGGTTCCGGAGACGATATTGCCTCCCCGGTTCAAAGTGCCGAGGGCAATATTCTCTCCCGGCGTCCATACCTCGATCTCTGCCAGGCCGGCATCGGCCTGAACTTCGTCGACGACGAAGCGAATATACTGTACGACATTGAAGCTCAGGGTATCATCTGTTACCAGGTAGGTACCGGTCGCTCCAGCGGGATCGATGATTCTCAAGTCGTAATCGATCACCGTCTCAGTGTTTGGTTCGATTGTACTGCCCAGACGGGTAAATTGGAAAACATCGTTCTTGAGGCTGGTCCGGGCTCCCTCGGCAGTGAACAAAGAGAAGTTGCGGAAGGGGCGGACGCCCAGAGTGTCGGGAAAAACCAACCTGATCCTGTCGGCCAGAACGGTCCGTCCGAGATCTACCTCAAGCCACAGGTCTTCGAGATCATCACGCGAGTTGGGTTGCCACCAGCTCTGGACATCGTTGTCGATGACACGCGCTGCAGTCGCGCGTCCCGACCCCACCCGGCGCACGCCACCAAAAACCAAACCGTCATCTTTGGTAAGGTGCTCGAACTCGGATGCATTAGCGGCGGCATTGATATTGCGTTTATAGCGACGCAAACGCACGCTGCCATCATTGCCCAGCAAAACCGACTCACCGGGCAGGTCCCACTTTTGCCACTGGGTCCTGCTATTTATGCGATACGAACCAGCTTCGACGCCTTGAAACAGGGCGGTCAGTAAAAAGAGGTTTGCCAGGAGCCAAACTCCTCGTCGCTTATTCATCTTCTAATATTCCTCAATAAGCCACTGCAATGCTGCGCAGTTTTACCACGGGGCCGGTGTTGGCCTCGACCAGAACGCGGCAGAGATAGAGACCGGGCATGGCGCGGCTGCCATCGTCGAGCAAACCGTCCCATTTGATATCGTCGTCGTAAATCTCCTGGTCCAGCCGCTCCCTCAACAGCGAGCGCACCAGCTGGCCCGAAAGATCATAAATACCAATATCGACCGGAACCTCCCGAACCCCGAGCAAAGAAAAGGAGACCACCATTTCATCGTTGCGGCCATCGCCGTTTGGCGTCAGCACAGGCGGTATCAAATCCAAACTTGGTAAGACATCTAGTCGAGAGATTTCGGACTGCACCTGCATATCGTTAGTCGTTACTTCGGGGTTTGCATCCCCGGGATCGATCGACTGGGGCAACACCTCTCCGGTCGTCGACAGCACATTTCCCGTAAAGTGCGAACTGAAGCTCAACGCCGCCCCCCGGAAGAGGATGCGCACGGGTCGGTTATCGGAAGGCCGAACGCGATTAGAGGGGAAATAGACCACCAGTTCCTGCCCCGCAGTGCGAAAGCTGTCCGGTTCGACCGGCACGAGGGGATCGCCCATCTCGAAGCCGACAAACTCGGGTTTCGAGGGCGCGACGATCCGCACCCCGTCGAAACCCTCCTGGCCATTTGCAAAGATGGAGCGCAAATCGAAGGTAAATACCGTGTCGCGGCCGACCTCCGCCCTGGCGATATCCCCCAGCGGTTTTGGGTCGTCCAGCAGGGCTACTTCGCCTAGGACCTGAGTCGCCAATAACTCGGATAGCTCAATGTCGATGGAGTTGAGACGGCCAAAACTCAGAATATCCTCACTCTCGAGAGTAAACTGCAACTGCAGGAAGCGACGGCCATCGGGCGACTGGACGAATTCGCCCGAACTCCGACTGGGGGAAGACCAGAAAGACCAATTGTCTACGTCGCTGATGACAGAACCCTGGAGACCGGGCCGTACGACCCCGGTCGAACTGGGCGGGAGAGCCCGCTTGAACTCTTTTTCACTGACCTCGCGCTCGCGGCCGATCTGGGTGATGATGTGGTAGACCAGAGGCGTCTCGTCTAAACCAGTTCGGGTCTGCACGGAAAGCTGGATTTTGGCCAGGGAGTCGGGCTGAACCTCGCCGTCGATTTCCCGGAATGGCTCCAGATCCCAGTTCAGGCGACCAAAATTTACCGGTCCGCCCATATCGATGAGGGAGGTAACTAACCAGGTCCGGGTCGGATACCCATCGGCGTAGGCCTCAATTTCGGATAGGGTCTCGGTAAAGCCACCAGAGACACCCATGGCAAAATTGAAGCGCAGAAAGCGCATCATGGTAGGTACCATCGCCAGGTCTACGACTCTCTGCTGATTGTTGAAGGTCTTGGCGATCTCAATCTCGAGGGGATGGTAGCTCGTTTCGTTGGCCAGCAGGAGCAGATCGCTCGCCTCTAGAGCACCGGTGACCTCATAACCACGCGGGAACAAATTGGCAAACTCCTCACCCTGGACCGAGTATCCCGCGTTGGGCGCATAGAAAACTATGCGCGATACGGGCATCGGTACGCCCAGATCAAAGGTCCACTGGGCGGGGAAAGGAGTGAGGGCACCGAGCGGATCCCCATCGATCAACAGGGGGTTACCACCACGTATACCACTTTTTATGCGCCAAAACCGAGGCGTAAGATTGAGCTTAAAACCCGAGGTGCCCTGCCCCGACTTCCTCGTCGTCCAGGTAAATCCGAGGAGATTGACAATCTGTCCAAGGCCACCTACCCCTCCATGGAGGATGTTCTCCTCGGGCAGGTAGCGCCGCGGCTGCAAACTACCCGCTGCCGTAGTATCCTCGAGGGCAGCTACCTCTTGTGCCACCTCTAACCAGGGCGTACCGCCCTGCCCCAGGACCATATGGCGCACCTCGGCCTGGCTGGGCGCCGTCCAGACTAGGAAGAGGAAAATTCCTCCCAGTAGCCATGTCCCGCCTCGGCGCTGAGAACTTTTTGGGGGTTCAATAAGCGACATGGACCACCTGTGCCTGGGTGAGTTCTTGCCGTCCTGTCATCACCGAAAGACGGGCTACGTAGACACCCGGTAAAACGAGTTTTCCAGTTTCGTCTCTGCCATCCCATGTGTCCTCAAACAGACCTGCCGCACGGGTGACATTGGCCACTTCGCGGACGAAACGGCCGGACAGATCGTAGACGGCCAGGCGAAAATCAACCGCCTCGACGAGGCGCAGAATCGAAGAGGAGAATAGGCCCTCGTCGTTTATGCCGTCCCCATTGGGTGAGATGAGGCCCGGGGTCACATCGAAGGCATTGATGATACCCGAATCGCCACCGGAGAAAAAGACCCTGAGGGAATTGGTCGTAACTTCCTCATTGGCATCGCCTTCGGCAATGTTTTGCGGCAGCCTGCCGCCGCTGTCGATCAACTGCCCTTCAAGCATTGTCGTAAACAAGAAAGAACGGGTGCGGAAAATAACCCGGAGCCTTTGATCGCGGCCGCTCACGACGCGGTTTTGGGGGAAATATACCCGCAGCTCGCCGTCTTCCGCCCGCACGCTGTCCGGTTCGACATCGACGAGCGGATTGCCCATCTGGAAGCCGACAAACTCTGGTTTTGAGGGCGTAAAGATGCGCACCCCATCAAACCCGGGGAAGGGTGGACTTCCCAAATCTGCCCGAATATCGTAGCTCAGCAAGGTATCGACACCGGCTGGAACAGAGGTTCGCCCCTGCGCCGGATTGGGATCTTCAAGGATGGCCACCTCACCAACCGCGCCAGCGGCAACTGGTTTGGAGTAAGTGATCGCAAGGCTATCGACCTGCATGGCGTCCGAAGCGATGCCGGTAAACTGCATGTGGAACTGAAAGTATTCGCGCGGGCCGGGCAGGTCGAGATCTATGGAGTACAAACCGGTGGAATCGGCCAGGATCGTTTCGGTCCAGGTACTCCAATTTACCAAATCCTCCAGCACGGAACCCTTGAATTTACCGGAAAGGCCGGCGTATTCGGAGGGGGTCGTCTCTTCTTCACGGCCCGTCCTTTCATCGACTATCTTAAAGTATCGCAGCGGGGTTTCGTCCTGGCCATTGTGCAAGCGCACCGCAACGCGAGCCTCCGCCTCGGGATCCATGACCAGGCTTCCATCCGCCTGCCGGCGGACCTTCTTGGCACGGAAGGAGAGCTTTCCATAATTGACCACTGTCGGCAATTTAATGAGCCTAGACTGGTAGGTCCCCTTGGGCACGAATCCTTCGCCATGCACTTCAATCTCAGCTAATTCAAAGGCATTGGCAGACAAAACACGCAGGCGCACAAAGCGCAGCAGTTGGGTGGGAAAGTCAACCTGGGCCCGCCAGTCCCGGGTCAACTGCACTTGGCGAACTACATCGTAAAGCGGCGAGCCAGCCTGGCTGTAGCTACGGCCGTCACTCACGGCAATTTGGTAGGAGCGAATGAAATCATCTTTCGCTTCATCACGGGGGTAAAAAATGATACTGCTGGCAGGAAATGAGGTTCCCAGATCCATGAAGAAGATCCGGCCCTCCTGGTTGACACCGAAAGTTTTGAAACGATCTCCGGTCGAGGTATTGGGATCCCCATCAATAAGGGTAAAACTGCTATTCTCCGCCGAACCGGCCAGAGCAGCGTTATCCCAGATATGGCCATTCCCGTCGGCGATGAAGTCCTCAGTCGAAGCATCCTCCCATTGAACAGCCTGGGTCACATTGTCCTCGAGGGAGAATGCGGCGGGAGAAAGGATACCCGGCTTGGTTAGATCAACACCTGCAGCAACATCCGCATGGATGCCCCAATCATCTCCACCTCGACCTATGATCCACGTCTCTGTCGTCTGGGCGTGTGCTGAGAGGGCTATACCTGCTGCTAATAGGAACCAACAGACGCGCATAAAAAATCCTGCTCAGGGCTGAATGGTAAGTTCGGAAGGTGGCTGGTAGCCCTTGTAGACTTGGCGCTGGTAGCGAAAGGTCAGATCAGCGGTTGCCGTGGGTTCGTCGCGAAAATCAAAACGCAGAGCGACGTCAGCCATATTTACGGCAAACTCAGTAACGTCGTGGGCCAGTAAAGGAAAAATGAGGTAGCCTTCCAACTCCTGCCCACTGTAGGCAAAATCTGCCCGGTAGAGGTAACGGCGCAGTAGATCGCGCCGCTCCTGATAATCATCATAGCCATTGCCGGTATATGCCTGGGCCTGGGAGTAGTAATACTCGACCAGTTCCTCGAAGGTAAGGGGCTTGTAGGTGCGGCGGCTCGTAGTCGACACCAATTCCATACGCGCAGGATCGATGCGGACCTTGGGGTAGGCATAATTCTTAACCGACAGGAGAAAAACGGTGTATTTAGGTGGTGTGAAACTTTCACCAAGGGGTTTCCAATCCCCAAAAGTGAAGGGATTGGTCGCCGTCGCTCCTCCTATTGAGTGGGTGGGAAACTGTCGGTTCAACTCCCCGTCTGTGAGCGGCCGCAGGCTGATTTCCAGGCGCTCAAAATCGTAGGTGACAGAACCGTCATCTTCGACGACCATGTATTCGTCTTGCTGGACTTTGGGAACCGGATGAATTGGCCCGCCGAAATATCTGCCACAGCCAACCAGGAGCACCAGGCATGCCAATTTTGCTAGGATGAAGAATTTCATGGCCGCATTCCGTCAGGAGAAGATCGTCAGGTCTCCCGATCCGTCACCTTGGATTGGACGGATCGGGAGACAACTATGAAACTAGGCGGCTACGATAAAAAGCCGCATTGGCAGACCGAAGAGAAGGATGAAAACTTGCAAGCGCTCCTCAGTCCGTCCGAACTGATGGACAACTACTTGTCAAAGGAGGCTTTGATCTTCGCCCAACTGCTGCCTTCGACGGCCGTGGCCGCATCGTATTCGCCGACCGCCAGCAGGGTGAAATCGGAGGCGAAGGTCGCATCCCATGCAGCGCCATTCTCAGCAGCTGTCGACAACTGCACATCGCGGGCTTCTGCATCAGCTTCGTTCAACTGGTAGGTAAAGCCAATCGTCTCACCGGCAGTCAGGATGTGACGCACACTGGCACCCTCACCATCGAGCGAAAGATCGTCGAAAAGGGGCAGCGAAAACTCGTAGCTGACAACAACATTCTCGGTGCCGGTCGTGGCGTCGGGCGGTTCCAGGCCAATGTTGGCCTCGGCGAGTGCGTCGACCCAGTGCATCTCGGGTGGGGCCTGGTGGCGCAGCCACCAAGTGCCATTGCCATAGGGAGTTTCGTAGCCGCCCGGCTCCGAAACATGCATGGTGAACTGCTGCCCGTTGGCACTGTGAACGAGCCCCTCGCCCTTCATCGGACCACCGCTGTTGTCGGCGTCGGGGATGATCTCGAGATCATCATCGAGCCAGCCATTGTCGGGCTCGGTCTGCGAAACATTCAGCATATCGTCGGTAACGCGGACAAACCCGTAGAGGCGGTTGTCGCGGTCGTCGCCCGTCCAGGCCGTCATGGCGACAAAGTCAATGTCGGCCTTGGAGGGGATTTCACCAGTAATGATCTCGACGCAATCGTCGGGACCATAGCCGAAGGCCAGGTCGAACCAGCCCCAATCACTGCCTTCGCCATCGATATTGATCGTATGGCCAGTAGGTACTTCAAGAGCAAAATAACCAATGCCGTTGGCATTACCGGCGAAACTTGCCGATGCAACCATTACCAGCGCCGCGGCGAGAAGGATAATTTTTTTCATTTCCAGTCCTCTTTTTTCTTTAATGAATAAGAAAATGGAGAAAAATCAATTCAAATTCTCCCTGAAAAAACCTGTGGGAGGGAACCAGTGACTCCGTCAGTGCAAGATATTGGTAAATTTCAGTGCCACTGGCTTAGTCGCATCCACCGAAATGAACCTGTGGCCAATGAGCTCAAAAAAGGGGCGACTTATGGAAGAAATACACCAAAAACCTTTCTTAAACCTCCTTGCTACCATCTTTTGCAAATTCAGCTAAAAGTTCGCGAAAA
>PBVT01000048.1 GCA_002728755.1 Myxococcales bacterium
AAGACCTGCATACCCACACAGATCCCCAGAAGTGGACGCTCACGCTCCTGGAAATTACGTAATGCGGTATCAAGTCCGGAACGTTTCAGCTCCGCCATGCAATCACCGAACGCTCCCACTCCAGGAAGAATCAATCGATCGGCTGCAGCCACAATCGCCGGATCTCCACTAACCCGTGGCGCCTGCCCAATATGCTCAAGGGCACGGACCAGGTTCGGCAAGTTGCCGGCACCATGGTCGACAACAACGAGGTCACTCATCGTCAGGTTCTGGCCTAACTACGAGACCGTGCAGCGGCCTCTCCGTCAGCCACCCCACGCACGTATACATCGATAGTTTCGCTATCTCGGTTTTCCAGATTGACAAACTCGATGCCCACGCCCAGCTCACCATCATCCGTTGGTTCGATGCGCGCGATACGGCCGGAAAGAGCTAAGCTGCGATCAACCCCCGGAAGACTTAATTCCAGGTTCACGTTCTCGGTTTCCATAAATCGACCAAGATTGAAGGACGCATCACGAACCAACATTCCGGTTGCCGAAAGATAGACGACAGGAAGCTTATGGCTGGCTCCATCACGATGTTCCACAACGTCCAGATGGACGCGTGCCCGAATCGCTTTTCGTCGCTCACCACTAAATTCTTCACTCATGCCATCCTCCCTGGCGCCCAAGGCCCAGCACATCGAAAACCGTTGTAAGAGCCGGTGTGAAGTACCGCCGGGGCAGGACCCCTGTCAAGGGATTTCTAGCTTTGTACAGACCCCATCGTTTGGCACCAATATATGGTATCATGGGACCGGTTTACCGTCTGTCGGTTCGTGTATGTATGGATATGTATTCGACGGGACGAATTTTTTTCTCGCATTGTTGTTGCAGGATCTTCACGGCTCCTGTATTACGTTTTCTTGGTTTTTTTCCCGGGGATTATTCTTGGCGAAACAACAGTTTCCGCAACCCTTTGGAAAATACATCCTTCTAGAGAAGATCGCCCTCGGAGGGATGGCCGAAATCTTCCGCGCAAAAACCATTGGTGCGGAGGGCTTCGAACGAGAAGTTGCGATCAAACGAATTCTTCCTCATTTCACGGAAGATCCGGCGTTCACTCGCATGTTTATTGACGAGGCAACGATCGCCGCAAAGCTGCATCACGCTAACATCGTACAGATCTTCGATTTCGATAAAATCGATGAAACCTATTATATCGCGATGGAATTTGTTGAGGGGAAAGACCTCAAGAAAATCCGTGAACGCCTGAAAAAATCCAAGAGCAAGGTGGACATCTGGCAAACAGTGTTCATCGGCATTGAAGTGGCGAAGGCGTTGGCATACGCCCACGACCGAAGCCATAAGGGAAAACCCCTCAATATTGTTCATCGTGATGTTTCACCGCAGAACATCATGCTCACCTACTCTGGAGAGGTGAAGCTGACCGATTTCGGTATCGCGAAAGCTGCCGAACGTTCCACACATACCAAGGCCGGTACCGTAAAAGGGAAATGTGCCTATATGAGTCCGGAGCAAGCGCGTGGAAAGCATCTTGATCAGCGAAGCGATCTATTTGCCCTCGGCGTTATCCTCTGGGAAATGGCTGCGGGGCGGCGCCTCTTCGCTGGCGATACGGATTTCGAGACCCTGAACAATGTGTTCAAATGCGAGGTCAAGCCACCGTCTGCATATAATTCATCCATTCCAGATGCGCTCGACAACCTATTGCTGAAAGCACTCAGCAAGGACCCAGACGATCGGTTTGCAGACTGCGGTGAGTTCCAACGAGAACTGAGTAGACTGTTCTATTCCACAGTGGAGAACCTGGAAGAGGTCTCTCTGAATAAGCTCATGCATCGATTGTTCGCAAGCGAGATCGAGGCGTTGGAAGAGGCCGAGATTGGCAAAACGGTCATGCTACAAGACCTGGCGCGCCAACATCGAATCGCCACGGGTAAGCCCGTCGCCACCGAGCAGACCACGGAATCGAGCCCTTCGGCTTCCGGTCATCAGGAGGAAGAAGAGGTCGGTGAAACGGTCGCTCTTCCTGCACTCGACGGAGTGGTAGATACCACGCAGATCACAGACGAAGATCTAAAGGCAACGTTACAGCTATCTGATCTCAAAGATCAGGCCTTGGCCCAGCTCAATCTAAACCGCGCTGCTGCAAGTGAAAATACTGTGGCCCTTCCCGAAGGCGAGGACTATGTAGATCTAGAGCCGGTCACAAGTACCGACGCGGGAGTTGTCACAGATTCACATACGGGCTTCCAACCACCTGGAAAGAGTCGCAAAGTATTCCTCTGGGCTCTAGCAATCATTGGTCTGATCGCGGCGGCTGTAACCACCGTTATTCTGGTAAAAACCAATTCGGCCATGACGCCAGAACCGAAGATCCCAGTGCATTGCTCCGACGGAGAAAAGCACGTCAACGAAACCGACATCGATTGTGGTGGTGTCTGCGATCCTTGTCTGCTCGGAAAAGCCTGCTCAGTAAACGACGATTGTGCAGAGGGCGAGTGCAATAAAAAGCTTTGTGTCGGCCCCGTAGATCCGGACGCCCTACATACCGTGGTCTTCACCATTGACCCCCCTGTTGACGGTGCCGAGATCCAGGTCACCGTCGAAGGGAAAGAGGTCGAAGTAAAACGGGGTGAGGACAATACATATGAAGTCACGGATATCTCACCGGTCGCGACGGTCAGCGCCGTTGTAATCGTAGACTCCATAAAGTCCAGAGAGACGACCTTCCCATCTACAGAAGCTCGAAGTGAGAAAACTCTCCGACCGCCAGATCTAAACGCATCGAACGTCAAAGTTCTCAAGGTAACAGCTACGGGCGCAACGATTCGGATCAACGACCGGGATAAGGGAAAAGATACTGGTCAATATGCCGGATACGAAGGGGATAAAATCAAGGTAGAAGCCAACTATAACGGCCATGTTGAAACAGAAGAGTTGGTTCTAGGCCCAGAAAACACCCTGGACTTTGGTCCTGACAAAGTCCGACCGGTTGTCAGAGTAAAACCGAGCGATGCCCGGGTAAAGATCGACGGAGTGCTACTTACTGGTGGCCGAGTTGAGAAGCCCTATAAGGTCTATAAAGGCTCCGAAAACAAACAACTTGGCGCCGCCATCGTGGTGGAGGCCAGTCGAAATGGCTGTGATTCTCAGACCGTAGAATTCCGACTGAGCCGAGCGGACACCAAGGGCAGAAACCTGGATCTGGTCGGGCCAAACTGTGAAGCTCCCAAGCCGAAAGTGGGCTATATCTCTATCAATGCCAACCCCTATGCCTATGTATACATGGGGAACCGAAGCATCGGCACAACGCCTATCAATCGGAAACGAATGAGACCCGGTCGATATACCTTCACGTTGCGGCAATGTGTCGATTGTGCAGCCGTACGAAAGACCGTCACAATCGTGGCCGGTGAACACAAAAGGCTTCTGGGCATTCAGATGCCCTGATCCAAGAAGATCCGCATGCCTATGACACATAGAATGGTATACATGAGTCTTTTCGGGCTCTGCATGGTTGTGATTAGCTGTAAGGGGCGACCCACAGAACATACGCATCAGATCTGCCTTCCTGATGGGCAATGTCCCGATATTGTACAGACCGCCGTCATACAACCACACGCAGAGATCGTCCCAGGCGACCTGGAGCGCGGGGGGAAATTATATAAACGGCTATGTGCCGACTGCCACGGTCAGGGCGGCGAGGGAATCCGAGAGAAGGGTTCAAGAGACCATACCGATCCCGTATGGCAAGACCGTATCTCCGATGCACAGATTCAAACGGCGATGGTCCAGGGGCTCGGGATGAAAATGCCTGCCAATCCATTTCTGCGGCCCAACGATCTTAAAGATCTGACTGCGTTTATCCGCAGTCTTCGGCGTACACCGGCCGCTCCCGCCAATACAGAAGAATAAATCCAGTCAAAATCCTTGACGAGATCACCATGACCTGTGACCGTTCATGGAAATGAGGAGGACGGCATGGATTCAACAATTACCATGTGGCTAGGTATAGCCTTTCTTGTACTCGGTATTGTCGCCGTTGTGATGCAGGCATGGCTCTGGAGCTTTCCGATGGTTCCGGATCCGGGCGGCCCCGATCCGAACGGGAAAAGCACCGCGCCAAAGCATTGGACGCAATTCCACCGTATCGTGGGGTTGGCCTATGTGATCATCTATATCATCATGATGCGGGAGATGATTCCTCGCTTGTGGGAATACCAGACGGAACTACCGGCCCGAACGATCATCCATGCGGTCATGGGGATCTCCATCGGATTCATCCTCGTCATAAAGATCGCAATTATTCGCTGGTTCCAACACTTCGGAAAGGCCCTGCCGGCCCTTGGAACATGGCTTCTCTACTGCACGGTTATGCTATCGGTGCTGTCCATCCCTTATGCTATGCGGGCTCATGGTATTGGTATGGCCTCTCTCGCAAGCGGTGTCGAGAAGATCCGTTCCGATATGCCCAATGTGGACTTTGATGAAGAGATTATGGAGTGGGCGAACTCTCTCCCTGAGATTGGCAACGCAGACTCGGCTGAAGAGAAGAAAAAGAAGCTGGTGGATCATCTAGCCACCAAACCAGCTCTGACGAAAGGACGCCGAGTCTTAATGACCAAATGTACATCCTGTCACGATCTGAGGACGGCTATCGCTAGACCACGGCCGGCCAGCGCCTGGCATAGCTTAGTGGTACGAATGGCGCGGAAGCCAACCATTCACGCGCCGATCAATGGCGAGGATATGGCTACGGTCACAGCCTATCTGGTCGCGATTACACCCGATCTGAAAAACGCCGCCAAGAAACGAAAGAAAACGGCGGCACCAACGACTCCAAGCGACACCGCTACTGCCGCTTTGACCGCCGAAGAATTGGCAGGAATGAAGGAGACATACGACGAAGTCTGCACCGAATGTCATGAGGGTGAAAAAGCCTTCGAATGGGGCGCAGAACTCAAGCCAGAAGAGCGAACAATCGAAGCGTGGACACAACTCACCAATTCGATGACCGAAGAGATGGGCGCCGAATACAGTGAAACCCAGGCTCAAGCGGTGATTCGCTACCTGCACAATGTATGTGGAGATGCCACTCCGAATGGAGCTTGTGCTCCCTGATTGGTAGCTTCGAGTGCTTTAGAATTGGTGCCGAATCTCGACACTACCGACCAGTAGGTTGCCTGAGAAATTTAGATTTCCCACGGGATCTGCCGGGTCATCTTTAGGGATTCCTCGTGGCACGAGATATTGCCACTGGATACCTGCGTCGATGGTCAATGGTGGATCGGCGGCCGTCTGAAAAGAAGCGCCGGCCCCAAGGACATGCGCCGAGGTGTCCAGGTAATTTACCGCACCTCGAGGCTCCGGTAATGGGGTCGGACGATAGGCGTATCCCAGCCGTACCGCCCAGGCTCGATCGATCGTCATTTCGTAGGCGACCTTGGGGACGATGATGTCCGATGCGCCCAGATCGACAGGTATTGGCGTCGTGCTCAATGCAGGCTCTTCACCCGCCCGCTCGGCCGAGCTGGAGCTCACACTGGTCGTAAACAGACCGTTTGGGGATGGCGCCGCAGACCACCGTTCGTAGGATACCGTCAATGCGAGGCGTGCGAACGGCAACTGCATGGCGATTCCAACATCCACGATGTCGGGGGTCCATTTTGATGTGCCACGAGCCTCGAGTTTCACCACCGCCGAATCTTCGAGATGCACGTCCAGAGGGATGGCGTACGAAAATGCCAGGCTTCCACGATAGGCAATACCGATATCCAGCGTCGACGTTGGATGAATTGCCAAGCCCACGGTCGGAGCATAACGACGTACAAAATCAACTCGTAGGCTACGATGGCTTACCTGGTTGAGGGAGGGTGAGATATCCACAAATCCAGAGCCGTCGAATCCAGCAATCATTTGAAGACCCACGCCCAGATCGACCCAATCATGTAATCGCACCGCAGCCGACAATCCAAATCCCAGGCTGTCGGGCAGATTTTGATAATAATACGCCTGGGGAGTTCTCGGATCGAGAGCTTCAAGGCGCGATGGACGTACTACAGGCTGGTAGAGTCCAAACCCAAGGGCTATTCGGTCCTTGAATATTCCCCCTGGTTTCAGATTCGCTCCCAGAAGTACACCGGCATTACTCTTTGGAGTAATCGCTGGATAGGGGGAATCCGAACGAGCTTGTTGTACGGTCACAGAGGGAGCTATCGCCATGGCTCCAAATCCGACCGATGCGTTCGATCCCCGCATAAGCCCAGCCGGATTGTAGAATACAGCGTGGTAGCTATCGGTTGTAGCTGTACGAGCACCCGCAGTTGCGATGCCCCGGGCCCCAAATCCATAGATCTGAAACGGTGAAGACCAAACGAGTGTCGGATACAGAAGTAAAGCCGCCCCCCAAAACAGACTGGGCAGCAGACCGGACCGAAAACAATTATGTCTCTGATTGAAAAGCACGAAATAATCTACCACGATTCGACTCAAGAACAGCATATTCGCGTCGATTCGAACAAGGGGGATTTTGCCACGTTTAATTCGTAGCATATTCATCCCCATCTTCCATATCGTATCCGCCCTATATGGGCATCTTAACCAATGAACACCAACCCAGGCACGAGTCAGTCTTATGAGTTACGCTGAGCGAAAGGGCGCCGAACAATCCAATGCGCAGTCCAAAAGTCTTCTTATAATCACCGCCCTGACTTTCCTGCTGCTCTCCAACCTCGTGCATGAACGGGCCTTTGCGAAACGTCCGTTCGTTTTTGATTCCCCTCGCGCTATCGCTATGGGAGGAGCTGTCGCGGCCGGCGCTACGGGCTGGACCGCCCTCGTGCACAACCCCGCTGCGCAAGGGTATTCTCGACTATACGAAGGGAATCTCGCCTATAACTACGGTGATAGTGGAGATCAGGCGATGACGGTATCTCTAACCGACGACGCGCTTCTAAATCCACGTATGGCGTTCGGTGTGAGCTATTCCTATGTGATGTCGGACGTGGACGGAGAATCTCTTCGGAGCAACCATTTCCGATCGGGTATCGCGATGAGCGAACGCTCACAAGGGCTACTCTACTCTCTAGGAGCCTCCTATCATCGTTCCAAGATGGCGTTCCTGAGCCCAGCCGAGGACGGCACCATCGGAAAGGATTCCAATACGGCCTGGAACCTCGATATTGGAGGACTCTTTATATTCCAGAATAACTTCCGCGTAGCATTTGTAGGACGAAATCTCCTGGACAAGGAAGATGTCGGACAAATCGGAGAGCTCGTTGGCGCTGCCGGCATGGCCTTCGGCCCCGTATATCTGGAGTATGATCTGACGGGTACTCTAGACCCGGACAGTGACGATACACCGCTATCCCATGGCGTTGGAATGGAGGTTCGCCCCAACGCGATGGTCCCCCTACGAGCCGGCTACACCTTCGACACTGCAACAGACCAACATATTGTCTCGGGCGGCGTTGGTTTTCGAAGTACAGGCTTCGGTTTTGATATCAGCTATGCACAGATGGTGTCGGGTGGGGACGAATTCTGGGTGCTGGGTAGTCTCACATATATCCCCCGGATACCCGGTATGCGGCGCTAACCAACCGTCTCGGACCGCGTAACCAAAGTGGTCAGGATTACTGGGAAAGTGGCACGCAAGTCTTGACAGCCAAGGTCCTTATCGGTATCTCCGCCCCTTCCCCCATACAATTTCAATTATGAATCCGTTAATCTGCGATTAGTGGCTTCTGTTTATTTAGAGAAGTACTTGGAGACAATATGAGCCAGTCCAACTTCGTATTTACGTCCGAATCGGTTACCGAGGGGCATCCAGATAAAATGTGCGATCGAATCTCTGATTCGGTCCTTGATGCAATTCTCGAACAAGACCCTACAGCGCGAGTCGCCGTCGAAACCATGACCACGACTGGGCTGGCAGTGCTAGCTGGTGAGGTCACCACTTCCGCCATAGTGGATTACCGAACTGTGGCCCGCGAGACCATTCGTGACATCGGTTTTGTATCGAGTGATATGGGCTATGATGCGGACACCTGTTCGATCCTGCTGTCGATTGGTACCCAATCCCCCGACATCGCCCAGGGTGTAAACTCCGGTGAAGGTATGTTCGCGGACCAAGGTGCTGGCGATCAGGGACTGATGTTTGGATACGCCATCGATGAGACTCCAGAGCTGATGCCACTTCCCATCGCTTTGGCCCATCGCCTCTCAGAGCAACTTACGAATGCTCGTAAGGATGGTTCCCTTCCCTTCGTTCGCCCCGATGGAAAGAGCCAGGTCTCTATCCGATACGAGAACGGAAAGCCCAAGGCTGTGGACACGGTCGTTGTCTCGACCCAGCATGACGAAGATACGAGTTATGACGATGTACGCAGTGGTGTAATCGAACATGTGATTGATCCGATTGTACCCAGAGAGCTGATTCATGCAGACACCCGCATCCTGGTAAATCCAACCGGACGCTTTGTTGTTGGTGGACCGATGGGTGATGCCGGTCTTACCGGTCGCAAGATCATCGTCGACACCTATGGCGGCTGGGCCCGTCATGGTGGTGGCGCCTTCAGCGGTAAGGACCCGACAAAGGTAGACCGCTCAGCGGCCTATTTCTCTCGCTACGTCGCGAAAAATG
The DNA here is from genome assembly GCA_002728755.1 of Myxococcales bacterium. Lineage (GTDB taxonomy): Bacteria > Myxococcota_A > UBA9042 > UBA3505 > UBA3505 > UBA3505. The sequence continues at coordinate 8,650 of PBVT01000048.1, forward strand.
TGGTTGCAGCCGGCATCGCTACCCAATGCGAGATTCAGGTGGCCTACGCTATCGGTGTTGCAGAGCCCGTCTCGGTTCTCGTCGATACCATGGGAACGGGTCAAATCCCCGATGAGCAGATCGCTGGGATCGTACGCGAAGTGTTTGATTTCCGCCCACGGTCGATTATCGAGACCTTGCAACTGCAACGTCCGATCTTCCGTGACACATCGGCCTACGGCCACTTTGGACGGGATCTTCCAACCTTCACGTGGGAGCGCTGCGACCGCGCAGAGACCCTTCGGAAGTTGGCTGAGCAAGCGGCCTGAGGCCGTAACTCAGCAACCTAAGCTACGGACCGCCTCAACCGATCGCTTCCAGCGATCCTTGAGCGGCTCTACGTACGTGCAATCGGCTGCTGGCTGAAAGGTCTGTTCCGTCTGCCACCGGCTTCGAATGTCTTCTAGGCCTTCGAAGATTCCTACAGAGAGTCCCGCCAGGCAGGCTGCACCGAGAGCCGTCGTCTCCAATTGCCGGGGCCGAATTACCTCTGTACCGAGCAGATCACTCTGTGTCTGCATCAATAGATTGTTTTCAGCCGCACCACCATCCACCCGAAGCGCGGGTAGAGTTCGGCCGGAGTCCTGCGCCATGGCCACAGCAAGGTCTGCGCAAGAGAGGGCAATCCCATCAAGGGTTGCACGTGCCACATGTGCACGGGTCGTCCCTCGAGTCACACCCAACACAGCTCCACGAGCCTCGCTATCCCAATACGGTGCCCCCAACCCTACAAAGGCTGGAACCACAACAACACCGTCCGAGGACGACACAGAGGACGCCAGAGCTTCAATCTCCGGAGCGGATTGAATGAGTTGCAGGCCATCACGCAGCCATTGCACCGCCGCACCGGCGATAAATACGCTACCTTCCAGCGCATACGTTGTCGTATCGCCAAGTTTCCAAGCCACCGTCGTCAACAGCCCAAAGTTGGAAGTGACCGCTTCCTCTCCTGTGTTCTGTAAAAGAAATGCGCCAGTTCCATAGGTGCACTTGGCATCGCCTGGCTCAAAACAAGCCTGGCCGAAAAGGGCCGACTGTTGGTCGCCCGCCATACCACAGACAGGAATACCGTCTGGCAGAACCGCCATATTATGGGTTTCACCATAGTATTCGCTGCACGAAACGACTTCGGGAAGGACAGAGGTTGGTACCGAGAGATGATTCGCCAACTCTTCGTCCCAGCATCCTTCATGGATATTGTACAGTAATGTACGCGAAGCATTCGATGCATCGGTCACAAGCCGAGCACCGGCCGTAAGTTTCCAGACCAGAAAGGTGTCGATCGTTCCGAAAACAAGCTCACCGCGCTCCGCGCGAGCTCGTGCACCATCTACATGGTCCAATTGCCAGGCGATCTTTGTGCCACTGAAATAGGGGTCGAGCACCAGGCCTGTGCGCTCTTTGAACACAGGTCCCAACCCCTTCGCACGTAACGCAGCCGTCCGTTCAGCGGTTCGCCGACACTGCCAGACGATCGCATTATGGATAGGTTGGCCACTCTGTCGGTCCCATACCACCGTAGTCTCACGCTGGTTGGTAATACCGATCGCTGCGATCCGGTGTTTAGCGTCCGGTACTTTGACCAGCACATTCGCAATACTCTGCTGAACCGACTCCCATATGGCATCGGGATTATGTTCGACCCAACCCGGCTTGGGGTAGATCTGCGGAAACTCCACATTTGCACGTGCCAAAACCTCCAGCTCGGTTGTTACCAATAGGGCGGTGCTGCCGGTCGTGCCCTGGTCCAGTGCTAAGATCAAACGGTCGTCCATGGGGTCCCCTCTCACTGCGGTAAGGGGTGCACATAGCCCGCAACTCAGCCAACGTCAATGGAAGAAGCGTCTTTACCTATGCAAAAAATGTCGGATAGAGTTCCTTTCCTGACCAATAGGATAAAGTCCACGCATGCCGTCCAACGATTCAGCCAAGACACCAACGCCTCCGACCATTCCATTTGATGCACCGCCTGCCATGTTGACGGATGGGCTGGATATTCTGAAACAACTGATTCAGATCGACACAACCAACCCTCCAGGAAATGAAGAAAAAGCTGCGGACCGCTGCGCCCAATACCTCAATGAGGTTCAGATCGCATCCCATTGCCACGACGCGTTACCGGGACGACGAAATCTGATGGCCGAAATCGGTCCGGCCGATTCCGAAGCTCTAATAATATCGGCGCATCTCGATGTTGTTCCGGCGGATCCGGATTGCTGGGATCATCCCCCATTCGATGCTGTCGAAGCCGATGACTGCATCTGGGGACGTGGAACCATCGACATGAAACATGTAGCGGCCTACGGCCTAGCGGTCATGCGCCAGCTGGCGAAAAGCGAGCATGTACTGAATCGCAGATTGCGCCTGGTCCTCTTTGCCGATGAAGAGGCGGGCTGCCAACACGGTTCCCTGAGCGTGGCAGACAATCGTCCGGATTGGCTGCAGGGTTACGCGGCTGTCACCGAGGTCGGGGGATTCACCATGCATGTGGATGGTCACCGGGTATATCCCATTCAGGTGGCCGAAAAGGGCTTTGTCTGGATGCGGCTTCATATTCATGGAGCCCCCGGGCACGGGTCCATGCCCCATGAAGAAAATGCCCTTCTGAAGCTGGCGGATATTGTCCGCCATATCGGAAAACAACCCTTTCCCTTCCAGCGAACGCAGCCCGTACAAGACTTTCTCGAAGCTATCGCGCAGGTTCTGGGCTTTCCGAAAGGTCTTGTGTTCCGGGGTATCGGTAAACAATCCGTCTCCGATCTCATCCTGGACAAGCTTGTAGCTGCGCCAGATAAGACACGTGTGTTTCGCGCTCTGCTACGCAACACCATCGCCCCCACCATCGCGATATCCGGCTCCAAATCGAATGTCATTCCGGGCGACGCCCACCTCACCGTCGATTGCCGTATTCTTCCTGGTACCGATCCTGACGACTTTGTTCGTATGTTCAAGGAGCGTGTACCAGGCGACTACGATATTGAGGTCCTGGCCAAAGGCCCACCCGTCGTCATGGACACTTCGCACCCCATCTACAATGTTCTGGAACAGATTCTCCGAGATGCCGATCCCGGCTCCCATCCCGTTCCACAAATGCTGACCGGTTTTACCGACGCTCGGGCATTCGACCAGGTCGGAACCCCATGCTTCGGCTTCTCGCCAATCTGGCTCCCCCCATCCATCCCCTTCGCCGCGATGTTTCATGGTCATAACGAACGGATTCCAGTGCACGGGTTCCAATGGGGGTTGGCTTGTATATGGGAGCTTGTCCAGCGCCTATGTGTCGCGACTGGTGATTCCGACGAATCGTAGGCCCGCCGTCTCCCCTGGCGTCCAGACGGGTTCTCGACTACCATAAAGGGACCTGAGGGATTTTCCTATGAGCAATAATGACCTCAATCTGACGCCATGGTTTGACTACCTGGACCAACGATTTTCGGAGCGGTCGGTCGCCTTGCGGCTATCGGTTCTCGCCGTCCTATCGCGCAACCACGTTCTGCTTCTGGGCCCACCAGGCACCGCTAAATCCATGTTGGCCCGAGAGGTGGCCGAAATGATCAGCGGAACACTCTTTCAAACGCTTCTCACGCGTTTCTCCACCCCGGAAGATGTCTTTGGCCCGTTAAGCCTACCTGCACTCGAAGCGGGCGCATATGAGCGGCTCACGGAAGGATACATCCCCGAAGCCGATGTTGCCTTCGTGGATGAAATCTACAAGGCCAATGCGTCGATTTTGAATGCGTTGCTCGGTATTCTGAATGAGCGCACCTTCGCAAACGGCAACAATGTAAAGAGTGTACCGCTGCGGACAATGATCGCGGCGAGTAACGAGCTGCCAGACGATGAAGAGGGCCTGGACGCCCTCGACGATCGTCTCCTGCTTCGCGTCGAGGTGGCTCCCATACAATCTCCCGAAAACTTTGTGGCCATGCTCCAGGCGGACAACGATCCTCCAACGGCCCCGGCTGCCCTCTCCAGCAATGCTATCGAAGAAATCGACAACCAGGCTGCTGGAGTCGACTTTCCAGAAGCTGCGGCGTTGAAACTGCTTGAAATTCGCCGAGCGGCAGAGAATGCAGGCCTGGAAATCTCCGATCGTCGCTATAAACAGTCCGTCCAGATCATGAAGACTATGGCCGCCCTCGATGGACGTTCCGAGGTCATCTGGTCAGACTTTGGTGTTCTTCGTTTCATCCTCTGGCGTCGGCCACAGGAGCAGACGGTAGTTACACGCATCGTAGGAGCCGTTCTGGACGAATTGGGTACGACCGACGGCAAGGAGCCGACTCTCAGTGAAATGCTCGATTTCGTGGATGAGATTCAAGACCAGGCGGACGCGATCCTCGCACGACCACAGGATTATTTCGCGACCGAAACACAGAGTCTTATGAAGGAGCTTGCCCACAAAACCCTCACGGTTTCACAGCAGGCGGAGAGCTGGAGTCGAGCCAAAGCCGATCTGATCCAATCCATTGACGGGATCTGGTCGCTCTTCTGGCAATCGTCTGCCGGCGGGCAAATGTTGAACGAACATGTACAAGCTCTATTAGAGCACGATCTGTTCATTCGAGTTCTTCCAAATGTAGACCACCGAGAAGCCCAGGAATTCAAGACCGAGCGCTCTCGTCTTCTGGCACAACTCGCCACCGTAGAACATGGAACCATCTCTTGAGTGGCGACTCTGCAAAACAGCAGGGAATCTTCACAAACCAAGAGCTGATTCCGAAAGACCCGGCAACCGCGTACGCACTCGATAGCTACGACATCTGGCATTTCCGGTCTCTGGTACTGGCAGATCCCGAAACAAGGCAAAGGCTGCACGACGAACCCGCTCTTATTCTTCCGGCCCTCGATCTCTACGCCATGCTCTACAAGGCACATCCGACCACCAACGCCGGAGTGACCTCTCCTCTATGCCAGGAATGGGTCCGCCAGTTAGAAGACTCCGAATCGATCCAGGAAATTCGAAGGACCACGATCCTTCATGAATGGCGGACAGCGTCCCTTATTTTCCCAATGCTCAGACATCTACAAGAGCTGCTCGACACAGCCCGAAGCCGAGTCGCGGAATCCGATGGTTCCCTTGGACAGCTGAAACGATTCGACACGCTCCTCATCCTCTCTGACCTCATGGAACGGGAAGAGATAAGCGACGACGAGTATAACGATCTGGTCTCGGAATTACCCGAACCGGAGAGCACGAGACAAATCGATGAGGCCCTTGAAGAGACAGCCCAAGCCCTCGACGAGAAATGGGCCGATCTTCAGAAAGCCGCGCGCGCCATGGAGCATCTGATGCATAGCCTCTCGCCCCATGGCGATCGGACAGCTTCCAGCAAATCCATGCCGATTGAGCAGGTCCTATGGCTGGGGAGAATCCTAGCCCAGAACCCAGCTCTCTATTCGATCATTGAGATGGCCGGTCGAATGACACAGGTGATGCGAGAAAAGCCGACCAGTCGGAAACGACCGGGTACGGGAAACGAGGTCCATGCCATCACCCTTGGGGGAGATCTGGAACGGATCCTTCCCACCGAGCTGCTGGGACTCAAACATCCTGCCCTGCGCCGTGCCCTCCTCGCGCGCCTGGTGCAACGACGAGCGTTACAATATGAAGTGCGTGGCCCCGAAAAACTCGGACGAGGCCCTGTGGTCTTTGTGGTGGACGCCAGCGGCTCTATGCAAGGCCCTCGAATGCTCTTTGCGAAAGCTCTGATGATGGCTATGGGCTTCCTATGCTGGGAGCAACGGCGGCCCTTTATTGTCCTGACATTTGGTGCGCGAGGTTCCCTCACCGAACATCGTATCGAGGTCGGCGCGCCCTTCTACCGACGTATGAAAAACTGTCTTGAACAGGTCTTTTTCGGGGGCACCGACTTTAATGGGCCGTTTGAGCGGATCCGTGACATCGTAACCGAGAAGCCCTGGGGAAACGCCGATGCTATCTTCATCACCGATGGAGATGGCCAATTGGACCCCGAAACGATCGCCCGTTTTGAAGAAGTAAAAACGAAATGCGATCTTCAAGTTCTTGGAGTCTTATTGGGTCAGGGTGCGGGCATAGAAGCCCTGTGCGACACATGTTTCGCGATCGAGCCAACCACGCTCTCCGAAGGTCTCGAACGAAACATTCTCCACTGCGCACCCATCCTGAAGGGTCTTCAAATCCGGATATGATTTGCGTTTCCGCCTTGCATCTGAAAAAAGGTGCCATACGGGGGCCAATTTTGGTGGTATCAGCTCGAGGAGGACACCAGGGTGGAAATCGCGAATATTCAAAAAGAGAACCATGTAATTCAGTTTAATGGCTCACCGCGACATACAGTCGGGGTAGAACTTGAAATTTCCCTGGTGGACCCAGAAACACGGGCCCTGATCCCTATGGCCGGAGATGTTCTCGCGACTCTCGGCGAAGAAGGGTGTTTCAAACCAGAGCTGTTTCAAACCATCGTCGAGATCAACTCGGACGTCTGTGAAAATGTCTCGCAGATCCGAAGCGATCTGAGCGCTAAAGTCGATATCCTACGTAAGGTGGGCGAAGAGCAGGGCTTCCAGATCATGTGTACTGGAACCCACCCCTTTTCCAGACCACGTGAGCTGCCAATTACCGAGAAGGAACGCTACCAGCACCTGGTAAACAGTATGCGCTGGCCCGCACAACGGCTGCTCATCTGTGGGCAACATGTACATGTCGGTGTTCCATCTGGAGAACACGCGATCGCTGTCATGAATGCCATCCGCTGCTTTATCCCGCATCTGTTGGTCTTATCTGCCTCCAGCCCCTTCTGGAAACGTGGAGACACGGGACTGGCCTCGAGCCGTATCAAGATTTTCGAAGGTCTTCCTACGGCTGGTCTTCCCCCCAAACTTACCAACTGGAACGAGTTCACAACTCTGATGGGGACACTCGTAAAGTCGGGTACCATCACATCGATCCGCGAAATCTGGTGGGACATCCGACCACATCCAGTATTTGGAACACTCGAAATACGAATCTGTGATGCCATCAATAACATCACAGAAATCTGCGCCATTACCGCGCTTGTACAATGCCTGGTGGCACACTTCACCAAGCTCTATGACGCCGGTGAGATTCTTCCCGCCTTCAAACGTTGGACGATTCGAGAAAACAAGTGGCGTGCGGCGCGACATGGTGACGAGATGTTGTTTATCCGCAACGAGCGCGGCGAACAGATGCCCATCTATGATCACATTCGACAGACCGTGGAGCGCCTGGGGCCAACGGCTGCGGATCTCGGCTGTTCGGCCGAACTAAAACAGGTCATGGACATTCTGGACCGACGTCCCAACTACATCCGGCAGCGTAATCGGTATAAAGCCACTCAGAGCTATGAATCCGTGGTCGACGGGCTCGTTGAAGAGTTCCGAACCGACATTCCGATGAGCAGCTGATTCTGTAGCTATACGGGCCCCTAAGAGGCTTTCCTACTGACGGTTTGCACGAAACGTGCTACCTCAACCAGAACCTTCGCGGTACCGTCCGCAAATTTCATAGTGGAACCTATCTGATGTCTGTTGTTTGGACTTCTTTAAATCAACGCCTTGACCAGACGATCAAGGCAACTACGCCCTTGGCCGTAGATGTAAGGAGACAGCTCCATCAATATCCGGAATTGGGCTGGAAAGAGCATAAAACCCAGGCTTTTCTAACGGAAACCCTTGAAAAGCAGGGCCTCAAACCGCGCGTAGCGGCAAAGACCGGACTTATTGTAGATATCGGAACGGGGACGCCCTCGGTTCTATATCGTGCCGATATTGACGCCCTCCCCATTGGTGAACAACCAAAGGAAGGGATCTCCTTTGGTTCCAAGCACGAAGGGGTAATGCATGCCTGCGGCCATGATATGCACTCGGCGATCGGTGTAGGCCTTGCATTAACGATGCACGAGTTATCGGAAACGTTGCCAGGAGCCGTACGGTTCATGTTTCAGCCCGCAGAGGAGATCATCCCTTCTGGCGCTGAACAGATGGTGAATGAAGGGGTGCTTGAAGGAATCGAATATGCTCTGGCCTTACATGTCGATCCGCACCGAACCACAGGAAACGTTGGTGTTCGGGATGGCCTGTTGACCGCTACCTCCGATACCTATCGAATTCATCTACGCGGGAAAGCTGGGCATTCCGCTCGACCACATCTCGCCAAAGACGCCATTCTCCTCGCAGCAGACGTGATACGCGCCCTATATTCCCTTGTAGGCCAACGCATCGATCCCTTGGATGCGGCCGTTATCAATGTGGGACTTATCGAAGGCGGATCGGCCGAAAACATTATCGCCGGCAATGTAAACCTTACCGGCGTAGTACGAACCATGCGGCGAGAAACCCGTGAGAAGATGCATGACGGTATCCGGAATACGGTAGCCTCTCTGGCCAAAGCCTACGATTGTGAAGCAGACATCGAGATCCAACTTGGGTCGAGCCCCATTCACAACGACCCCATCCTTCATACGATCCTACAACAGGCCGCCCGACATGTGCTGGGTGAGGACGGCGTCCACCCCATCGAAAAGCCGAGCACCGGTGCAGAGGATTTCGGCCGGATCAGCGACGTCGTGCCGTCCTATATGATGCGCCTCGGCGTCAAATGTGAAGACCTACCATTCGCAGGTCTTCATACGCCCAATTTCTTCGCAGACGAAAACGCGATCCCCGTCGCCATGGGAATCATGTCTCGAACGATATTGCAGACCCTCTCCCTCACCGCGAATCGCGGATAATGGCACGCCGGTTTGCTATCAAGACGTTGGGATGTAAGGCCAACGCTTACGACACGCATCTTCTCCAACAGGAGCTGGCGCGGCGCGGTTGGTCTCCAGTCTCATTACAAGAGGGTCCCGACCTGGTCGTGATCAACTCATGCACGGTCACCAATGAGGCCGATCGTCAGAGCCGGAAAGAAGCGACCCGAGCTGCACGTCATAATCCACGAGCACGCGTAGTCATGACAGGTTGCGCAGCAGAGATAGCTCCCAAGAGAATGGCGCAGGCGAATGGGGTCCATTTCGTCGTTGGAAACCAGGATAAGGCGCGCCTTGTCGACCTCGTGATGGAGGCATGGGATACGCCCGAATCCGAAGCAGAGGCCGGGATCATTCTGGGAGACGTAGACAACTACCAGAAGATGAAAGCCAGTCACCCGGCGGACCGCAACTGGCCTATCCCCGAGGCTGCCTTTCTGGCCCCTACAGGAGCCTTAAGCGCAACCCGGGCGTTTCTGAAGATACAAGAAGGCTGCGACGCCTTTTGCACCTTCTGTATTATCCCCTTTGCCCGCGGCCCGGCTCGAAGCCTGCGCCCCGCGCGTGTCATCGAAAATATACGCTCCATGGAGGCTGCAGGTCTTCAGGAGATTGTGCTTACAGGTACGGCGTTAGGCGATTACGGATCGGATCTCGGTATTGATGTAGGACTCGACGATCTGGTGTCGATGATCTTGCGAGAGACCACCATCCCACGGCTTCGTATCAGTAGTCTTGATCCCCTGGAGCTCAGCCCGGGGATCCGACGCATCCTGGCCACGAATGAACGCCTCTGCCCCCATGTTCATATGTCTTTGCAGAGTCCGCATTCCACCATACTTCGACGAATGAAACGTCACTATACGGCCGAGGATGTCAAAGACAGCCTCTTAGAGATTGAAGAGATCGGACTCCAGCTTGGTACCGAGCGAAACCTGATTGGTGGTATTTTTGTCGGCATGGATGTGATCACTGGTTTTCCAGGCGAAACCGATGAAATCTTCCAATGGACCTACGAGCGCTTATCGGAACTTCCATGGAGCCGTCTCCATGTCTTCCCATATAGCGAGCGAGAGGGAACCGCAGCACTTCGCCTGGACGGCGTCGTTCCCAAACAGGAGCGCAAACGACGCGTGCGGGCTCTTATGGATCTAAGTACGGAACGCCATACAAAGCACTGCCAGGCAATACTCGACGCGGACGCACCATTGACCGTGCTTCTCGAAGGAGCCGTACGTGGTCCAGATGGAAGTCGGCAGTGGGCCACCGGTACAACCTCGAATTATCTTCGTGTCCTCGTAAAAGACGACGAGCCCGAAGCCTTGACGAACCAACACGTTATAGTCGAGCCCATGGATCTTCATGTAGACAAAAGAGCCGGCGACGTCGCGCTACTCGCCCGTATCATAGACGAGGCACCACCGCGCCCGCGGTGAGAAAACCTTGGTAACGACCTACGAGCTATTCTTTATCGCGTCGGTGATCTTTTTCGCTGGTTGTGTCCAGGGGATCATTGGGTTCGGCTTCGGCATGATCGCGATAGCGCTGGTCTCTACGATACTCCCCATTCAAGACACGGTGCCCTTTCTAGCGGTCTTTTCCGCTCTTCTGAACATGTCCCTGGCGATTCAACATCGAAAAAATATCCGACGGATACACGTCCTACCTTTGATCGTCGGAGGCTTACTGGGAGCGCCCGTAGGCATCTTTCTATTTGCATCCATACAGCCCGAGGTTCTCCTGATCGGCCTTGGCGCTCTACTTCTCTTCTACGCCTTCAATGAGCTATTCGGCTTACTCCAGCTGCGCGCCGATGTTCACAGGCTCTGGGGATATATTGCGGGATTCTTTGGTGGGATTTTGGGTGCAGCATATAACACAGGCGGTCCTCCAGTCGTGCTATATACCAGCGTAAAGAACTGGCCAAAGGACATAGTAGTCGCCACGCTCCAGATCTTCTTCTCATCTGTCTCGATCATACAAATCGCAGGATTTGCCAGCCAGGGGTACTTCCGGACCGAACTACTCCTACTGAACGCAAAGACGGGTGTCGCCCTTGCTCTGGGGATTCTGGTGGCTGGACGTCTCTACCCACACGTAAACCAAGCGATTTTCCGTCGTTTGACCCTATTCGGTATCGCCGCGCTTGGCTTCTCTTTGATTCTCAGAAACGCTCTGTAGGTCTCATAACCAGCCTTCAGGGGCCGTTCGCCCGATCGGTATACGGCGTAGAATCAAACCGAGGATCCAGGATGCCAGAAAGCCGACTATGGCCATCTGCCAATATTCCGTACGCTTTTTTGATCCTACTCGACCCGGACGGGTCAATGCGGCCATCGTTGCTGGGGGAAGAAGACCCTCTTCCGATAGGGAAACCAGCTCCTTCCGTCCTACTTCGAGGAGCTCTGGGTTCAGTTCCGCCTCGTAGGGTCTGGTAATGCTATTGCGCAGGACCGGGCTGCGAGGGTCGTCGGGCCGAACCGTGACCTCAAATAATGCCGTTTGAGGCTCACTGGTGACCAATTCGGCTTCTAGTACACCGGGCGCACGAACCGCCGCCGTCAAGACCTGCCAGTCTTCATCAGAGTCTCGCATCGTCCGCACTCGAATTGTTGGCTCCATCGCCCCTTTATGGCTCATGGGATACCGAACCTGAGCTACCAGCCGATCGCGTCGGTCAATTAACTCCACTGTCGGGAGGTCCTCGTTCTTATCCGAAAGTGCAGATCGGATCATGGAACGCCAGAAACGCGGAAACACCGTGCTCTGGATCCATCGTGACGACCAGATCCCTTTGGCATCGGAAGCGAAGACAGCCACTGTTCCTCGGCCATGTCGGCGAGTAACCAGGAGTGGATTACCAGACGAATCTTTCATCAACACATCGGACCCAGGTTTCGCACGCACCAGAACCAATCCACCGAGAGACGGAACCAAACGCTCCAACTTTCGAAGATAGGGAAGGCGCCGACCTTTTTTGGTCAAACGGGGGCGAAAATTTCCAGTGGCCGCAGTATCTCGACGAAGTTCGCGTGTTTCACGCAGGAAGATTCTGGGGATCCGTTCCGGACTGTTCGTGTAGTGGTATCGACCTGCACCCAGATCGGCGATCTCTCGTAACATGGTCCGGTCCGCTGACTGCCCTACGGCGATTGTAGATACGGTGATCCCACGGTCCGTCATGGACTGGACTGTATCGAGAACCCCTCCCCGTGGACTCTGACCATCCGTAAGTAGGATCACATGTCGAAAGCGGGCCGGTGCACGCTTCAACATACGAAACGCCTCGGCAAGAGCCGGCTGGATCTTGGTTCCACCACCCGCCTTGATTCGGGCCACATCACTAAGAATACGAAAACGATTCGCCGCACGTTGTAGATTCACAACAACATCGGCCTTGGCATCAAAAACCACCACACCAATCCGGTCGTTGCGACCAAGGCTCTCTGCCGTCGCGGCTGCGGCCTTCTTCGCGAGATTCAACTTCAACCCAGTCATCGAGCCCGAACGATCCAGAACCAATACCAATGCCAACTTTGGCTGTTGTTCGGTTCGGGGTGTATCCAACCAGACAGGCAAGGTCTTCTGCTCCAATCGCGTTCCAATATAACCACCCGGACCGAGAGCCTGCGGTCCACCGATCATAAATAGAGCGCCACCATCACGAACATATCGATCCGCCATCGCCATTTGCCGAGGACTGAAATTATTACGGCTATAGTTGGTGATTCGGGGTAAGTCCGATACGAGCACGACATCAAACTGGGCCCACCCCGTTTTCGTCGTCGGTAGACCTCCCCCGCCTCGGACCGTCACATCGAAACCGCTCCCTAGAGCATCGGCCAGACTGCGTGCCCGGCTGGGCTGACTATCTACAATCAAGACCTTCGGAGGTTGTTCCGGAACCAATAAGGTCGTGTACCGATTGTTTGGTTCCACGGCATCCTGCACACCATCGGACCGCTCACAGGATACAACCAATGGCATCGCGTCCGAGCTCGGGACCAGAACATTCGCGAAGGTGACCAGATCGCCTTCCACTGGTGTCTTCGTTCGCAGCTCTTTACCCAGTTTCATACTACATTCCACGGGTACATCCGCAGCTCTATGCACTCTAGCGGCGATCGTTATCTTGCGACCGGACAGTACACGTTGTGGATGCTCAATCCCCGTCACAGCGATGTCTCCCCCATCGAGAAGAGAGGGCAGACGCTCTTGGTACACGGCGATTCCGGCCTGGTTCAAACGCCCAACCACTGGACTAAGAGCACCTCCTGTATTGCCCCCATCGGTACGTAAGACAACACGGGTGTCCATGCCACCGCGAATCAAAGTCGGTACCAACTCCAACACACGGTCCAGCTCACTTCCCGCCCCACTTAATTGCGGGCCATCCGACGCCTTGGGGTCTCCAAAGGGGTGGTATCCGATGCGGCCAGAACCGATCTTCTTCTGTATGGGGTCCATGTCGAGAACATCCGCATCTTTGGCGTTCACGCTTGAGGACCGATCCTGCAAGACCAGGACGGAGACATCTTGCGGCTCTCGTTCGTACCGGACCGGCTGGACCATTGCCAAGACAAGAGCCCACAACGCAAGAGTCCGCAAGCCAAGAGCAGAAACTCGCTGTGGATTGGGAGCCTGCCATAGACTGCCGATGCCCGGCGCCCATAACAACGCCGTACACAGGGCTATCCAACGCCAGTCCGGGGCCAGAAATTCAAAGTCGAATCGTTCTGCAATATAGGGGAGGGCGTTTGCAAAGATGGCTCCGAGAATGAAGCCAAATACGACCATCTGTACGGCGCGGCGACTCATAGGACCCTCCGGCTAACAAATAGAAATCGTTCCGCCAGGGCCACCAGAACCAACGCCAAGACCAACACCCACCAGACCTGGCTACGCTCCAATTGCGGTTGAGTTTTCAGAGAGGCCGGGGCTGCTTCTTGTACTCCCCCATCCAGACGATCTTCTCGAAGATCAGGCCGTGGTACGATTACCATCGGTTCAATATCACCGGATTCCCACTGTAGAAGGATCGCGCCCGCCTGCTCCTGGAGAAAGCGTCGGCCAGACGGTGGTATCGAGCGCGTCGGTTCCTTAAGGTCTACGATCGAGAGCAAACGATCGTCCGGTCGTTCTGGTAACTGGAGGACACCCACTGGACGTATTTCACCCACCAGGTCTTCTCGATCCTGCAAATGATCCACAGCGCGCGCGATCAAGGCAGGAAATGCCACCGAACGAATCAGGTCGGGATCCTTCGTCGACACACCCAGCCGAACCACACGAGAGCCATCAACTTCGCCAACCGTACCCACCATCTTTTTGCCATGGCGAAGCACAACCTTTTCTCCCGACTGACGGGTGAGCTGTAAAGCAACCGATACGGGTAACTCGCCCGGATCAAGACGTCTCCAGAATCGATTCCTCGTGGGCCGAAGAACGCCATCTCCCATATCTTCCACTGCTCCATAATTATGCGATGGTTTCAACGGCGGATCGATGATCAAACTGGGGCGTCGGATCGAATCCGGCAAATAACCCGAATATACGATCGCTCGAGCACGTGCGGGTACGTCATCTTCGGAATCGAACGGCCCCAACACCTCCAGGAATGGGTCCGATATAAGCGCAATAAATAGACCCCGCGGGGCAGGACCGACGACCGCCACCGGCAGAGGCCGTAACGATGGTACTTCTGCCCATCGAAGACTATCGGAGCTATGTAGATCGCGATCGTCCTGGTTGGTCACAACCCGAGCCCGTAATAACGGACCGGGTAGATCTGCGACAGATAGCTTCACCTCGACTGGTTTCGTTGCCGACACATCGAGTGATTGGACCGCCACGACCACCGGCTCCGCGTCGGGCTCCAGAGCACGACCGGATATCTCCAACTGAACATGTGTTGGAGCAAGCTCTGTCGTATCTTCGCCAGGGACCCCATGGTAGCGAAGTCTACAAAGGATCTCTGCATGCCCTGGTCTACTCACATCGGCTCGAGCACGAAAGGCCTCTACGACAACATTTCCAACGGGATCCCCTACCCCCTCAATATTGACACCAGCGATCGAAATTCCCTGCCAGACCTCCCGCCGCTGTAGATCCGTGAAGATAAAAACTGGGACCGACGGGTGGGTGGAACGAAATTGCTGAAGCCATCGGATGAGCCGCTGTGGATTGTCCGAGAAATCCGTCGCTGCAATCTCCTGTAAACGCTGCAATGCGGTCTGGCGGTCTCCCCATATGAGATGGGATTCCACCGTTTCATCGAGGGTAGCCAGAAAGACGCGAACCTCTTTCGGTGCGCGAGCCAACAGCTCTGCCGCCCGGGCACGAGCGACACCCAATACAGACACATCACTCTCGCCCACTCCCGACCAGGAGCATCCATCGGGTCTGGGAATCGCGTTGTCTTCGAGGATCGGAACACGGTTCGTACAATTCACCGTATGCATCCCAGACGCACGCATCGATCGAGACCGGTCGACGATAACCACGAGTTCGGGGACATCAGGAACCTTCGCGGGCTCATGTCGTACCGTGGCGCCGTTATCCCAGACGGGATCTGCGAAAACAAATAACGCTGCGGCCACCACCATGATCTGGAGCAACATAGATACAAAGCGCTTCAGGCGACTTCCTCGTATGGACAGGATCTTCCGACCGAGTGCTTCTTCAATGAGGCGAAGATAGGGGACCCGAACAGAGCGTCTCCGTTCCTTAAGAAGATAGAGAAGTACAATGACAACCAGAAGGATGAGAGCGAAGCGGCCGAGCTCACCGACGGAGATATTGCGAATAATCAACGCCACTTGCCAGCCCCCGAAACCAGGCTCGTATCACTATGACCGGACCCATCTAGAATGCCCCCACCGACAAGGGTCTGCAGTACACAATCGAGGAACGACTCCTGTATAGCTCGCTCCTGGTAGGGAATTCCCAGAGACCGGGCCCCGTTCCGAAGGCGATCACTCAACTCCTGTTGTGCCTGCCCAAGACGTTTGGCTACGGCAGGAGTGAGGGTCAATTCCAAGCGGCCTCCCGTCTCCACATCTTCGATTCGCAGATCGCCCAAGGGCTTGGGGTGTCGCTCACGAAGATCGACCAGGCGTATAAATGCACAATCAAAGCCCTCATGTCGTAAAAAGCCCAGCCCACGCAAGAGGCCAGCCTCGTCATAGCCGTCGCTGATCAGTAGGACCAATCCCCGTTTCGGAGCCTTACCGACCGTCTCCGTAAGAGCTCGGTACAGATCGGTCTCACCACCGAGTTGAGCCTTCTCCAGAAAACGTAGAATTCGCAGGACCTGCCCACGACCGCGCACTGGTCGAAACCGTTCCTGTACACGGCTATCCACCAATTCGATGCCTACCCGATCGAGGTTCACAAGACCGATGAAGCCAAGGGCAGCAGCCAAACGTAAAGCACGTCGTAATCGAGACGGGACACCGTCATAGCCGCCCGCCATCATCGAGCTGGAGACATCGACCACGATATAGATGTAAAGGTCTTCTTCCTCCTCAAACCGCCGAATCATTAATCGTTCGGTACGGGCCGCCACATTCCAATCGATTCGTCGCAGATCGTCACCAGGCACGTAGGTCCGATGATCGGCAAACTCAAAACCAGTACCCAGCACGCGACTACGATGCGCCGCTTGTAATAAGCCAGCAAAACGTTTTCGAGCAAGGATCGCCAGATGTTCGAGGAGCTGTGGGAACGCCTCGTCAAACAGAGGCGGTGCCTGCTCCAACTCCGTCTCAGCCGCCCGTGTCTTACCAAACAACTTCACGACAACCTACCCTCAGAGAACAGCCTCTAGCCGCGCTTCGTTACTGATGAGACGAAGAATATCGTCGGTGCGAACGCCCTCGGCTTCCCCTTCAAAGTTGAGCAACAGGCGATGTCGTAGAGCGGGGAAAAGAACATCGCGGACATCCTGCTCAGCCACGTGTAGACGCCCTTGCATCAAAGCCCGAGCTTTCGCTGCCAGAATCACCGCTTGGCCTCCACGAGGGCTGGAGCCATGGCGGACATACTTTCGAACCAGCTCCGACGCTTCCTGTTTTTCAGGGTGGGTTGCAAGTATCAGTTGAACCACCAACGAACGTATAGCGGGACTGATCTCGACCTGGCGGGAGAGGTCCTGGAGCTGGATTAATCGCTCGCGGCTAAGAACCGATTCCAACCCAACGGTCTTTTGACCCGTTGTACGATCCAAAATGGCAGCGAGGTCTTCAGAATCCGGGAATTCGACCACCAACTTGAACAAAAACCGATCCACCTGGGCCTCTGGAAGGGGGTAGGTTCCCTCCATCTCGATGGGGTTCTGTGTGGCCATAACAAAGAAGGGGCGCTCCAACTGAAAGGTCTCCCCCCCCACAGTGACTGAAACCTCTTGCATGGCTTCTAACAACGCCGATTGTGTCTTGGGCGTCGCCCGATTGATCTCGTCGGCCAAGACAAGGTTCGCGAAGATAGGACCGCGCTGGAATTGTGACTCACGACGACCGTCGTCACCTTCCAGCAACATATGGGTACCCGTTATATCCATAGGCATCATGTCAGGGGTGAATTGGATACGTGTGTTCGACAAGTGGGTCACGCGCCCCAAAGCCTTCACCAGTTCTGTTTTTCCAAGGCCAGGAACCCCTTCCAAAAGCACATGGCCACCAGCCAATAATGCGATGAGACAGCCCTCGACTACATCTTCCTGCCCCACAACAAATCGTTGAATCTCGGCACGCACCCGGCCTATATCCGCAGCTACGGACTCGACCTGCTTTTCTACTGCACTGGTTACTTTGGGCATCAAGCCACCTCTTCGCTATGGAATCGCCGACTACGGAGTCGGCTCTGACATCAGTTCAAAATAGTGCCGTACGCCTTCACGGTATCGTTCCGGAATACGGGCGTTCAATAGTTCATCTTCTATATTCCTGGGGGCAACAACCTTTCCATTCTTGCCCTCACCAAGCACCTTGGCACCCCGACGGGTCTTCTCATTGAAGGTCCCAGCCTTGCCGTCTGTACCCAATCGATGATCCTGGGTTTTGCCATTCAGCTTGGTACGACTGCCCATCGAATCTTTTTCGTGTGAAGAGCCGGGCTTCGAACCCTTCGGCCCCGCCGCACTCTTACCGCTGGAGCTACTCCCTTTGGGTCCTTGCTTCCTACCCAGCCGCTCCGGGCCGCGTTTCCCAGCTCCCCCGCGGCGGCCAAGGCGCCGCTCAATTCGCTCTCGCTCCATGGAACGACGAAGGCGTCGATTGACCTTCTCCATAGACGAATTCATTTTTTTCTTTGCTTCCCGTCGCTGGCTCTCCTGCGACAATTGGCGCAACGACTCCCGCACACCGCTCTTCGAAGATTTTCCCGCCTGGTCCGATTTCTTACCTGCCTGCTTCTCTCCCTTCTGACCCTTCTGGGCATTGGCTCCGTCGGTATTACTCTTCTGAGGAGGCTTCTGAGCAGCCTTCTTCTTATTGGACTCTAGATTTCGTCGTAGCTTTTCGAGACCGGGAGATTGTTTGCCAGCACGCTTTTTCATGTCCTTTTTGAGTCCCGCCAGCTTTTTCTTCAATCGCTCCTGAAGCCGCTTCAGACGACGTTCGGCCGCCCCACTTCGCTTCTTGGACATGGCGTCGCTCAACTTCTTCTCCAGGCCCTTATGTTTGCGGGCCAGCTCAGCCAGCTGCTTGTCAGTCAAACTCTTAGCAAGCTTTTCGGCCAGCCGCGCCAACGCATCTGGATTCTTCTCCGCCAGTTTTTCAGCCAGGCGGGATAAGGCCTTAAAGACCGCAGAGGGCTTTTCTTCTTTCGAGATTTTCTCACCATGCTCTTCCAACATCTTTCGGGCAGCTTTCTCGAACTTCTTTGCGGCCTTTTGGAGATCTTTATCGCTCAGCTCCTGCTTCTTACTCTCCTGCGCCATCCGGGCCTGTAGATGTTTCAACCGTGCCAGAGCATCCGGTCGGGTCACGCGCCCCTCCTTGAGCTCCTTTACCAGGCCACGAACCGCCACCTCGAGTTGCCTCTGTTCGGGCGTCGCCACTCCATTCAATTCCTGCAACGTGTCCAGAGTCTGTTCCAGGTCTTCGATCGCTTCTTTGTCATCCGGGCTCTGTAGCGCGGCCAACTCTGGAACAGACACATCGGTATTGAGGTGCATTCCGCGAATGGCGTCGAGTGTCCCGGCAGGACCGATACGAGCGGGAAGGTTCTGGGCAAAGAAGCAGCACACCAGAGCTAACGCCGCCGGGTAGATACGACGAATCACCTGGGGCGGATAGGCCACCAGGAAGCGAATCTTTTCACAGGCAACCACAGCTCGTTGAAGAATTGCCTCACGAACGGCCGGGGCCCTGTTCTCTCCGTCGCGTTCCGACTCTATCAATTCAAACGCGCTCAATAGAAGATCGTCGAACCCATGACTCCGATCAATTTGATGGAATACGAGGCGCTCTCGTACCGGCCAAACAAAGCCCAGAAACGCTCCTAGGCCAGCAGGTAACCCAAACCAGAGTCCCAGAGCAGACTCCAAAATAGCGGGCCGTATCTGAATAAACCAACAAACAACCACCAAAACCAACGCGAGCAGTCCACCGGCGGTCAGCCCCAACACCCCGGTACGCAGGGCTCGATATACCCGCAGTTTCCAGAGCTGTCGTGCGAATGCCTGGCGTAATGATATTTCGGAGGTCGTTGCCATCTCTCTATCTTAACGCATAACCGAGCAAAAGGATTCTCCGGTTCCGATCTGCTTTCTCCGATGGATTGTACCCCAAGTCGAAATTCAGTTCGACGCCTGCAATAGATTGGGTGACCAAGACACCCGGTAATGATAGGGTTCCCCGGATTCAACGGCCAATATGGACCACCACCTTGCTTTACGAAACCTCTACGCCATCCTCCATGCGAAATCCCGCCGTAGGTGTACGCCAGCTGGTCAACCAGCTGCGGGCTGTCGTGGAAGAATCCTTTGGTTTTGTGGCCGTGGAAGGCGAGGTCTCACGGATATCAACACCAGCAAGTGGACATATCTACTTTGACTTGATCGAAGAAGATTCCAAGATACCGGCCGTCATGTTTCGCGGTCGTATGCGTGGCGGTGCCCCTCCCTGCCTCCAGGCCGGGAACCGGGTTCGCCTATATGGAAATGTCACCATCTACCCGCAGGGTGGGCGGTACCAAATCATTGTGGAGCGCGCGGAGCCGGCCGGTGTTGGGGCACTCCTGGCTGCGTTGGAAGAGCTGAAAAAGAAGCTATTGGGAGAGGGGCTCTTCGAGCAGGAACGCAAAAAGCCGATTCCGTTCCTACCACGAACTATCGGTATCGTAACGTCCCCGACAGGTGCTGCCGTTCGAGACATCGTCCGCACGATTCTCACACGCTATCCAGCCCATGTGTTAGTAGCCCCTACGCGTGTCCAGGGGCAGGATGCCCCCCCAGAGATTGTACGCGCCATCGAAGACCTGGACCGCATCCCCGAGGTGGATGTGATCGTCGTCGCGCGTGGCGGTGGAAGTCTCGAAGACCTGTTCTGCTTCAACGACGAACGAGTGGTTCGAGCGATTGGGGCCGCGTCCACACCAGTCGTAACCGGGATTGGTCATGAGATCGATACGACCCTGGCTGATCTGGTCGCAGATATTCGAACAGCGACACCGACAGCAGCGGGCGAATATGTGGTGCCCGACCGATTCGAACTACAAAACCGGCTCGATGAATTGAAGATGCGATGTGGGAGACAGTCTCGTCGGCAACTCCGGCAATCGTCCATGCAGCTGGCATCTCTTGGCAATCGATTACGTAGTCCCCAGGACCAGATTCAGCTACGTATGCAGCGACTCGATGAATACCATCTTCGACTGCAGCGAAGTATACGCTCTACCCATCAGGCCGGAGCGCAAAGACTCGCGGCGATGGAGCGGCATCTATCCGCCCTTCATCCAAAACAACGGATCAAACAGGTGCAAGCGAGACTTAGTGAACTGCGCCAACGCCTCCAGCGTTCGAGTCGGCAGATCGCAGCATCAGGCCGCGAACGTTTGGAACAGAATATTGGTACGCTCCGGGCCCTATCACCGGAAGCCCACCTCGCACGTGGATATGCCCTGGTTCAGGGTGACGATGGAATACTACGCTCTACCGAAGATGTGTCCCGGGGCGATCGCCTCCGGGTCGTTCTTCATGAAGGTGCAATGGATGTCGCAGTAGAGGATCTTTTGGAAGGTCCGTTTGACAACCATGCCTCAAGAAAGGCAGAGGAACAGAATTGATGATTGGAGAAGACCATGCCCCCTGAAGTGGAAGTAACCACCGACGAAACCGTCCTTGTTGTTGATGATGAGGTGAACCTTCGAAAGGTACTTGGCACACTCCTGCGTCGCGCCGGCTATTCCGTGCGCACAGCCGGAGATGGAATCGAAGCCCTGGAAGTATTGAGCCGGGAATCGATCTCTGTGATCGTCACGGACCTCAAAATGCCACGTATGGACGGCCTTGCTCTCCTTAAGAAGATCCGAAGCCAACGCCCAGATATCCCTGTTATTTTGATCACCGCCTTCGGGACGGTGGACAGGGCTGTAGGGGCGATTAAAGCAGGTGCCTTCGATTTCATTACAAAACCGTTCGATAGAAACGAGATCAAACAGATCATCGCCAAGGCGGCGCAGCAGTATCGCTTGAACCAGAGAGAGGTGATCCCCTCCGAAGAAGAGGATCTGGGTCCGGTCGACCACGCCATGGGTCAACGCTTTGGAATGGTGGGAAGCTCGCCCGAGATGAACCAGGTCTATTCCATCATCGAACGAGTTGCCAACACCCCCTCGACGATTCTCATTACGGGTGAAAGCGGTACAGGCAAGGAGCTCGTAGCGCGGGCACTCCATGAAAATAGCGATAGGAAAAACCAGTCCTTTATTCGTATCAACTGCGCCGCGATTCCCAAGGATCTGGTCGAGAGCGAGCTCTTTGGCCACGAACGAGGTGCGTTTACCGGCGCGGTAAATAGTAAACCAGGTCGATTCGAGCTGGCTAACCGGGGAACACTATTTCTCGATGAAGTCTCTGAAATTCCACTGGAAATCCAGGTGAAGCTCCTACGCGCCCTACAGGAAAACCAATTTGAACGGGTGGGCGGTGTACGTACTATCGATGTCGAAGTTCGTCTCATTGCAGCAACCAATCAGGATCTACAGCAACTGATCGCAGAAGGGCGTTTTCGTGAAGATCTCTTCTATCGACTCAATGTTGTCCCTGTAGCTCTTCCACCTCTACGAAACCGCGGCCATGATATCCCCGCCATTATTCGCCACGCCATCGTACGCGCTGCCGGCCGCCTTGGTCGGGCGAAACCCATGATGGAAGACGCTACGTTGGAGGCTCTCTGCCAGTACAGTTGGCCAGGGAATATTCGTGAACTCGAAAACGTCGTCGAACGTATGGTTCTTTTGTCTGACAATACCACCTTCGGCATTTCCGATCTCCCCCCAGAAGTCCTCAAAGGTATACAGCGCGAGGTCATCGGTAACGACAACGCGTCGATGGATCTCGAACCCGGTGTGTTTTCCTTGAAAGAAGCGGTCCGCCAGGGCAGGGAACGTATCGAACGAGAGTTGATATCTCGTGCTCTGGAAGAGACCGGGCAGAACGTTACTCGTGCTGCACAGGCCCTGGAGATTAGCCGGAAGAGCCTCCAGCTTAAGATGAAAGATCTGGGCTTTCGAGATACCGACCAGACAGAGGATAGCTGAATACCAGCCCGTTGAATTTGGAAACCCGCCGCGTGGGCAAACCGCGTGACTACACCCCGTTTTTTATGCTAGAACGCTCGAAGGGAACAAGAGAGGAATAACGATGCACGAAACAGCTGACTTCAGAAAGGGCCTGAAAGTGGAGATTGACGACGAGCCATACATCATCGTGGATTTCCAGCATGTGAAACCCGGAAAAGGGAACCAATTTACGCGAACAAAACTGAAGAATCTGCTCACCGGCTATATGTTGGAACGCACCTACCGGTCTGGTGAAAAACTCGGGGTTCCCGACATCAGCGAACAGACATGCTCCTTTCTGTACGCCGATGGCGACACCTACCACTTCATGGATAACCAGACTTACGAACAGACGGAGATCCCTGGCGAGAGTCTTGGTGATACGATTAAATACCTGATTGAGAATCTCAAGGTGCAGCTTCTCTTCTATCGTGGTCGCGCAGTTAACGTCGATCTCCCCAACTTTGTGGAGATGGAGGTCACCGAATCTGCTCCAGGAGTAAAGGGAGATACGGCCAGTGGTGGTACAAAACCCGCCTCATTTATCACCGGTCTTACGGTTCAGGTCCCCTTCCATATCAATGAAGGGGATGTGCTGAAGATTGATACTCGTTCTGGACAGTATGTGGAACGTGTTCGCCGGGCCTGATTAGAGTTGCAGTAGTGGACCCCAGCAACACCCAAGACGAGTCTGCCGAACAAGCTGTGTCGGTGCCGACTCCAGAAGACGTCGATAACCTTGCCGCGTGCAAGAAGCTCGTCGAGCAAGAGCCGGATAACCCAGAAGCGCTACTTTCCTATGGGCAGGCCCTGGTCAGTCACAACGAATTGGATCTGGCACTTAAACAGTTGTCCAAAGCTGCCGATATTCTGACCAGTACGGACCAACTGGAAAAAGCGATTCAGACACGTGAGAACCTTGCCATGATTCAGCCGGGGGATGTCGCCAACCTATTTGATTTGGCAGACATATACGAACGAACGGACCGTCGGGATGATGCCATCACGACTCTAAAGAAATGTGCCGTAACAGCCCGGGAAAAAGACGACTGGGACACGCGCTACAAGTCTATCCGGCAGATACTGGCGATGGATCGTTCGAATGTTCGCGCGCAACTGCAGCTCATTGAAGAGTGCGCAAAAAACGAAAAAGTCGAACTCGCAGCTGAACATCTGGCCGAACTATCGATCCAACTGGAACAACAAGAGCGATGGGATACTTTCATCCCTGTAATGCAGCGACTCTTACATTTCGTGCCAGAACAAGTGGATGGGCTGGAAAAGCTAGCACGTGCTCACCTACATAAGGGAGAACCGGAGTTGGCACTTCCGAGACTCCGAACCTGTTATAGCATGGACCCTGAATCACCGACTGTGCTCGGGCTTTTGGCCGACGCATTCAACCAATTAGGGCAACCAAGTAAGGCAACTGCGACCTTAAAGAAAAAGGCCGCAGTCTACGAGAAGAACGGTATGGACGCCGAATACCGTGAGGTTCTACGTCAGTTATTAGCGACGGATCCGGCGACGTCCGGCATTAAGAAGATCCTCAAAGGTTCGGAAGCAGATGCCAACGAATCCGAGGATACGCTGGGTGAGCTCGAAATATCCGAAGTATCCGACGAAGAAATTGACGCGCTCATCGAGGAGATTCAGAGCATCGAAGACGATGGTGAATTATCTGTAGGTTCTCTGCTCTCCGATGACGACGTCATGGCAGAGGCCCCACCCCAGATGAGCCCTTTACTCATCGAAGACAACCTGGAGGACTCCACAGCGGCTCCCACCAGAGCCCCATTCCCAACTGTTACTGAAGACAGCGTCATCACATCCATAACAGGCGACGATCTGCAGGCCATTGGTATTGGTAATACCGCGAGTCGAGCCACCAAAGATGAGATCGAGAGTCTGGTCGCAATGTTTGAAAAGGAGTTGGCCGACGAAGACACAGAATCGGGAATCGGACTGGATACCGACGAATTAGAGGCGTTGAATCTCGAGGCGGACTTTGAGACCTATCCGTCGGAAATACCGCCGATGGCGGTCCCGGATAATGACAATACGGAGACCTCGCAAAGACTCCCTGATGCTATCGAAGAAGAGACGTCGGACGAGCCGGACGCCAATATGAGCGCGGAACTCGAGGAACTGGATTTCTACATAGAAAATGGTCTCATCGACGAAGCCAGTGATTTGCTTACAGAGTTAGAGAAACAGTTTCCTGACGCAGAAGAGCTCGCGGAACGCCGTAAGCTCCTGTCATGAAATGAGAAGTAAAGGGTGATCATGAGAACGCGTAAGAACAGTTATTCCTCACGACGCATGTTCTTATTCCTCTGTGTGTTCTGGCTCAGTGCCATTACGGGCGGCTGTGCAACCACTTCTACCCAAATCGAAGCAGTCACACCAACGGCCGCGGCGAAACTGACACCGATATCCTTCCATGTGGTCGATGTCGGCCAGGGTGACGGAACCATTCTTACTACGAGCAGTGGTCAAACGATGGTTATCGACACCGGCACCCGAAAAGGCGGCCGCCTTCTGCTACAGGAACTGGAACGCCTGAATATTCAGGGGATCGATCTGCTTGTTCTTAGTCATCCGCATAATGATCATATCGGAGGCACACGAGACCTTCTCTCTCGATTCCGTGTGGAAAAGGCCTGGATCAGCGGTTTTGAAGCAACGACGCAGGTTCACCGGAAAACACTCGCGGCCTTGAAAGCAGCAAATGTGGACGTATCCATCGTGCGCCGATCGGATCGTATGACCCTGACAAAGGGAGTCGACATCACCGTTCTGGCCCCGGAAGACCCGCTTATCAATCGCTCACGCTCCAACGCCAACGCCAACTCCATCGTCTTATGGATTCAGCATGGTGCCGTTGATTTCCTTTTGACGGGAGACGCAGAACACGAGACCGAAAAACGAGTCCTTAGAGTTCTCGAAGGTATGGGGCCAGAAGACGTCGAAGTTCTGAAAGTAGCCCATCACGGTAGTAAGTATGCAAGCACAGCGTCCTTTCTGAGCCGTGTAAAGCCGGAGGTTGCGATAATCTCCTGCGGGCGGAACAACCGCTACCGTCACCCTAGTCCAGAAACGCTCGAGCGTCTGACGGGTGCTGGAGCAAAAATCTACCGTACAGACATCCACGGAACGGTGCGTATTCATTCCAACGGCACCTCCGTAAAGGTCGAGACCAGCATGGGTCCAGAGGCAAGAGTCTACCCTATAAAAAGTTGGGGAATAGTCGTGTCCCACTCGTCTGTTCCATGCCATAACGCAGCATAGGTCTGATTCTACCTCGGGTTCGAATTCCTTGTTTGGACGACCGAGGTGGCATGAAAACCGTCAACGCGTTAAGCTATGGGCCCCGTTACGTACGGGAACCGATAAAAACAGGACCTGTCTCGGAGTTAATCTATGGATAACTGTACTCGGTTTAGGATCACGATCCTGACTATCCTTATCCCTCTTATCCTTTGTTGGAGTTCCACTGTCCTCGCACAGGTAAACATCAACAAAGCCTCTGCGGCAGAGCTCCAACAGCTTCCCGGAATCGGACCAAAGAAAGCCAGTCTCGTAGTTGAATACCGAGATAGTAACGGGGCCTTCCGTACCGTAGACGAGCTCATACGGGTAAAGGGTATCGGCCCCAAGACCCTGGAACGTATTCGCCCTCTTGCAATCGTTGGGGATGGGCAGACCGTCAAAAAAGCATCGAGTACCAAATCTGCCAGCACAAGCTCCGGCACGCTCAACGTCAATACTGCTTCCGCGTCCCAGTTAGTCCAACTCAAAGGCGTTGGTCCCACTCTCGCAAAGCGGATTGTCGCCAACCGGGAGATGCATGGGCCCTTCTTTCGTGTCGAGGATATGCGTCGTGTTAAAGGAATCGGTGAGAAATCTGTGCAACGAATACGTGGTGCGACAATGTTCACTCTTAATGTGAACGACGCCAGCCAGGATGAGTTCAGCGCATTCGGCTTTACAAACGCGGCAAACATCATCGCATGGCGTAAGAAAAACGGAGCCTTCAAATCTCCTGAGGCACTCCTGAAAGTTCCGGATACAGACTCCAAATTTCTTAAGCGTGTACGGCCCATATTGAAGTGAATGAGTCGTCCGAGGAATTTCGCGCCAAGATAAAAAGCATCCTGGCCAATGCCCCTACAAGTCCAGGGGTTTACCTGATGGAAGGTCACGACGGAGACATCTTCTATGTGGGAAAGGCCAACAATATTCGCCAACGGCTCCGCTCCTACTTCCAGACCAATCCAGGGGATAGCCGTTATTTTGTGAGCATCCTGGAGAAGTTGCTCGTAGACATCAGCTTTGTTCTGACAACGAACGAGAAGGAAGCGTTGATCCTGGAAAACGAGCTGATCAAGCAGTATCACCCCAAATACAACGTTCTGTTTCGAGACGATAAGAACTATCTCCATATTCGAGTCGACACCTCGAAACCGTTCCCCCGTTTGGAAACCGTTCGTCGAAGAGCAAACGACCAGGCTCTGTACTTCGGCCCCTATGATTCATCCGGTAGCCTTCGGAATACATTAAATATTGTAAACAAGCATTTTGGGCTGCGTACTTGTACCGACCATGAATTTCGCACGCGCACTCGCCCATGTATCGAACACCAGATAGGCCGGTGTCCTGCCCCCTGTGTTTTGGAGCTACCCGCCAATTCCTATGAGCGATCCGTGCACGACGCTACACTATTTTTGGAGGGCCGCTGCCGAGATCTCGTCGATCGTCTAAAACAGCGTATGACCGAAGCTTCGAGCCAGACCTTATTCGAACGCGCCGCACATTATCGTGATCAGATTCAGGCAATCACCCGCTCCCTGACGCGTCAGAATGTCGTGCTGAAACGGGCCGAGAACCTGGACGTGATAGCCTTTGCGACAGAGGATAACCGAGCCCTGGTACAGGTCACACGATATCGTGATGGTTATCCCGTCGGAAATCGCCGCTACCAGATGCCCGCTAGTAGCATCGAACACCCGGACAGTGCGTTGACCACTTTTCTTCATACGCTGTACGAACGACGCCAGGATACGCCACCGCTCATCCTGATTAATCGGTCCATCTCCATGCAGAAAGCCCTCACGGATGTTCTCTCCGACCGGGCCGGGCGAAACGTAGCGCTTCGCTGTCCACAACGAGGTCAAAAGCGAGCCCTGATACGTGCCGCGGAGCGAAACGCCCTACAACATCTAAAGCAGAGCACGGCACAGGACCTTAAACGCCTGGATACCCTGGCCCAGTGCCAATCCCTGCTCAACCTGAAGAACCTACCCGTTCGTATTGAAACCTACGATATAAGCAACATCCAGGGCTCGGACGCGGTCGGTAGTATGGTGGTCTTTACTGATGGAAAGCCCGATCGAGCGGGCTATCGTCATTTTGGTGTAAAAACCATCTCTGGCATCGACGACTTTGCCATGATGGCTGAAATGCTGGTTCGTCGTTTTAACGATGGGGAAACTCTTGGCCCTCTCCCCGATCTCGTCATTCTAGATGGTGGTAAAGCCCATTTACGGGCTGTCATCGAAGCTCTGGAACGCGCAGGCCATATCGACCTGGAGATCGTTGCGCTGGCAAAAGAACGCGTCAAAAAACAACGAGATGACGAGCCAGGAAAACTACAGGATCTCTCTCTTCGGCCCGAACGGGTCTATCTGCGAAACGCCAAAGACCCGATCCCGCTCCATCGAGCAACTGCGGTCATGCACCTTATGGCCATGATGCGTAACGAAGCACACCGAACAGCCATCAACTTTCATAGAAAGCGGAGGCGCCGTCGTACGGTTCGATCAGAACTCGACGGTATCAAAGGGGTCGGCCCCAAACGCCGCACTCTTCTCTTACGTGAGTTTGGCAGCGTACAAGAGCTGCGCCGTCAATCCGCAGCCACCGTGACGGAACGGACAGGGATACCCATGGCGTTAGCAAAAACGATACTAACGACACTATCTCGACAAGAAGACGTCTGAATCAGGACTTCTTGGTCTTTTTGGTCGTTGTGGTTTTGGCCTTGGTGGTCGTAGCGCGCTTAGTCGTCTTACGAGCTGCCGGTTTCTTGGTCGCAGCCTTACGATACGATTGAAGCTCGGTTTCAAGGCTGGAAACCCGGTCGGTCAAGGTCGCGACGTCGGAAGAAGCTTCACGCAACTGCCGTCGGAGGCGTCCAAGATCATCTGTCGTGGCCAGAGAAACATTACGGGCTACAGACTTGATCTGCGCATCCATCCATTCCCGAAAATCCGCGTTGGCATTCATCATGGTCAGGAATGCCTTTTGTACGTTCGGGTTGGATAACATTTTCAGTACAGGCGGGCTCATTGCGATCTTGCTCGCGCCTGTCATTGCCTTGTGTTTGATATCATCAATCATGGATCTTTCTCCTTACCACTCCTAGCCGGCCCCCTCCTTAACCTTTCAAACCACCTGCGGTCAACCAAGTTCCCACAAAAAAGGTATTAAAAGACCCACCAGACATCCGCATAAGGCCAGACCGGTACAGTGCTCTCATCAAAGCCCAGAGCTTCGAGAGATAGAGGTGGCCCCACGGCAACTCCGATCCCCAATCGCACGGTCTTTAACGCGGTGGCATAGAGAAGAAGGCCATTTGCAGCCCCCTTTCCCTCCAGCTCAAGGGTGAACCCAGCCTGCATAACCAATAGAGACGTAATCCCCATACGGACATGGGTTGATAATGTGGCGTGCACTGCACGCTGCGAAACTGAAAGGTTCTGATCGATCCCGGCCGAGACGGTCACAATAAATCCCTTCGTCAAAGGCGCAGAACCCAGAAGAAATGCTCGGATATGGCCCTCGGAATCGTTCTCAGCACCGGGAAAGAACGACTGATTATACGCCGCCGCTATCGACATGGTGAAAGGAACTTCCATAAGCCGCACACGTATGGCGGCGTTAGGAGCCAATAATAGATCCATAATTGGATGTGTACTCAGAGTCACACGATCATGCACCCCATAGGACATCGGGGTCACGATCCCGATTCGCATGCGGCGTTCGGGCAAGGTGTAAGCCGTTCCGAAGGTGAGCTCACTCGGATCTTCCCAGTAGGCCTGCGCAGTCGGCGACTGAACGGACGACCATACCAGCAGCAGTACCAGCCAGTGCCAAATGGTCGGCCGATAGGCCCAAAATAGAGTCATAGGGGACTTCCAACGTCTCCCGCCTGAGCGATCTTCTTCCATAATTTCCGTGTATTACACCTGCAACGTCACCCTTGGCATGACTTTAGCCTCTGGAGCTCCAGAACTTCATCAAACCATAGGTGTATCATGACCCGAAACTTTACCCTGCGAAAACTTTTCATTCCTATGTCTGTGCTTTTCCTCCCGGCCATGGCGCAGTACGCAAACGCTGGGGGCTCCATAAGAGGGCCGGCTGTGCCCGTAGTCAACATTAACACGGCCTCCGCCGAAACACTCCAGTGGTTACCAGGCATTGGGCCGACTATCGCAAACAGAGTCGTCATCTATCGTTCACGTCGGTCGTTCAAGTCCCCAAACCAGCTTCGCCGTGTACGGGGAATCGGTCGGAAGAAATTCCGACGTATCGCCCCACATATTGTGATTTCGGGGCAAAGCACAATCAAAGGGCGTATTCGATACCGGTCGAAAAAATGAGGATCGGTCTCTTCAAGGACTTTCGAGCCAGCCACGGCGTAAACGAATATGCTCCACTATATCGGTTCTACCCATGCCTTGTGCGACCGAAAACGCCTTTTCCCAGGCCTCTCGAGCCTGCGCTTGCCGACCCAGTTGATGCTCAAAATCCCCCAACTGGAGCCAGGCCTCGGGCTCGTTCGGTTGCGCCTGAAGCCTGGCCTGTTGTTTGCCAATAATCCTGGGGAGGTTTTCTCGCAACATCAGAGCTGCATTAAGTCCTTTACCAGCACGAGCATGCCCCAACTTCTTCGCTTCGCGATAGGCTAGAATCGATGCATTCAGGTTTTTCGGTCGCAATAATGCCCCCAGATTCAACCAGGCCGAAGCATTACCAGGTGCGATCTGTATCGCTGCATGGGTCCATTCGCGCGCTTCCTCAGCGGATTGTAACTGTTCGATGGAGCCATGCTTCGTTCCACTCAAAAGACTCATCGCTTGGAGAGTCAAAAGGTGGCTGGTCGCATCCCGGGACCAACGGTGTACAGACCCGTGCGCTACAGTCCATTTCGCGACGTCTACGACCGATGAATCCCCAACAGCCTCTGTCTTCGCAACCCTCCCATAAGGGAAGCCCGGATGATAGGTGCTGCCCTCACTGATGATAACGGTAGCGATGGTATTTCCCAAATCCCAGACGATGGGACGCCCAGCGCGTTGCGTCCATTTTCTCCAGACAGAAAAAAGAGAGTAATAACTCTTATCATCCCTCGGATAGCCATCCGCTCCAAGTGCAGACTTCGTGGCCGTATATAGAATCTGCTCCTCGTCTCCGGTAAGATGCTTCAATCGCCAGGGCCACCAGGCATAAGACGTAAGCACCTGGAAGGCATCCGGTCTTCTTCCCTCGACTCTTTGGGCCGCGAGTAGGGTCGATGTCGAATTATCGTTGGTTGTAAATACGATTGGGTTCGAAGGCATACCCTCCGACGCCACACGCATCCAACGAGTGGCCGTAACGTCGTGTCGTAAGGCCAGCCGATCGTCCGCTGTATCCAAGACAGTCGGGACCTGGCTCAATAACAGGATGAGAATGGTCCCCCAGGCCCAGCCATCGCGCTGGAATACCTGCTTTAGTTGAACGGCACCAAGAACGGCCAGAATATGAATCGAGAATACAGATAGGAGACCTGTCTGCTGATCGATGCGCCCCATGGGGTTCACAAACATATTGTATAGCATCTCCAGAACAAAGAGGAGGCCCAGGGTCTGCGCAATACGATCTCGACGAGCCAGCCCAAAGCCAAGCACAGCAAAAATGAGCAGAACCCAACCCACGTCGCTTCCTAGAAAGCTGAGATGCTCCTGCATGACTTCACTTCCTTCTGGGCGCGATCCTGGTGCCGAGAAGGCTTTACGAATGGAGTCGGCAGAGAGGTGGCGAAACAAATCACCCAACGTCGATGGGTTGCCAAAATTATAGGCTGGTCCACGACTTGCGGCTGCAATCAACGCCAACACACCACCAGCACCGAGCACGAAGGGGACGCTACCTCGACGTAACCAATTACGAACAGAAGAGCGCTCCGAACGAATAAAGGAACGTAGACCTGCTGCTATCAGTCCCAACCCGGCGATCACATGCGTGTTTATGGCGAGTCCGATCAATGCCCCCACACTCTCGATACGCCGACTCGCATAGCGTTCGTGTAATAATACGACCACGAAGAGAAGGGATAGAAATGCGCCGAGAGCGTACACTTCGGGCGTTGTCCCAAGATACCAGACCGTCTCTGAGCTCAAGATAAGAAGGGGAAGACAAACCCCACGAACAAGCGTATCCATGGACCGAGTCAGCTGTAGGCCCTGGCGTTGCAGGACCAGCCCACATAAGACGCTCGCTAAACCGATACACCCCGCCATGGGTAGAACGGAAGCCATAGACACTTTCAAATCAAAGGTTCCCAGTGGAAGTAATCCACAGATGCGGGCCAGTGCTGTCCACAGAGGAAACCCTGTTGGATGGGGCACTCCCATATCCACCGCTGCAGTCGTCAGCTCACCAACGTCCTTCCAGAAGAGGTACGTGGACGCCCCGAGGCAGAGCAATACCCCTGACACGGCTGCAGCCAACCAGGCGGGATAATCTCGTTCAGAGGACCCGCAACCCTGATGGTCCATGGCAACACTCGATGGCTGCATTATTGGCTGATTGCTCCGCTCAGATACATCTCAGCACCACCAACAAACGCAGGGGACCCATCGGTCAAATAGATTCCCCCCTGCACAAGAACCCCGCCACCCAGTGGGCCGTCGGTTACGAGAGTCGCTGTATGTCCAGCACGTGGGATCCGCAGGAACAACTCATCAAGAAGCTCGCCTGTGGCGCTGAAGTGAAGGACCGAATCCGTGACCTCATTGTTTTTGTCCAATCCACCGATCACAAGGATCGTGTTGTCGGGAAGGGCCACGACTTGATGGAACGTTCGATGTAGACGTGGATGGTCTACATTCAGCTCCTCGAACGCAAGACCATTCTCCGTAAGGGAGACACGGTAGGGAGGAACATTCGCCGTCGAACCCAGGTTACCCGTCGTTCCTCCAAAACTATATATCTGCTGCTCGCCTTCTTCGTTTCGAACAACCACCCATTCCCAGCCACCGGCCATTGGAATATCTTCGGTGGCGGCCAACGACGACAGGGTCTCCGATTCCGTATGGTAGAAGTCTGCAGCCCGCTGCGACGATGTACTGTACCCGCCAACGATAAGAACTCGATGACAGGACCCATCATCGGCCTCGTCCACACAAACAACGTCATGACCAAAGCGCTTGTTGCTCAGTTTTTCGTCGAGGTTGTTACAGTTGATGGTCTTTTCACCAATGGTGCATACGCTGACCTTATCAATCTGTTCGACTGTTCCGCCCTGCGCATCACCAATCACACCACCGGCTACGAGAACACGAGCCTCGGGGCCTGCTCCAATGAGGATTCCACGTGCGCCAAAAACCTTGCGTGGCATGGGTGCAGCCATCTCGGACTGATCTTCAAAATCAACCACATGAAGCAAGCTGGTAATATTGTCGACACAGGAACCGTCAGGACCACAATTCTGAACCGGTGTTTCAAATACCAGGTCCGATCCGAGTTTCTTGAGATTAAACTTCTCTATGCCCCCGATCGTGGCAGCTCTCTGTCCTCCGATATGCACAACATCATGGAACACCAGCGGCGCCATCGACGTAAAGTTGGTGATGTATGGTGCCTCAAACCAGGTTGTGCTCGGATCATAGACTTCCGCATTGGTCTCCGCTCCCTTGAACGAGCCGCCTGCAAACTGAAGTCCGGCCCCTCCCAGGCTCGACACCTGGCCATCCTCCAACGCGACCGCGCCGGCAAATACACGTGGCGTGTAGTTGTTCAAGGGGTAGAGAGAAATCATCGCACAATGTCCCGCACCTTGGACACAGAAAGCCGTCGCATGCACTTCGGACTGGCATTGCGCCATGCCTTCATCAAAGTCTTCCGAAGAGCATTCCGTGCTCTCCGCCTTCTCCATCGTTGCAAGAGATGGCACCGGCAGAGCGGTAAAGTCGTGTACTGCATAGGGTAGGAGTGTATAGATCCGGTCGGCCTCCGCCTGCACGCGCAGCGAGCCCCGGTAGGCTACGGCTATCAAAGTCTCTTCCGCGCAGTCCTCCGCGCTAAACGCGTGCACCCTTACACTTCGGTCCGCGCCGGCAGCGACAGGAGGGAGCTGGAAGGTCTTACCTTCAAAGGGGAAGCAGCCCGAGTCGAACAACGGTGCGCCACCACCTGGTGGTGATGTTGCATAGAGTTGCACATGAAAACTCGAGATATCGGCCAGGTTCAACTCAGCAGAGACCTGGTCAAAACCAGAAAGATCCAGCGACGTTGGCTGTGGCGAGGAATCCACCACACAGGCCAATGTCGTCATCGAAGCAAGCACCAGGCCCAGAACACGCAACTGCATGGTCACCTTATGGAGAGCTGAAGATCGCATCATTTTCCACCTGTGCGGGATCAAATGTAAATATAAGCCCACCCTTGCTCGGTCCATCGTCGGAATACGCCACAATCAAGGTCGTTACTGTAGCAACGACGACCGCACTAGCTGCTGTCCAGAACCACCATTCTTTATAGATCGGTTGGGCAGCGCCAGCCGTTGTGCTGGCCACCGGCGTTACATCCTTGATAATCGGCGGCGGAGCTTTCACCTGTTTGGCTCGAAGTACGGCGCGGTGACGGTACCCCTTCCCTACGGTTACTTGTATCGTACGCTCGTAGTTTTCATATCCACGCTTTACGATACGTAGCGTATGTTTCCCTGGCATAATACTGCCCTTGTAGGGAAGGCTTCCGAGACTACTGCCATCGAGACTTACATCGCCGCCTTCCACATTGGCTTCTACTAGAAGTCGAACAGGTCGAGGCTTCATCTTCGGTGGCCGGCCAAACATGATCCGCATCGCCTTCTCAAGGTGACGAATCAGATTCTTTTCCTTTCGGGTCTTTCGGACCACGGTCTCTTCACTCTTTCGCTTGGAGACGTTTACGAAGATCGTATTCAGTACGAAGCCCTTCGGCTTCTTAACCACGTCCGTATAGAACACGAAATCAGCGTTGCTACCTTCACCGATCTTGGCGAGGCATGCCGGTGTCGGCTCAAAACAGTCGTGCTCCATCAATAGCTCGAGGACGTCCGTTTCCGGTATATCCTGCACCTTGAACTGGGAATACTTCCGCAGTTGCTCCATCACAACGAGAGAGAGAGCGTTTAGTTTTCCCTCGGACAACGCGTCGGACACTGTCTTCAGCGGCAAGACGGTTCCTTTGGCCGATGACTGGGCCAGCGCCGCCCGGGTTGGAACCAGAAATAGGAATAGAAGCACAACGCCAAAGAACGCTTCGAAACGAATTGGGCGCCTAGTGCAACGTGTCTCTGATGCTACTCTGCTAGAAGCCAAAAACAATGAATAACCCTCTCTCGTTCAGCGATTCTTTCGTTCCTATGGACGAGCTTAGGCCGGAGTCTAGTTGATTCTCCCCCCTTACGTCCACTCACCACAGGAAAAAGTTTATCCAAAGGAAAAAAACCGCCTGCGTGGTTCGTTCAGGGGTGAACCCCAAGAACGATGTAACCCTGAAGTTCTCCCTGGTTTCCCAATCCATATGCTGTCCCCATCCGAAGTATTGGACGAAGTCCATACCCCGCATCCAATTCCAGACGTAGCTCTGCTCCAACTCCCATATGGAAATCCTGCCTCGATAGACGATAGGGGCCCGTCCACGCCAGATCAGCAAAAAGGACAGGAACAAGTCGGCGCAAGGTCAGCGGAAGTGTCTTAATCCCTCGAAAAACATCGATATTTCCCATGGATAGATCCAGCAACCATTTTTGTAGATGAGGACCTCCCAGGCTGTTCAATGGAAAACCACGTAGGGCTTCGTATCCGAGCACCTCTCCCATAATGAGAGACCGAAACGGTGTCGTCATATCGATCCCACCGACCGCGAAAAACTCCGTCTGATCCGCTGATGCAAAAGAGAGTCGACCGTTCAGATGATGGGTCAACACAATATGATACCGGTGGGAGAACACCTGCGGGTAACGAAAGGACCAGGACAGTCGCCAGCGGTCGAACTCACCGACGCTAACGGCGGGCTCGTATCGAATACCCACCACGGAAGAGACGCCGTACTCAGGCACAGTGCCGTACCGTGTTGTCCTGCGACCGCTATGACTGAACTCCAATCCAACGACCGGATAGGCCGACTGCCGAATCCACACAGGGGTTGTAGAGCCCGGGTCGGGACGAAGAGGCTGTGTCTGACCCGCCGCGTCCACAAGATCGAGATGCGCCACCAGCGCGTTGGTATGCAATATGCCTGGAAGACGACGAACGAGGCTAGCTCGAAGAAAGCGAAAATGTGTAGAGGTCTGCTGGCTTTCCCAGCCATCAAACCAGCTTTGTTGAATCTCTCCATCGGCAATTATAAAGCCGATATCCGCCTGCCCACCCCCATAGGTATACCCTGCCGTGACATTCGTTGCCCCGTCGGAGTCTACAAGGGTTCGGTCCACTGCTACGGTCCAGAAATGATGACCTAGGGGATCCATACCGAATGTGGAAACCCCTATCACAGGGTTCACCCCCACAGCTGCCCAGAAATCGGGCAGTATAGCCCGCGGACGGGCCAGCCATAGCAGCGGTGGATCACCTACCTGCACAGCTCCGGAGGTATCGTTTTGTGCGGCCTCTGGCAGCTCAACCGTGGACGGTTCCGGAAGGTCATAGTCTTGCCACGCAGCCACAGGAGAGGCCACCTGGTTCAGAGACCATCCCTGACCGCGCATGGCCATAACCCAGACCCCACGAGATGCAACAGGTATCCCCTGGCCAATTCCTCCGATACTCCGGGTCCACAAACGTAAAGCAGGCCTGGTTCCCTCATTTCTCAGCTCGATGGTTTCATACACCCCATCCACGACCGCGGTTACAAAGATGCTGGAGTCGTCGTCCGAAAACCGAGGAAAAATAATCGGCCAACGTGAACGTAGCACGGTGGTCCGACGGCCCGTCTGCGAATCCAGTAGAATCAGCGCGCTACCGTCCACATCGGCAGACACATACGCCATCATAGCGGATCGATTGGCCCAACGAGGCATATCGAGTCGATGATCCAGATCTCCCTGTACCAGAACCTTAACAGGGGCTCCCGGCCCATCAACCGTAACAATCGAGGTCGTTCCTGAGCGCGTCTGTATGGCGAGAACCGGTTTGTCGGGGTAGCGATGCGCATCGGGGCGAGACAAACGAGCCCCGTCCGTCCACCACTGGCCCGCCTGTCCGCTTGAAGTGTCGTACCCCACAAGATCACCAACAACCCTCACCACATCGGTCGGATTGCGTAACGAGACCAGTGCGGTCCGCCCATCGGCTGTTACGGACACTCCCGAACACCCCCCCTCACATCGCTGGCGCCAAAGCAAACGACCGGTATCCAGAGAGCGCATCTTGACCTCACCCTGCTCATGGCCAGAGCTCTCCAGATAGGCAATAGAGCGGGAAGCTGGAACGTACTCAAGACTTCCCAGAAACGCTGTAGGCCCGGACCAGATCGTACCCTCGTGAAGTTCCCGCCCCGCACGATGTTTCTTCGCGGAGCGGATCTCCGCACGTCGGAACATTCGATAGCTAGAGACAAAGTCCTTCTTAGCGGCCTTCTTCAACGCAGAGTTAAATCGATAGGGAATGAGTCGACTGCCATATTCATCAATAAACGCAGCCAACGTACGGGTGCCCCCCGTTTGTTTCGCAAGGTAATCCAGAAACGCGGAACCAAACATATAGGATGTGGAGCCCCCCGGTGGATAGACCGGCGACGAAGTAATTCGATCGATCGTAAAATCGGGCCCCTCAAGCCATGTTATGCGTCGACGGCCCTGGTATCTGGGGTGGTGTAGGCGTCCCCCATCAGGCTCGGTGGATTCCACCATCGTAGCCAACCCCTCCACAAACCACTCAGGAACCAACTGGTTTGGAAAGAACTGTGGGCCGAGCACTCCATTCAAGAATGTGTATATACCCCCACTTCGAATCAGATGGGCCACATGCACGAGCTCATGCTGAATGAGCCGGTCAAGCCAGAGTCCAGGTCCTGCGAGGGCGCTATCAAGGGCTGGAGGGTGCGCATAGAGGGTGATTATCGGATAGGGGTAAATCCGTGCGCTGCCATTCGCGACATCGACATGGTCTGTTAGCACAATGGTCAGTTCCTGATGGAACCTCCAGCCAAAGGTCGACTCGATCGTGCGCGTTGCACGCTGCACGGAGGGCAGGACCCGACGCGCCAGCTCCTCATCCACCGCATCGAATAGAACCCGCACCTGCCCCTGTTGAATCGAACGCCAATTCCGATCGGGAGCATCCGCACCTATCCCAGCCGAGACGTTGGTAAAGAACACTCCCAGAAAGAATAGGACAGCTGGTCTCCAACACCCCATAGAACCTGATCCGACTGGTCTGGACGATTAGCGCGACGGACTAGGAAATGTGGCGACGGTCATTGGTCCTTGCGGTGGAACCCAGGTTCGGGTTGCGTCGTCTCTGGAAGGCACAAATGTCCCCGTCAAATTGGCCGGTGCCATGGTATTCAGCTCAAATGTCCCATTACGGGTCTGAATCATATGCACGACCTCTCCTTCATCCATAAAGGTAAATAAGAGCCCGGGGCCATCGGAGAGTTGGATTCGCTCAACGCGTTGTAGTTTACGCGTTGTAACCGCACCTACGGTCGGCTCTACCACTCGTACTTTCCGAAGATTCGCCGTACGTATGGTTCGCTCGCTCTCCACCACCGTCTCCGGTCCGGGAACAGGGGTCGTGTAGTCGCGACGACCAAATGCGATCACCAATAAAATGGCAGCGGCCAATCCCACGAAACCGGCCACAACCACCCGTTGGCTGCGACTAGCGTTGCTTCGAACACCGGCATGTCCATCCTGCGATTGCATCCGAACCCAACCACGTAATTGACGCTCCAGATGTGGGGGAGCCTCGCAATCGTCGGCCAGGGAAGACTTCAAAAGACGGCGAAGCGTTGTCTCTTCCGAGAGCGTGTGGGCACATTCTGAGCAATCCTCGATGTGCGTGCACACCTGGCTGTGCTCAGGCTCACCCAGCTCTCCGTCCATATAAAGAAGAAGAAGTG
Source organism: Myxococcales bacterium (assembly GCA_002728755.1). Lineage (GTDB taxonomy): Bacteria > Myxococcota_A > UBA9042 > UBA3505 > UBA3505 > UBA3505. The sequence goes on from PBVT01000048.1 coordinate 47,613, forward strand.
GCCGTATGGTCCTACAATCGTTCCCCATGTCTTCCTTCCATTAACAACTGTTCAACTTTTTTCGTTGCTCAGCTATTCCCGGTACGAAGCCTGTTCCAGACCCTTGAACGAAAGCTTGTCATATTCTGTGTTTCGAAGCCAGCAAACTGCTGCTCATTCCACCTCTAGAATATGAACCTCCAACTCCAGAGTCTGTCCTGCCAGGGGGTGATTAAAATCCGCGACGATGGTGTCGTCATTGGTTTCCACCACCCGGAAACTGACCGGTAGACCTTCTTCTGTCTCCGCGTCGTACCGTTCACCCGCGACCAGTTCTGCGCCCTCGCCAAAGGCGGTCTTTGGAAGGGTTTGCACAAGTTCCGGGCTGCTTGGACCATATCCTTGATCCGGCTCGACTGCGAACTTGACCTGACTCCCGGCCGCTTGACCCGTCAGAGCCTCTTCAAATGCCGGAAACACTTCCTGGCTACCGACGACAAAAGCGAACGGCTCTTCTTCGGGGGTACGATCAATTTCGGTTCCATCTTGCAAACGCATTACGTACGAAACCGTGACTCTTGAACCAACTTCAATCATTGCTTTGTCCATTACTCAGCTGTCGACTCGCCAAAAACGAGTACATTATGTGATGGGTAGATATCCCAGCTCTCTTGATAGGCAAACCCAGCCGCTGTCACGACCTCTCGCGTTTGTTCCGCAGAGAGTCTGGCATCGACGGGAGGGGCAACGGCAATGGGATCTTGCGATTCGTCCTGCTTCCAACCGATGACCACCAGGCGTCCATTCGGACGGAGAACCCGTCGAATCTCTGCCATGACAGCTGCGGCATCCGCCCCGGCATGAACCTCATCTCCGAGACTTGCCAGGTCCACCGAATTATCGGGAAGGGGGAAAGTATTGGATTCAACCCGCATCGGGATGACCCATCCCGTCAGGTCTTCCGTTTCAAGACGGTTCTTCAGGCCTTCGACCCCATCCCCGTCACAATCCACAGAGAATACCGTTCCAGTACCACGTAACAGTTGACCAACGGGTACAGCGAAATGTCCCGACCCTGTGCCGATATCGGCGAATATCATTCCGTGAACTAGAGGAAGACGCTCAATAAGATCTTCGACCGGTTGCCAACGATCACGAGACCGTTCCTCTTGTGCCGGCGTGCTTTCGCTATGTTCTTCCATTCTCTACTCCTACTACTGGACCGTTTGCGTCTTCTAGCAGGCCTTGTTACGGATCTCAATGTTCCACCAATTGTTCCCCAACCCCTTCCAACCGTTGGTCCAAGAATCGGGTAATGAGCGTTAACGACCCCTCACAAGACCATTCCTCCACGCCGGATCCCAATCGCTCCACTGTTCGCGTATGGATCGACCGGAGACCGATCTTTCTGGTGATTGCATCGCGTTTCCGCAAGCAATTGTTCGGCGCTCTTCTGTTGGGACTCTTTCTAGGTGCCTTGAGCCTGGAGCCACCAGACGGACTCAAAACAGATGGCTACCGCGTAATGTGCCTTTTCGGTCTTTGCGTCGTGCTATGGGCTTCTAACCTTATTCCCCTGAGTATAACGTCCCTCGTAGCTATGGCTGGAGTCCCCCTGCTGACCAATGTGGAGACAGCAGACGCCTACCGCTACTTTGGGCATCCAGTCGTTTTCTTTGTCCTCGGTGCGTTTATTCTCGGAGCCGTCGTCGTAAGCTGCGGACTCTCGACTCGTATCGCAGTCTGGGTCCTGGGACGTTTTGGGCGAACACCACGACGACTGGTACTTTCCATCTACGGCCTATGCGCGTTTCTCTCCTGTTTCATGAGTGAGCACGCGGTGGCGGCGATGATGTTCCCCATCGTTGTCGAGTTGGTGCGAGGTTTGAATCTTAAGACGGGCCGCAGTCCAATGGCCAAGGCCATGTTCCTGGCTCTCGCCTGGGGATGTATCATCGGAGGTACGTTAACAGTCCTGGGTGGTGGACGGGGCCCCCTCGCGATCGGTTTTCTTGAAGAGGCCACAGGCAACGCCGAGACGATCTCATTCCTTGGCTATATCGCCTATGGTCTGCCTCTAGTCCTTATCCTACTAGCTGTCGGTGCGTTCGTCTTATGGACCTTCTTCCCCCCCGAGATCAGCTCCGTAGACAGCGCAAGAGAACGTTTAGAACGACAGGTTCACCTTCTGGGCAAAATCTCCTGGCGTGAACAGGGTGTGGCCCTGGTGCTCCTCACCACCATCTGTGGCTGGATAGTGTTAGGTCATGGCGTCGGTATGGCCAATATTGCCATCTGTGGCGTAGCAGCCCTCTTTTTGTTGCGTCTCGCCTCCTGGCGAGAGGTCGAAGAGAACGTGAACTGGGGCATCATCTTAACCTACGGAGGTGCCATCTGCCTGGCCGGTGCACTTATGAACCCGGAGATTGGTGCAAAGCAATGGATCACGCAGAACCTTCCCCTCGAGGAACATAGCTCACCGGCGGCCTTTTTGCTCATCGTGGGCGCTGTCGTTGTGATTCTTACCGAATTCATGAGCAATTCAGCCGTTATAGCCATTCTAATGCCGATGGCTCTCGCGCTCGCTCCGCCGGACATTGACCCAAGAGCGGTCACCATGGCGGTGGTTCTCCCATCGAACTTCGCTTTTATGTTGCCCATGGCAACACCAGCGACCGCATTATCCTACTCATCGGGAGCCTTCCGCCCCTTTGAGGTCATGCGATTCGGCCTGTTACTGGATCTCGCAGGCTATCTATCCCTCGTATTCCTCGTAACCGTGTATTGGCCGGCGACCGGCCTGCTCTGATCGCTTCGTACGCATCCAAAGGACTCCTTCATGAGCCAGACAAACCCAGTTACGGTTATCTACCTCATTACTCCCGTCTGCTCGTCATCTACGGCGGGGATCAATCGAGCCGTTTCAGAGGCCGGACCCGGTGGCGAGGTCGTGATCGCCTACGCCCACGATCCACGCCATGAAGACAGCTTGAAGGAAGCGCTCAGCTCGGGAGCATTTGTAGGCCTGAAACAACTCGAAGACGTAGCGCATGCCGCCTGGGAGTCGGTGGAGTCCGTAGGAAAAGACGCACTGGAAGAAGCCCAAAAGGCGGCAGAAGATGCAGACATCACCCTGACTCTCAAAATCATACGAGGACCGCTGGTGGAGGTTGTTCGAGAGCTGAGCTCTACGCTTCAGGCTCGATCCCTCGTAGTCACCGTACCGGCAAAGACCGCGATCGGTCGCTGGTTACTGCTTCCCCGGGCTGTTCGTCAGCTACGCCGCGAACTCACTATTCCGGTTATCGAAGTTCCCGCCTAAAGAGGTCGGGGCTCTCTGAAAGAATCAGTTTGCCCGCTTGCCCAGGAAGTCTGCATCCATGTTGACGACGTCGCCATTAAAATCAATGGAGGCGTCCCAGATACACATGGTTCCTTCGGTACCGAACTGATCGATCCATTGATCTTGATTGATATCGAAGAGGTGACATGGCTCTTTGGTTCCAATCACAAAGGAATCCTCGGAATCGATATCAAGACCCATGAGCTGACCACGAATCGCGGTACCAGCCAGTGTCGTAATCGTCGTACACAGACTTTCCGCAGTGGACTGCCATACTGGCTCGACGCTTGCTCCGAGGTTCTGGCAGCAGATTCCTTGTACTGCACAGCCCTGTCCGCCCAGGATCGTTCCCAGGAAGTCTTCCCAGGTGTCCACGTTTTCATCACTCATTACGGCCGGAATCACAACCTTCTCAAGTAGGAAGTTGAGCAAAATACCGTACTTCAGGTTCACAGAGTGCGGATCGATCTCGATGGTCTCGAAATCATTCACGGTCGCTGTGAAATGACCCGTCAGAAGCTCGGGGTTGAGGTCGGGTAATGCATATAAGGAGTAGGACTCCCAACCACATGTTCCGTCATCTGGTGTGGGACAATCCTTACCGAGTGTCCAGCGATAGTTCAGGGTATGCCAAATCTCCTTGGTGTCGTCTTCAGTAAGAAGACCGGTCGCATCGGGCTCCGCCAGAATCTCAACCGTGCTCTCGAAATTCAGCTCCTTCAACAGGTTGCGCACATCCTGCCCGACATCAAAGATGTCTTCGGCCAATGTCTCTTCGATGAGAATAAATACGATCTGGTCGACGATATCCATGATCATCGGGGCCCAGGCGGAGAGACATGTGCCGGCCGGTTCCAGACAGGGATTGGCCGGATCCACGAAGATTTGGCTACAGAGGTCCTGAAGTGCCGACTCTCCCAACTCACAGGTGAGAAGAAGAAGACCGCCCGAGGGGTTCTCGAAGAGCTCAAGAACACCATTGATAATGCCCTGTGCCTCTTCTGGCATCATCGTGATGAGGTCGAAGTAATTCTCGAACTCATAGACACCTTCCAGCTTCGGCGGAATGTCTCGCAGTACCAATGTCTGCTGATTACTCGCTCCGTAGGCAACCTGCGTCTTGCTGGGGTTCTCCGTACCGTCTTCACAGGCCCAGGCCAAAGGTGGACCGTCAACCTCGTGACCAACCGCCACCATCGTATAATGTTGCGGAGAGTCGTTCTCGAGGTTCGGGAACACCGGGAAGTTAACGCTATAGGGAAGCGGCTTGATCGGGTATTGGCCTAGATCTGCAGTGGGCAGATTGGTCACATCCATATCGTCGCATTTGTACGGTTTCTCAGCCGTCTGACGGAATAGAAGGACATCGGTCCCCTCAAGATTACGGCTACCTTGATAGACCAATAGAAGACTGAGAGGCATGGTCCCCTTGGGGGTGACCGCGACATCGAAATAGATGGGAGTTACATCGGGAGCACCATCGACCGTAACCTCAATACGAACCTCACCTACCGTGTTGAAGCCTTTCACCTGCGTGGCGGCCCCGCCGGTATTGCTCGATGTGGCAGTCTTGGCTGTCAGCTGTACGGTTGTGTCCTGGCCCTGGATCAGCTCGTAGCGAATCGTTGCATCTGCGATGGGGCCGTTTGTACCAACGTAAAGGACCTCAAGCTTTCGGGTTGAGTTATACGACAGGTACAGAGTGCATGTATCGGTATCAGTACAAGGCTTATCGTCATCACCAACAGGCTCTACAAAGCTCAAGGCTCCTCCCTGTTGGTTCGTAGCGTCGCTCTGCGTACTATCCGTATTGGAGGTACTATCCGCGGGATAATTCTGGAAGTCCGACTCGGAGCTACCACAGGCCGTCCCGCCGACCAGGAATCCCAGAACAAAGATTGATAGAAGAATACGTAAACGAATCATCCGAAAGCCCTCTTGCCGATTCAAATTGATAACAAACACAACATCGCCCAAATTCGCGCGGGGTACATACCACAAAACCGGATGAATCCAAGAATGGAGGTTGGATATCACCAACGTTTTGGGCTGATCACCTTGCAGTATCAAGCGACCAGAATCAAGTAATCCGCCCTGCCGGAGTTCTCACTACGGACCGATTAGCGCACTCAACAGGGGGGGTGTACTATTTGTTCCCACCACAAATCAAAAAAACCACATCTCCCTGCTTTTCGATTGGAATACAGGGGATGGTCTGGTATCCACTGAGATGTCTGAAAAACTGGGGGAATACGAGTACATGGTACCGCTCGAACGAAAGAATCAGACGATTCTTCTGCTGGTAATCCTACTGCTTTGGGGGATCGGTTGTTCCAGTACGTCCAGTACACCCGTCGACACGGGCGTCGATAGTTTCCAAGATCTCGCTCCCCAGGTCGATACCGGCCCGATCCTACCAACGGATTGCACGACAGCCCTACCGGCTGGTTTTGCCCGAACACGTACAGTTTGCCCCGAGATGATGTCGGCTGACCCCCTGTCCGGGGCCCTACCTGACGACCTGGTGCTCGAAAACAGTCATGCGCGGTATATCGTTCGAACCTCCACACCCGAAGGCTTATTCATTCTGGGTTCTGGGGCGGGCGGCGTGGTCGACGCCCATCCCGCAGTTGATGGTGTCTACCGGCGCGATCTGGATTCTATACAAGAGCTGATCCCAGCATTCGGGATACGCACCCTGCGAAACCCCACCGTCACCTCAGGTTCCGGAGAGGACGGTGAAGCCGCCTTCATACAACTCTCCGGAGAGTTGGTCCCGCTACCCATTATTGATTCTGTTATTCCGGGTATGGGCCCAAGCGGTGTAGGCACAGTAACCTGGACCCTGGAACCCGATGCGACGCGCCTACATATGTCGTTAGAGGTGGTCCCGAATGCAGATAATGGAGCCAAAGGGACCGTATGGGTCGGACTCTTCCATAGTGGAACGCTTACGCCCTATATGGATGGTCTGGGTTTAGACGTAGAGCTTTTCGGTGGGACGAACCTGCTGGCCGGAATCCACCCATCGACCTCCGTCGGCATCTACTCTCCAGATCCTCTCATGGTTATCGGGACCGGGGGATTGGTGCTTGGAAAGTTGGCTACGGATGTCGCCAACACCCAGGAGACCGCACAAGCGGAAGCCTACTTCTCCGTTGTACCAGGTCATTTAAGTTCCTTACGTGCTGCCCTTGGTTCCGATGCAGACACCAACGTCACCGTCACAATCCGAGTAACCGACCTTCCGGAGCCTATGCTCGGACAACTCCAGGTCGCAGCTCGACCGCAAGACGCGACAACCACCCAGATTGCGGTTGTCGCAGCAGATGGTACAGCAACACTCCATCTGCCAGCCGAACCACATGAGATTCGAATCGGTTGGGTTGATGGGCCTTCTACCGATTTTCAGTTGGTCGGAATCAGCGATGAAATGGAACTCGACCTCACACCCCCACCGGTAGGTGAGCTTAGACTCTCGGCGATCACATCGGAAGACGAAGGGGAGCCCGCTGCAGCTCGGGTACTGGTCTTTCGCGATGGGGCACAGCTACAGCGAACCAGCGTTAGCCCCGCGGGTCCAACATCGGTTCTGGTAGAACCTGGCACCTACAGCGCACTCTTTACCCGTGGACACGAATTTGAGTTCGATCAGATCGATAATATTGAGGTAAGCGCGAACGCGACCGTCACCGTGCAGGGAAGCCCGGAGCGGGTAGTGGATACAACCGGATGGGTAGCCTGTGATTTCCACCTGCACTCCGAATTCTCCACCGACTCCCAGATTCCTCTCCGGCAGCGGATCCTCGAGGTAGCGGCCGAGGGAGTCGAGTTTGCCGTGAGTACCGACCATGACTTCATCACAGACTATAGTGGTATCCGCGATGATCTCGCGCTAAGCGGCCATCTAGGTGTCGCCAATGGGTCCGAGGTAAGTGATGCCATGCACTTTCACGCGTCCTCCTGGCCGCTGACCATCCAGCGAGAACTGTCGGGTCTTGGCGCACCCATGTGGTACGAGAAAAGCGCCGACGACATCTTTACTGAGATGGGGATGATGAATCCAGAACGCGTCTTCCAGATGAACCACCCACGCGGTTCCACTGGTTGGCTGAATAAGATCAAATACGATCCGGATACTGGGATCGCAGAAGCCTCTCCCAAATCTCTGAAATACCCCGATGATACGCCGCTCACAGGCCACCACTTCGACGGTATGGAGCTCTATAATGGCAAACGGGTAGAAGATCTGGAGGAAGTCGTCACAGACTGGCTCAGCCTGATCGCCCAGGGGATCATGCCCGCCGGAACCGGGACGAGCGACTCCCACACATCGGACCGCTACCCCGGTAGCGCAC
>PBVT01000049.1 GCA_002728755.1 Myxococcales bacterium
ACATGGTTCTACTACGACGGCGACGACGACGGCTACGGCGATCCTTCAACCGGTACCTGCGAATGTGTCGGCCCATTGGATCACGTCACGGATAACACAGACTGCGATGACACCCGTGACTTCACCCACCCGGGTGCACTGGAACTGTGCGACGGACTCGACAACAACTGCGATGGCACTGTCCCACCGACCGAGACCGATAACGACGGCGACGGATATCGTGTCTGTAGCGGTGATTGTGATGATAGTATCGCAACCGCCTACCCAGGTGCGACCGAACTCTGTGATGCCGTGGACAACGATTGCGACGGCTACTTCCCACCGAACGAGCACGACCATGATGGAGACGGTCAGCGTGGATGTGAAGGCGACTGCGACGACGCCAACCAGGCTGTCTATACCGGACACCCCGAGATTTGCGACGGAAAAGACAACAACTGTGACGGCAGTGTTGACGAAGGCCTCGGCGGTTGCGGTCCTGGCTCATGGCCCACCTGTGGAACAGGTCTCGTTGGACCATGCGCCGTTGGTCAACAGGTGAACGATGGCTCGGGCTCCTTCTGTAAGCCAGACTTCCCCGAATTCGGACAACATAGCGAAGTCGATCTGCCAGATGGTCTACTAGAAAAGAACTCTGGATTTGTTGGACCGGGGAATTACCTCGTTACCAGTAATGGCGACCACTTCTTCAATCTCTCCCATGCTTGCGACGGAAACGAGGTCGGTGGCTGGACACTCCGTATATTCCGCCCACCCTTCGAGTTTGCACTGTGGCGCTCCTTTAACACCTGTGAAGCTGACGATAATACCCTAGGAACCGATGACAACTCCTTCTTCTGCAATGGTGTCATCGCCGACGACGACTGGGTATATGCGATCGAATGGTCCGGTGATGAGGGACGTGTCGTCCGAATTCGATGGGATAAAGAAGACCCCGAAAAGGCGATTACATATCCACAGGGTTATACCGGCACGTACACAGGTGATGATGTAGGTCAGATCTACTACCCGAACGTACCGCAGACCGCCGCGTATCGACTCTCCAATGGTCAATACGACTGGGTCAACAAGCGAGTCGTCATGGGTGGTCTTGATGTCCCCGCCATCTGTTATTGGTATGTTGGCAATAACCCATGGGAGCCCAACGGCACCAGTGGCACGACCTGTAATAGTATTATTGGTACTGACGAGGGTGACGTCGGCATCATCAAGTTCCCGAACATCAATATGGCGGGAGCCGGTCTTCTTGGAACAGACGGAACCTTCCTCTATGCCCACCGCCTCAAGACCTACCCTGGCACCGATCGCGTCGGTCGACTGGGCTATGGCACCAATGGCATCGAATTCGGTTCATGGCAGGGCTGGGCATCAAGCTCATATACCGCGAACGGAAACTCGGGCTTCTATCATCAGGACGGCTACTTCTATATGACCGTGGAACAATGTGCCTACGGTCTTGAGCGTGTACGGGTAACTGGCTCCGAACTGCCAGGCTCCTGCGACAATATTGACCAGAATTGCAACGGTGTCATCGATGAAATCTGTGACATGGACAACGACGACTTCTGCGATCGCTTCCTGGAAACTACGGGTTCCTCTTCTACTTGTAGCGGCGGCTTCCTCGATTGTGACGACTGTGATCCCAGTTGGTCCTGTACCTGGTACTACGCAGACACCGACCTGGACGGCTTTGGTGATCCGAGCACAGGCACATGCGAATGCACCGGCCCATCCGGCTACGTAACCGATAACACCGACTGCGACGACACCCAGGACTTCACCTACCCAGAGGCTCCGGAGCTATGTGATGGCATCGACAACGACTGTAATGGCGTCGTTCCGCTGGTCGAACATGACGATGATGGCGACGGTTACCGAATCTGTGAAGGTGACTGTAACGACCTCAACGAAAACACCTACCCAGGCGCACCGGAAATCTGCGACGGCGAGGTGAATCCATGTGGTGGTACCCTGCCCCTGGACGAAGCCGATGTGGACAACGACGGGCAGATGATCTGCAACGGCGATTGCGACGACGAAGATCCGGTCACGTACCTCGGAGCGCCCGAGCAATGTGACGTACAAGATAATGACTGTGATGGCATCATTCCACCCGACGAAGCCGACGATGATCTCGATGGGTTCATGGAATGCCAAAATGACTGCGACGACGAAAACGACCTCGTATATCCCGGCGCCCCAGAGCTATGCGATGCGTTCGATACCAACTGCGACGGCGTATTGCCCGAGAACGAATACGACCTCGACAATGACGGCTATATGATTTGCGAGGGTGACTGTAATGACGAGCGCGCCGACCAATATCCAAACGCCCCAGTCCTCTGCGATGGTCTCGACAATGACTGTGATGGCACCGTCAATCGTAATGAGAACGATAACGATAATGATGGACAGCGTATCTGTGAAGGTGACTGTAACGACGCGAATGTTGTGGTCTATCTTGGTGCAGACGAGATTTGCGACAACAAAGATAATGATTGTGACACCCTCGTAGACGAAGGGCTTCCAGGATGCCCCGGTGGAACCGGCGGCGGCGGCGGTGGCGGCGGATCTGCTGGTGGCGGTGGTGGTACCGCAGGCGGTGGAAACGCATGCGTCGATCTGACGGGTCTAAAAGCGTATTATAACTTTGAAGAAGGTATCGGGATGAACGAAGTCCCGAACTTCGCTGGAACGATTGGTTCGGTGGATTCACTCGGTCCTGACGCCAACCTGGTCATGTGGGGTGGCGCCTCTCATGTCGACGGTAAGGTCGGACATCTCGCCGCCGACATCGACACCGCTGGTGCAGAAGTTGGCCCGCAATATATGCAACAGTTCTCGGCGGATACCAGCATCTGGAACTTCTTGCATACACCAGACGCGCAATGGTCCATGGCGTTCTGGACCTACGTCGACAGCGCTCATCAGCAGATTCTGTTCACGACAACGGGTGGCATAGGAGCCGACAGTTGCGCTCATACCAACGATACCCTGACCTATTTGCAACCCAACGGAGCCTTAAACTCAGACATCTACAGCGGAGATAGCGGCGGGCCCGTTCTTGATGGAGAGATGACCTTCAACGATCCAGCTAGCTCATCGCTTATCTCCGGTTCCTGGCGTTTCGTCGTTATGACGTACGACCAGACCCTCCCAAGTGACAACTATAAGGTCTATGTCGACGGAGCCTTGTACGGTGTAAACACCAAGAACAACGATAGCAACTCCACCGAAGACCATCACTGTCCCATCCTATGGGGACAACGATACGGTTGCGGCGATGGATGTACTACAATCGTCCCAGGTACCTCCTGGGATGGCAAGCTTGACGACGTCAGTATCTGGTCACGTGTCCTGAACACGTCCGAGATCACCTCCCTATATAATGGTGGTAGTGGTCTTCCTGTAGGCGCCGATTGTCCGCCGACCGATCCTCCCGCTGGCGAAGAGACAGCCCTTCCACCGACGGATGTCCCATGGGCTACCTGTAATACCGCTATTCCAGGCCGTTGTGTCTTTGGCCAACCAGTCAACGATGGTACGGGCACATTCTGTAAGCCGGACATTCCCGACTTTGGTTATGTAACTACCGTCGAAATCCCCGATGGTCTGGTGAATCGTCGAACGGGTGTAGTTGAGCCTGGAACATACCTCGTCACATCCAATGGTGACTACGCATTCAACCTTGCATACGGCTGTAATGAGCAAGAGGCTGGTGGGTATACTCTTCGTGTATTCGATCCCCTCGATGCCTTCAGCCTGACGAAAAACATCGAGACCTGTGAGGTCGACGCCGACACCGATGGAACGGACGACAACTCCTTCTACATTACCGGTGTCATCGCAGATGAAGACCACGTTTACGCCATTGAATGGCACGGCGGAGCGTCAAACTGCATGCCATGGGATCCACACTGTACCTACCACGGAGCCCGGGTTGTTCGGATCAAATGGAATAAGGATGGTGGCGCCGACGTCTTCCCGAATGGTTATGTGGGCCCGGGTGCAGAATCCGCGACACCGATTACCAACTTCCCAGACGTAATTCAGAACCCAGGGTTCCGCCTCGTTGCTGGTCAATACGACTGGGTCAACAAACGCGTCGTCATGGGTGCCCTGGATGAGCCGACCGTATGTTATTGGAATGTTGGTGACGCCATCTGGCAGCCCAGCGGTGTCGACGGCCTCACCTGCTTCAGCATGGATCAGGTCAGCGACGCGACCTCCTTCGGTGGTCTCTCGACCGACGGTACGTACCTCTACACAAGACGCTGGGGCGGATTCCCAGGTAGTGATCGTATTGGCCGCCATGGCTTTGGAATGAGTGGAATGCCCGAAGGTGTATGGGCCGGTTGGGCTTCCAACGAATACACGGGGCCAGCCACCGGTTCGTTCTACTATCCAGACGGCTTTGTATACGTCGCAGCCGACAATCGTCCCTACGAGTTGGAACGCGTCCGTGTAAACGCCTCCCTCGCCCGCGGCCCATGTAACGACATCGATGACAACTGTAACTGGGTCACCGACGAACGTTGTGACATGGACGACGACGATTACTGTGACCGTAATCTGCTCACGATTGGTAATCCAGCCACATGCTCGCAGGGTGGTGGCGACTGTGACGATTGCGATCCAAGCTGGGCCTGTACCTGGTTCTATTACGACGGCGATCTCGACGGTTATGGAGATGAATCGTCGGCTACATGCGAATGTTCATCATTGCCTGGATACGTAGAGACCGGTGGCGACTGTAATGATGAGGTGGACTACACCCATCCGAACGCAGCCGAGATCTGCGATGGTCAGGATAACAACTGTGACGGTGTTGTTCCGGTAACCGAGGTCGATGCGGATAACGACGGCTACATGGTCTGCGCTGGGGACTGCGATGACTTCAATCCTGCGGCCCACCCAGAACAAGCCGAAGCATGTGATGGCTTTGATACGAACTGCGACGGCTTCTTCGCCGGCGACGAATTCGACAATGACGGTGACGGACAACGCGGATGTGACGGCGACTGTAACGACGCCAATACCGCCATCTACACGGGTGCCCCCGAAATCTGCGATGGCAAAGACAACAACTGTAACGACAGTGTTGATGAAGGCCTCGGCGGCTGTGGTCCGGGTTCATGGCCGACTTGTAATACCGGCACACCAGGTATCTGTAGCGTTGGCCAGGTCGTAAACGACGGTTCCGGCAACTATTGTAAGCCTGACCATCCCGACTTCGGTGTCCTTGAAGAGGTCTCCATCGAAGCGGGTCTTCTCTCTCGTGAATCCGGCCTGGTCGAGTTTGGAGAATACCTGGTCACAAGTAATGGGCAGAGTATGTTCAACCTTGCCTTCGGTTGTGAAGGTGTCGGCGAAGGTGGTTGGACCGTTCGTGTATATGATCCGCAGAACGGCTTCATGCTTACCCGAGAAATACGTACCTGTACGGCCGACACAGACGACCAGGGAACGGACGACAACTCCTTCTATTCGAACGGTGTCATTGCCGACCTTGATTACGTATACGCCATCGAGTGGGATGGAACGGATCTAGGACGAATCGTTCGAATCACCTGGACCAAGAAAGATATCGATCAGGCCGTTGTCTGGCCGAACGGCTACGTAGGCACCTCCACCAAGGACGATGTCCTTCCGATCGACAACTATCCGAAGGTTCCGCAATACAACAACTATCGCCTTGCTGCTGGTCAATACGACTGGATTCATAAACGTGTCGTACTCGGTGGTCTCGACCACCCGGTCATCTGCTACTGGCCCAAGGGTGATAATCCATGGCATCCGCATGATCTGAGCGGACATAATGGAACAGGTCATAGTGTATGTAATACCAGCATCCCGAACGCCTCTGGCTTTGGTATCGTGGGAACAGATGGTACCCATGTCTATAGTCACCGCTGGGGCGCCATGCCTGGGTCGGATCGTATTGGCCGATATGGTTACGACGCCAATGGCTTATCCCTGGGCAGCTGGCATGGCTGGGCTTCGAACGGATATACATCCGAAGCGACAAGCGGATTCTATCACGCCGACGGTCACTTCTACGTAGCACCCGATGGCTGTCCATTTGCTCTCGAGCGTGTACGCGTCAATGGCGCCGAACCTCCAGGCCCCTGCGACAACCTCGATCAGAGCTGTAATGGTGTTATTGATGAACTCTGCGACATGGATAACGACGACTTCTGTGATCGTTTCCTTGAGAGCTTTGGCTCGTCGAGCACCTGTAGTCAGGGCTTCCTCGATTGTGATGACTGCGATCCGAGTTGGGCATGTACCTGGTTCTACAGAGACGACGACGGCGACGGCTACGGTGATCCAACCACAGGTACCTGCGAATGCGCCGGCCCGATGGGTTACGTAGAAGACAACACCGATTGTAACGACACCCAGGATTACACCTACCCGGGTGCGACAGAGATCTGTGACGGCATCGATAACAGCTGTGATGGGGCCATTCCAGCGAATGAAAACGATAGCGACTCCGATGGCTTCCGCCCCTGTTCCGGCGACTGTAATGATGACAATGGTACGGTGTATCCCGGAGCACCCGAACTCTGTGACACCATCGACAACGATTGTAACGGTGAGTTCGTCGGTGCCGAGTATGATAGTGATGGCGATGGACAGCGCGGATGTGAAGGTGACTGCAACGACGCCAACACTGCTATCTATACGGGCGCGCCCGAGATCTGCGACGGGAAAGACAACAACTGTGATGGCAATATCGACGAAGGTCTCGGCGGATGTGGACCAGGCTCATGGCCGACCTGTAACACCGGCATCCCCGGACAATGTTCCGTCGGTCAGAATGTAAACGATGGCTCCGGTACCTTCTGCAAACCTGACATCGCCGATCTCGGTGAAACTCAATCGGTCGATGTACCCGAAGGGTTGTTGGAGCGTGGCTCAGCCCTGGTAGAGCCAGGTCAATACCTCGTGACGAGTAATGGTTACGAACTTCTGAACATCGCCTACGCCTGCGACGGCGAGCCGATGGGTGGCTGGACCATTCGTGTCATCGATCCTGCCTTAGGATTCAGCGTCGTACGTGAGTTCAACACCTGTAGCGCTGACAGTGATGACCAGGGTTACGATGACAACGCCTATTATACCAATGGTGTCATCGCCGATGATGAGTACGTCTACCCTGTCGAATGGAACGGCGCAAAAGCCCGTGTAATTCGAATCAACTGGTCCAAGCTCGAGCCTGGTAAATCACTGGTTGAGCCTAATGGATTTGTAGGCCCCCTACCCGCAGACGATGTATTGCCGATTGCGGTACCAAGAGTACCACAGATGATTGAAGAGCATACGGGTCCCGTATTGTCCTATCGTCTTGTCAGCGGACAGTATGACTGGATTAACAAACGGGTAGTGATGGGCTCTATGGACCTCGCCACAGCCTGTTACTGGAATGTCGGAGACGGTCCCTGGGAGCCGAACCTTGCCAATGGTATCAACTGCGTGGAAGGGAACCCTGCTGTCACTGAGATGGAGATGGGTGTCCATAATGTAGGCGCTCTTGGTATCGTCGGAACAGACGGTACGTACATCTACAGCCACCGCTGGGGAACCCAGCCTGGTTCCGACCGTGTCGCACGCCATGGTTATGGCCATGCGGGCATGAGCTTCGGTTCCTGGCAGGGTTGGGCATCCAACGACTTCGTATCCACCGGTATCAGTGGGTTCTACCACCAGGACGGATATTTCTATATTGCTAGCGACAACTGTCCGTACGGACTGCTACGCACCCGGGTCAACAACTCGCAGTTGCCAGGACCATGCGACGATATCGACCAGAACTGTAACGGTGTAACCGACGAGTTCTGCGATGTAGACGACGATGACTATTGTGATCGGTACATGTCGGGTCCAGGTCCTCTCGGCACCTGTAGCTTTGGCTTCCTTGATTGTGATGACTGCGATGCCTCGTGGTCATGTACATGGTTGTATTACGACGCCGACCTCGACGGCTATGGTGATCCCACCACTGGTATCTGTGAATGTGCAGGTGTCGAAGGCTACGTGCCAAACGATGAGGATTGTGACGATACTCGAAACTATAGTTATCCGGGCGCCCCAGAACTCTGCGACGGGCTGGATAACAGCTGTGACGGCTATATACCTCTCGACGAGCATGATGACGATGGCGATGGCTACCGAATCTGCCAGGGTGATTGCGACGATGATCTGGCCACAGTGTACCCAGGTGCGCCGGAGCTATGTGATACCGTCGACAACAACTGTGATGGACAGTTCCTGCCTGAGGAATACGACAACGATGGTGATGGTCAACGTGGTTGCGATGGCGATTGCAATGACGCCAACACCGCCGTCTATTCTGGTGCACCCGAGATCTGCGACGGAAAAGACAACGACTGTGATACAAGTATCGATGAGGGACTTGGCGGTTGTGGCCCAGGATCCTGGCCTACATGTAACACAGGAATGCCAGGTCTATGTTCTACCGGCCAAAGTGTAACTGATGGTTCGGGCACCTACTGTAAGCCCGATGTTGCCGACCTTGGATACGTAAGCTCGACAACTGTCCCCGACGGTCTCCTTGACCGAGGTTCGGCGCTAGTAGAACCCGGACAATATCTGGTCACGAGTAATGGTTCGGAGATGTTCAACATCGCATATGCATGCGAAGGCGCTCCCCTCGGAGGCTGGACATTGCGTGTCTACGATGGGAACGACAACTTCCAACTCAAGAAAGAGATTCGAACCTGTGGTGCGGACGGCAACCTCGACGGCTACGATGACCATTCCTACTTCACAGGTGGTCTCATCGCAGACGAACGCTATGTCTATCCCATCGAATGGGATGGCGACAGTGGACGTGTAATACGGATCGACTGGTCGAAACAAGATCCAGATCAGGTATGGATTGAGCCCAATGGCTTCTTCGGTCCCGCTCCGGCTGACGACGTGAACCCAATCGCTGTTCCTCGTGTCCCGCAATACGAAGGCTACCGTCTGGTCAACGGACAATACGACTGGGTCAACCGACGTGTCATCATGGGTTCCCTGGACGAGTCAAAACTCTGCTATTGGAGCCTTGAGGACACCGGATCCAGCAAATGGGAGCCCAACGGAACCAGTAATCTGAACTGCACTGGTAGTACAAAGGTGGATAACGCTAGTGGTACTGGTATCGTCGGTTCTGATGGAACGTATATCTACGTTCGTCGCTGGGGAACCCAACCTGGTTCCGACCGCCTGGCCCGTTACGGCTATAACCTCGCAGGCATCAACCTGGGCACATGGCAAGGCTGGGCCTCGAACGCATATATCTCGACAGGTATCTCCGGCTTCTATCATCAAGACGGCAACTTCTATATGGCCGCCGACAACTGTCCCTTCGGTCTACAGAGTGTCCGAGTCACCGGTTCCACTCCGGCCGGACCATGTGACGATCTGGATCAGAACTGTAACGGAGTCGTCGACGAACTCTGTGATATGGACAACGACGACTTCTGCGACCGCTACCTTACTGGCCCAGCGTCTCTAGCTACTTGCAGCAATGGCTTCACCGATTGCGATGACTGTGATCCGACCTGGACCTGTACCTGGTACTACGCAGATATAGATCAAGATGGGTATGGAGATCCGGCTACGGCAGTTTGCGAATGTACGACGCCCGAATCCTACGTCGACAATGGTGACGATTGCGACGACACACGTGATTTCTCCTATCCAGGCGCACCGGAACTCTGCGACGGACTGGACAACGACTGTGACGGCTCCGTCCCCTCCAATGAGTCCGATGACGATAGTGATGGTTACCGCATCTGCCATGGTGACTGTGATGATCTCGTTGCCGACACCTACCCCGGCGCTCCAGAGCTCTGTGATGGTAAGGACAACGACTGTAATGGCGACTTCGACTCCTCCGAATACGATAATGACGGCGACGGACAACGCGGTTGTGAGGGTGACTGTAACGACGGTAACACCGCCATCTACACAGGCCACGCCGAGTTCTGCGACGGTAAGGACAACGACTGCAACAACTTGATCGACGATAATCTCATCGGTTGTGAGCCCGGTTCCTGGCCCACATGTGAGACGTCGATACCTGGCATCTGTAATCTAGGCCAGAATGTGAACGACGGCTCCGGCGTCTTCTGTAAACCAGACCTTCCGGACCTGGGTGAACTCAGTTATGTCCAAGTTCCGGCCGGTATGATCGAGCGGAACTCTGGTGATATGGAAACCGGTGAATATCTTATCACCGGTAACGGTACATATATGTTCAACCTGGCCCACGGCTGTAACGGTCAATCGGGCCGTGGTTGGACCATTCGTATGTTCCAACCAGAGGAAGATTTCCTCCTCTATCGTCAGATGCGGACTTGTACCGCCGATACCAACGACATTGGTACCGATGACAACTCCTTCTTCGCAAGCGGACTCATCGCCGACAAAAAATATGTCTATCCAATCGAATGGACAGGTCATATGGGACGTGTCGTTCGGATTCACTGGGCGACTGTCGACTACGACAAGCTTACGGTCGAACCACAAGGCTTCTTCGGGCCACTACCCGCGGATGATGTCAATCCGATTACGAACTATCCGATCGTTCCGCAGTGGACAGGCTATCGTCTCATCGGTGGACAGTACGACTGGGTGAATAACCGTGTCGTCATGGGTGGTCTGGATGAGCCCGTACTCTGTTACTGGAACATCTCGGAAGGCACCTGGTACCCGAATGGAACTAGCGGTCAGTATGGAACAAGCAATGTTATCTGTAACTCTGACCTGCCGAACAACTCAGGGCTTGGTGTCGTAGCTACAGACGGTACCTTTGTATATGGCCGCCGCTACGGAACAAATCAGGGTAACGACCGTGTCGCCAGGTATGGTTACGACAGCATGTTCGTACCTCTCGGAACATGGACGGGTTGGGCCTCGAACAGCCACCTTTCCGAGGGCTTATCCAGCTTCTACCATGTCGATGGTTACGTCTATTTCGCCGCCAGCGAATGCCCCCATACCTTGTCACGAATCCATGTAACCGGTTCCGAGCCTCCGGGCATGTGCGACAATATCGATCAGAACTGCAACGGCATCGTCGATGAAATCTGCGATATGGACAACGACGATTATTGTGACCGCTTTATCGACTCCATCGGTATTGTCGACACCTGTAACCAGGGCTCCCTGGATTGCGACGACTGTGATCCCACATGGGCATGTACATGGTTCTACGTAGACTCGGATCTCGATGGTTACGGAAATCCCAGCACAGGTACCTGTGAATGTACGCCACCACCAGGCTTTGTACCGGATGGAACGGACTGTAATGATGACCACGCTTCCGTATACCCGGGCGCGCCGGAGATCTGTGACAGCTTAGACAACAACTGTGACGGCACGGTTCCCGAGGTTGAATACGACAACGATAACGATGGCTATCGCATCTGTGAAGGCGACTGTAATGACGAAAGCGCCATAAGCTACCCAGGGGCTCCTGAGATTTGTGATGCGATCGACAACGACTGTGACGGATTCCTGCCTGTATCGGAATATGACAACGACCTCGACGGCCAAAAGATATGTGAAGGCGACTGTAACGACGCCAACGTAGAGGTCTATCTGGGCGCCTTCGAGATGTGCGACGGTAAAGACAACGACTGTGACAGTCTGGTCGACGAAGGTATCCCAGGCTGCGGACCTGGTTCATGGCCAACATGTGACACATCTATCCCGGGCGTATGTTCCGTCGGCCAATATATAAACGATGGCACCGGCTCCTTCTGTAAACCGGATATGTTCGATTTCGGTGCTGTTGATACAGTGACTGTCCCCGACGGCCTTCTTGACCGCATCAGCGGTCTTGTAGAGCCCGGTGACTATCTCATCACCAGTAATGGAGAGCGCTTATTCAACCTTTCTACAGCCTGTGAAGGTGGCGAAGGATCGGGTTGGACCATACGCCTCATCGATCCGGACCTCGGCTTCACAACGGAACGTGAACTCGCCACTTGTGACGACGACGACAACGACGGTGGTAGCGATGACAATTCTCTGTATACCGACGGTGTCATCGCCGATAAGGATTATGTCTACGCTGTGCAATGGAGCGGCGTAGAGGGACGCGTGGTTCGCTTGTACTGGAACAAGTTGGAAGCAGAAACCACTCCAGTCCATCCCAACACCCACGATCTTCTCGGCTCTATTTCCTACCCGATGGTACCCCAGGGGCAGGAATACCGCCTGGCCGCCGGTCAGTACGACTGGGTGCATAAACGAGTCGTCATGGGTGGCTTGGACGAGCCGGTCCTCTGCTACTGGGAAGTTGGTGACGGGGCCTGGTCGCCGAACGGCGCCGGCGGTCTCAAATGCAACCAGGAGGTCTCCGCCCTTCCAAGTCTCGGTAATGTTGGTACAGATGGCTATGTCGTATACGCGCATCGCTTCAGCGAACATCCGGGACCAGCCCAGGTAGCACGCCTCGGTTACGGAGAAAACGGTCTGCCCATGGGTAGCTGGGCTGGCTGGGGCTCGAACGAAGTCATGCCAATCGGTATCTCCGGCTTCTACCACCAGGATGGTTATTTCTACGTCGCGGGCTCGGGCACTCCGTACATGATGACTCGAACGCATGTGAACCACTCGATCTCACAGCCCTGGTGTGACGACCTCGACAACAACTGTAATGGGCTCGTCGACGAATACTGCGATATGGACAACGACGACGAATGTGACCGCTGGCTTCCAGGCGTCGGTACCCCGTCG
This sequence comes from Myxococcales bacterium, assembly GCA_002728755.1. Lineage (GTDB taxonomy): Bacteria > Myxococcota_A > UBA9042 > UBA3505 > UBA3505 > UBA3505. The sequence goes on from PBVT01000049.1 coordinate 12,763, forward strand.
ACATGTTCCCTGGGTCGTATCGATTGCGACGACTGTAACCCGAACCCGGTCGCCTATTATTACGATGGTGACGGCGATGGTTGGGGTACCGATTCAAGCACTCCCCATTGTGATCCAGATGGAGGATACACAGCGACCAAGACCGGTGATTGCAACGACAACTACGCACCAACCCATCCGGAAGCCCCAGAAATCTGTGACGGTCTCGACAACAACTGTGATGGTGCCATCCCCGCGAACGAGCAGGATACAGATGGCGACGGATTCTTCGTATGTAACGGTGACTGTGAGCCGGATATCAACACCGTCTATCCGGGAGCTCCCGAAGCCTGTGATGGCTACGACAGTGACTGTGATGGCTTCATGGGTGGAAACGAGGGTGACGCGGATGGCGACGGTCAACGCGGATGTGCCGGCGACTGCGACGATGGTAACGCCTACATCTTCACCGGTGCCACAGAGATCTGTGACAATAAAGATAACGACTGTGACACCCTCATCGACGAAAACATCGACGGCTGCGGCCCCGGCTCCTGGCCCACATGTAATAGTGGTGGATACGGCGCATGCCAACCTGGCCAACTGGTTCCCGACGGTTCTGGCGTATTCTGTAAACCCGACATCTCCGACTTCGGACAAATCTCGAGTATTGAGGTTCCGGCCGGGTTGATGGACCGCGTCTCCGGTGCAGTAGAACCCGGTTCCTACCTGGTCACCAGTAACGGTGAATATATGTTCAACCTCTCGTCATCTTGTGGTGGTGCCACATATGGCGGTTGGTCCGTACGTATCTACGACCCACAGAACAACTTCCACTTCTGGCGTGAGTTTGAGACCTGCGATGACGACGGCAATATTCTCGGTGGCGACGACCGCTCCTATCTTGCCTCCGCTGTTGTTGCAGACGGAAACTATGTCTACGCCGTCGAATGGGCCGACACGAAAGGACGCGTTCTCCGTATTGAATGGAACCGAAACGACTTTGCGAGCTACACCCCGGTCCACCCCAATGGTTTCATGGGCCCGGCCGCAGACGATGTCTCCCCGGTGGACTTCCCAACCGTTCCGCAGCACCAAGGCTTCCGACTAAGCTCCGGTCAATATGACTGGGCGAATAAACGAGTCATCATGGGTGCCTTTGATCAACCCGGATTCTGTTATTGGAATGTTGGCGATAGTCCCTGGTCCCCCAACGGCACCAGCGGTATCAACTGTGCGAACTTCAACGATGAAGATGGCGTCCACTACCTGACCGCAGAGAAGGTTGCCAGCTTCGGTGTCATCGGAACGGACGGTGTCTTCGTCTATGGACGTCGTACCGGTGGTGCCCCCGGTACAGACCGGGTGAGCCGTCATGGCTATGGCACCCAGGGATTCGGATTGGGTAGCTGGCAGGGTTGGGCCTCAAATAGCCATATGTCGAAAGCAACGTCCGGTTTCTTCCATCCCGATGGCTATTTCTACGTCGCCGTCGAAGATTGTGCCTATGGCCTGCAGCGAACCCACGTAAATGCGGCGCAACAATACGAACCCTGTGACAATATCGACAACGACTGTGACAGCCATGTCGACGAAGTCTGCGATATGGACAACGACGACTATTGTGACCGTTACCTGGAAGGCATCGGCAATCCATCGACCTGTAGCGGCGGAATGTACGACTGTGATGACTGTGACCCAACGGTAACTTGTACCTGGTATTATCAGGATCTCGATGGCGACACGTATGGAAATCCAGCCATCAACACATGCGAATGTATCCCAGTACCGGGCTATGTAACGGACGGAAGCGACTGTGATGACACCCAGGACTTCACGTACCCGGGTGCCACAGAGCTCTGTGACGGATTCGACAACAACTGTGACGGCGATGTCCCGGCCGTTGAGCACGATGATGATGGCGACGGCTATCGCATCTGTCATGGCGACTGTAACGACGACGTAGCGACCGCCTATCCAGGTGCAGAGGAAATCTGCGACGGATACGACAACGATTGCGACGGCTTCTTTAGTGGTGACGAGATCGACTCTGACGGTGACGGCTATCGCGGCTGTGATGGCGACTGTAATGAGGGTAATAATCTCGTCTACACAGGTGCCCCGGAGATCTGCGACAACAAGGACAACAACTGCGATGGCAACGTAGATGAAGGCCTTGGCGGTTGTGGTCCCGGCTCATGGCCCACATGCAATACCGGTATCGGAGGCCAATGTGCCGTCGGTCAGCTGGTCTGGGACGGTAGCGGTACATACTGCAAGCCCGACATCCCCGACTTCGGTTACAAAGACTCCGTATCCATGCCGGATGGTCTTATCGACCGCGAAACGGCAACAATCAAACCTGGTACCTATCTGGTTACATCGAACGGAACTGGCTTCTTCAACCTGGCCTTCGCCTGTAACGAAATCGGTATGGGTGGTTGGACATTGCGTACCATCGATCCATTGGATGACTATTCCGTCACAGCTGAGCTAAAGACCTGTGATGACGATACCAATGGTGATGGAACCGACGACAACTCGTTCTACACCAACGGCATCATGGCGGATTTGAATTACGTTTACGCCGTCGAATGGACTGGAAACGCGGGTCGAGTCGTACGCCTGTATTGGAATAAAGAGGACTATCTCTTCACACCAGTGTCTCCGCAGGGTTATGTCGGCACATCAACCAAGGACGACGTCAGTCCGATCGGCTTCCCGACCGTACCGCAGCAATCGAAGTACCGTCTCGTTGGTGGACAGTATGACTGGGCTAATAAGCGAATCGTCATGGGTGGTATGGACGAGCCTGTCATCTGCTATTGGGATATCGGAGACAGCCCCTGGTCACCGACAGGTACAAGTGGCATCACCTGTAACCAAGACATTCAGAACGCTCATAGTGGAGGTATCGTAGGTACCGATGGCTTCATGCTCTACAGTCGACGCTTTGGTGTGCAGGAAGGTCCGGATAAGATTAGTCGACACGGGTATGGCAAGAACGGCCTAGGCTTTGGTTCCTGGCAGGGATACGCCTCCAATAGCCATACATCGGAAGCAACTTCCGGATTCTACCATCAGGATGGTTACTTCTACCTGGCCCTTAACAGCTGTCCGTACGGATTTGAGCGTATCAAGGTCAACAACTCCGAGATGCCAGGGGCTTGTGACAACATCGACCAGAACTGTAATGGCGTCACCGATGAAATCTGTGACATGGACGACGACAACTATTGTGATCGTTATCTCGAATTCGTTGGTCTCCCCTCAACCTGTACCAACGGCGTTTACGATTGTGACGACTGCGACGGCTCGTGGGCATGCATCTGGTACTATCCCGATGAGGATCAAGACTCCTACGGTGATGCCGCTGGTGGCTCATGTGAATGTAGCCAGCCCACAGGATGGGTCACAGATAATTCCGACTGTAATGACAACCAGGACTTCACCTATCCGGGTGCCCCAGAGCTTTGTGACGGTATCGACAACAACTGTGACGGTATCGTAATGCCGGAAGAGCATGACGACGATGGCGACGGCTATCGTATCTGCCAAGGTGACTGTAACGACGACGTCGCGACCGCCTATCCAGGCGCGGAAGAACTCTGCGATGGCTACGACAACGACTGTGATGGTGTCTTCACATCCGACGAATACGACAACGATGGTGATGGCCAACGTGGATGTACTGGTGATTGTAACGACGCCAACAACCTCATCTATACCGGCGCTCCAGAAATCTGTGACGGCAAAGACAACAACTGTAATAGCGAGATCGATGAAGGTCTCGGTGGTTGTGGCCCAGGCTCCTGGCCAACATGTAGCACTGGTATCCCGGGACAATGTTCGGTTGGACAGCTGGTATACGACGGTACCGGAACCTTCTGTAAGCCGGACACTCCGGATCTGGGTATGGCCGAGGAGGTCGAGGTTGTACAGGGTCTTATGGACCGCGCTACCGGTATCGTCCAACCCGGGTCCTATCTGGTGACCTCCAACGGTGAGTACTTCTTCAACCTGGCCTTTGCCTGTGACAATCCAGCCGGAAATAACGGTTGGACAGTCCGTGTAATGGATCCAACGGACAACTTCCTGATCAAACGTAACATCTTGACCTGTACGGCGGACCCCAACACCCTGGGTACCGACGACAACTCCTACCTCACCAGTGGTGTAGTCGCCGATTCGGACTGGGTCTACGCCATCGAATGGAATGGTGAGAATGGTCGTGTCGTTCGTATCAACTGGAGCAAGGTTGATTACCAGATGAGCGTTCTTTATCCGCAAGGATATACGCAGACCGACACGAAGGATGATGTGGAGCAGATCTGGTACCCACGAGTACCTCAAGGTGTAGACTATCGCCTTGTTGCTGGTCAGTATGACTGGACCAATAAGCGCGTTGTCATGGGTGGTATGGATGAGCCGTCCATCTGTTATTGGAACGTAGGTGACAGTCCCTGGGCCCCCGATATGTACAGCGGAATCAACTGTACAAACGACGCGCAGGGCTCGTCAGCAATGGGTATAGTCGGTACAGACGGTACCCTCCTATATACACATCGCTTTAATGATCAGGGTGGTGCGGATCGTGTAGGCCGCGTCGGTTACGGACATAGTGGATATGCCTTCGGTTCCTGGCAGGGCTGGGCGTCCAACACGTACACCTCCTACTCAACCTCAGGCTTCTACCATCAGGACGGCTTCTTCTATCTGGCCGTCAATGAATGTCCATTTAGCCTGGAACGTATCCGTGTAAACAACGCCGAGCTGCCCGGGCCATGTGACGATATCGATCAGAACTGCAACGGCGTGGTCGATGAAATCTGCGATATGGATGACGACAACTATTGTGATCGTTATCTTGAGACCATTGGTACACCATCAACCTGTACCAACGGACCATACGATTGTGACGATTGTGATGGCACCTGGGCCTGTACCCTCTACTACGACGACAAAGACCTCGATGGGTATGGTGATACCACCACCGAAACCTGCGAATGTGCACCTCCTGTCGGTTATGTAGAAGACGGTACCGACTGTGATGATACCCGGGATTACACGCACCCGAACGCCAACGAGCTATGCGATGGTCTGGACAATAACTGTGATGGCGTCGTCAGCCCGGATGAGCAGGATGATGATGGTGACGGCTATCGCATCTGTCATGGCGACTGTGACGATGACTACACCCTGGCCTACCCGGGTGCGGAAGAGATCTGTGACGGTCGTGACAACGATTGTGACGGTATCTTCACACCAGATGAGTACGATAATGATGGTGACGGACAACGCGGTTGTGCTGGCGATTGTAATGATGCCAACACACAGGTCTACACCGGCGCCCCAGAGGTATGCGACGGTAAAGACAACGATTGTGATACCGAGGTTGATGAAGGTCTCGGAGGCTGTGGCCCGGGTTCCTGGCCAACGTGTAACACCCAGATCCCTGGACTCTGTAGCACCGGTCAGGTCATCGCGGACGGTACGGGTATCTTCTGTAAACCAGACGTCGCCGACCTTGGATACAACAGCACGGTCGAAGTACCAGACGGTCTAATTGACCGTGCGTCAGGTATCGTAGAGCCGGGTGAATCTCTCATAACCAGTAACGGTTCGTCCTTCCTTAACGTTGCATACGCCTGCGAAGACCCCGCCGGCTATACCGGTTGGACTGTCCGAGTGCTCGATCCATTTGCCAACAACCAACTCAAACGCCAGATCCTTACCTGCTCGGCCGATAGCAACGATCTGGGTACCGACGACAACTCCTTCTTTACAGGTGGTATCGTCGCCGACCTGACCTGGGTCTACGCGATCGAATGGAGTGGAGACAACGGGCGTGTCGTTCGAATCAATTGGGCCAAAGAAGACTATGACAAATCGGTCGTCTACCCGAATGGGTACACGGGCGAGTACACACAAGACGATGTCGGTCAGATCTGGTACCCACGCGTACCGCAGGAAGCGGGATTTGGTCTTATTGCGGGTCAATACGACTGGATCAACAAACGCGTCGTCCTGGGCGGCTTGAATGATCCAACGGCTTGCTATTGGAATATCGGAGACAGCCCCTGGGTCCCAGATCATCACACCAACATCAACTGTAACGTGGACATCCAACAGGTGCCTTCCGGTGGTACCATTGGTACAGACGGCACCTACCTCTATTCCAAGCGCTATAGCGATCAGTTCGGTTCGGACCGGGTTGGACGACTTGGTTACGGCACCAATGGTATTGGCTTCGGTACCTGGCAGGGCTGGGCGTCGAACTCCTATATGTCACCGAGTGTATCCGGCTTCTACCATGTCGACGGCTACTATTACGTATCAGTAAACAACTGTGCCTATAGCCTACAAAGAACTCGAGTCACAGGATCCCAGCCACCAGGCATCTGCGACAACATCGACCAGAACTGTAACGGCGTCGTCGATGAAATCTGCGATATGGATAACGACGACTTCTGTGACCGATTCATGGAGAGCGTCGGACTTCCAAGCACCTGCTCTGGCGGTATGATTGACTGTGACGATTGCGACCCGACAGTCCATTGCACCTGGTACTATCCCGACGCAGATCAGGATGGATACGGAGACTCTAGTGCCCCGACCTGCGAATGTGTCCTTCCATCTGGACATGTCGAAGACGGAACCGATTGTGACGACACCCGCGACTTTACCTATCCCGGAGCTGTAGAGCTTTGTGATGGTCTGGACAATGATTGCAGTGGCTCCGTACCAGCCATAGAGGCCGACGACGACGGTGACGGCTACCGCATTTGCCAAGGCGATTGCGATGATGATTACGCGTTAGCGTACCCCGGAGCACCGGAAATCTGTGACGCACACGACAACGACTGCAACGGCCTGTTCCTGTCCGAAGAGTTCGACAATGATGGCGACGGGCAACGCGGATGCGAAGGTGACTGTAATGACGCCAACACGCAGATCTATACGGGCGCACCGGAACTCTGTGATGGCCGAGACAATGACTGTGATGGCGAAGTAGACGAAGGCATCGGCGGTTGTGGACCTGGTTCCTGGCCCACATGCGACACCAACATTCCAGGCCAATGTGCCACGGGTCAGATCGTCTCGGATGGTACTGGAAATTACTGTAAGCCAGACCTCTACGACTTTGGCGTCTCGACCGAGGTCGAAGTACCGCAAGGTATCGTGGCCAGAGACTCTGGCTTCGTTGAGCCGGGTAGCTATCTTGTAACCGGTAACGGCGAATCCATGTTCAACCTGGCCTATGCCTGTGACGGCCAGGCGGACAATGGCTGGACTCTACGTGTCTACACCATGGGAACCCCCATCACGATGACACGTAATATTCAGACCTGTTTCGCTGATGAAAACGATACCGGTACGGATGACAACTCCTTCTACACCGCTGGTGTCGTCGCGGATAAGACCTACGCCTACGGTATCGAATGGACTGGAGACTCAGGCCGTATCATTCGAATCCATTGGAATACCGTCGACTATGACAAAGCAACGGTATCTCCGCAGGGTTATATGGGTGTCTATACGGACGACGGTGTCAACCCCATCGACAATTTCCCGCGTGTCCCACAGGGACCCGACTATCGTCTTATCAATGGTCAGTGGGATTGGGTGAATAAGCGCGTCGTCCTCGGTGGTCTGGATCAACCGAGCCTATGCTATTGGGATGTAGGCGACGGAACCTGGGATCCAAACCAGCATAGTGGATTCACCTGTACGGTCGACGCACAACTGGTTGGTAGTGCGGGTATCGTTGGTACTGACGGCACCTACCTCTACACCCGCCGTTGGGGCGTGGGTACCGGTGGTGATCGCTTGGGTCGTCATGGATACAACACCCACGGTAAGAGCCTTGGTAGCTGGCACGGTTGGGCCTCTAATAGCTACACATCGCCGACAGCTTCTGGCTTCTATCATGTAGATGGCTACTTCTACCTTGCTCCGGATGAGTGCGCATTCAACCTTGAGCGTATCCGAGTTACGAACTCCGTACCGACTGGGCCCTGCGACAATATCGACCAGAACTGTAATGGAATCACAGATGAAATCTGCGATATGGACAACGATGATTTCTGTGACCGTTATCTTGACTCCGTAGGCCTACCGTCAACCTGTGGTAACGGCATGCTGGATTGCGATGATTGCGATCCCACCTGGACATGCACCTGGTTCTACGTCGACAACGACAACGACAACTTTGGTCAGCCAGGAACCGGAATCTGCGAATGTTCCAGCCCTGCGGGTTATGTCGATAATGATCAGGACTGTGACGATACCCGACCGCAATCGTATCCAGGTGCTCCAGAGCTCTGTGATGGCCTCGACAACAACTGTGATGGAACGATTGAATTCACAGAGAACGATAGTGATGGTGATACCTACCGTATCTGTCATGGCGACTGCGACGACTCGAACCCCTCCACCTATCCAGACGCTCCCGAGATTTGTGACACCCAGGATAACGACTGTGACACGCATATCCCGTATGACGAAGTGGATAGCGATGGTGATGGCCAACGCATCTGTGCCGGCGACTGTAACGACGGGAACATTCAGGTCTACCTTGGCGCCACCGAAATCTGTGATGGCAAAGACAACGACTGCGATAGCGAGATCGACGAAGGTCTCGGCGGCTGTGGTCCTGGCTCCTGGCCGACATGTAATACCGGTATCCCGGGTCAATGTAGTTCTGGTCAGATCGTTGCGGACGGCTCGGGCGTATTCTGTAAACCCGACCTTTACGACTACGGCTTCAAAGAATCGGTCACCGTCGCAGACGGTATCCTCGACCGCTCTACCGGTGTTGTAGAACCTGGTAGTTACCTGGTCACCAGTAATGGCGAATTTGTATTCAACCTGTCCGCTGGATGTGAATCGGCACAGATGGGTGGTTGGACCGTCCGTATCTTTGACCCAGCAGGTAACTTCGCGTTGACGAAAGAATACGCCACCTGTGACGACGATGATAACAGTGAAGGTACAGATGACCGGTCCTTCTACGCGAACGGTACGATCGCCGATAAGGATTACGTCTACGGTCTCGAATGGACGGGTGACACAGGTCGCGTCATTCGTATCAAGTTCAATAAGGAAGAGATCGTCACGGCTCCGACCGCTCGATACTGGCGTGTCGTCAACGCTGGAGTTACCAACTCCCACGCACCGCGCAGTGCACAGGCCCGTTTCTATAACGGTGGTGAACTCCTCGACGTCATCTCACCGATGATTTTCCACAATACGGGTCAATCCACTGGCGATCCGGTTCCGTTCGGTTATTTGAACAACAACTCGGATAACGGTTGGATCCTGGGCGGAGGAGAATACTTCGCAGTCGACTTTGGTAACCCACAGAAGGTCGAAGAAATCCGAGTCTACAGTGTATATGGCGGCGGAAAACGTGGTGCCTGGTTCCATATCGAATACTCCGAAGACAACACACATTGGTATCTTGCCAAGGCATGGCAATATGTAACCTATAGCGGCGGCGACCCGAACGATGGAGGCGCCCTGGGCTACACAGGTTGGTATAGCTCCGGAATCATCGAGGTCGAACCCACCAGCCCAGTCTATCCGAACGGCTTTGTAGGCCCGAGTACTGACGATGTAGACATGGTCTACTTCCCGACGATTCCGCAGACCCCAGCAACGTATACCCATCACGGCTATCGACTGGTAAACGGTCAGTACGACTGGGTCAACAACCGTGTCGTCCTCGGCTCCATCGATTCTGGCGTTGTCTGCTACTGGAATTACAGCGGCGGCGGCTGGGAGCCCAACGGTGCAAGCGGTACAACCTGCGCCGAAGTACCCACCCTCGGTGGTCTGGGTGTACTTGGTACCGACGGAACCTATCTATATGCCCACCGCTGGGGCGTCATGCAGGGTACCGACCATGTAGCGCGTGTTGGTTACAACACCAATGGCATGGGTCTGGGTAGCTGGCAGGGCTGGGCATCCAATGCCTATATGTCGAAGACCTCTTCCGGCTTCTACCATCCCGACGGTTACTTCTATATTGCCCCGGACAACTGTCCGTACGGTCTTGAGCGTATCCATGTAACCAACTCCCAGCCCACGGGCCCGTGCGACAACGTCGATCAGAACTGTAACGGCGTAACCGACGAAATCTGTGACGTCGACAACGACAACTATTGTGACCGCTATCTTGAGAACATTGGGCTTCCGAGTACCTGTACCGGCGGAATGATGGATTGTGATGATTGCGATGGTTCCTGGGCTTGTACCTGGTACTACCCCGACGTCGACGGTGACGGCTTTGGTGAGACTGTCGGAGGCGTCTGTGAATGTGTACGTCCTCCAGGTTGGATTGATGACAACACCGACTGTGACGACGACGACAACAAGACCTACCCAGGCGCACCCGAGCTTTGCGACGGTATCGACAACGACTGTAATGGCGTTATTCCTCCCGATGAGGTGGATAACGACGGCGACACCTTCAAGATCTGTCATGGAGACTGTGATGATGGCGATATGATCGTATATCCCGGCGCACCAGAGCTCTGCGACAACCGGGATAACGACTGCGACGGCTATGTATCGTCGGCAGAATTCGACCACGATGGCGACGGTCAGCGCGAATGTGATGGCGACTGTAATGATGCCAACATCATGATCTACCAGGGTGCGCCAGAGATCTGTGACAATAAAGACAACAACTGCGACGGCAATGTAGACGAGGGATTGGGCGGTTGTGGTCCTGGCTCGTGGCCTACTTGTAATACGAACGTACCTGGCCCATGTGGAGTTGGTCAGCTCGTACCGGACGGAACCGGCGTGTTCTGTAAGTCCGACCTACCGGATCAAGGCGAGAAGTCCGAAGCCACTGTCCCGAATGGTCTCATTGAACGTGTCTCCGGTATCGTAGAGCCTGGCCAGTATCTCGTGACAAGTAACGGAACCCAGATGTTCAACTTGTCATACACCTGCGTCGGCAACCCGGATGTCTCGGCCCGCTACTGGCGACTCCGCCATGACGGCATCACGATGAACCACTTCCCACGAACTGCCGAGATGGAGTTCCGACATAACGGTAAAAACATCGGAATCAGCCCGGGCATGGTCATTACCAATAGTGGATACGGAACAGGCAATCCGACTCCATTTGGTTACCTCAACAACAGCAGTGATAGCGGTTGGTTCTTTACGAGTCCTGGAGATTACCTGGTCGTAGACTTTGGTCATCCACAACCGGTTGATGAAGTAAAACTGTTCAGTGTCTACACAGGTTCGGCACGGGGTGCGTGGGTCGCCATCGAGTTCTCCGACGACAATGAGAACTGGTCCCTTGCGAAACTCTGGCGTTACGAGACAACCGGCTCCGGTGATCCCAACGGTGGCGGCGCGACAGGCTTCTCCGGTTGGTACGGTACCGGTGAACTCGATGTGCAGGACGCTCCCGCATGTAACCAGGGAACCTTCGGCGGTTGGACAATCCGTGTATTCAACCCGGGTGACACGGAAGGCTTCGTACTCACCCACCAGATGGAAACCTGCTATAACGACGACAACGTGGTCGGAACGGATGACGTTTCCTTCTATACCGATGGTCTCGTTGCTGACGCGAACTACGTATACGCGATCGAGTGGGATGGAAATTCTGGTCGAGTCGCTCGAATCCACTGGAACACCGGTACGCAGGAGCTGGCTTCGGTCTACCCGAATAGCTATGACGATATCGACCTGAACAACTGGCCACGAGTTCCGCAGCAGAAGAACTACCGTCTGGTCAATGGACAATATGACTGGGTCAACAAGCGCGTCCTGATGGGGGCGATTGATGAACCTGGATTCTGTTATTGGAATATTGGAGATAGCGCCTGGAGTCCGAATGGAACCAACGGCATCAACTGTAATCTCGTAACGGCCAATGATGTGACACATCTCACCGGCTCGAATACCGCGGGTATGGGTATCGTCGGTACGGACGGTACCTATGTATATAGTCGTCGCTGGGATAACGGACCGGGTACCGACCGATTAGCGCGTCATGGATATGGCTCCCACGGCATGGGCATGGGCAGCTGGCAGGGCTGGGCTTCCAATGATCATATGTCCCACTCCATCTCTGGCTTCTATCACCAGGATGGTCATTTCTATATTGCCGCCGACAACTGCCCATATAGCCTTGAGCGAGTACGCGTAAACAACTCACAGCTACCGGGTATCTGCGACAACATCGACCAGAACTGCAACGGCGTCGTCGATGAAATCTGCGATATGGATAACGATGACTACTGTGACCGGTTCATGGAGAGCGTTGGCCTACCGAGCACCTGTAGCAACGGTATGCTCGATTGCGACGATTGTGATCCGACCTACACCTGCACCTGGTACTACCCAGACCTTGATCAGGATGGATATGGTGACCCGGCCGGTGGAACCTGTGAATGTAGCTCACCGATCAACTACATTGAAGACGGTAACGATTGTGACGATACGCAAGACTTTACCTACCCGGGCGCCGAAGAGCTCTGTGATGGCTACGACAACGACTGTGACGGCTACGTCCCGGCACAGGAATCCGACGACGACGGTGACGGCTATCGCATTTGTCATGGCGACTGCGATGATGATTACGCCCTAGCCTACCCAGGTGCTCCGGAGATCTGTGACGCCCATGACAATAACTGTGATGGCGACTTCTCGTCCGACGAGTACGATAATGACGGCGACGGACAACGTGGCTGCCAAGGCGACTGCAACGACGGTAACATCCAGATCTACCTGGGTGCACCAGAGATCTGTGACGGTAAGGACAACGACTGTGATAGCAGCATCGACGAGGGACTCGGCGGCTGTGGCCCAGGTTCCTGGCCGACATGTGATACAAACCTTCCAGGCCAATGTGCCACAGGACAGCTTGTCGCAGACGGTAGCGGCGTCTTCTGTAAACCAGACCTCTCCGATCTGGGTAGTGTCGACGAAGTGGATGTACCGTCTGGTCTCATCGCGCGTACAACCGGTGTGGTACAACCGGGTGGCTATCTCGTAACCAGTAATGGTCAGTACTTCTTCAACCTCGCCCACGCGTGTAACACCCTCGACGGACAAGGTTGGACGATCCGAATCTTCAACCCGCAGGATAGCAACCAACTCTGGCGTGAGATTAAGACCTGTGAAGCCGACTCGAATGATCTCGGTACAGATGACAACTCGTACTTCAGTAATGGCGTTATCGCGGATCCAACCTACGTATACGCTGTAGAGTGGAGCGGAGAATCGGGTCGTGTGACGCGAATCACATGGGACAAGGTCGAATACGACATCGCCACGGTCTATCCGAACGGCTACACTGGAGCGAGCAACGACGACGCCTCAGAAATCGGCTACCCACGCGTTCCGCAGGGTCCGAACTATCGCTTGTCTGGCGGTCAGTACGACTGGATCAACAAGCGCGTCGTCATGGGTGGCTTTGATACGCCAACCGTATGTTATTGGAACGTTGGGGACAGCGCCTGGAGCCCGAATGGAACCAACGGCATCAGCTGTAACCAGGATATGACGGATCAACATACCTTCGGTATCGTTGGTACCGACGGTACATATCTGTATAGCCATCGTTATGGAAACCAGGATGGTACCGATCGAGTAGCGCGCCATGGTTACGACAGCCACGGCTATGCCCTTGGCAGCTGGCAGGGCTGGGCGTCCAACACCTATATGTCGCAAGGTAGCTCTGGCTTCTACCATGTAGATGGCTACTTCTACATGGCCATAGATAACTGCTCTCACAACCTGCAACGTGTCCATGTCACCGGCTCGCAACCGCCAGGTATCTGCGACAACATTGATCAGAACTGCAACGGCGTCGTCGATGAAATCTGCGATATGGACAACGACAACTACTGTGATCGCTACATGGAGAATGTCGGTCTTCCGAGTACCTGTACTGGCGGCATGCTCGATTGCGACGATTGTGACGGCTCCGTCTACTGCACCTGGTACTACCCAGACAACGACTCCGATGGCTACGGCGATCCGGGCGTACCGACCTGTGAGTGCACACGTCCGGAAGGCTATGTAGACGACGCATCCGATTGTGATGATACCCGCAATAACGTCTATCCGGGTGCCGAAGAGCTCTGCGATGGTCTAGACAACAACTGTGACGGAGACATCAACGCGATCGAAAACGACGACGATGGCGACGGCTTCCGTAGATGCCAGGGTGACTGCGTAGATACGAACGACCAGGTCTATCCCGGTGCCCCCGAGTTGTGTGATGGACTCGACAACAACTGTGACGACATCCTTTCCCCCGACGAGCATGACAACGACGGCGACGGACAACGCGGCTGCCAGGGTGATTGCAACGACGCCAACACCCAGGTCTACCAGGGCGCTCCGGAAATCTGCGACAACAAAGACAACGATTGTGATGGCGCAATAGACGAAGGTCTCGGCGGTTGTGGTCCAGGGTCCTGGCCAACATGTGGAACGGGTCTACCTGGACAGTGTTCGACAGGACAGCTCATCAACGATGGTAGTGGCGTCTACTGTAAGCCAGACATTTCTGACTTCGGTTATAGCACAGAGGTAAGCATTCCCGAGGGTATGGTCGAGCGCAGCAAGGGTGTGGTTGCTCCGGGTAGTTATCTGATGACCAGTAACGGTCAATACTTCATCAACCTGGCCTACGGTTGTAACGGTGTCGCCAATGAAGGTTGGACCGTACGTGTATTCAATCCCGCATCCAGCAATATCCTCTGGCGTGAAACCCGTACCTGTGAAGCCGACGGCAATAGTGTCGGTACAGATGATAACTCCTACTACACCACCGGTGTTATCGCCGATAACACCTACGTCTATGGTGTCGAGTGGGAAGGCGATTCTGGACGCGTAATACGTATCACCTGGGATAAGGTCGAGTACGATATCGGAACCACCCACCCCAACGGTTACACCGGTGAAACCAACGAAGATGCCTCCGAGATCAGTTACCCACGCGTACCGCAGCAAGCGGAATATCGTTTGGCTGGCGGTCAATACGACTGGGTCAACAAGCGAGTCGTCATGGGTGGTCTCGACGAACCGGTCATCTGCTACTGGGGTGTCGGCGACAGTGCCTGGAACCCGAACGGAACCAGCGGTCTGACCTGTAACTACAGCGTCGACAATGTCCACTCCCTGGGTATCGTCGGTACCGATGGTACCTATGTATACAGTCATCGCCAGGGTAGTAACCCAGGTACCGACCGCGTCGGTCGCCACGGCTACAACACCAATGGGTTCCCTCTGGGTAGCTGGCAGGGCTGGGCGTCGAATGACTACATGTCCGAAAGCGCGTCCGGCTTCTACCATGTGGATGGTTACTTCTACGTAGCCGTCGACCAATGTCCCTACGACCTGCAGCGTATCCATGTCACGGGATCGCAGCCGCCAGGTATCTGCGACAACATCGATCAGAACTGCAACGGTATCGTCGATGAAATCTGCGATATGGACAACGACAACTACTGTGACCGCTACATGGAGAGCGTCGGCCTGCCGAGCACCTGTACTGGCGGTATGCTCGATTGCGACGA
>PBVT01000127.1 GCA_002728755.1 Myxococcales bacterium
CGATTATGAGGACCCACTAGAGCGGCAAAGTCGACGTCTGGATGATCATGGTGAGACGCGGTACGGCGGCCCCCCAATGGTTCTACCCACTGAGGGGCTTGCCTTTAGTCCATGTCGGTGGTGTTGGCCAGAGAGGTGTACAGGGCGTCCACTGTGGGAAAGTTGGTTGAGTCGGTGACACCCACCAGGACCACATCGCCCGCTTCGTTAAATGTGGCAGAGCGCGCCCACTCTTCCCCGTCACCATCCAGATAGGGGGTCTGTCAAGTTTTTAGGGTGGTCTCAATTGATCGGCGCAACACTTTATCTTAATTGGCAAGATGGAGTGTTTAATTATGGTTCAAAGATATCGACGTGGTTTTACCGCCGCAGAGCGAACAGAGATGTGGGACCGCTGGCAACGCGGAGAGTCGTTGAGAGCGATTGGCCGGGCGTTTGGCAAACCTTCCTCATCGATTTATTTTCAGATATCCCCGCTAGGAGGGATACGACCAGCACCTCGTCGCCGCTCAAGGCTGGCGTTGACGTTGTCGGAGCGTGAAGAGATATCACGGGGGATCGTGGCGCAGCGCTCCATCCGATCGATATCGACATTGTTAGGCCGGTCTCCTTCGACAGTAAGCCGTGAAGTTCGCCGCAATGGTGGTTATAGTCAGTACCGAGCTGCACTTGCCGATGAACGGGCCTGGGATCGTGCCCGTCGCCCAAAGCAATGTAAGTTGGCGATGTTACCCTGGTTGCGCCGCGCAGTGTCAAAGAAGCTCCGGTTGAACTGGTTTCCTGAGCAGATCGCCGACTGGCTTAAACGAGTGCATCCGGGAGACGAGGCTTACCACGTGTCGCATGAGACGATTTATCGCAGTTTGTTTGTTCAAGCCCGCGGTGTGCTTAAGAAAGAGCTGCAGCAGTATCTCAGGTCCAAGCGTACCATCCGGCGCTCCAAACACGCCACCCAGAAAGGTAGTGACCATGGACAAATCAAGGATATGATCTCGATCCGTGAGCGTCCGGCCTCAGCTGAAGATAGGGCAGTGCCAGGACATTGGGAAGGCGATCTGATCTCTGGGTCTGAGAATAGCCATATCGCGACCTTGGTCGAGCGTCATACGCGTTATGTGATGTTGGTGAAGGTGACCAGTAAGGATACTCAGACTGTTGTCGCCGCCCTCATTAAGCAATCCAAGAAGCTGCCAGCCGAACTCTACAAATCCCTGACCTGGGACCGGGGTAAGGAACTCGCGGCCCACCAACAATTTACCTTGGCAACCGATATTGATGTTTACTTCTGTGATCCGCAAAGTCCTTGGCAGAGGGGCTCTAATGAGAATACAAATGGTCTGCTCCGACAGTACTTCCCCAAGGGAACGGACTTGTCGGTGCACTCGCAGGCTGAATTAGACAGGGTGGCTCGGCAGCTCAACGAGCGGCCCAGAAAAACCTTAGGCTTTGAAACGCCTGCTGAGAGATTTAACGCATGTGTTGCGTCGACCGGTTGAGATGGCAAGTGTAACTGATTTATCGGGTGGGTACTCGGTTTTCGAAAAGGATGGCAAATTGGTTGAGGGCTTTCCTCCATTCTTTGATAGGTTTAGTCCACCCCTCGTCTGGTCCATCATGCCATAAGCCCTATTCCCTTCAATGTCCCATTTCTTCCCAACCTTCCCCTCGGCACCATGCAACCAGCTCTACGGGCACCGGAAAATTAAGTTCATAGCAAACCGACTCGATCCATGTGGCAGCTTTTTTTAGCTGATCTAATGGAAGTCGAAGCTTTGGATCTTTGGGCTGAGGCCGCTCATCCGGAAAGTCGTCCGATTCCTCGGGCATAGGATCCCCCACTTTAAGCTTTTCCTGGAACATTCCCAGGTGCCGTCCGATCAATTCTAGAGACCGATTGGCAACACTGCCCTGGAAGGTATAGGTCCCAGTAGGTTCCCCATGCTTATCAAGCAGAGCCACTGCCTGGGTGGCCTTATCATGGTTGTCCTTGAGCCGCCCAATTACCCAATCCTGATCAATGTCCAGCCTTTCTTGCCGTTTTCTGAAGCCCTCTTGGATTGCATGAGAGATGTTTAATTTTGCCAGGTTTTGGCTTGCCATCTGCCGGGCAGTCTTTTGACTATAGCCAGCTCGAATGGCTGCTGCCGTTCCATTGAGGTCAACTAAATATTCTTTCACGAAGATAGATTGCCTTGGAGTGAGTTCACTCATCATCCAACTCCCTATGTTAATTATTCAGATTTCTGCTGCCTGGACCCCCGAGCCAATTCCAGACGACCTTTTCCCACTTCAGTAAGGCCTGTAGGACTTGAGCGCATGTGCATCAGCTCGAGATAAGAACAGCCCAATCTCCTGAGTCATTTATAGGCTATCTGCCGCCATTTGGGGCACTGTGCACCCTCTTCCCCCTTCCAGCCAAGCGCTGTAAGGCGGCCCTGGTGGACTCAGGCGGCATGCTAAGCCCCTTTTCTATTGGTATCTGTAAACCACTCGAAATATTCTTGATCACCTCCCCTTCCAGGGCAACCTTTGAGGCATGAATCCGGCACAATGCCTCTGGTTTCATACCCACCAGCTGTTGAAGCTCCGATGCGCGGTAGACTGTCAGGGTATTATTTGCTGGCACCTCGACTCCATCCGCCACGAAGAGCACTTCTTCGCCCAGGATCCGGGAATAGACCCGGCAAATTTGCCCTTCATGGAATAGATCAGCTAGGCGCCGTTCCTTGGCATCATCGGGCCGTTTCTCGGCTTCTTGCGTGGCCACTTGGGCCAATTCTTCAGCGGTATCCTGGTCCATCTCGTCGGCCTCAAAGGCGGCCTGGACTTGCTCGAGAACTACGGACAGATCCTGCCATGTTGAGGCGCCGAGGAGGGCCTGATGGAACCGGAAGACTGCTCCCGTGCCTATATCAGACTCTTTTTCACCTGGCAGCGTAAAGGCTTGAAGGTCCTCTTCTACTATTTCTCCGATTACGCTTCTAAATGCCATGATACTCTTTCCATTAACCAGTACCCAGTTTAGTCCGCAGTACCCAGATCTTCTACAAACTGGGTACCACTTAACTTGTTGTAGCCGTTTTTTTTAACTGCCTTGGTACCCACAGTACCCAGTTCTTTACAGTAGAGAGACCTGCATCTTTTGCATCCCCAGGAGGGCACTGCTCTCAGGCCAAAAAAATATACCGGCTCTCTTATACCCTTTTTTTCTGGGTACTGTGGGTACCAAACAACTTAATCATTGTTAGACAAAAACTTAAATATAACAAATTTTATTTTTTCTGGGTACTTTCTGGGTACCAAAGTGGGTACCTTACGATTCATCGTCGGCCTCCGGTTCCAGTAGATGGATGGGTATTTGCAGAACCCGCCTTTTCTTCCCCTGGACCTTTACCTGGTTAGTGGAGCGGGTGCCCTTACCCTTGACCAGAGCCCCCCGGCCATCAAGCGCTTTGCCCAGAGCCCGGGGGGAATGTGGGAAGTGACCTCCGCCTTCCCGCAAATAGCGAGCGACAGCATGCCGAGCGGCATCCGGGATCAAGTAGGCATAGTCAGAGTCTTTCCAGCCAATCAGGTTATCCAGCTCGTCACTGCTAGCCCGGTAGGCCAGGTCCACCGCACCCTGGGCCAGCATGGCCGACAAGGTAGACAGAAACACTTCTGCCGGATCCTCCTCCTGGACTCTTGCCCCATGAGCTTGTCCAAAGCCCAGCAATACCTTGTGGGTCCTGAGGGCCAGATCCTGAATCTCTGATTCAGAGAGTATCCCCTGGTCTTGGGCAAAGGACGTAAACAGATCTATGCCCAATGCTAAATAAGCCAGGATTTCGGGTATCCGCAGGTGGGCGGAATTCTGAGAGAAACGCACTCGATGTTGGCGCCACTGCTCCGCCAAGGTTTGGGCCAGTTCATCTAGCTGTGGAACCAGCCACTCGATGTAACCGGCCATGGCATGAGGCAACCGGTAGGCATTTTGTTGGGCTTGGGTGATACCTTCCATGTCCAGACGGTCTCTCTCAACCTCAATAGTCAGAATGCGCGCCAGGATGGATTGTCCGGGTGGTAAATCTTCACCAGTCGAGAGCATCAAGCCCCTTGGCTTATACTCTGGGCGCTCTGACAAATCGGCCCTCAGACGCGAGCGGCCAGACAGATTGCCCATGCTACGGATTACCCGCTGCGCCCGCTGCTCCTGTTTCCGCTGGGCGGAGGCATCGGCCCGGGGTGCATAATCGTCCACCACACAAAGCGTGTCCTTGAGCGTGGACAGCCGACGTTCAAGAGCATTATCGGTCGACTCCCAGGAGCCTGGTAAACTGGTGCGATCGAAGTCACCGAAATGGGAAAGGAAAAGGGCGGCAAGAGTACTCTTCAATGAGCCCGTTTTTCCTAACAAAAAGACTACAAAATCTGGGTGTAGAAATTCACACAAGGGGGCCAGGAAGACAGAGGAAAGGAGCGGGATAGTGACTTCGGCAGGTGCTACGTCCAGCAAGGCCAGCGACTTTCTTAGAGCCCCCGATACATCTTCTGGTTCTTCGGGCAAAACATTTAGCGATCAAGGGGAGGCTCCAGGACCACCTGAATATCGGTCAGGCCCCCATGCAAGTATTGCCATACCCCGTTAATTTTCCGCCAACCGGTGTGCTGATAAGTATATTGCAATTTGGCATTGGCACTGAATATTTGAATACCCTCACGTAACCGGTCCTTGGCGCCCATTCCCGCAGACCAGCGGGCCCTGACTCCCCACTGGTCTGTGATCCAGTTCATACCATTGAATTGACCCGCGGTGATTTCTACCCTGTGAAGGCCCCCCCCATCGGCCAGTTGGCCTTCCACGGCGAAACGACGAACAAGGTCAATACCATTATCGAGGACTTGCTCCTCAACTACTTGGGCGGAGAAATTGCAAAGAGGCATAAATACCTTGCCGGCATTATCGCCCCTTTTCTCTACTTTGAAGTAACCGATTCGACCATCTTCTATAGCATAAGGATAGGTAGAAATGTCCTCATGGATGTCCTGTCCTTTGCCAGCATTAACCTTCATGAAAAGCCGGCCATTTTCCGGCTGACCGGGTTCATATTGGGCAACGCTCGTGGCTATCTTGCGGACTTCTGCCTCGGACAGAGGTGGCTTACAGCGCTGTTCATTTTCTATCAGCAGGGCCGCAAAAATAGCAGACTCACCCATTCCCCTCTGACGCATTGAGCCTGCCAGGCTCGCCAGAGTGGTATTGCGCTTCCCAGCGGCAATTTCTCCCTCTACTGGCGGCGCAGATTCTCTCAACTGGCCATTCTTTACCTCCATCAGTTCCAACAACCATTCCGGCCATTCAGCAAGGTCCACTTCCCCGGGTAGGCTCGATAATTCCCATTCATACTTACGGCCACTAGCATGATTGCTTGGCGCTGCCATGATGTAACCCCCCTCGCCGCGCACATCCAGCCCGAGGCGCAGGCCTGTCTTGTTGCCTAACCCATCTTGATGCCGGAATAGAATGTGCCGACCGCCGCCTCCAGTAAGCTGCTCGACGGTGTCCGGCAAATTGCCATATTCTCTCTCAAGGTCACTTAGTGAGTCTTCGCCACCATGCCTTAGATCTACATCCAACACATCGAACCCTGAGCGCTTGCCCGTTACTACAGCAATGTTGGCTCCTGGCCATATAGTCCACCAGTTGGTTATGATAGCCTCATCGGTAGTAGCCTCCTTCAGCCCATGCTCTAACAAGCCCCTTTTATACCGTGGGTGCTTACCCGGGCTCTCGCAGCTGATCTGGCCACAGGAGCATCCACCATTTTTAGTAGCAGTATGACAGGGGACCACAGGCCACCCACTCTTTGCATAAGCCAGCGCAGCTTTAAGCTCACACGGTTCACAAATTCCTATTTCCGTCATTGTTTTAATATCCACTTTTGCACCGGGACTATTTTGTCCTAAGGCTTTATAATAATTGAGGTGAACAATTCGATCGTAATCTTTCCCGCCAATCTGGGTGAATGCCTCCAGTCTTCCAAAAAAAAGGAGGGGAGACATTTAGCCTTCCCTCCGGTCGTCAAAAATTCAGACCACCTTGACTATCACCTGTCTTCCGCGCCCCTTCATCGGAACGCAAAGACCAGGAAATAAGGTTTGCAAAAACGTGGCGTTCACCAAAGGCATGCTCGATCTGGAAGCTAACATCCCTCCCAATCATCTCCGCCTCGGGGTCAAATGACCGCAACTCCTCGGGCGTCAAGGCCCTTCTTAGGAGCTTTTGCCGCAGAGTCGTGAGCCGAGAATTTTTTCCGGAAGCCAGGTTGCAAAACTCCCAGTGCAACCAAGGTTGGCCGTTGCCCTTTGCAAGGTCATGATTCTGAATTATAATGGCAATGCGGGGCCGAGGACCAAATTTTGTGTCCTGCTTGCCCATATCACGCACCTCAGAAATGTGACCCTCAAAAGTCCCCTCCGGATGAGGTTCGAACGTCGTTTTTTCTAATTCAAAAATTGCCATTTTTTTCCTTTCTATTGGAATTATGGCGTTTGTTAAAATCCGGCGTTATTATTTTATCCGCCTCGCCGGTCCCGGCGGTCTACCAAATTTTCCTCCGCGAACGCTACAAGGTCCCCTGGGCGAATGCATACCCCGCCATTTGGTCATCCAGTCCCGGGCTTGCAAGTTATAGAACTCAAACCGATACCCTTTTGAGTCCTTGTTCCGCCGCAAGAAAATATTGGACCACTTCCACTGCAGCGCGTCCCGGTATACTGTCATTGGATCAATAATGAGGGTCTTGTAAGAATGTTGGTGAGTGTTCAACCAATCCACTGCATCCTTCACCTCATCCGTGCTACTGGTGCGGAAGATATCGAAATCATAAGAGTCCCCGTAGAGATAGGCTCCCCCCTCAAGGTCGATGATTACAGGCTGAGGGAATTGAAGCCCTAGGGTCGTTTTACCCACACCCGAAGGGCCCCACATGAAAAGCTTGAGCCGCTTCTTCAGCAACTGAGCTTTCTGGAAG
The DNA here is from genome assembly GCA_002728755.1 of Myxococcales bacterium. Lineage (GTDB taxonomy): Bacteria > Myxococcota_A > UBA9042 > UBA3505 > UBA3505 > UBA3505. The sequence continues at coordinate 7,014 of PBVT01000127.1, forward strand.
GGTGAGGACGTCCCCCTTGGCGGAGGGTGACTTTGAAAGTATTTCCATATGACAATCCTTTCTGTCCCAGGATTCAAGCTGCCCGCCGCCCTGGGACTTTTTTGCGTGTAGGGTCAGGTGTTGGCCAGAATATCCGATGAAATCCGGTCTACTTCTTCTTCCTGATCCGCCTGCCGGGCCTTCTCCTCGGCGGCCGGAAAGTCTAGCTGCCCGGAACTGCCGTGCTGCCGGATCCACTCGTCTACGTCATTGATATTGAACACCAGAACGCGGCCTGCTCGTCCGTGCGGGATGACGCCAGATCGAGCGAACTTATAAATGGTATGTTTTGAGAGGCCGCAGTGCTGGGCTATCTCAGAGAGTCGAACCCATTTAGTTGCACTCATATCGGCAGTTCTTCCCCCGACATATCCAGCGCCTGGGCAATATCTGCTTGAACAAGCCCGCGGTGGAAAATTTCCAATTTTAACCTAAAAGGCTTTCGCACGATTCCTCCTCAACAAGTTGATGCGTCTGGCTTCCAAAAGAGCTTTCACACATCAATGGTGAACGTTCACTGAGAGAGGGAAAAAGAATCACCAGAAATGCCCATCTATTACTTCTTAAAATGTTGTTTAATAATTAGTTACAGGAAGGATTAGAAAAGTTAAATTATTTAGGAAGGGCTTAGCGAATTTTCACCGAGACCGTTAAAAGATAAAAATTGAAGGGGTGGATAAGGCAGATGTGGCTGACTGCGGCGAAATCAGACTTTCTAAACAGGTAAGTGGTTAAGGTCTAATATTTCTACCTATTTATTTCTTCATTCATCATATCTAATATATCAGAGTCGATGGCATCTTCTTCATTTTCGAAGTTCTGTGTTTCAGGCTTCAAGGCATTTTCAATACCAGTGCCCCCATAGCGCTTATCTACTAACTTAAACTTGGGCTTATATGCTTTTACCTTCCGGTAGTTCTCAAATGGGTCCTCATCAATCCCTATTATTTCTTTTAGTTTTTTTCGTATTATCTGGATGGCTTTCTTGGCTTGGTTTCGAGTCCGTTGATCGATGTCGGTTTCCCAAGAAAATTCCCCATGCTCAGTAAGTTTCTGTAAAACACTCCAACACCTATTGGGTTGATCTATTTTGCGACCATCATTGAACCCCAACTTTTGATAATGATACGTCTCAGATTTGCCTCCGCCACTGATTCTAATTGAATCATTGGAAACGAGCTCTATTGTAATTTGGTCCCAATCGAGTAATGCCCATCTACTTTCCGCCGAATCGGGCAAATCCTCATTTAGCTTCTGATCCTGCAAACTATCAGGAAGGCGCATGGGTGTCCTCGGCGAAAACTCTTTGACCCACCTATCCACCTCCCTGTTTAACCAGGTAATATCTCCAGAAACTTTACTCTTTGTGAAAACACGCCTAAGCACAAAGGCCATGTAATGCCGCACATCGTCAAGGTCGGTTGAACCCCAGCAGAGGAGCATCTGATTTACCAGTAGTGGGATGTCATCCTTTCTCTCCTTTAGGGATGGCACTTGCAGGGGATAGCACGGAGTTGCCGAGTATATATGGTGGTGAAATCCCTGATCTTCAAGCCTTTTGTTTGTGCTACTGATGAGGAGCAGATTGGATTCCCCCCTCTCTTTGAGCCTTTCCATTAGAGAATCCCGCCATTTGGAAGGAAGCTCATCAATTCCTTCAAGAAATACGGTGCCCCCATACTGGCAAACTCGAAAAAGCTCCTGGGGGTCCTTTCCCAGGTCCTTGCACCTGATGATCTGAAAGCCATCCCTGCAAGCTATCTCATGGATGCCCTGCGCCAGTTTCTCTTTCTGGGTGCCTGTTGGTCCCAGGAGCAAAATGCTCCGGTAGTTGCCGCTGGAATCATGCTGGATATTACGTCCAAGATTCCACACAGACGAGAGAAAGTCCCGCATTCGACCATGAGGGGTAAGGTCCTTCAGCAAACCAGAACTGGTCCAAATACCCCAGTTGGAAAACCGCGCGCATTGTTCGAAGTAATAACCATCTTCATCGTCGTAGTTAAACCCAACCGCTTTCCGCACTTTCGGAAAGTTTTTCAGCAATTTTTGGGCTTCTGCAAATAGTCCGGAGTTCCAATAAAGGTAGAATTCTTCAATTTCCTTAGAAGCTGTCTTAAAACAGGCAAATTCGTGTTTGCCTTTTTAGTAACAGATGAATCATAGCAATATGAATCAAGGCTTCGCTATGGTGCGGCACGCC
>PBVT01000050.1 GCA_002728755.1 Myxococcales bacterium
AGACAAAGCAGAACCGGTGGTCGAAACAACGGCAGAAGTACCAGCGGTTAAGGAACAGGCCGTTGCCGAAGCGCCAGACAGAGCAACCGACAGCGGTAGCGGCGAAGTCAACTGCACATCCGCATGTGACCACGTTCTGAAAGTTGTAAAGGCCGAGGCCGCAAAAGAGATTGAAAATCTACCAGCAGAACAAAAGAAAATGGCTGCAGATATGATGTCTAAACAGATGGACGGCATGAAAGGCGCGTGTGTCGAGGAATGCAAGAAAGATGCAGATCCCGAAAAGTTAAAGTGCGCTCTCGCCGCCAAGACCATGGCTGATATCGAGAAGTGTGACTAAACCGGTCCTTCTCTTCATGTGCCCGTAGCGAGTACGGACCGAATCGAAAGCTTGTCTCCCGTTCAGATTCTCGATCAAGGATTCGGCGGCGGTGGGGGACCCGCGCCGTCCGGTGTCGCACCGGAGTCGGTCGGAGGACCGCCCCCATCGGGCATACCACCGGAATCGGGTGTACCGCCTGTATCCGTCGGGGGACCGCCCGCATCGGGCATACCACCAGCGTCGGGCGTACCGCCTGTATCCGTCGGGGGACCGCCCGCATCGGGGGTTCCACCTTCGTCGGGCGTACCGTCTGTATCTGTCGGGGGACCGCCCGCATCGGGCATACCACCAGCGTCGGGTGTACCGCCTGTATCTGTCGGGGGACCGCCCGCATCGGGCATACCACCAGCGTCGGGCGTACCACCTGCGTCGGGCGTACCACCTGCGTCGGGTGTACCGCCTGCGTCGGGTGTACCGCCTGTATCCGTCGGGGGATCAATATTGAGGCAGTTGCAATCGTCGTCGCAGAACTCATCTGCCGAGCAATCGCTATGGGACTCGCATTCCTCTGTCCCCTCGACAACCCCATTGCCACAGGCTGGTCCACCTGCATCCGGTGGATCAACAACATCCACAGTTACTGAATCGGGCGTGCCACCGGTATCGGGCGTGCCACCGGTATCGGGTGTACCACCGGTATCGGGCGTGCCACCGGTATCGGGTGTACCACCGGTATCGGGCGTACCACCGGTATCGGGCGTACCACCGGTATCAGGCGTACCACCGGTATCGGGCGTACCACCGGTATCGGGCGTACCACCGGTATCGGGCGTACCACCGGTATCCGTAGCAGTTACACAAGCGCAGTTCAGACAAGACGCACTCGGACTACAATCGGAATCCCCTTCACACTCTTCACCGGTTTGGATAATACCATCCCCGCAGATGGGCTCCGGAAGATCCTCACAAGCGCAAAGAGAGTTGCAGAATTTATCGCCCGTACAATGCGAGTCCTGCTCGCATTCCTCCTGACACGCGGCCGGCCCTGTAGGCCAATTCTGCAATTTGCCATCACCACACTTTGCAACCCGACATTTACAGACACCGCCAACCGCCGTGCAGTTATTTCCCCCGCACCGAATATAACCCGGAGGGGGAGTATAGTCGGTAAGGCAAACATCATTACATTTGTTGGCATTACAAGTGCAGATACAGCTGTGATCACTTACAGGTTCGCAAGCGCCGTCCTCCCAGGTCTTGCAAATCCCTTTGCCGGGTTCACAGTCTTCTGGTGACGCAGAACACGCCTTAACATATCGGGAATACAGGCATGCAGTCAGGTCAGCCAGACTAATTCCGGCTATGATCGCACAGATAGCGCAGGCCGGGATTGCGAGGACCGCCGAAATACCTGCCGATGGTGGCAATGCTGCTGCAGCAATTGCACAGGCTCCACAAACTGCTATGGCCACTGGTGCCGCAATCGCAGTAAATATGACGCCACATAATGCCGATTTATGAATCGCTCCAGACTCTTCACCAAACTCCCCATCCGAGGACTCTTCGTTCCCAGCGCCCATATCCCGGGCCACAACGCTCCCCGCGACCGCAGACACCAGGTTGGTGTCAGACGCCACAAGGAAAAGGTTCAGCAGGGTTGAACTTTCACTCAATTCGGTAAGACCCACCTCGTCGATCCAGCCGGCCACATCCGGTGGCAGATCGGGTTCCTCAGTCGTCATCGATACGTTGTCATAGACCGTATAAAGCAAGAAACACCCGTCAAGATTGCATTCTCCAACCGAAACACCGCTTTCGTCGGGCGCTTCCTCGTCGTTCACGGGGACTCCCAGAATCAGGCTGAATGTTTCGGCGTCGCTATCGGTCTCCGCCCAGACATATAGAGACTGGCCGGCCGTCTGGAAGATGATTTCTTTGGTTGTCACAGCTCCATCGGTCGCCGCCGTTATCACCCCAAAGGCCTGCTCTTCGCCCATAACCAGGCTGAGCTCAACCGACCGGGTGTCTATCACACCATCCACTGTTTTGGGGGACATGGTCAGTATCCCAACAACACCTCCGTCGGGATCGTGAAGCTGCACGGTACTAACCAGCTGAGCCCCAAAGTCATCGAAGGTATACGAAGCGATACCACGACTCTGGACTGCCTCATTGGCGTCGGTCGTGACAGAGAACTCGGGTTCCCCAAGATTCACATCGGTCCCAACATCGGCCCCAACATCGGCCCCAATATCCGGAAGCGTGCCCTGATCCGTCTGATCATCGCCCCCGCTACATCCCCAAACGAACAGCATTAGAAAAACCAAACTGAACATCATTAGTTTTCGCATATCCAAACTCCGTTTTCGTTCACAAAACCGGTCTAAAAAACAACGATTGTCAGACCAGTGTATGGAAACATATCTCCGATTGTAATCAGCGGCCCCTCTCCAAGCCTATTGCCCCATAATGCGCGAGTTATTCAACCCGGCAACAGCCAATTATTTTATCATAGCTTTCAACCAACGGGAATTTTGTGAAATCCCATCAATTGAACTGCCGGTTCCGACTCAATCCTCCAGGGGTACCAGCCCCGGACATTCACGAAAGGCGTCGTCGGAGTTTTCTTTATACTGGGACCAGAACGGGTAGGTACGACATTGGTTCGGTCGTACCGGATATACGGAGCAACGCTGCGCATCGAGATCAAAGAATACACAGGCATGATCCGACGGTCCCAGCCTGTTCTCACGCAAGGAAAAACGTCGCCCGACCTGTCGAATATAGCGCGCCGCGAATTCGTCGATCTCCAACTTTAAAAACGCCGCCATCGCTTCCACGGTAGAATCGTCCAACCAGACGTACCCCCCCTTACCACGGCAACAATTGCCATCGCAGCTAGAACACGCCTCCGGCTGAAAACCGAAGGCGAAACCATCCTGAATCACAGGAAATCCCATACCCACAAACCTACCATCAAACACGCATTTTCCGGAAGCCCATGCCTCCTCGCAAAGAAGGATTGACAGAACATAACGCCAGGAGGAAACTTCGAGTTCCAAGATGGAGGATAGGATGTACGTAGTGAATACCGAGACGATCCCCGGAATGCGGATCGTCGCCGTAAAAGGGCTGGTCCAGGGGAACACAGTACGGGCAAAGAATGTGGGGCGTGATATCGCGGCTGGATTCAAGAATCTGGTCGGTGGGGAGCTGAAGGGCTATACCGAGTTACTTACAGAAGCTCGTCGCCAGGCCGTCGAACGTATGCTCTCTCAGGCCCAGGAGCTGGGCGCCAATGCTGTAGTAAATGTGCGTTTTTCGACAAGCGCTGTCAGTCAGGGAGCCGCCGAACTCTACGCCTATGGTACGGCGGTAGTAGCCGAAACCGAGGCCTGAGATGTTCGTAGGATTTTTATTCACCCTATTCGGCATCGTTGTGCTCGGATGGCTGATCGGCGGTAACGCAGAAAAACGACATCTGCGTAAACTCGCGAAAGCCTTTGAAGAATCTGGCGAACTGATGACAGAAGTGCGCTCCTTTCCAGGCGGTGCCATTCCTACCAATGGGGCCGAAATGGTGGTCTCCGAAGTGGTTATCGCCAACGATTATCTGAAATCCTTCCTGGCGAGTCTTCGAAATATCATCGGAGGCGAGATTCATAGTTATCGAAACCTGATGATGCGGGCGCGCCAGGAGGCCGTCTTACGCCTCTTACATCAGGCCCGCGAAAAGGGGCTGGATAGCGTCTGCAATATTCGCCTGGAGTTCTGTAAGATCGGTCTTGGCTTCAGCGTTCTGGCGTCGGGCACCGCCTATAAAAGGCAGGAAAGCATCTCGTCATGAGCCCTCCTCCCAGGCGTAAGGGCCCATCGAAAAATCCATCCGTTGAGCACGAGCCGCATCTACAAGGTGGTGGCTTCCAGGCCGATCCCAGCGAAGCCAAGGTGGAAAAGAAAATTCGTCCGGAGAGGCCGGATGATCAGGTCGACCACAACGTCTGGGAGGAACCGACCCTCTTTCCTGAATCCCAGACCAGCCCTCCTCCCGACGCGGCAACCTACGAACGTTGGTTAACGGGTCATATGGATCGAACCAGCCCCGGCCAACGGCAATGGAACACCCTGCTTGTCGCCCTGGCGGCCGGTCCCTTCGCTCTCTTTGGGGCCATGTTCAACGGCGTCGAACTGGAACATATCTTCTTCACGGTGCTGGTGGTCTCTGTCATCGGCCCTACGGTCGAAGAGACCATGAAGATCGCGCTGGCCACCTGGGTCGTAGAGAAGAGGCCTTTTCGGTTTGGGTCGGGTCGGCATATTCTTTTCTGCGGCGCTTTCTCTGGATTTGTATTCGCGGCCGTCGAGAATTTCCTCTACCTCAATGTCTACGTCCCGAACCCCAGCGAAAACCTCATTCTATGGCGTTGGACCGTATGCGTAGCGCTGCATACGGGCTGTTCCGTATTGGCCTCGGTGGGGCTGGCACGGGTGTGGAAGGAATCTATGGAGGCACGTAAACGGCCCCAGATTGGCCGCGCCCTCCCCTATCTGATCATGGCCATCGCGATACACGGTCTCTATAACGGATCGGCGGTTCTCTTAGCCGCCTTTGGGGTCGACTTCTAAAGACCTCTCCGGAATGGGCCACCGCGTAGACATCCCAACGGCCTATTTTTGGGACCAGGACACATCTGCACCGATGAAGGTTGACGGAGCACCATCCCGAAGCCAAAGACCGGCCTCTGGCACCTCTTTCAAGGTGTCATCCAGAAATGCTATTGCCGCCGAATAAAGCCACGACCGCATCTCCTTACAGCGAACTTCCCCACGAATTTTCGCGCAGCCATCGAGCTCCGCGCTGAACAAAGTGTGCACGGCCCCTGGATCATCAATAAAGACCAGGAAACGGCCGGATTTCTCTTCGGAAGGGTTCAGCAGTTCGAAAGCCTTCGTACGGTTTTCTGGCTCACCGTCATCGCCATCTTCTGAGCCTGTCCCTATTAGAACCGGCCCCTCTATCTGCGCAAAGGACGTCTCCATAAAACCATCTTGTGCCGGCCCCTGGTTCGAAAAGGCCAAGATGGCTTTAATTCTCGAATCCACTTTCGTAACCAGGTCGGCCTCGTCGCAGGGATGTTCTATGCCCTGTCCCCCACCATAGGGTTGCGCACAAACATAATTCCTCGGTGCGCCCACCAGCATCATGGAACAGCCAGCTCCAGCCGAATGACCGAGGTGGGCCACACGATCCAGCCCCAAAGCTCCCGATAGTTCGTCGGATTCGTTCTTTTCTTCGAGCCAATCCAATACCCGTGAAACATCATGTGGTCGCTCCCAGTTGATCTTCAACGCACATTGTATTTCCTCGCTCACACCCAGATATTCACATAGCTCATCATAGCTATCTTGATCACGCCCCGGATGGGCAATGACGACCGAGATATAGCCCGCGGATGCGACTCTCCGCGCCCATTCAACAAGGGCGATCTCGGGATTGGTTTTTCCCTGCGAACCGCCGTGGCTGAGGAGCACCACAGGTAAAGGCAGTGGAGCCTCTAACGGCCGATATATGGTGATGTTGAGTGCCCGCGCATAGCCGAGGACATCGTCATAGACAATATCCTGGAACGACGAGGCTTCTACATCATAGGTCGTAGAGGGCATATAGAGATCGTACGAATGCGTCCCTCCCTCAGGCGAGGGGCTGGCACATCCAACCCATGCCAGGCTGATGTAGAGTAAGGCTACAAAGCACCGCATCAAAAGCTCCAGAAAGCATACCCAACATGCACTATAAAGCAGTCTCCTGTCCCACAAAAGCGCGACGGAAACCTACGCACACAACTTATTCAAAACACCCAGGCAAATCGGTGCCATCTCTCCAGGCACTGTCTGAAGGCTCGAACCACAATCCCACATCGTGGGTGGGCAATACGTATGGCGAACGCTTGGTATAGGACTCATCGGCGGTATCATAGCCATACACACCGAGTTGGGCGCTGCCCTGGCCCGTATTGGTTAACTCAAGCCATTCCTCGGGTGGCGCGGCCACGGGGACCGGTTTTTTCATATGCCCCTCAAGGGAGTCATACGTTGCCAATTGAGTGATTTGAATCGGATCTCCATCCCCGTCTCGGTAGCTAAAGGGCTCTGTGCTCTCCGCCTTCAAATCGAATAGATGCAGACCATCGGCACCGGGCTCGCCCAGGCGCACCAACACGGACGCACCAGTAAAGTAGTCGTATTTGGTGTGGTTGCTCACCCCCTGGCTCGCAAAGCCGATAGGGGCGTTCCGATTCGCCCCCACCGGTCGCTCGTGCACGACCCTGGCCTTCGTGTCCATGGGAAGCACCTGGAAAAAGCCTTTATGGTTCAAGTCCACGGAGCCCTCTTGCTGGAAATATGCGGACACCAACAACTGCTCACCATCCCCCGGAACATCCAGTGTCACCTGCTGCGCATACGTCTCGGGGAAAAGGTGGCCATTGGCCACATAGGTGCCGTTTTCTCGGATGTATCGTTCTGGAATCCCGGGTTGGCTCAGCACCACGGGGCTCTCCAAAACACTCTGAACTTCGCCGTCGGTGGACAAGGCCCAGATCTGAATCGTGATGCTCCATGGGTGCTCCGCATCATCACTGTTGGAGTCCCCTATAAACATCAATGAGGCCGCCTCGGCGCCCTCTAGGGAACTCGCTTGAATCCAGGCGTGGGCGCAGCCATCCTTCAACTCAAAGACCGTGTCTGAAAAAACGTCGTCGCTCCAGGTTCCCTCTGGGTCCCATTGAACGCGCGCTGTGATACCCGCCAACAAGGCGTGGCTCAGATCACGAAGGCTGTCCTCATCGAACCACTGCGTTTGCATGGGTGGAATCTTGCCGTCGCCCAGGGGCTCCGCTCCGTCGGTCACGAGACCGTCCCACTCCGGCATGACCCGAGCGATTCGATCGGCGTGCGTCCAACTGCGGCGCGCATGCAAGGGATCTTCGGTTTGGCTGCTGAGCATAGGCCCCAGTTGAATCGCTTCCATGCGAGTCAGTCCACGCCAGGATTCTGGAACGAAACCGCTCTCGTTGGTGTGGTCGAAGATGTAGGGCCAATAACTGTCCAGGATGTTGCCCCGCGCCCACTGGATCAAGAAGCCACGCTCCAGCCCCTTTTGTGGTTGTGCAAAGGGGCTCACAACGCCCGCAGCCTCAGGATCAAAACGCTCATGCCCTGTGTCTGGTGATTGAGGGATGTAATTGGGACCCCATGCATCCGTCGGTCCATCGCCGATGACATCTCCGATGGAAAAAGTGCGCTCGAGCCATCGTGCCTCAAAAGCGAATAGAGCCTCTGGAAGCTCGGGATCCGTCAGGTCCCGATCATCTCCGACTTCCTCCACCAGAAGCGCCCAGAGCGCGTTGGGGACGAAGTTTGCACGAGCACGATTGCTGAGCCTGTGGGTTCCCACGGGAAGAGCGTCTCCAGCATCCGCCTCATTCATATCCATGGCGTACTCCTGGAGTAGACGCTGGACCCGACCTTGGCCGCCAAGGTGATGGTAAAAGGCCAGAAAGTTGAGGTTACTTTGCAGTCCCAGGGTCTCCTTACCCCAATTGAAAGGAGAGGCCGAAAAGTCCGACTCCGAAACGGATCGCCCCGCCCAGTCTGGGTCTAGATAGTGTTTGTTGATTGCCACATCAAAAGCATGGCGTGATTGAATCATCGCCTCTTCGTAGGCCCGTCGACTTCCGCCTCGTAAGAAGAGTAACCAGGGAATCGCCTGGTGGCCGTACTGGATGCCGTCCGACCATCGGTCTAAACGCTCCAAACCATAGTGGCCTTGGGCTTTGCCGAAATGCCAGAATCCAAAGTCATGATGACACCTGAATCGCAGGGAGTTCAGATGAAGGACCGCCTCAAGCGCCTCTTCTAGCACCCGGAAGCGAGGGTTCTCTTGCACGGGCACCATCTGTAAACCCAGAAAGTTGATTCGAAGCGCAGACTCAGGATCTTGGCGCACGAGGGAGGGGTGATTGAGTAAGGACGCGCGCTTGGGGCCTCGCCCCGAAGCCGACTTTTCGGCTTGATAAAAGGCGAGCTCGATTTGATGCGTTCTGCTCGCACCATGGGCTATCACTTTGCCTCTTTTCATATGGTCCGCCAGGCAGCCTGTACTCTGCGCTTCAGAGATCAGATTTCCCTGGAGAAAGTGCATGTAGAAATCCATGACCGATAGCCCCGCTTCTTCACGGATGCAGCTGGCCTCTCCCGGTACGTTGTGCCCAGGCAGAGGCTTATAAACCAACGGGGCTTCGGGCGTTCCGTCTTCTTCGTGAAATGCAAAGGTCCAATCCGGTGCCCAGTCGGGATAAAGGTCCA